>NZ_JAQUVF010000036.1 GCF_028693505.1 Oscillibacter sp.
CTTTTGCAGCGAGGCCCCGCAATGGAGGGAAACAACGTGGCAGGAGAGATTCCAAGCCGTCAAAGCCGCTGGGCGGACGGCGGCGACTGGCAGGAGCAATATCAAAAGCGGGTCATGACGGCGGATGAGGCTGCCGCTTTGATTCACGGCGGAGACACCGTGGTTTCCACCGGCGGGGCCAACTGGCCCTATGCCGTGGACGCGGCGCTGGCGCGCCGCCTGGGGGCTTTGGGCGGCAGGATCGAGTGGAACTCCCTGTTCGCCCCGCTGGACACCGCCCTGCTCCAAGTGGAAAACCGCGATCTGGTGGAGTATAACGTCAATTTTTTTGCGGCGGACCGCACGCTGGTGCCCCAGGGCAACGTCCACTTTGTCCCCACGCACCTGAGCGAGACCGGCGTGTGGATGGCCTCCCGGCGCCCGCGGGTGGCGGTAATCGTCTGCGCACCGCCGGATGAGAACGGCTGGATGAGCCGGACGCTTTGGGGCGCCCACCTGCACCGCACGGTGCTGGAGCAGTGCGAGACGGTGATCGTGGAGGTAAACGATCAAATGCCCGCCTGCGTCAGCGAGGGGGAGCGGCATTTGCTCTTTCACGTGTCGGAGGCGGACGCCATCGTGGAAAGCCACCGGATGCCCACGGAAAACCGTGTGGTGGCGGCGACGGAGACGGATCGGCGCATCGCGGGGCATATTGCCGAGCTGGTGCCAAACGGCGCGTGCTGCCAGTTTGGACTGGGGGGCCTTGCCAACGCCGTGGGGGACTGCCTTGCCTATGCGGGGAAGAAGGATTTGGGCATCCACACGGAGGTGATGACCAACTGTGTGGTGGAGCTGATGAAAAAGGGCGTGGTGAACAACAGCTGCAAGCAGGTGTTTCCGGGGCGCTCTGTGGGCGCGTTTTTGGTGGGAGACCGGAACCTGTGGGCATTTGCAAATCAAAACCCCGCCTTTTGCTTTAAGGAGATCGACTGGGTGAACAATCCCCGCCGCATTGCCGAAAACGACCGGGTGGTCTCCGTGAACAACGCCATGGAGGTGGACCTCACCGGTCAGGTGAACGCGGAGAGCATCGGCACGCGGGAGTATTCCGGCACCGGCGGTCAACTGGAGTGGGTCATTGGCTCCCAGTGGTCCCGGGAGGGCAAGAGCATCATCGCCCTGCGCTCCAGCTATCTGGACAAGAGCGGCTTGCTGCACTCCAAGATCAAAGCCTGCCTGCCGCTGGGCAGCGTGGTCACCACGCCCCGGACCTTCGTGCAGTACGTGGTGACGGAATACGGCGTGGCGAATCTGAAATACAAGAGCTGCCGCGAGCGGGCAAAGGCCCTGATTGCCATTGCCCACCCGGATTTCCGCAAGGAGTTGGAAAAAGAGATGCCGCTGTGAAACGCGCACAAAACGCCGCCCGTCGGGCGGCGTTTTTTTGAAGATTCCCACGCAAACGATTTCGTGATTTTGTTTGACATCTTTCCCTGATACCCGTAAAATGAGGAGGATAACTTTGTGAAAAAGGTGGCGAGCACATGAAAATTCTGCTCCAGATCGGTATCGTTTTCGGCGTGTATTGGGCAAGCCAGTGCATTGAGGCGATATTGCCCATTCCGTTTCCGGCCAGCGTCATCAGCTTATTGCTTTTGCTAGCGCTGCTGGTGCTGGGCGTGGTGAAGGTGGATCACATTCGTGAAAAGGCGGATTTCCTCTTGGGAAACCTGGGCTTTTTCTTTGTCCCGGTGTCGGTGGGGATCATGAATTATTTCGATCTGATCCGGCAGAATGCCACGGCGTTTATCACCATCTGCGTGGTGTCGCTGGTCCTCACGTACGGAGCGACGGTGGCGGCGGTGCGGCTGACCTGCCGCCTGGTGGAGAAGAAGGGGGGCAGCCGATGAGCGCGCTTTTGGAATCTCCCTTTCTGGGGATCGCCATGACGGTTGCGGCCTACTGGATCGGCGTGAAGCTGCAAAAGAAAACAGGACTTGTGATCTGCAACTATATGGTCATTTCCGTTACGCTGCTGGTCACGGTACTGACCGTTTTCCATATTCCCTACGAGGCCTACTTTCAAGGCGGCAGCGTCATCAACATGTTTTTGGGGCCTGCCACAGCCTGCATGGCGGTTTCCATCTATTCCAAGATCGAGCTGCTGAAAAAGAACTGGCTGCCCATTTTGGTGGGCTGCACGGTGGGCGTGCTGACCTCCATCGGCAGCATTCTCGTGATGTGCCACTTGTTTGGACTGGACCGGGAGATGACGGCGTCGCTGCTGCCGAAATCCGTCACCACGCCCATTGCCACCGTCGTCTCCCAAGACCACGGCGGGATCGTGGCAATCACGGTGGCGGCGGTGATGGTCACGGGAATTCTGGGAAATCTGATCGCGCCGTACCTTGTCAAGCTCTTCCGGGTAAAGGACCCGCTGGCGGTCGGCCTTGGCATCGGCGCCAGCAGCCACGCCGTGGGAACGGCCCGGGCCATGGAAATGGGGGAGACGGAGGGCGCGATGAGCGGCCTTGCCATTGGGCTTTGCGGCATCATCACCGCCGTATGTGCCCTGTTTTTTGACGTGTTTCTGTAAAAAAACCCTGCCTCCATGGGAGGCAGGGCCGGTCCGGCTGCGGGGAAAGCGCGGCTGAACCGAAGGAAAGAGGGGAACACGGGGTTCCGGCTCTGCGCCGGACGGAAAGAAAAAACAAGCGCAGCGGAGCCGCCTACGGCGCTCCGCTGCGCTTGCTTTTTAAAGGGGGAGCGAGTGCTCCCACGAGGCATTCTTACACGGAGAAAAGCAGGTCCGCGTACACAGGGAAGGGCCAGTACTCGCTGGCGGTCAGGGTCTCCAGCTTGTCGGTGATGGTCCGGGCGGCGGCCATATCGGGAATGATGACCTCGTGGTTGTACACCATGGCCTTCTCAGCCCCGGCGGGAACCGCAGCCAGATCGGATTCCAGCTTGTCGCAGGCGTCCAGCAGCGCATCGGTCAGCGCGGAAACCTCTCCGGCGGTGGTCTTTTCGTACTTGCAGGGGAAGCCGCAGGTCTCCTTGGCGTCCACCCGCCCACAAAGATCGGTGGCATAGCCGGAGACGGCGGGCAGAATGTCGTGACGGATCATATCCGCCATGGTGCTGGCCTCAATGCCAACCACAGTGCTGTAATTTTCCACGTGGATTTCGTAGCGGGCCTGGAGCTCGCCCTTGGTGTAGATGCCGTGCTTGACAAACAGCTCCACATTTTTGGGGGCGACATAGGCGGGCAGGGCGTCGGCGGTGGATTTCAGGTTGCACAAGCCCCGCTTCTCCGCCTCCACCAGCCAGGCGTCGTCATAGCCGTTGCCGTTGAAAATGATGCGCTGATGCTCCGTGAAGGCCTTCTTGATGAGCGCCTGCAAATCGGACTGGAAGTCCTTGGACTGCTCCAGCACGTCGGCAAACTGGCTCAGCGACTCTGCCATGATGGTGTTGAGGGCGATGTTGGGACCGGAGACGGACTGGGAAGAACCGGGCATCCGGAACTCAAACTTGTTGCCGGTGAAGGCCATGGGGGAGGTGCGGTTGCGGTCGGTGTTGTCCTGCGGGATGGAGGGCAGCACGTCAATGCCGATTTGCAGCGTCCGCTTGCCGGCCTCTTTGAACTCTGTGCCCTTGATGATGGACTCCACCACGCCGTTGAGATCGTCGCCGAGGAAGATGGAGATCACAGCGGGCGGCGCTTCCTGCGCACCCAGACGGTGATCGTTGCCGGGGAAGGCGACGGTGGTGCGCAAAAAGTCCTGATATTCGTCCACGCCCTTGACAAAGGCGGCCAAAAACAGGAGGAACTGGGCATTCTGTCTGGGGGTGGAGCCGGGCCTAAAGAGATTCTTGCCGGTGTCCGTACCCAGAGACCAGTTGTCATGCTTGCCGGAGCCGTTGACCCCCGCGAAGGGCTTTTCGTGCAGCAGGCACACAAGATTGTGCCGGTCGGCTACCTTCTTCATCATTTCCATGGCCAGCTGGTTGTGGTCGCAGGCGGTGTTGGCGTCGGAGTAAATGGGGGCCATCTCATGCTGGGAGGGGGCCACCTCGTTGTGCTTGGTCTTGCTCAAAACGCCCAAAGCCCACAGCGTCTCATCCAGATCCTTCATGTAGGCGGCGACCCGGGGCTTGATGGCGCCAAAGTAATGATCCTCCAGCTCCTGACCCCGGGGGGGCTTTGCGCCAAAGAGCGTCCGCCCGGTCATCCGCAGGTCCTTGCGCTGGTTGTAAAGCTCCTTGTCGATCAGGAAGTATTCCTGCTCGGGACCAACCTGCGCGGTGACCCGACGGGTCTCCGTGTCGCCAAAAAGGCGCAGGATGCGGACGGCCTGACGGCTCACCTCGTCGATGGAGCGCAGCAGGGGGGCCTTTTTGTCCAGCGCCTCACCGGAGTAAGAACAAAAGACCGTGGGGATGCACAGAGAATCCTCCTTGATAAAAGCGAAGGAGGTGGGGTCCCAGGCCGTATAGCCACGGGCCTCAAAGGTGGCGCGCAGACCGCCGGAGGGGAAGGAGGAGGCGTCGGGTTCGCCGCGGACCAGCTCCTTGCCGGAAAACTCCATGATGATCTTTCCGCCGCCGACAGGAGTGATGAAGCTGTCGTGCTTTTCCGCGGTGACGCCGGTCATGGGCTGGAACCAGTGGGTGTAGTGGGTGGCGCCCTTCTCCACGGCCCATTGCTTCATGGCCTCGGCGATTTCATTGGCGGTGGAAATGTTCAGGGAAGTCCCGTCGGTGATACATTTCTTCCATGCGCCGTAGGATGCGGAAGACAGGCGCTCTTTCATGGTCTCCTCGTTAAAGACCAGACTGCCGAACAGTTCGGGGAGTTTCGCAGGTGTGCTCATAACTTTCATCCTCCTATATTTCTCATATCAAATACTACCATAAATCAGCGGGAACACAATAGGTAATACATCTAACTTTCCGGAAAATTACTGACCGCTGGCACCGTAGTTTGCCAGAACCCGGGCGGAGGGATCGCTGACATTGCAGCCCTCCCACGATTTGTTGGGCATCCAGAAGTCAGGAATCATCGCCGATTGACCGGGATAGTATTTTTCAAAGATCTCCCGGTAGAGCAGACTCTCTTTGGTAAAGGGCGTGCAGAAATCATAGGCCTTGCGGCGCTGATGAAATTCTTCGTCGGTGTACTTTTCCTCGGCGTAGGCCTTCAGATCGTCCACCATGGAGTGGCCCACCGCGTCGGAAAAAGCGGCCTTTTCCCGCCAGAGGATGTCGTGGGGCAGCAGGTGGTCTCCTTCAAAGGCGCGGCGCAGCAGGTACTTGCCCATGTGGTAGGTGTTTTGCTTGAGCCGGGGGTCCACCTGCATGACGTAGCGGACAAAATCCAAATCGCCGAAGGGGACCCGGGCTTCCAGAGAGTTGGCGGAAATGCAGCGGTCGGCCCGCAGCACATCATAGGCGTAAAGCTCCTCCACCCGTTTGCGGGATTCATTCTGAAAGGCCTGGGCGGTGGGGGCAAAGTCGGTGTATTTATAGCCGAACAGCTCGTCGCTGATCTCCCCCGTCAGCAGCACCCGGATGTCGGTTCTCTCGTGGATGGCCTTGCAGCAAAGGTACATGCCCATGCTGGCGCGGATGGTGGTGATGTCCCAGGTGCCCAGAAGCGAGATGACCTCTTCCAGCGAGGAGAGCACTTCCTCCCGGGTCATATAGACCTCTGTGTGGTCCGCGCCGATAAAGTCGGCGGCCTGACGGGCATACTTGAGATCAATGGCGTCCTTCTCCATGCCGATGGCAAAGGTGCGAATTTTTTTCCCCAGCACGATGGCGCTGATGGCGCACACCAAGGAAGAATCCAGCCCCCCGGAGAGCAGAAAGCCCAGCGGAGCGTCCGCGTCCAGCCGCTTATCCACGGCGGCGATCAGCTTGTTGCGGATGCTGCGGCACACGGTGTCCAGATCGTCCGGAAGATAGGACCGGACGGCGGTGAGATTCGTGTAGCGGACGAATTTGCCGTAGGCGTAGTAATGACCGGGAGGGAAGGGGCAAACCTTCGCGCAAAGGCCCACCAGATTTTTGGCCTCGCTGGCAAACACGATGCCGCCGTCCTGATCGTACCCGTAAAATAAAGGCCGGATGCCGATGGGGTCCCGGGCGGCGATGAGGGAGTCGGTCATGGAATCGTAAATGATGAGGGCGAACTCCGCGTCCAGCCGGGAGAACATGGAAAGCCCGTATTCGTGAAACAGCGGAAGCAAAATCTCGCAGTCACTGCCGGAGAAAAATTCGTACTTTTCGGAAAGCTGCCGCTTCAAGGGGCGGAAGCCGTAAATCTCACCGTTGCACACCACATAGTCGCCGTCCAGCGCAAAGGGCTGCATCCCGCTCTCCGTCAGTCCCATGATGGCCAGCCGGTGAAAGCACAGATAGCCGGACGGCGTCTCAACAATGCGGGACATATCCGGGCCACGGGAGCGCGTGCGGTCGAAGTAGGGGCGAATCTCCTCTTTGGAGCGGGTCTTTTTGGAAAAGCCCATGATGGAACACATAAAAAGCACCTCCAGATTGATTTGCGCAGCGGCCCTGTCCTGCGGGACAAAGCGCTGGCGCACTTTTTTTGTTATGGCCACATAACAAAAAACGCAGCTACATCCTAAAAAATTTTAGGACGAATAGCTGCTATCCGCGGTGCCACCTAATTTACCTTCCCCGAAGGGGAATGGTCACCTTCAAGGCTCCAACAAGCCCGTGTGATGTAACGATCACAACTCGTCGCACTTACTAGCGGAGTCCCGCGTTCAGATTGCAGCTACGGAGTGTTCTTCGCGCAACTTCTTTGGTACGGGGTTCTCACCCTCCCCCGCTCACTGGCCCGGAACGTCTGCGCTACTTTTCTCCATCAACGCCGTTGTCAATGGTTCAATTGATGTTTGGAGTTTATCACCCCGGACGGGGCGCTGTCAACGTCAAAACAGCCAAAATGCGGAGAAATATTTGGGAAAAAATATCAAAAGATCCCGGCAAAATTCACAAAAAGGCCCGCGGGCAGCCGCTTCCCCAAGGGGAAACAGCCGTCCGCGGGCTTGTTGGGTTATAGGTTGATCTCCGGCTTTTCCCCGCCGGCTTCGCCCAGCAAAGGCTCCACTTCCTTCAAAAATGCCTCCACCTGTGCGCTGCACCGGCCGATGTAGGCGCTGGGGGTGAGCACGGCGGCCATCTCTGCTTCCGTCATGCCAAAGGCACTCTCTTGCGCCAGACGGCGCAAGAGGTCGCACTTTTCGCCCTCCTTCATTTTGGCGGTTGCCGCCATGGAGCACGTGCGGATGATCTCGTGCAGCTCCTGGCGGTCGCCGCCCCGCTTCACGGCCTCCATCATGAGATTCTCCGTGGCGATGAAGGGCAGGTACTCCCGCACGGTGGCGTCCACCACCTTTTCGTTCACGTGCAGCCCGTCGGTGACGTTTTGCGCAAGGCGCAAAATGGCGTCCGCGCAGAGGAAGCCCTCCGGCATGGAGATGCGCCGGTTGGCGGAGTCGTCCAGCGTCCGCTCCAGCCACTGGACGGAGGCGGTCATGGGGGCGTTCATGGCGTCCGCCATCAGATAGCGGGAAAGGGAGCAGATGCGCTCGGAGCGCATGGGATTGCGCTTGTAGGCCATGGCGGAGGAGCCGATCTGGTTCTTTTCAAAGGGTTCCTCCACCTGGCGGTCGTGCTGGAGCAGGCGGATGTCGTTTGCCATGCGGTAGAGGCTCTGGGCAATGGCGCTGAGAACGTTCAAAATCCGGCTGTCCACCTTCCGGGGATAGGTCTGGCCGCAGACGGAAAAACACTTGTCAAAGCCGAACTCGGCGGAGATCTGGCGGTTCATCTCGTCGATCTTGCCGCCGTCGCCCTCAAAGAGGTCCAGGAAGCTGGCCTCGGTGCCGGTGGTGCCCCGGCAGCCCAAAAATTTCAAATTGTCCAGCACGAAGTCCAGCTCCTCCAAATCGGAGAGCAGGTCCTGCATCCAGAGGGTGGCCCGCTTGCCCACCGTCACCAGCTGGGCGGGCTGATAGTGGGTATAGCCCAGCGTGGGGGTGGCGGCATACTGCCGGGCAAACTGGGAGAGGTTCGAGAGCACCGCGCAAAGCTCCCCGCGCAGGTAGCGCAGCCCCTCCCGGTAGAGGATGAGGTCGGCGTTGTCGGTGACATAGCAGCTGGTGGCGCCCAGATGGATGATGCCCGCGGCGGAGGGAGCCGCCTTGCCGTAAGTATACACGTGGGCCATCACGTCGTGGCGGACTTCCTTCTCCCGCGCGGCGGCGCAGTCATAGTCGATATCCGTGAGATGGGCTTCCAGCTCCGCCACCTGCTCCGCCGTGACGGGCAGGCCCAGATTGTGCTCCGCCCGGGCCAGCGCCACCCACAAGCGGCGCCAGGTCTCAATGCGCCTGTCGGCGGAGAACAGGTGCAGCATAAAATCGGAGGCGTACCGGGACGCCAGAGGGGATTCGTAACGGTCCTTACTCATAGAAGGTCAACCTTTCTTCGTTTCAAAAGTAAGGGGGCACCCGAAGGTGCCCCCAAGCATGGTGCCGTGTGTTCGCCGGAGGCGGTGGAGGCCCAGACGCCCCGGGTAAACTTACCGGATGACGATGGAATCCCGCTCGGGACCCACGGAGACGTAGGTAATGCGGCAGCCGATCTCCCGCTCCACATACTCCACGTATTTTTGGGCGGCCTCGGGAAGGTCCTCCCACTTGCGGGCGCCGGAGATGTCACACTTCCACCCGTCCAGATACTCCATGACGGGCATGGCGTCGGGCAGCACGGCGGGGAAGGGGAACTCGTCGGTGCGCACGCCACTCAGGGTATAGTGGGCGCAGACGGGGATTTGATCCATGTAGCTCAAAACGTCCAGCTTGGTCAGGGCGATATCCGTCGCGCCCTGGCAGGCCACGCCGTAACGGGTGGCCACCAGATCGATGGGACCCACCCGGCGGGGACGCCCGGTCTTGGCGCCGTATTCGCCGCCGGCCTGACGCAGCTTCTCCGCCTCTTCGCCAAACCACTCGCAGGTGAAGGGACCCTCGCCCACGCAGGAGGAGTAGGCCTTCACAACGCCAACCACCTTGTCCAGCTTCGCGCAGGGAAGGCCGGAGCCGACAGGGGCGTAGGCCGCGATGGCGTTGGAGGAGGTGGTGTAGGGATAGATGCCGTAGTCCAGATCCCGCAGGGAGCCAAGCTGGGCCTCAAAGAGGATGCGCTTGCCCTGAGACTGGGCGGCGCGCAAAAAGGCGCCGGTGTCGCAGACGAAGGGCTTGATCTTCTCGCCGAAGTCCGCCACCCATGCCTTCAGGTCGTCCATGGTGTAAGGCTTGGCGCCGTACACCTTTTGAAGCGTCAGGTTTTTCCACTCCAAAATGCCTTCCAGATGGGCCCAGAGCTTTTCGGGGTAGAGCAGCTCGCCTGCCATCACGGTCTTTTTCTGGTACTTGTCGGAGTAGAAGGGCGCGATGCCCTGCTTGGTGGAGCCGTACTTCTTGTCGGCAAGGCGCGTTTCCTCCAGCGCGTCCAGATCCCGGTGCCAAGGCAGCAGCAGAGATGCCCGGTCGCTGATCTTCAGCGTTTCAGGTGTGATGGCAACGCCCTTACTCATCACGTCCTGCATCTCCGTCCACAGACTCTCGCAGTCCAGCGCGACGCCGTTGCCGAGGATGTTCACAACGTCCTTGCGGAAAATGCCCGAGGGCAGCAGGTGCAGGGCAAACTTGCCCAGATCGTTGACAACGGTATGGCCGGCGTTGCCGCCGCCCTGATAGCGAATGACCACATCATAATCGCTGGTGAGCAGATCCACCATGCGGCCCTTACCCTCGTCGCCCCAGTTGATGCCTACGATGGCGCAATTCGACATAATCGAAAAACCTCCCGGTTGAATTTTGCGTTTCTAGGCTGGCCATAAAAACCCAGCCTAAGACATTATATCGACACTTTTCTCATAAGTAAAGCACAAACTCGTTATATTGAAGATAAATTTCTCTAATAGGTTGACCTTTTCCCCCTCTTCCCAAAATCTCTGGGCTGTGATATACTATTCCCGGTTTTGACAAAAACACACAAAGGGGTGTGCTCATATGGGAGCCATTGGATTTGACAATCAAAAATACCTTACCACGCAGTCCGAGCAGATCAAAGGGCGGATCGCCCAGTTCGGCGGCAAGCTGTATCTGGAATTCGGCGGCAAGCTGTTCGACGATTTCCATGCGTCCCGGGTATTGCCGGGCTTTGCGCCGGACAGCAAGATCCGGATGCTCCAGCAGCTCAAAGACGACGTGGAGATCGTCATCGCCATCAACGCCGCGGACATCGAGAAGAACAAGATCCGGGGCGATCTGGGCATCACCTATGACGAGGACGTGCTGCGGCTGATCGACTGCTTCCGGGGACTTGGTCTGTATGTGGGCAGCGTGGTGCTGACCCGATACAACGGCCAGGGCGTGGCGGACGCCTTTTTAAAGCGGCTGGGAAGCCTTGGCATCCGGTGCTACCGCCACTATCCCATTGCCGGATATCCCTCCGACGTGCCCCATATCGTCAGCGACGAGGGGCTGGGGAAAAACGATTATATCGAGACCAGCCACTCGCTGGTGGTGGTGACGGCGCCCGGTCCCGGCAGCGGAAAGATGGCCACCTGCCTTTCCCAGCTGTATCACGACTACAAGCGGGGCGTCACCTCCGGATACGCCAAGTTTGAGACGTTCCCCATCTGGAATCTGCCCCTCAAGCACCCGGTGAACCTTGCTTACGAGGCGGCCACGGCGGACCTGGACGATGTGAACATGATCGATCCCTTCCATCTGGACGCTTACGGCAGGACCGCCGTCAACTATAACCGGGACGTGGAGATTTTCCCCGTGCTCAGCGCCATCTTCAAGAAAATCCAGGGGGAGTCCCCCTATCAGTCCCCCACGGATATGGGCGTGAACATGGCGGGCAAGTGCATTGTGGACGACGCCGTCTGCTGCGACGCCAGCCGCATGGAGATTCTGCGCCGGTACTATACCGCCTGCGTGGAGCGGTTGCAGGGCAAATGCGGCGACGCGCCGGTACGGAAGCTGGAGCTTGTGATGCAGCAGGCGGAGGTCACGCCGGAGATTTGCCCGGCGGTGTCCGCGGCGCTTTTGAAGGCGGAGACCAGCGGCGGCCCCGCAGGGGCCATGGTGCTCTCGGACGGCCGGGTGATCACCGGCAAGACCTCCGACACGCTGGGGGCCGCGTCGGCGCTGCTGCTCAACGCCATCAAGGCGCTGGGCGGAATCGACGACCACTTCGAGCTGATCTCCTCTCAGGTGCTGGAGCCGGTGTGCCGGCTCAAGACCCAGTATCTGGGCCACCGGAATCCCCGGCTCCACACGGACGAGGTGCTCATGGCCCTCACCATCTCCGCGCTCACAAACCCGCTGGCGGAGCTTGCCCAGCAGCAGCTGCCAAAGCTTCGGGGCTGCGACGCCCACTTTACCGTGGTGCTCAGCGACGTGGACGACAAGCTTTTAAGGCGGCTGGGACTCAATGTGAGTTCTCAGGCAAAATACGAGACGAAGAGCCTGTACCATAAATAATCGGAATGAAAAGGGGACACGGCGGACCATGGAAAGAAAACCGGTACTGCTAAGGCGCATCCTGCAATACGGCTTGTCGCTGCTGCTCATCAATACGGCGGCGCTGGGCTTTCTGGGCGGCGCTCTGCTGGAGCCGCTTATGTGTGTGGCGGCGGCCATCGTGCTGGTCCCGCCGGTGTTTGGGCGCTTTTTTGCGCAGGATTCGTGGGAGGAATCCTGGTGGAATGTGGGCTTGCTGGCGCTGGGGTGCCTGATGCAGCTGGAGAGCCTTTTTGGGCTTGCCAAAACGCCGGAGAGTTTGCAGCTCATCACCGTTTCCCTGACGCTGGGCCTGATCACAAACCGGAAATACCTGAAAATTTTGTGGGTGCTTCTGGCGGCTGTGGAGCTGGTGCTGGCACTTTGATACCGAGAAAGGAATCTTATGGACCCCATTATTGAACAAATTGCGCAGGAAGTGGACAAGCTCCCCCTGCACGTGGAAAACGTTGTAAAGCTGCTGGACGAGGGCAACACCATCCCCTTTATCGCCCGCTACCGCAAGGAGCTTCACGGCGCGATGGACGATACCTCCCTGCGGACGCTGGAAGAGCGGCTGCAATACCTCCGGGGGTTGCAGGAGCGGCGGGAGACGGTGCGCGCCGCCATCGCCGAGCAGGGCAAGCTGACGGAGGAGCTTTCCGCCGCGCTTTTGGCGGCAAAAACCCTTTCGGAGGTGGAGGACCTTTACCGGCCCTACAAGCAAAAGCGCCGCACCCGGGCCACCATGGCAAAGGAAAAGGGGCTGGAACCGCTGGCAGCGCTCCTCTTTGCCCAGAGGGCCGACTGCCCGGACCCCCTTTGCGCGGCAGCGGCGTATGTGGACGCGGAAAAAGGCGTGGAGACGGCGGAGGACGCCCTCTCCGGCGCGTCCGACATCATTGCCGAGCAGATCAGCGACGACGCGCAGCTGCGCAAGCACCTGCGGGACCTGCTGATGAAAGACGGCCGCCTTGTCTCTGCTGCCGCCACGGAGGAGGACACGGTCTACCGCCTGTACTATCAGTTCTCCCAGTCGCTCTCCCGCTTGCAGGGCCACCAGATCCTTGCCATCAACCGGGGAGAGAAGGAAGAAAAGCTGAAGGTCTCCGTGGAAGTGGACCGGGAAGTGGCGCTGCGCACGGTGCGCCGCCACGTGGTGATTCCCGGCAGCGCCGCCATGGAGTTTGTCAAGTCCGCGGCGGAGGACGCCTACGACCGGCTGCTGTTCCCCTCGCTGGAACGGGAGGTCCGCGCCGGCTTGACGGATACCGCCGCCGATGGCGCCATCGGGCAGTTTGCCCTGAATCTTCGGCCCCTTTTGATGCAGCCCCCCGTCAAGGGCAAGGTCACCATGGGGCTGGACCCGGGGTACCGCATGGGCTGTAAGGTGGCGGTGGTGGACGGCACCGGCAGGGTGCTGGATACCGCCGTGGTGTATCCCACCTACGGGGAGCGCCAGAAAAAAGAGGCCATCGAAGCGCTTGCACGGCTCATCCGAAAGCACGGCGTGGAGCACATTGCCATCGGCAACGGCACCGCCAGCCGGGAGACGGAGCAGATGGCGGTGGAGCTGATCGCCAAGGTGGGGGAAAGCGGCGCGCGCGTGAGCTATATGATCGTCTCCGAGGCGGGGGCCTCCGTCTATTCCGCCAGCGCCTTGGCGGCGGCGGAGTTTCCCCAGTACGACGTGAACCTCCGCTCTGCCGTGTCCATCGCCCGGAGATTGCAGGACCCGCTGGCGGAACTGGTGAAGATCGACCCCAAGGCCATCGGCGTGGGGCAGTATCAGCATGACTGCCCGCCCAAGCGGCTGGACGAGGCCCTCAATGGCGTGGTGGAGGACTGCGTCAACGCCGTGGGCGTGGACGTGAACACCGCCTCGCCCTCCCTTTTGCAGCGCGTTGCCGGACTCACCGCCGCCACGGCGAAAAACATCGTCACCTACCGGGAGGAAAACGGCCCCTTCACCGCCCGCAAGCAGCTTTTGAAGGTGCCCAAGCTGGGGCCGAAGGCCTATCAGCAGTGCGCGGGCTTCCTGCGGGTGCCGGAGAGCAAATCCGTGCTGGACAATACCGCCGTCCACCCGGAGAGCTACGACGCGGCGGAAAAGCTGCTAAAGCTCACCGACCACGCCCTTTCGGACGTGCAGGCGGGGACGCTGGGGAATCTCTCCGACCAGATCGAGGCCTATGGCGAGGAGAAGGCGGCAGCCGCCATCGGCGTGGGCGTGCCCACCCTGCGGGACGTGGCGTCCGAGCTGATGAAGCCCGGCCGGGACATCCGGGAGGACCTGCCCAAGCCTATTTTGCGTACCGACGTTTTGGAGATGAAGGACTTAAAGCCCGGCATGACCCTCACCGGCACCGTGCGCAACGTCATCGATTTTGGCGTGTTTGTGGATATCGGCGTCCATCAGGACGGCTTGGTCCACATCTCGCAGGTGGCGGATAAATTTATCAAGCACCCCTCGGAGGCGGTGTCCGTGGGCGATGTGGTGAAGGTTCTCGTGTTGGAAGTGGACGAGAAGAAAAAGCGGATTTCCCTCTCCATGCGGCAGGCAAAATAAAAGCGCTGCCTCGTTTCAAAAAAATGATGGAAAATTTTTGACTTGTTGCATTAGCAACTGTTGAACATTCGAATATCCTGTTATACTCATATCATCCCAAGCGGATATGAAACGATTATCAAAACAATACGTTAAATTTATAAGGAGGATCATCAGTATGAAAAAGTGGGTATGTTCTGTTTGCGGTTATGTTTTTGAAGGGGAGAATCCCCCCGAGAAGTGCCCTCAGTGCGGCGTTCCCGCCTCCAAGTTTACCGAGCAGAAGGGCGAGATGGCCTGGGCTGCCGAGCACGTGGTGGGCGTTGGCAAGTCCTTTGGCGTGGACGTTCCCGCCGAGGCACAGGAGAAGATTCTGGACGGTCTGCGCGCCAACTTCAACGGCGAGTGCACCGAGGTCGGTATGTATCTGGCCATGAGCCGCGTTGCCTATCGCGAGGGCTATCCCGAGATCGGCGATTACTGGTACAAGGCCGGTATTGAAGAGGCCGAGCACGCCGCCAAGTTTGCCGAGCTCCTGGGCGAGGTTGTCACCGACTCCTCCGAGAAGAACCTTTCCATGCGTGTGGAGGCCGAAAACGGCGCTACCATGGGCAAGTTCGAGCTGGCAAAGCTGGCGAAGCAGTATAATCTGGATGCCATCCACGATACCGTCCACGAGATGGCCCGGGACGAAGCCCG
>NZ_JAQUVF010000037.1 GCF_028693505.1 Oscillibacter sp.
CGTAGTCCGGGTTGCGGAAGGTGTCGCCGGGGGCGTAGGGCTTGCCGCCGTTGGTGAAATACTCCACCCAGGGGCCGTAAACCTCCGGCTCCTTTTCGGCGGCGGCGGTGAAACGGACCACCTCGGCACGCCACTGCTTGTAGACGTTCACGGGGATGCAGAAGCCCTCCCGGGCGTAGCGGATGGCGGGGGCCATCAGCTCCTGCATGGGCTTTGTGCCGAAGCGGCGGCGCAGCTGCGCCCAGGCGCTGGGCGCGCCGGGGACCATGGTGGACATCCACCCGTTCATGGGGACGGAGGTGAAGCCTGCGTCCTTAATCGTCTCGGCGGAAAGCGCCATGGGGGCCACGCCGGAGCCGTCCAGACCGTAGAGCTTGCCGCCGGTCCACACCAGAGCGAAGCAGTCGCTGCCAAGGCCGTTCCCGGTGGGCTCCACCAGCGGCAGCGTGGTGGCCATGGACACCGCGGCGTCCATGGCGTTGCCGCCGCTCTTTAAAATCTCCAGACCGACCTGAGAGGCGATGGGGGAGGTGGAACAGGCCATGCCCTTTTTGGCATAGACGATGTTGCGGTGAGAGGCGAAGGAATACTTCAACGGATCAAACTGAGGCATAGAGGACATCCTTTCTCGAGGTTTTCCGAAGAAAACGACGCTTAGAGTATAATTTGCGCCAGAGACGCCAGCAGCGGCACCGTCACAACGGACAAAACCGTGCTCAGGCAAACGGTGACCACACTGAATTCATAGTCACAGTTATATTGCTGGGCGAAGATGCAGATGTTGGCCCCCACGGGCGTTGCGGCGGTCAAAAAGACGGCCATGGCCAGCGGGAGGTTGCCGCCCAGCGGCAGCAGACAAAAAATTGCCAGCAGCACGGCGGGGATGACCACAAGCCGCAGCAGCACACAGCCGAAGGCCCGCCGGTCCAGCAGCTTTCGGAGGGGGAGCTTGGCGAGGTAGGTTCCCATGAGGATCATGGCGATGGGGGTGTTCATGCCGGCGATGGCCCCCAGCGTATCGGAGATCAGCCCCGGGACCGGCACGCGGCATAAAAATAGGGAGACGCCAATCACGATGGAGAGTACCACAGGGTTTTTGGCAATGGTTTTCAAAGAGATGGCGTCTTTCCGTCCGGTCATGATATACACGCCGTAGGTCCACTGAAACAGATTCAGCAGCGCCACGGCGGCCGCGGCGTAAAATACGCCCTCAGACCCCACCACCGCCTGCGCCAGCGGGATGCCGATAAACCCGGCGTTGCAGAAGGCGGCGGCAAAGTTTTCCAGGCGACGGCGCTTTCCATACACCGCGTAGGCAATGGCCATGGACAGCAGGTATCCCATCAGAGCGAGACCTGCCGAGAGCGCCAGCTCCAGCAGGCGCTCTCGGGAGTATTCGGTGATGTAGGATTTGACGATCAGGCAGGGAATGATGATCCGCAGCAAAATGTTGCCCAGATCCTTACTGCCCTGGGCCGAGAGGAGGCCCTTTCGGCTCAAATACACGCCAACTGCCGCCAGCAGCGCCATCATGGCGATGCGTTCAAGCAGAATCCAAAAGAGCATCGTTTTCTCAGGCGCCCATCAGCTTTGCCAGGAAGCTTGCGATAAAGACGGAGAGGATGGTGACGGAGGTGAAGCCGGAGATGACGTAGGCCGTCTGGATCTTGGCGGACACGGCGTCCCGCTCCTCGGCGGTCTGGCCCACGGCGTTGGTGATCTCGGTGGCGATCAGCTCCGTGCCGGGATAGCCGATCAGCTGGCACATGGCAATGCCGATGGAGAGCTTCTTGCTGCCCACGATCTTCCAGGCCGGGGTCAGGTAGAACACAACATACGTAAAGACGACGACCAGCACGAAGATGATGAGCGCCTTCACGCCGATGACGGGGAGCTGCGCCCAGTCCACCTTGGCAAGAGAGGGGATGATGGTGCACAGGGACAGGAACGCGAAGAAGCCGTTGGCCTTGGCGAAGTCACGCAGCATGTTGGAGGGAACGAGGCCCGTGTTGCGGCAGATGATGCCCAGCACCATGGCCCAGATGGACATGTTGACCCAGCCCTGGCAGACCTTGCCGAGGAACTCCGAAAGCAGCAGCATGGCGGCGGCGACGGCCAGGCAGATGAACTGGGTGTAGTACTTCTTGTGCTTGGTCCAGAAGGGGACCTTGTCGGACTTGGCGGCGCTGCCCTCGTGGGCGGTATACCAGTTGTAAGAGGAATCGGCGGCGTGCTTTGCGCGCAGGTCGCTTACGAGGTCGTTGGCAACGCTCAAGCCGCAGTTGGAGGCGGGCAGGGTGCCCACAAACTTCTGCACGGCATAGACGAAGGTTGCAAGCGCGGCAGCGGTCTCAAAGCCCAGAGAGTCGCAGGCCTCCACCATGGTGGTGGTGGCGACGATGCCGCCGTTGACCACGGGAGCGGCAGCCAGCGCAAATTCCTTGCCGATGAAGGGGATCGCCACCACGCAGCCCAAAACGGCGGCGGCCATACCCACGGTGGCGCAGACCACGGTCCGCCATTCCCGCTTCAGCGTGGCAATGTCCACGGACGTGCCCATGTTAAAGAGCAGGAAATACTGGCCCAGCTTGGCCACCGCGGCGAAGCCGGAGATCTCCATGATGTTGGCGGGGTAGATGCCGGTCATGAACAGGACCAAAAATCCCATCATGATGACGAACATGGAAGATACTTTTGCCTTGGTGAGCGCGCCCACCATGTCGCCGAGGAAAAAGATGAGCAGTACGGCGAATACTGCCTGATAGGTTGTCATTTCCATATCAAATTACCTCCTAAAATTTTTACACACAGATTTTATTCAGACACGCAGAAACCTGCGTAAGTCTCGATCAATTTGGCGGCCAGCTCGCCGGAGCGATAAAAGTCCTCCAGCACCAGCTGCTCCGACTTTGTATGGTTTTTCGTATAGCCCGTGGCAACGCCCACGGTGGACATGCCGCTCGCATTATAAATGTTGGCGTCCATGCCGCCGCCTCCCACGTCGATGCGGCAGGAAATGCCCAGAGAATCACAGGCCGCCTTTGCCATGACGAGGACCGGCTCCTCTTCCGGAATGCAGAAGGGAAGGAAGGCCTCCTCCACAGTAAGCTTCAACCCGGCGCCGTATTTTTCCGCCACGGCGCGGCAGTGGGTCTCAAAATAGTCCACGTAGGCGCGCAGACGTCCGCCGTCCCGGCTGCGGGCCTCGCCGCCAAAGGAGGCGAAGTCGCACACCACGTTGGGGACCTTGGTCCCCGTGGAGAGGATGGGGAAGTTGGAGGTGGTGACCTCGTCCAGCCGGCCCTGCTTCAAGGTGGAGAGCATCTCGCACAGGATTCTGGCGGCGTCAATGCCCTTTTCCGGCTCGTTGCCCGCGTGGGCGGCAAGTCCTGTGATCTCCGCGCCCAGCTGATAGCGGCCGGGAGCGGCGTTCACAAAGCGGCCTACCGGGCCGGGGGAATCGAAGATATAGCCCAGCTTGGACTGAAACCAGCTCATGTCGGCAGCTTTCGCGCCGTACAAACCGGCCTCCTCGCCCACGGAAAAGACCACCTCCAGCCGGGGCAGCGCGATGCCGGCGGCGAGGACGCGGCGCAGACCGTCCAAAATCGCGCAGACGCCGGAAATATCGTCCGCCGCCAAGATGGTGGTCCCGTCGGAGTAGAGCACCCCGTCCCGCTCCACGGGGCGGATGCCAAGGCCATTCGGCACCCGGTCCATATGGGAGCTGAGCAGCAGGGACCCGGGGAGCGTCCCCTCCAGCACACCGAACAAATTACCGCACGCGCCGCCAAAGGTCTCCCCGGCGCGGTCGGAAGTGACGGTAAAGCCCAGAGCGCGCAACTTTGCGGCGAGCTTTGCGGCAATGTCCGTTTCCTGTCCGGAAGCCGCGTCTGTGGTGATGAGCTCCAGCAGCTCCGCAAGCATGGCGCTGTTTTTCATAAAGTACCTCCTGAGGAATTTTGCAAAAAACCATCGAAATCATATGAATTAAACTAGCATTTACAAACGGTCCTTAATAGGTGTAAAATAGGGACCGAAATGGTTTACAACGTCTTTAATAGGAAAGAGGTGTGAAATCCCATGAAAATCGGCGTGATTGGGCCTGAAAGCAGCGCCAGCGTCATTCAAAGCGTGGTGGAGAAGGAACTTCCGGACATTCAGCTGGTCCTTCGGCCCTCGGAGTTTTTTGAGGAGTCCGCCGCCATTGCGGAGACGTTTCAAAATGGGCGGGACGTGGACGCGCTGCTGTTCAGCGGTCCCACAAACTACGCGTACGCCCGCAAGCGGCTCTCGCCCACCATCCCGTGGAACTATCTGCCCCACAACCGCACGTCCGCGTTTCAAGCGCTGTTTGAGGCCGCCATCGTGCATCACAGCGATTTGAAGGTCATCAGCGTGGACCGGTACGAAGAGCCCCTGCTCCGGGAGGTGCTGGAGGGGGCCGGAATCCGGGATACGCAGATCCTGCGGGCGCCTTATGATGAGGAGACGTATGATTTCGAGAAGAAGCTGCTGGAGTTTCACCGGAACTGCTACCGGGAGAAAGGCGCCACCGTTTGCATCACCTGCATGGAGCATATTTGCAGTCCTCTTTTGGACGAGGGCGTTCCCTGCGTCCGGGTGCACCCGGCCCAGGAGGTGGTGCAGGAGCAGATTTACCATTTGCAGCTGCTCAATCTTTCCGCCATGGAGAATCAGGGGCGGCTGGCGGTCATCGCCATCCATTTTGACTATGTGTTCGACGATGAACGGGACCTGTTTCTCCGGGAGTGGGAGAAAATGCGCTATCAAAACGAGTTCAAGGAGCGGGTGTATTCCATTGCCCAGCGGCTGGAGGCCGCCGTGTTCGGAGACGGCATGGACCACTTTTTCATTGTCACCACCCGCAACATGCTGAAAAACGTGTTTCTGAAAAACCACGAACACGCAAAGCTCCTGCAATTTGGCCAGCGCTCCGACCAGTATCAGGTGTGGCTGGGCATGGGCGTGGGCGATACCATGCTGGAGGCCCGGTCCCGGGCGGCAATGGCGCTGAACCGCGCCATTGCGGACCATTCCGGCACCTCCTATCTGGTGGAAAACGAGCAGGGCATCTCCGGCCCGCTGGGGACATGGGACGATCACGCGGCGGAGCACGGCGTCGAGCGGCTTTCCGAGCGCACGGGCCTTGGCACAGCCACCTTAAAAAAGCTGGCGAGTGCGCTGCAAAACAGGAAGGAAGGCGTTACCGCCGATCAGCTGGCGCAGAGCCTTTCCATCACGCCCCGCAGCGTCAACCGAATCGTGGCGCGGCTGGAGGAGGCGGGCTGCGTCACCACCGTGGGAAAGCAGACAGCGGGGAAGGGGCGCCCCGCCCGCGTCATGAAAATTGCGCTGCCCGATGCGCTTTATCAAAAATAAGGAGGAATTTTTATGGAAAACTTTACAATGGAACAGCTTTTTGATCTCAAGGGGAAGAAGGCGGTCGTTACCGGAGGGACCCGGGGTCTGGGGCGGGCGATGGCGGAGTGTCTGCTGCAAAACGGCTGTGATGTGATGCTGGTCAGCCGCCGAGGCGACGATCTCGGGGAATTGCAGACGCTGGCGGCACAAAAGGGCGTGCAGTGCCTGTTCCACGCCTGCGACATCACCGATACCGCGGCGGTGGTGGAGATGGCGCGGGCGGCGGAAGCGGCCATGGGCGGTGTGGATATTCTCATCAACGCCGCAGGCATGAACGAACCCAAGCTGCTGGAGGAGATGGACGACGACACCTGGGACCGCATTTTAAACCTGAATCTGCGCGCCAGCTTTGTGGTGACGCGGGAGGTGGTGCGCGTGATGCGCAAGCGCCATTACGGGAAGATCATCAACATTTCCTCCATGAAAAGCATTCTGGGCGTTTCCGACGCGGGCTACACGGCCTACTGCGCTTCCAAGGGCGCCATCAACATGCTGACCAAGCAGATCGCCTGCGAGGTGGCTGCGGACGGCATCACCGTCAACGCCATTGCCCCTACCTTTATAAAAACGGCCATCAACGCCCGCCAGCTGGAGGACCCCGTCTTTTACAAGGCCCTCACGGACCGCATTCCCGTGGGAAGGATCGGCGCCTTCCGGGATCTGGCGGGCCTTACGGTACTGCTGGCCTCCGACGCTTCGGAGTTTATCACGGGGCAGACCATTCTGCTGGACGGCGGCATTGCGGCGCGGCAATAACGGCGCGCTAAAAGTCCGCATGATTTTTCCCCAGAAAGTTTGAACTCTGCCTGCTTTTGGCATTTATGCATAAAAATTTCATAAAGATATCGTCAGGACTGTGAATTGAAAAGCGGGAATCGGTATGACATAATTAAGAGTACTGGAAGTAGCCGCCATATGTTAGTGGACAAGCGCCACGCCGCAGGACGCGGAAATGCCGGGTCTGAGCAAGGCGCAGCAGGCTGCCTGCCAAACAAAAGGAATTTAACTTTCGGACATGGAATTTGCCCGAGAGATAAATTGATAATGAAGAAGGAGAAAACAGGAATGAAAAAGAAGATTTTGTCTCTGACCCTCGCGCTGAGCATGGTATTTGGCCTGACCGCCTGCGGCGGCTCCAAGACCGAGGCTCCCGCGGAAAAACCCGCGGAGGGAGTCGAAGCCCCCGCCGAGAGCGGATTTGACACCGAGTACACTTGGAGCTTCTCCACCACCTATGCGTCCGCTGCGGTGGTCGTGCAGATGTACCAGAAGTTTGCCGAGCTTGCCAACGAGTACACCGACGGCAAGGTGACCATCAACGTCTATCCCGACGGCACCGTTGCCAGCGAGGATGACGCTCTGGCGCAGGTTTCCTCCGGCGAGCTGGAGTTCTGCGGCACCGGCACCGCCCCCGTGTATACATACTCCAACGAGAACCAGTGGCTGATCGCCCCCTTCCTGATCACCGACAAGGAAACCTATTATAATGTCTACAACAGCGACTACTGGCAGAACATCCGCGCCAGCTGGGCCAGCGAGCACAACGTGCTGGACCTGTGCGGCCCCTTCTATCGCGGCATGCGCACGCTGGTCTCCACCGAGGAAGTCCGCAGTGCTGCCGACCTGAAGGGTCTGAAGCTGCGCATGAACTCCAACGCCATGTGGAACGCCGCCTGGCAGGCGCTGGGCTGCACCACCGTCACCATCCCTCTGGGCGAGCTGTACACCTCCATCCAGACCGGTGTGGTGGCCTCCTGCGAGAACCCCATCTCTGAGTCCGGCAACCTGAATATTCCCGAGGTGGCCAAGTACGTTGTGCCCACCAACCACGTTGTGGAGTGCGCGGGCATCTTCATGAGCAACAGCCTCTTCACCTCTCTGCCCCAGAACTATCAGGACGCCATCCGCAAGGCCGGCGAGGACGCCATGACCGAGTGCGCTCCCCTGATCGAGAAGGAAGAGGCCGACTGGACGGAGACTTATCAGAATGCCGGCGCCGAGGTCGTGAAGGATCTGGATCTGGATTCCATCAAGGCTGCCAGCCAGGAGTTCTGGAAGTCCAAGTTCGCTTCCGACTGGACCGGCATCAGCTATGACGACGCGATGGCCTTGATCGCGGAGTGCTCCAAGTAAGTACGTTCCCATCCGCAATCACACTCTCCGCTGTGAAAGACGGAGCGGGGCGGCTGAATAGCCGCCCCGCTTTTCAGGTCTTTCATTTTGCTGAGAGGCACTCTGTTTTTGGAGGCTGTTATGGAAAAAATCAGACATATTTTTGATAAAGTCGAAGATTTCGTGATCAATATTTGCGCCGTCTTTCTTGTGGCGATTATCGTGGTCATTATGTACCAGGTGATTGCCAGAAGGCTGGACATCGCAACTTCCGGCACGGAGGAGCTGGCGCGCTACTGCTACGTGCTCTTCGTGTTTTTGCTGTGGCCGATTGCCGCAAAACGGGGTCAAGATCTCCGCATCACGGTGATTTTTGACCTGTTTTCCGTGCGGGTCCGGGAGATCATCATGGGCGTGTTCCAGATCTTTATGGCCGGATTCAGCGGAGTTTGCGTGTACAGTATCTATTTGAATATTCAGAACGCTGTCAAAAACAACACCGTTCTTCCGTCGAATACCTGGGTCCCCTTGTCCGCTGTTTTCATTCTGATCCTTGTGGCGCTGGTGTTGACGCTTCTTGCCAACCTTCTGCGCGCCGCGCTGCTGTTTATGGGCCAGGAGCATGTCCGCACCCAGCAGGAGGAGAATGAGGCGGAGATGATGGCCGAGTCCGCTAAAATTGCGGAAGAGCTGAAGAAAGGGGGTGCCGAGGTATGAACCCGATATTTGGATTGCTACTGCTGGTCGTTTTGTTTTTGATCGGCTTCCCCGTTCCCTACGCCATTGCCGGCGGAGCCATGTTCATTATGAACTTCAGCACCGGCATGAAGTGGATGTCCATTACCTCCAACATGATTGGTGGCGTCAACAGCTTCACGATTCTCTGCATCCCCCTGTTCCTGCTGGCAGGCAAGCTCATGAACGAGTGCGGTATTACCGACCGGCTGTTTAAGGCTGCCCGGGCCATCATCGGCTGGGTGCCCGGCGGACTGGGACACGTGAACATTCTCGCCTCCTTCATCTTCGCCGGCATGTCCGGCACCGCCGTGGCGGACGCCGCGGGCCTTGGCCAGATTGAGATCAAGGCCATGGAGGACGCCGGCTATGACCGCGATTTCTCCGCTGCGATCACTGCATCCTCCTCCACGCTGGGACCCATTGTGCCGCCCAGCATGCCTCTGGTGGTGTACGGCATGGTTTCCGGGGTCTCCGTTGGCGCCCTGCTGGTGGCGGGTGTGCTGCCCGGCATCGTCATTGCCCTGTGCATGGCGGTGTTGGTCACGATTTACTCCATCAAGCGCAAGTATCCCCGGGACAAGTTCGTCTCCTGGAAGCAGACAAGCCATGATCTGGTGGGCGGCATTCTGCCCGCTTTTACGCCGGTCATCATCATTCTCGGTATCTATACCGGCATTTTCACCCCCACGGAGGCTGCCGCGATCTGCGTGGTGTACGCGTCCTTCCTTGGCATTTTCGTTTACCGGGAGCTGACGCTCAAGCGCTACTGGATGGTCCTGAAGCAGACCGTGGTGGAGGCCGGCCCTATCTGCATTCTGCTGGCGGTTTCCACGCTGCTGGGCTCTGTGCTGATTAAGGCCAACATCCCCCAGACGCTGATTGCCGGTCTCATGACCGTCATCCACAGCAAGTGGACCTTCCTGCTGCTGCTGAACCTGGCATTTTTGGTGGTGGGCATGTTCATGGAGACCGTCAGCGCCATCACCATCCTCACCCCCATCATCTTCCCCATGGCCATGGCGTTTGGCATTAACGGCATCCATCTGGGCATCATGCTGGTGTTCAACCTGATGATCGGCGTGATCTCGCCTCCCTTCGGCGTGGTGCTGTTCGCTGTTTCCAAGGTTGGCAAGCTGCCCATGGGCCGCCTGATCAAGGCGCTGATCCCCTGGTTCGGCGTGCTGCTGATTGCTCTGGCAATTCTCGTGATTTTCCCGGGACTCAGCACCCTCGTTCCCTCCATGATGAATTTGGGAACGGCCTGATCAACTGAATTCCATCTGTAAAACGACCCGCGATGCAATTTTCTGCATCGCGGGTCGTTTTCTGCGCGCAGGGATTAGAGGGCGCTGTTTACGACAACTGCACGGAACAGGGTGAATCGTTGATGACATTTTAACGAGCAATTCATGTATAATTAACAAACGATAGAATAATGAAAAGCAAGACCTTGTTCACGGCACCCATTATGAGAAGGAGAAAACAGGAATGAAAAAGAAGATTTTGTCTCTGACCCTCGCGCTAAGCATGGTATTTGGCCTGACCGCCTGCGGCGGCTCCAAGACCGAGGCCCCCGCCGAGAAGCCCGCGGAGGGAGTCGAAGCCCCCGCCGAGAGCGGATTTGACACCGAGTACACTTGGAGCTTCTCCACCACCTATGCGTCCGCTGCGGTGGTCGTGCAGATGTACCAGAAGTTTGCCGAGCTTGCCAACGAGTACACCGACGGCAAGGTGACCATCAACGTCTATCCCGACGGCACCGTTGCCAGCGAGGATGACGCTCTGGCGCAGGTTTCCTCCGGCGAGCTGGAGTTCTGCGGCACCGGCACCGCCCCCGTGTATACATACTCCAACGAGAACCAGTGGCTGATCGCCCCCTTCCTGATCACCGACAAGGAAACCTATTATAATGTCTACAACAGCGACTACTGGCAGAACATCCGCGCCAGCTGGGCCAGCGAGCACAACGTGCTGGACCTGTGCGGCCCCTTCTATCGCGGCATGCGCACGCTGGTCTCCACCGAGGAAGTCCGCAGTGCTGCCGACCTGAAGGGTCTGAAGCTGCGCATGAACTCCAACGCCATGTGGAACGCCGCCTGGCAGGCGCTGGGCTGCACCACCGTCACCATCCCTCTGGGCGAGCTGTACACCTCCATCCAGACCGGTGTGGTGGCCTCCTGCGAGAACCCCATCTCTGAGTCCGGCAACCTGAATATTCCCGAGGTGGCCAAGTACGTTGTGCCCACCAACCACGTTGTGGAGTGCGCGGGCATCTTCATGAGCAACAGCCTCTTCACCTCTCTGCCCCAGAACTATCAGGACGCCATCCGCAAGGCCGGCGAGGACGCCATGACCGAGTGCGTGCCCCTGATCGAGAAGGAAGAGGCCGACTGGACGGAGACCTATCGGAACGCCGGCGCCGAGGTCGTGAAGGATCTGGATCTGGATTCTATCAAGGCTGCCAGCCAGGAATTCTGGAAGTCCAAGTTCGCTTCCGACTGGACCGGCATCAGCTATGACGACGCGATGGCCTTGATCGCGGAGTGCTCCAAGTGAAAAATCCCCCGCATACCAGTATTGGAGGAAACGTATGGAAAAAATAAAGAGCATCTTTGATCGGGTCGAGACGGTGGTGACCAATATTTGCGCCCTGTTTTTGTCGCTGATCATCTTTGTGATCGTCTATCAGGTGATTGCCAGAAAGCTGGACATCGCAACTTCCGGCACGGAGGAGCTGGCGCGCTACTGCTACGTGCTCTTCGTGTTCTTGCTGTGGCCAATTGCCGCCCGCCGTGGGCAGGATTTGCGCATCACGGTGGTGTTTGATTTGTTTTCGTCCCGAATTCGGGAGATCATCATGGGCGTGTTCCAGATCTTCATGGCCGGATTCAGCGCAGTTTGCGTGTACAGCATCTTTCTAAACGTGCGAAACGCCGCCAGCAACGGGCAGGTGCTGCCATCCAACACGTGGATTCCCATGGCCGCGGTGTATCTCATCATCATGGCGGCTCTGGTACTGACGCTGATTGCCAATCTCCTGCGCGCCGCGCTGCTGTTTATGGGTGAGGAGCACGTGCGCACCCAGCAGGAGGAAAACGAGGCGGAAATGATCGCCGAATCCGCCAAAGTTGCGGAAGAGCTGAAGAAAGGGGGCGCTGAGGTATGAGTCCGATTTGGGGTCTTTTTGTGCTGATCGTCCTGTTTATGATCGGCTTCCCCGTTCCCTACGCCATCGCCGGCGGCGCCATGTTCATTATGAACTTCAGCACCGGCATGAAGTGGATGTCCATTACCTCCAACATGATCGGCGGAATCAACAGCTTCACCATTCTCTGCATCCCCATGTTCCTGCTGGCGGGTAAGCTCATGAACGAGTGCGGCATCACCGACCGGCTGTTCAAGGCCGCCCGGGCCATCATCGGCTGGGTACCCGGCGGACTGGGACACGTGAACATCCTGGCTTCCTTCATCTTTGCCGGCATGTCCGGCACCGCCGTGGCGGACGCCGCGGGCCTTGGCCAGATCGAAGTCAAAGCCATGGAGGACGCCGGGTACGACCGCGACTTCTCCTGCGCCGTGACCGCCGCGTCCTCCACGCTGGGCCCCATCGTGCCGCCCAGCATGCCCCTGGTGGTGTACGGCATGGTCTCCGGTGTCTCTGTGGGCGCGTTGCTGATTGCCGGCGTGGTTCCGGGCATCGTGATTGCGCTGTGCATGGCGGTGCTGGTTTCCATCTATGCCAAAAAGCGCAACTACCCCCGAGACAAGTTTGTTTCGTGGAAAAAGACCGCTTCCGATCTGGCGGGCGGCATTTTGCCGGTATTTACGCCGATCATCATCATTCTCGGCATCTACACCGGTATTTTCACCCCCACGGAGGCTGCCGCGATCTGCGTGGTGTACGCGTCCTTCCTCGGCATTGTTGTCTATAAGGAACTGACCTTTAAACGCTACTGGCTTGTGATGAAGCAAACCGTGGTGGAGGCTGGGCCCATCTGCATTCTGCTGGCGGTTTCCACGCTGCTGGGCTCTGTGCTGATCAAGGCCAACATTCCCCAGACGCTGATCGCGGGACTCATGACCGTCATCCACAGCAAGTGGACCTTCCTGCTGCTGCTGAACCTGGCGTTTTTGGCGGTGGGCATGTTCATGGAGACCGTCAGCGCCATCACCATCCTCACGCCCATCATCTTCCCCATGGCCATGGCGTTTGGCATCAACGGTATCCATCTGGGTATCGTGCTGGTGTTCAACCTGATGATCGGCGTGCTGTCACCTCCTTTTGGCGTGGTGCTGTTCGCCGTATCCAGAGTGGGCAAAATTCCCATGGGAACGCTCATTAAAGCGCTGGTACCGTGGTTTGGAATTTTGCTGGTCGCACTGGCAATTCTGGTCATCTTCCCGGGACTCAGCACCATGATGCCCGCCTTGATGAAGCTTGGCGGCGTGTAAGAACCTTAAAAACCACAGGCGCCGCTTTTGCGGCGCCTGTGGTTTTTGCAGCCGGAGCAGGGACGGACAAAAAAGACAAAAAATCCCGCGCAGCGGTAGCGCGGGGCGGCTTCTTGTGCTATGATGGACTGGAAACATCCGGGCGCGTCTGCCCGAGGGAAAGCCAAAATGCAGGAAGGGAATGAGACACAATGCGGTATAAACAGTTTGGAAAGACAGGGATGCAGGTCTCGGAGATGGCGCTGGGCACATGGGGGATCGGCGGCGTGGGCTGGGACAACAACTCCGAGGAAACCCGCTTGGACGCCATTCGGGCGGCTGTGGAAAACGGCGTCAATTTTATTGATACCGCACCCGCTTACAACGGCGGCGAGGCGGAGCGGGTCGTGGGCAAGGCCATCAAGAACATGGGAGCCCGGAAGGACGTGGTCATCTCCACTAAATGCGGCAATGTGTTTGTCGACGGCACAACGTATGTGCGGGACGGCTCCCGGGAGCGGATTCGCCAGCAGTGCGAGGACTCTCTCAAAAATTTGCAGACGGACTATATTGACCTCTATCTGATCCACTGGCCGGACCCCAAGGTCCCATTTGCCGAGACCATGGACGCGCTGAACCAGCTGAAAAAGGAAGGGAAGATCCTGCATGTGGGCGTTTCCAATTTTAGCCGCGAGCAGATGGAGGAGGCGGGAGCGTTCTGCCCCATCGAGGCATTTCAGCCCCAGTATTCCATGGTGCACCGTGACGACGAGGCGCTCATCAAGTGGGCGGCTCAGCAGGGCATGGGCATCATGACCTATGGCTCTCTTGGCGGCGGCATTCTCACCGGCGCCTTCCGGGAATTGACAACCTTCAACGCAAGCGACAGCCGCACCCGCTTTTATAAGCATTTCCAGGAGCCGATGTTCTCTAAGGTCATGGAGCTTTTGAAGGTGATGGACCGCTTTTCTGAGGAGCATCATCAGGTGCCGCTCGCTCAGATCGCACTGAACTGGTGCGCGCGCAAGGAGTTTGTGTCCACCTGCATTGTTGGCGCTCAGAGCCGGAAAAAGGTGATGGAAAACTGCGCAGCCTTTGCGTGGGACCTGACGGATGAGGAAATGGCGCTGCTGGACCGGGCGGTTGCACAGTGCCTCGACCAATAAGAAGATAACAAATAAGGGCAGCTCCATTCGGAGCTGCCCTCATTCGTTTCCGTTGTTTCAGTGCCGGGGAACCGGTTATTCCACGGTGTTCTCCAAAACGCCGATGCCGTCGATCTCGCAGCGGACCACGTCGCCGGGATGCATATACTTGGCGGGGTTGAACGCCATGCCCACGCCGGAGGGGGTGCCCATGGCGAGGATGGTGCCGGCCTTCAGGGTAATGCCCTGAGAGAGCTGGTGCACGGCGGTTTCCATGCTGGTGATCATCAGCTCCGTGTCGCTGTTTTGCCGCAGCTCCCCATTGACAAAAGAGCGAATGGAGCGCCGGGGCATCCACTCTAGCTCGTCCCGGGTGACGATCCAGGGGCCCATGGGGGTAAAGCCGTCTAAGCTCTTGCCGAAGTACCACTGCTGGTGGGCGGACTGCAGGTCCCGGGCGCTGACATCGTTGAGAATGGTGTAGCCCAGAACATAGTCCGCAACCTGCTCCAGAGGGACGTTTTTAGCGTCCTTGCCCAGAATGACCGCCAGTTCCACTTCGTAATCCAGACACGAGACAAAGTCTGCGTGGCTTTCGATTTTGCCGTCGGGGTCCACGGCCTCGGAGACCCGCTTGCTGAAGTAGACGGGGCTGGAGAGCTTGCCGTCATACTTGATGTTGGAGGATAGCGTCTCATCCCGATGCTCGTAAAAATTGACGCCGAGACACACCACGTCCTGCCGCGGACGCTTGATGGGGGCCAGCAGACGGCACTCCGCCATGGCGTCGCCCGGGGTCGCGTCCACCTTCTCCAGCAACTCCGTGGAAACGGCGCCGCCGAGCTCGTCGATCAGGGCGGGCATGTCCGCAGCGGCAAAGCCCAGCGCGCGGGC
>NZ_JAQUVF010000015.1 GCF_028693505.1 Oscillibacter sp.
CGACCTGTGCGTAGGAGAAAACACTTTGCGCGAAGCGAGCGTCGAATGGTCCGCCAAAGGCGGGCATATGAGGCGCAGAGCGCAGCGAAACCCTTTGTCCAAAAAGCCCAACGGGCTTTTTGGACAGACTCGAAGAAGCTCCGGACTTTCGTCCGGAGCTTCTTCGCCTGTTTGCTCAGTGGCTGACTTCGATGACCCGCACAGCGCCGCCCGAAACATAGATGTTTGCCGTGCTGGCATAGGCATGCGCCGCGTCGAGAGAAATCCACGTGCCCGCGTCCTTGTTGTAGCAAGGCACGTCGCTGGCCACCGTATACGTCCGGCCACCAATGGTGACCGCACTTTGACCGCTCCAAGCACTGTTGGAAACGCCCTGCATTTTGTCCAGCGTCACCAAACTGGCGTAGCCGTTGCCGCTCTTATTCAGCGTCACCGCCACATAGTCGCCGTTACGCGCCGTGAAGCCGGTGGCGAAGGGACCCACGGACAAGCCGCTGCCGTAGTCCACTTCCAGCTTGGTCCGGGAGGTATAGCGGCCGTTGACGCCCTCCTCCTTCTCCGCGTTGGGACCGGCATCGTCGTTCCAGACCCAGATCTTCTGGCCGTCAACCGTCTCATAGTGACCGTTGACGCCGTCTCTCTTGGTCTCGTTGTCGCCCTTATCCGCGTTCCAGACCCACTCGTCATCCTCGTATTTGACCACTGCGCGGCCATAAATCACCGTGTCGGTGTTGGCAGCGCCGCCGAGGACGATCAGGTCCACCTGACCTGCCCAGTTGGTCCGGGCGTAGGTGATCTGGGAGGCGGGGAGGATGCCGCTGGTAAGCTGGGACAGCGCCACATCCTCTCCGTTGCGGAAAACCATCACGTTTTCACTCAGTGCAACACTGCCCAGCTTCCGGGTAGACACATTCAGCTCGCCGGAGGCGCCGCCGCTGAGGCGGGAGAGGGTAACGCCGCTCTTGCTGGCGGAGATGCGCACCAACTGCCCCTTGAAGGAGCCGGCGTTGGAGGCCTTTACCTCAATTTTGGCAGTGCCGCAAAGCATCTGCACCGTGCCGCTGGAGGAAACGATGCCCACGGCATTGCTCCGCGCGGCGTTTCCGCTGGCTTCCACCGCACCGGCTACCTGACCGCCCTCGGTCAAAAGCAGCGTCATCTGGTCGCCGGGCTTAAACTTGGAAAGGCTCTCCATGGCGGTGGGCAGCACGTCAAATTCCTGGCCCAGCGCCGTGATGGTGGTGGGCTCCTTGGGATTGGGCTTGCAGCTTTCGTAGTACACCGTCACCCGGGTGTCGCACACCCGAATGGAGTTGGTGGCGGCGGAGTAGATGGCAACGTCGTACTTGCGCAGATCGCCAAGACCCGCCGAAGCGCCGTTTTTATAGATGCTGTATCCGGTGATCCCGCCGGTGAGGGCGTCAAAGCCGGTGGCGGAATGGTCGTCATAAACCACCACGGCCGCCGTAGCGCTTCCGCCGCCGCCCACGAAGATGTATTCCACATTCCCGGAATCGCCAAGGTACAGTGTCAGCGCGGTTCCGGCGTGGACCCAGCTGGAGACGCTGCCCCAGGAGGTCTCTTCTCCGTTGTAGAAGCTCTTGGTGTCGCTCTTGACCGTGTACTTCACCCCGTTGCTATCCGTAATCTGCGTGGTGGTGCAGGTGGATAGCGTGATGACGCGGCTGGCGCCGGTGGAGTCCGGCACAAAGGTGACGGCCTGCCCATGGGCATTGACCACCATCGTCCCCCGCAGGCCGTTGAGCGAGCCGTTGGAGGTCTTGCCGGAGGCCAGCTGGTAAACGGTGCCGTCCGCGATCTGGAGGGCATTGTTTTTCCCGTCTGTCCCGGTGGCGGTGGCAGAGACCAGCATGGTGTTGGTCACGGGGGTCCCCAGCGTGGAAAGATAGCTGCCGCCCTCCCGCTTGTTGGCACGCAGCAGATTTAAGAACAGGCGCGCCGCCTGCCCCCGGGTCAGGGGCGCGTTGCCGTTGGACCCCACGCCGTCGGTAAGGCCCACTTGTGCGCCGACGGCCATGTAGCTGTCCGGCCACACGCCGCCCACATTTTCGTCCTTATATTCCAGCAGGCGCAGCAAAATGGTCACCGCCTGCCCCACCGTGACCGTCTGGTCGGGGTGGAACTTGCCGTCCGGATAACCGGCGATGATGCCCTTGCCCTTGGCGGCCATATTGATGTAGCCTGCCGCCCAGTGGGACGGTTTCACGTCCGGAAACACCGTGACGGTGGAGTAGCGCCCCAGCTGGTCCTCTCCCGCCATGGCATAGACCACCATTTTACAAAACTGTGCCCGGTTCAGCACACTGTCGGGGCGAAAGCTGCCGTCGCCATACCCGTCCAGCACACCCATCAGTCGCAATGTCTCCACGGCCACAGCGGTGGATTTGTCCGTCACATCGGCGAACGTCACAGTGCCTGCCCCGGCCGCCATCGCCGAAAGCGGCAGCATGGATACCGCCATGCACACCGCCGTCAGCCATGTCAAAATTCGTCTTTTCATATGCTTCTCCTTCTCATTCCGCCCGCAGCGCTTCCACAGGCTGGAGTTTGGACGCCTTGGCCGCGGGATAGATGCCGAACACAACGCCCAGCAGCACCGACAGCAAAAACGCTCCCACCGTGATGGCCGGCGACGGCCAGATATCCACATGGACCAGCAGTTTTCCCGCCACTCTCGTTGCCACGGTCCCCAGCGCCATACCGATCAATCCGCCGATGCCGCAGAGCATGGCCGCCTCAATGAGGAACTGGGTCACGATAGAGCTGCGCTCCGCGCCGATGGCCCGGCGGATGCCGATTTCTCTTGTCCGCTCGGTGACGGTGACCAGCATGATGTTCATAATGCCGATGCCGCCCACCAGCAGCGAGATGGCAGCAATACCGCCCAACACCAGACTCATCATGGTGGCCTGCTCGTTGACGGAATTTTGCCACTGGTTATTGCTGTTGGCATACCCGTTTCCGCTTTTTCCGTTGTTGGTCAATCCCGTTAAAAATCCGCTGATGCGGGAGGTGGCCTCCACAGCGGCCTCCGCCGAGGCGGCCTTCACCGTGAAGTCGTTCATGGTGGTGCCGGGCTGGATGAGACGGCTGACGGAATAGGGGAACACGATGACGTTGTCCATGGACCAATTGGAGTTCGGGTCCTTCTCCGCGTAGACCCCCACCACCGTGAACGGCAGGCCGTTGATCTGCATCGTCTGCCCCACAGGGTCCGCGTAGTTAAAAAAGTTCTGCGCCGCCCGGGCGCCCAGAATACAGACCTGCGCGTAGTTTTTGATGTCGATGGCGCTCAGGTCCCGCCCCCCGGCCAAGGTAAAGTTGTTGCAGACGCTGTACTGATCGCTTCCGTAATACAGATTGGGCGGCAGCGCCACATTGCCCTGATTTTGCTGAGAGCCGTCCATGCTCCACATATTTTCCTGATTTTTCTGCATGGCGGTGCTGCTTTTGGAGCCGTAGACCACCGTGGCGGAAGCGTTGCTGTTGGGCGTGACGCCCAGCACCAGATCGCTGCCCAGCGAATTGCAGTAATTATACAGCGCCTCAAAGGCGTTTTGTCCGTTATAGAGGTAGGCGGACACGTCGATGCGGTTGGTGCCCATGGCCTCCATCTGCTTGAGGTTTTGCTCATTCATGCCGTTGATGGTGGAAACGATGGTCATGACCGACGCGATGCCGATGATGATGCCCAGCATCGTCAGCATGGACCGGCCCTTGCTGCCAAGAATGGACTTGACGGCCATTTTGATGGCCTGACGAATATTCACAGCCAATCCACCTCCTGCGCCTGATCCTCCGTGATCCTGCCGTCCGCCAGCCGCACCACGCGGCGGGCGGTGGCGGCAATCCCGTTATCGTGGGTGATGAGGATCACGGTGCTGCCCTCTTTATTCAGTCTCTGGAGAAACCCCAGCACCTCGTGTCCCGTGTGGGAGTCCAACGCGCCGGTAGGCTCGTCGGCCATGATGATGGGCGGGTGGGTGGCGATGGCGCGGGCGATGGCCACGCGCTGCTGCTGGCCGCCGGACATCTCCGTGGGTTTATGCCGGACCCGGTCCGACAATCCCACCCGCTCCAGCGCCTCCATTGCCATATCCCGCCGATCGTCGGCGCCGATGCCCTGATAGATCAGCGGCAGCTCCACATTTTCCAACACGTTCAGATTCTGGATCAGGTTGTACTGCTGAAAAATAAACCCGATCTGCTTGTTGCGGATATGGGAAAGCTCCTTGTCCGTCAGCTCCCGGACGTCGGTCCCGTCCAGAAGATAGTCGCCCCGGGTGGGGATATCCAGACAGCCCAGCACGTTCATCATGGTGGACTTTCCGGAACCCGACTGACCTACCACCGCCACAAACTCGCCCCGGTCGATCTCCAGACTCACGCCGTCCAGCGCCCGGACCTCGCTTTCCATCCCTTCGCCGTAGATTTTATAAACGTCCTTCAGTTTTACCAGCATATCACATCCAGGAGCTTTCCGTCTGTACCTGTGTAAAGACTTCCGCTCCCTCCTCCACACCGGATTTGATCTCCACATTATAGTCGTCGGAAATACCGATCTCCACCGGCACCGCCCAGAAATCCTTGGGTACGCCGTCCACCGGCACCTCCAGATCCACGGCGTTGTCCGGGCGGCTGCCCTTGACAAAGACCACGCTGCCGGTGGTGCCGTCGGGCAGCGGAACGGTTTTCACGCACTGGATGGGAAGCAGCAGACAGTTGTCGTTTTCACTGGCCGCCAGAGAATAGTTGATGTAGCTTCCGGTCATCAAGGACCCGTCGGTATTGTCCACGGTGATGATCATGGGATAGCTGGCCACGCCGTTTTCCGCCTTGGAGTTGAGGCTGACGGTCTCCACCGTGCCCATAAACTGGGTGCCCCACTGGTCGATGGTCACCGTCATGCCGGGCTTCACATAGCTGACGTTCCGCTCGTCCACCGTGGCGTCCACGGTGATGGTGGAGGTATCGGCAATGGTGATGACCGCCGTATTGGCCGCCACCTCCTGCCCCTGCTGGAGCATCAGGCCGATGACTGTCCCGTCGATGGGCGCCACGGCGTTGCAGTTGTCCAGATTCTTCTGGGCGGTCTCCAGCGTCTTGCGGGCGTCCTCCAGACTCTGCTCCACGGTGAAGATCTCGCTCTCGCTGTCCTTGGTGATGGTGTCGCCGGGATTCAGCGTCACCACCTCCATCAGCTTTCCGGGATACCCGGCCGCCAGATTCAATCCGGCAATATCCTTACGGAGGGTGTTCAGCTTCTTCTCATACCCCTCCACGTCTTTTCTCGCTTTATCCGCAGCGGTGCGGGCCGCCTCGGACTCGATCACAAACAGCGGGTCTCCCGCAGTGACCTTCTGGCCCTCCGTGACCAGCACATCCTGCACCGTGCCGGCGGTGGTCAGCGTAATGGTCTCGCTGGTCTTGGCCTTGGTCAGACCGCTGCCCTCCACCGTGGAGGTAATGGCCCCGTACTGGACGGTATCCGTTACCACCTGCTCCGTGGAGGCCTTCTTCCCGCCCAGCGTCTTATACAAAATGCACCCAATGACCAGAAGCACCAGCAGAATAACGCCCCACCGAATGATCCGCCGCCGCTTTTTCCGGGGCATGGCCTTCCATTTCCCGCCAAGCGGTTTTCCGGACGCCTTGTCCGTTACCGGAACGGTCGGCGTGCTCTCCGGCTGCCCCTCGGGCAGGGTCTCTCTTTCCATGACTTCAGACATGTTTGCTTCTCCTCTTCTTTGTTGATCCGTCGCGAACTGTATGAAACAGGTTAATACAGTTCTCCCCTGAAAGCAACAACAAAACAGTTACAGATTCCTGCTTCTGGGGTCTTATATAGATATAGACGCGCCAAACCGGTAAATGGTTCCTAAAAAATTCAGATAAACAGAAAAGAAACCGCTCCCCGTTGGGGGAGCGGTATTCGGTGCGTCAAGCGACAGTGGAAAGCCGTTTGGCCGCAGCGCGCTGATAGAAGATGACGCCGCCGGCCATCACAAGGCCCAGCACATCGGTGAGGGTGCCCGGAATCATCATGCCCATGCCGCCCACTGCCAGCAAAATGCGCAGCAGGGGGTTAATTTTGCAGTACAAATAGCCGTTGAGGGCCGCCGCCACGCCGAAAAGGCCGATGAGGGAGCTGATGACGATCTGCACCACCTCGTACCACACGGTGTTGATGAAAAGCATGGAGGGGTTCAACGCGAAAATGTACGGCACAATAAACGCGGCGATGGCGAGTCTTGTGGCGTTGAGGGCCGTTTTCATGGGCGGCGCCTTGGCGATGGCGCTGCCGGCGTAGGCCGCAAGCGCAACCGGGGGCGTGATATCCGCCACGATGCCGAAATAGAACACGAAGAAGTGCGCCGCCATGGCGGGAACGCCGATGGCAGGATTCATCAAAATGGGGGCGCAGGTGGCCGCCATAATGCAATAGTTGGCCGTGGTGGGCACGCCCATGCCCAGCACAATGCAGCAGAGCATCGTCAGCACCAGCGCGATCATCATATGCCCGCCGGAAACGGAGACGATGGCGGTAATGAGCTTGGAGGCAAGACCGGTGACCGTAATGCAGCCGGCCACGATCCCCGCCATGGCGCAGGCGACAGCCACAGTGATGGTGCCCTTTCCGCCGGCTTCCAGCGCGTCAAAGAACTTGGTAACGGTCAGGCGGTCATCCTTGTTGATGATGCCCACCAGCACCGCCACGCCGATAGCCACAGCGGCGGAGAACTGCATGGTCTTGAGGTTCAGGGATACCATCACCACCAGCACCACCAGCGGCGAGAGCAGATAGAGCTTCTTCACGAGAACGCGCATCTTGGGCAGCTCTTCCTTGGGGATGCCCTTGAGACCCAGCTTCTGTGCTTCCAGATGCACGGAGATATAGATGCCGGTAAAATACAGCACGGCGGGCAAAATGGCGGTGACTGCCACGGTGGCATAGCTCACATTCATGTACTCCGCCATCAAAAAGGCGGCGGCGCCCATAATGGGGGGCATGATCTGTCCGCCGGTGGAGGCGGCCGCTTCCACCGCGCCCGCGAATTCCGCCTTGTAGCCCGTCTTTTTCATCATGGGGATGGTGACAGAGCCGGTGGTCACGGTGTTGCCCACGGAGGAGCCAGACACCATGCCGCAAAGGGCGGAGGAGATGACGGCCACCTTCGCAGGTCCGCCTGCGGAAGCGCCGGCAATGGAGTTTGCAAGACTGATAAAAAACTGCGCGATACCGGTCCGCTCCAGAAACGCGCCGAAGATGATGAACACCACGATATACTTGGCGCACACGTTGATGGGCGTGTTCATCACACCGGTGGTGGTGTAAAACAGATTGTAGATCACAAGCTTAGTCTGGACCTGGGTAAAGGTGTATACCAGCAGCGCACCCACCACGCACAAAATCGGCAGTCCCACACTGCGTCGGCACAGCTCGATCAAAGCGACAATGCCAATCACGCCCACGGTTAAAAGCACCGGGTCCTTGGCCGCCCGCAAAGAGAGCTTAATGATCCGCTCGGCGTTCAGGGCGTAATAGAAGAAAGCGCCCGCGCCGAGGATCATGATGGCCCAGTCGTACCACGGCATGGAATTGACCTTCACGTGGTGCTTCCGGGCGGGGAAATTCAAATAGCCCATGACCAGAATGGACGCCAAAAACACTGACAAGCGGACTTCCGGCAGGGCGGTAGAAAACAGTGTCACATAAATGCTGTACAAAGAAAACGCCACCATCAGATAGCGCACGATCTGTTTTGGTATGCCCTCCCACACGCGGACGTTGGATTCCCGGTCATACTTTTTCATAACCGTTTCCACATCGGCGGCGGTGCCGACACCGGTATCCTCAACGGGGGCGGTATTGACGGGCAGCTCTTTGTCTTTTTTCCCAAAGCGCATGCTGGTTTCCTCTCTTCCTTCATTTCTTCACTTCTTCGCGAAGCGCATGACTTTGCATCCTGTCACCGTGCAAACTCATCTGCCTCGTAAAACCGATAAGGGACTGCGGCGGGCTTTTTGCCCGCCGCAGCCTCTCGGATGGTTTCACCCGGGGGTTTTTTACTTGGTGGGGACGTCGTAGCCCTTCTCGGCAAAATACTTGGCAGCGCCGGCATGATAGGGCACGGAGGTCACGGAGGTGGCAAAGTCCAAGCTCAGCTCGCCGCCCTTGGCGTGGACGGCGGTGATGGCGTCGATATTTTCAAACACGCCGGAGACGAAGTTGTACACATCCTGCTCGCTGACATCGTCCCGGGCAATGATGACGGCGCTGACCGCCACGGTGGTGGTGTCAGACTCCAGACCGTACACATCGGCGGGGATGGTGTATTCGCTGTAATAGGGGGACTCGGCGCGCAGGGCGTCAATGTGCTCCTTATCCAGACTCACAAGATACGTGGGCTTGGAGTTGGACAGCTCCACAATGGCGGTGGTGGGAGCGCCGGCCACCACGAAGGCAGCGTCGATCTTGCCGTCCTTCAGCGCCTCAGCGCTGTCGCCGAAGCCCTGATAGGTGGGCTTAATGTCCTTTTCCACGTCCAGCCCGTAAGCGCCCAGCACGTCCACGGCGTTATAGTACACGCCGGAACCGGAGTCGCCCACAGAGACGTTCTTGCCCGCAAGGTCCGCCACGGTCTTGATGCTGGGGTCGCAGGTGACGATCTGGACCTGCTCCATATACAAAGCGGCCACGGTGGAGAAGCAGTCCACCTTGCCGGTTTCCGCGAAGAGGTTGGTGCCGTCATAGGCGTAGCTCATGACGTCGGACTGGACAAAGCCCAGCTGCGCGCCCTCCATATCCATCAGCTCCACGTTGCCCTGAGAGCCCTTGCCCTCCACGGCGGTGACCTTGGTGCCGGTGGAGCTGCTGACCTGACCGGCCAGCACGGAGCCGAACGCGAAGTAGGTTCCGGAAGAACCGCCGGTGGTGAAGGTCAAATTGCTGCCGGTGGAGGCGGGAGCCTGGGTCTCCCCCTGGGCGGGAGTGCCGGTATCGGCGGGCTTCTCCGCGGCCTTATCGCCGCCGCAGCCGGCCAGAACAGTAGCCATCATCGAAACGGCCATCAGCAAAGACAGAAACTTTTTCATCTTCAAATCCTCTTTCCTCTTTATTTTCATACTGGGTCCAACAATTACTTGCATATCATACCGTACCCGCCGTCATTTTTCAAGTTTTATTTTTCACATTTTCAATATTTTATGCAAGTCAGCGCCCATCGCCTTGCAATTCAGCGATTTTTTTGTCAATTCCTTATCTGTACATTTCTCCATCTCACAATCTTGCACAAAAAAAATTCCCCAGCGTTTTAGCCGATTGGCTAAAACGCTGGGGAAGCCATTTATTGGATCGTCAGCAGCAGCTGACCGCCCTTCACGGTGTCGCCCTCGCGGACCTCGATGGCAGCCACGGTGCCCGCCATGCGGGCAGTGACGGCTGTTTCCATCTTCATGGCCTCGATGGTCAAAAGGGTCTCGTTTTTCTCCACCCGGTCGCCCACCTTAACATTGATCTTGCTGACAGCGCCGGGGATGGACGCGCCCACCTGACTCTTGTCCTCCGGGTCCGCCATGGGCACCTTCACAATGTTCTTCTGGGCGGCCTCGTCAGGGACCTGCACATCCCGGCGGATGCCGTTGAGCTCAAAGCTGACGGTGCGCATGCCCTCTTTATCCACCTCGCCAAGGCCCAGATATTTGATGACCAGGGTCTTGCCGTCGGCGATGTTGACCTTGTTGGTCTCGCCCACCGCCAAACCGTGGAAGAACACATGGCTGCCAAGGCGCATGATATAGCCGTATTCCTTCCGGTTTTTGACGAATTCCTCCAAAACCTTGGGGTACAGGCAGTAGCTCAGCACCGCGCGCCAGCTGGGGTTCGGATCGAAGGCGGACATCTCCCGCTTCTTTTCCTCAAAGTCCACGCTCTCTAAAAGCTCGCCGGGGCGGCAGGTGATGGGGGCCTTGCCCTTGAGCACCACCCGCTGCAAGTCCTTGGGGAAACCGCCGGCAGGCTGGCCCATCATGCCGGAGAAGTAGCTCACGACGGAATCCGGGAAGGCCAGATTCTCGCCCTTTTCCACAATATCCTCCGGCGTCAGGCTGTTTTGGGTCATGAAGATCGCCATGTCGCCCACCATCTTGCTGGAGGGGGTGACCTTCACGATGTCCCCCAGCATCTCGTTGACCTTGCGGTAATTCTCCCGGACCTCCTCAAAGCGGCTGCCAAGGCCCAGAGATTCCACCTGCGGCTTCAGGTTCGTATACTGGCCGCCGGGGATCTCGTAGCGGTAGATATCCGTGGAGGAGCACTGGATGCCTGCCTCGAAGATATCATAGCGCTTGCGCACATCCTCCCAGTAGTCGGTGAGGGACTGGAGCCGTCCAAGGTCCAGACCGGTATCCCGCTCGGTCCCCTGCAAAGCTGCCACCACGGCGTTCAAAGAGGGCTGGCTGGTGAGAGAGGCCATGGAGGAGACGGCGCAGTCCACAATGTCCACGCCGGCCTCGGCGGCCATGAGGTAGGTCGCCACCTGGTTGCCGGAGGTATCGTGGGTGTGGAGCTGGATGGGGATCCCGACCTCCTGCTTGAGGGTGGAGACCAGCTTCTTGGCGGCGTAAGGCTTCAGCACGCCGGACATATCCTTGATGCACAGCACATGCGCGCCGCGGTGCTCCAGCTCCTTCGCCAGCTTCACATAGTACTCCAGCGGGTATTTGTCCCGCTTGGGGTCCAGAATGTCGCCGGTGTAGCAGATGGTGGCCTCGCAAATTTTATCCTGCTTGAGCACCTCGTCCATGGCGACTTCCATGCCCGGCACCCAGTTGAGGGAGTCGAACACCCGGAACACGTCCACGCCGGAGCGGGCGGCCTCCTTGATAAACTCCCGGATGACGTTATCGGGGTAGTTGGTGTAGCCCACGGCGTTGGCGCCCCGCAGCAGCATTTGCAGCAGGAGGTTGGGGGCCTTTTGCCGGATCATATCCAGCCGCTCCCACGGAGACTCGTGGAGGAAACGGTACGCCACATCGAAGGTCGCGCCGCCCCAGCACTCCAGAGAAAACGCGTCCGCCAGAATCTCGCTGGTGGCGTCCATGCCCTTGATGATATCCCGGGTGCGCACCCGGGTCGCCAGCAGGGACTGATGGGCGTCGCGGCAGGTGGTGTCGGTGATGAGCAGCTTTTTCTGGTCCCGCACCCAGTCGGAAACCGCCTTGGGGCCCTTGGCGTCCAGCATCTGCTTCAGGCCGTCCGGCCGCACGCCGGTGACCGCCGGGAACCGGGGCGCGTCGTAAAACTTGTGGCCCTCCCGCTCCTTCACCACGATATTGCCAATGTATTTGAGCATCTTGGTGGCCCGGTCCTGACTCTCGTCGATCTGGAACAGCTCCGGGGTCTCGTCAATAAATTTGGTGTGGCACTTGCCCGCCATAAAGGTGGGGTTTTTCAGGATGTTGGTGATAAAGGCGATGTTGGTCTTGACGCCCCGGACGTGGACCTCGTTGATGGCCCGGGCCGCCTTGCGGCACACGCCGGGGAAGGTATTGTCCCACGTGGTGATCTTCACCAGCAGGGAGTCATAATAGGGGGAGATCACCGCGCCGGTATAGGCGTTGCCGCCGTCCAGCCGGATGCCGAAGCCACCGGCGGAGCGATAAGCCGTGATCTTGCCGGTGTCGGGGGCGAAGTTGTGGGTGGGGTCCTCGGTGGTGACGCGGCACTGTATGGCATAGCCGTTTTGGCGCACGTCCGCCTGCGAAGTAATTCCAATTTCCGGATCGCTCAGCGGGCGGCCCTCCGCCACCAGAATCTGGGAGCGCACGAGGTCGATGCCCGTCACCATTTCCGTGACGGTGTGCTCCACCTGAATGCGGGGGTTCATTTCGATGAAGTAGTGATGGCCCTCTTTATCCACCAGAAATTCCAGCGTACCGGCATTCACATAGCCCACGTGCTTTGCGATCTTCACCGCGTCGTCGTACAGCGCCTCCCGGACGGACGCTTCCACGGAGAAGGCGGGCGTAAACTCCACCACCTTCTGATAGCGCCGCTGGAGGGAGCAGTCCCGCTCGTACAGGTGGACCACGTTGCCATACGCGTCGCCCAGGACCTGCACCTCAATGTGCTTCGGCTCCACCAAAAACTTTTCCATGAAGATGTCGTCGTTGCCAAAGGCCTTTTTCGCCTCCGCCTTCACCAGGTCAAAGTTGACGCCCACCTCTTCCACCGTGTCGCAGCGGCGCATGCCCCGTCCGCCGCCGCCTGCGGCAGCTTTCAAAATGACGGGGAAGCCGAAGGACTGGGCGAGACGCTGGGCCTCCTCCCGGCTCTTGAGCGGTTCCGTGGTGCCGGGGGTGGTGGAAACGCCGCAAGCCACCGCGATCTGCTTGGCGGAGAGCTTGTCGCCCATCATATCCAGCACCTTGGAGGAAGGCCCGATAAACTGGATGTCCGCCTCCTCGCAGGCCCGGGCAAGGTCGCCGTTTTCCGACAAAAAGCCGTAGCCGGGGTGGATGGCGTCCGCGCCGTGGAGCTTCGCCAGCTGGATGATGCGGGGAATATTCAAATAAGCGCCCAGAGGGCTTTCGTTCTCGCCAATGAGATAGGACTCGTCGGCAGCGGTCCGGAAGATACTGTACGTATCCTCGTTGGAGTAAATGGCAATGGTCTGCAAACCCAAATCGTGGCAGGCCCGGAAAATTCGCATGGCGATTTCTCCCCGGTTGGCCACCAGCACCTTTTTAAACGTTTTGTTCATTTGGTGTTGTCCTCCTCTTTCTATGGTTGTGGTTTTTCCCGAATTTTATACAGTATACTCTTCTCCCTTTGGCAGATGCAATGGCTTCTGCCACTACTTTTGCAAATTTAGAGAAGCGCCCAGTTTTTTTACGTAATTTTACTTCACCTTTTGTTCATTTCAGCACTGCTAATGGGCGCCATCACGAAACCAACGGGCGGGAAGTTTAGAAGCCGCAAAGAAAACAGGGCCTGCCGGATTTTATCCGACAGGCCCCTTGCCGTTTGTGTGTGCAGAACTTACTTTCTGTCCTTGGTATCCACGACGTTTTTGAGCAGCGCGGTAAACTCCGCTTTGCTCATCACGCCCAGATCGCCGTCCGCGCGATGGCGCACGGAGACGGTGCCGCTTTCGGCCTCCTTGTCGCCGATGACCAGCATATAGGGAATCTTCTCCAGCTGCGCTTCCCGGATCTTCTTGCCGATCTTCTCGTTGCGCAGGTCCGTTTCCACACGGTAGCCGGCGCTCTCCAGCTCGGCGGAAACCTCCTTGGCGTAGTCGGCGGCCCGGTCAGTGATGGGCAGCAGCTTTACCTGCACGGGAGAGAGCCACGTGGGGAACGCACCGGCAAAGTGCTCGGTGATGATGCCGATAAAGCGCTCGATGGAGCCGAACACCACCCGGTGGATCATGACGGGGCAGTGCTTTTCGCCGTCGGTCCCGGTATACTCCAGATGGAAGCGGCCGGGGAGCTGGTAATCCAGCTGGATGGTGCCGCACTGCCACGTGCGCCCCAGAGAGTCCTGAATGTGGAAGTCCAGCTTGGGGCCGTAGAACGCGCCGTCGCCGGGGTTGACCACGTATTCCTTGCCGATGCTGGTGATGGCCTCCGCCAGGGCATTGGTGGCCACGTCCCAGTCCTCCACGGAGCCGATATGGTCGTCCGGCATGGTGGAAAGCTCGATCTTATAGGGCAGACCGAAGAGGGAGTAAACCTCGTCGAAGAGGCGGGCGATGCGGATGACCTCGTCTTTGATCTGGTCCTTGGCCAGCAGGATATGGGCGTCGTCCTGCGTGAAGCAGCGCACGCGGAACATGCCGTGCAGCGCGCCGGAAAGCTCGTGGCGGTGAACCAGGCCCAGCTCGCCGTAGCGCAGGGGGAGGTCCCGGTAAGAGTGGGGCGCCAGATCATAGACCAGAATGCTGCCGGGGCAGTTCATGGGCTTGATGGCGAAATCCTCCTCGTCGATGACGGTGGTGTACATGTTGTCCTTATAGTGGTCCCAGTGGCCGGAGGTCTCCCACAGCGTCCGCTTCATAATCTGGGGCGTGGAAATTTCCAGATAGTCCCACTTCTTATGGACCTGCCGCCAATAGTCGATGAGGGTGTTTTTCAGCACCATGCCCTTGGGCAGGTAGAAGGGGAAGCCGGGGGCCTCGTCCCGGAAGGCGAAGAGGTCCAGCTCCTTGCCCAGCTTCCGGTGGTCCCGGCGCTTGGCCTCCTCAATGCGCGCAAGATACGCGTCCAGCTCTTCCTTCTTGGGGAAGGCCACGCCATAGATGCGCTGCAGGGTCTCCCGAGAAGAATCGCCCCGCCAGTAGGCGGCGTTGCAGGTGGTCAGCTTGATGCCATTGCCCTTGATGCGGCCGGTGGAGTCCAGATGGGGACCTGCGCAAAGGTCGGTGAACTCGCCCTGCTTATAAAAGCTGATGGCGGCGTCGGCGGGCAGGTCGTTGATGAGCTCCACCTTATAAGGCTCGCCCTTTTCCTCCATGAACGCAATGGCTTCCGCACGGGGCAGCTCAAAGCGCTCCAGCTTCAGCTTTTCCTTGCAGATCTTGCGCATCTCGGTCTCGATGCCCTCCATGATCTCCGGGGTGAAGGGGAAGGGAGAATCCAGATCGTAATAAAAGCCGTTTTCGATAGACGGGCCGATGGCCAGCTTCACCTCGGGATACAGCCGCTTGACGGCCTGCGCCAGCACGTGGGAGCAGGTATGCCAGTAAGTGTGGCGATACTCCTCATTTTCAAAGGTATACTGATTGTTTTCTTCAGACATGATTGCGTTCCTCCTTGTTCCGTTGAGGGGCGGAAATTAAAAAAATCCCACCCCTGACCAAAATCAGGGGTGAGATACGAAACTCGTATTCCACGGTTCCACCCTGCTTGCGTCCCGAAGGGCGCCGCTCGTGTCCTCTATAACGGGAGGTCCCGTCCCAGCCTACGTATCGGTGGGCAGCTCCAAGGCGGTAACCGGTTCCGGGTGCGGCAAGAGCCGCTTCCAGCCAGCGGCGGCTCCTCTCTGGTGTCTTTTCCGGACGGTGTCCTTTTCAATGCCTTTTTATAATTTATTATCATATCACCGGGAATTCTCCTTGTCAAGAAGCGGAAGTACCCATTTTTGCGTCATTTTTTGTCTCCGCCCCTTTTACCGGATGACGTTCCAGTAGAGGCACAGCCCCGCCGGAATGAGGATCTGCGCCAGCAAAATCAGGGGAACGCCGATGCGAAACGACCGGTGCAGCGTTTTATGGCGCCACACCCGCATCCCCAGCAGCGCGCCCACGCTGCCGCCCAGAGCGGCAAGCAGGAACAGCGTTTTCTCCGGCACCCGGCGGACGCTCTCGTGCTGCTGCTTTCGCTTTGCCTTCCACTTGTCCACGCCAAAGACGAAGAAGGTCACAAGATTGATCCCCACCAGCCAGCAGGCAAGCACTCCCCAGGGGGAGCCGACCACCGCCCAGACAAAATCATTCTGGGCCTGGGGCGCCACCGTCGTTTTCAGCAATTCCAGCATGTCTCTTCTCCTCCGTTCTCCGGCAGTCCCCGCCGCCCGCGCTGACTGCAAAAATTTCACCTATTAGTTTAACGGTCTCTATACAAAAGTCAACCGTCATTTTCACGCTTTGCCGGGTCTGCGGTCGTTCCCCTGCGGGAACAAATTTGCAGCTCTTCCCGTCCGAAGCAAAAAAGGAGGCGGCATCTTGTGAAAAAATGGTCTGTGTTTTCTCTTTTTCTGGCAGTTTATCTCTGCCTGTGCCTGCTGGCAGCCTGCGGCGCTGCGGGCGGCGGGGCAGCGCCGGAGAATCCTGCGGGCGGCGCGGCGGACAAGGGCGTTCAAAGCGCCGACGTCACCATGGTCTGCCGGGTAATCTCCGGCGGCGGAACGGACACGCTGCTGCTGGCAAAGCAGTCCGGCTCAAGCGGCGACGTCTACCGCCTGAAATGGGAGAACGGCGCGGACGGCGCGCTGCGGGACGGGGCGCTGGTGGAGATTGCTTTTAGCGGCGACATCCTGGAATCCTTCCCCGCCCAGCTGTGTCAGGTCTCCTCGCTTACGGTGCTGGAGGATGGCTTTGACGACCGCTGCGCGCTGTATTTCCGGGTGCTGAACGATCTCTGGACCGTGGACGAGGGGCTAAACAGTGATCTTACGGCGCTGGGGGTGGACCTCTCCGCCACCGGTCTTTCGGAGAGCGAACGCGCCGCCGTGGCGTGGGCCTTCAGTGAAGCCCACGGCATCGTCCCCGTTCAGGGCACCTTCGCGGAGCTGACGGAGCAGGGCTATATCACCGGAGAGCCTTTAGAAGGCAGCGATGCGCGGTTCTGGCAGTGGACGGACGGGTGCCTGTTCTCCATCACGGAAAAGCCCTCGGAAGGCACAACCAGCCTGAATATCGTCCGATTTGACGCCCAGAAGTGGCGCAGCGGCACCGGCGCTTACTACTTCGCGGACTGCACCGCCGTCCAGAGCGCCGACGGGGCATGGGACGGCTATCAGGTGGGCAGCGAGGCCATTTCCTGACCGCCATCTCAAAACTCACCGTTTGCTCTTGAAAAAAGGTTGAGAATAGAGTACAATAGTCAATTATTGTGCATACTTTTCCAATAAAAACAGTAAAAACAAGAAAAATGGGTGAACAGCAATGAGTACTACGAAAATCGCAGCGATTTTTGCCGACAGTGAGACGCTGTCCGGCAAGGAAGTCACCGTTGGCGGCTGGGTCCGCACCATTCGGGACCTCAAGGGCTTTGGCTTCATCGAATTGAACGACGGCTCCTGCTTTAAGAATTTGCAGGTCGTCATGGAGTCCGCCGCTCTGGAGAATTATAAGGAGATTGCCGCCCAGAATGTGGGTGCCGCCCTGCTCGTCACCGGCACGGTGACGTTGACTCCCGACGCCAAGCAGACTCTGGAGCTCAAGGCCACGCACATCGCCGTGGAGGGCGCCTCCACCCCCGATTACCCGCTGCAAAAGAAGCGGCACAGCTTGGAATTTTTGCGGACCATCCAGCATCTGCGGCCCCGGACGAATCTCTTCTCCGCCACCTTCCGGGTGCGCAGCGTGGCAGCTTACGCCATCCACGAATTTTTCCAGAGCCGCGGCTTCGTCTATGTCCACACCCCCCTCATCACCGCCAGCGACTGCGAGGGCGCGGGCGAGATGTTCCGCGTCACCACGCTGGACCCCAAAAACCCGCCGCTGACGGAGGACGGGCAGGTGGACTTCTCTCAGGACTTTTTCGGCAAGCCCGCAAACCTCACGGTGTCCGGCCAGCTGAACGCGGAAAACTTTGCCATGGCCTTTGGCGACGTGTATACCTTCGGCCCCACCTTCCGGGCGGAGAATTCCAACACGGCCCGCCATGCCGCCGAGTTTTGGATGATCGAGCCGGAGATGGCCTTCACCGACCTCAAGGGCTATATGGACACGGCGGAGGCCATGATCAAATTCGTCATCCGCCGGGTGATGGAGCGCTGCCCCGACGAGCTGCAATTTTTCAACAGCTTCGTGGACAAGGGCCTTTTGGAGCGGCTGGAGCATGTGGCCTCCTCCGATTTCGGCCGCATCACCTACACCGAGGCGGTGGAGATTCTGCAAGCGTGCAACGACAAGTTCGACTACAAGGTGTTTTGGGGCTGCGACCTCCAGACGGAGCACGAGCGCTATCTCACCGAGCAGGTCTATCATAAGCCGGTGTTCGTCACTGACTATCCCAAGGAGATCAAGGCCTTCTATATGCGCATGAACGACGACGGCAAGACCGTGGCCGCAGCGGACTGCCTGGTCCCCGGCATCGGCGAGATCATCGGCGGCAGCCAGCGCGAGGAGCGGCTGGAGAAGCTGGAGGATCGCATCCGGGAGCTGGGCATGAAGCCCGAGGACTACTGGTGGTACTGCGACCTGCGCCGCTACGGCAGCTGCAAGCACGCGGGCTTCGGCCTTGGATTTGAGCGTCTCGTCATGTATTTGACAGGCGTTTCCAACATCCGGGACGTCCTTCCCCACCCCAGAACCGTGGGCAGCGCAGACTTCTAAATACCCAACAGGACCGGACGGCAGCAGCCGTCCGGTCCTGTTATACGTCACAGACTTTTTTGCATCTATAAGTTCTGCTTATGGCTCTCTTGAGAAATTTGACTTACCGTAACCGCTTTTTTCCCTTCCCTTTCGCGCTCTTTCGTGGTATATTTTGAAGGCACGCAAAAGTAACACCTTTTATATACAACACACTGTTTACAAGATAGGGAGGCCACTGCATGAAGATTGTCACCGACATTGAGATCGCTCAGTCCTGCACCATGAAGCCCATCACGGAAATTGCCGAGACCGCCGGCGTAGACGCCAAATATCTGGAGTTTTACGGCAACTACAAGGCCAAGGTGGACTACCGTCTGCTGCGGGAAGTGAACAAGCCGGACGGCAAGCTGATTTTGGTCACCGCCATCAACCCCACGCCTGCGGGCGAGGGCAAGACCACCACCACCGTGGGTCTGGCGGACTCCATGCGCAAGCTGGGCAAAAAGACGCTGGTTGCCCTGCGGGAGCCGTCCCTTGGGCCGGTGTTCGGCGTCAAGGGCGGCGCGGCCGGCGGCGGCTATGCCCAGGTGGTGCCCATGGAGGACATCAATCTGCACTTCACCGGAGATTTCCACGCCATCGGCGCGGCCAACAATCTCTGCGCCGCCATGCTGGATAACCACATTCAGCAGGGCAATGCGCTGGGCATCGACGTCAAGCGCATCACGTGGAAGCGCTGCGTGGACATGAATGACCGGCAGCTGCGCAACATTGTGGACGGACTTGGCGGGCGGATGCAGGGCGTCCCCCGGGAGGACGGCTTTGACATCACGGTGGCCAGCGAGATCATGGCGGTGCTGTGCCTCTCCGCCGACATTCCCGATCTGAAGGTGCGCCTTGGCCGCATGGTGGTGGCATACTCTTACGACGGAACCCCCGTCACCGCCCACGATCTCAAGGCTGAGGGCGCCATGGCGGCCCTGCTCAAGGACGCGCTCAAGCCCAATCTGGTCCAGACGCTGGAGGGAACGCCCGCCTTCATCCACGGCGGCCCCTTCGCCAACATCGCCCACGGCTGTAACTCCGTGATGGCCACCCGGATGGCTATGCGCCTTTCCGACTATGCCGTCACCGAGGCAGGCTTCGGCGCGGACCTCGGCGCGGAAAAGTTTTTGGACATCAAGTGCCGTCTGGCGGGGCTTACCCCCTCCGCTGTGGTGGTGGTCGCCACGGTCCGGGCGCTGAAAAACCACGGCGGCGTCCCCAAGGCGGAGCTGAATCAGGAGAATCTGCCCGCGCTGGAGCGGGGACTGCCCAATCTGCTTCAGCACGTGGAAAACATCACGCAGGTATTCGGACTGCCCTGCGTGGTGGCCATCAACGCCTTCCCCACCGACACCGCCGCCGAGCTGCAGCTGGTGGAGGACAAGTGCCGGGCACTGGGCGTCAACGTGGCCCTCAGCGAGGTCTGGGCCAAGGGCGGCGAGGGCGGTCTTTCCCTTGCGGAGGAAGTCGTCCGCTTGTGCGAGCAGCCGGGAAGCTTCCGCTTCTCCTACGACACGGAGGACTCCATTGAAAAGAAGCTCAATGACATTGCCCGCCGGATCTATCACGCCGACGGCGCGGTTTTGACCGCCGGTGCGCAAAAGCAGGTGAAGGAGCTGGAGACGCTGGGCTTCGACAAGCTGCCCATCTGCATGGCCAAGACCCAGTATTCCTTCTCCGACGACGCCAGTAAGCTGGGTGCGCCCAAGGACTTCCAGATCACGGTGCGGAATCTGAAGGTCTCCGCCGGGGCCGGATTCTTGGTGGCGCTGACCGGCGACATCATGACCATGCCAGGGCTTCCCAAGGTGCCCGCCGCGGAGAAGATCGACGTGGACGAAAACGGAAAAATCACCGGACTGTTCTAATTACCCATCCACATGAAAAAACGGAAGCTCCCCCAAAGGGGAGCTTCCGTTTTGTTTTTCCCAAGAGCGCCCTTCCCGGGCGGGGACTCTCTCCGCTTACTGGGGCAGCGTCTGCACGGTGCCCCGGGCGCAGTCCACGGAAACCATCACGCCGTCCTTAAGCCGGTGGGTGACGTCCATGGCGCCCACAATGACCGGCTTATTCAGCGTGAGGCCCACCGTGGCGGCATGGCTGTCGCCGCTGGCCTCCTCGCTGATGACGGCGGCGGCCTGCCGGACATAGGGCAGCATCTCGTTGGTGGTGTAGGGCACCACCAGTACATCGCCGGGGCGGAATTTTTCCGTCACTTCGTCAAGACCCCGGCAAACGCACAGCGCTCCGCTGGCCTTCTGGTCGCCAATGCCCACGGCATTGACCAAAGAGCCGCCCACCTGATGGACCCGGATCATGTTGGTGGTCCCGGTGACGCCCACAGGCACCCCGGCGGTGACCACCACCAGATCGCTCTGTTTTACGATTCCGGCGTTTACCGACGTTTGCACCGCCAGCTCCACCAGTTCGTCGGTGCTGCCGGCGTAGGGCATGGTCAGCGGCTCCACGCCCCAGTAGAGCGCCATCTGCCGCTGGACCTGCGGGTCCAGCAGCAGCGCCACCACCGTGGTCTTGGGCCGGAAGCGGCTGACCATCTGGGCGGTGACGCCCCGCTGGCTGACGGTGAGAATGGCGTCCGCGCCGATATCCAGCGCGGTGGAGCAGGCGGCGTGGGCCGTGGCGGCGGTGACGGAAAGACGGGCCTTGCCCATCACCTTCAGCGGCCGCACCGTCTCGTCCATGGTGGCCTCGGTCTTGCGGGCGATGGCGTCCATCGTGCGCACCGCCTCCACCGGATACTTGCCCGCCGCCGTCTCGCCGGAGAGCATGATGGCGGAGGTGCCGTCGTAAATGGCGTTTGCAACGTCCGTGATCTCCGCCCGGGTGGGGCGGGGATTTTCCATCATGGAGTCCAGCATCTGGGTGGCGGTGATGACCGGCTTTCCGATGGCCACGCACTGGGCGATCATGTCCTTTTGCAGGACCGGAATCTCCGTGAAGTCGATCTCAACGCCCAGATCGCCCCGGGCCACCATGATGCCGTCCGCCACCGCCAGGATTTCAGGCAGATTGGAGATGCCCTCCTGATTTTCCACCTTGGCGATGATGCGGATATTGGAGCCGGCCCGGTCCAGCACGCTGCGGATCTCCCGCACGTCGGCGGCGGAGCGGACAAAGCTGGCGGCAATATAATCAAAGCCCTGCTCGGCGCCGAAGAGGAGATCCTCCCGGTCCCGCTGGCTCATATAAGACATGTTCAGCCGCACGCCGGGGACGTTTACGCCCTTTTTATCCTTCATCATGCCGTCGTTTTCCACACGGCAGCGGATGTTGGCGCCGGTGGTCTCCAGAACAGTCAATCGCACCAGCCCGTCGTCCAGCAAAATGGTGTCCCCCGCCTTCACGTCGCTCGGCAATTCGGAGTAGGTGATGGCGCAGCGATGCGCGTCGCCCTGCACGTCCTCCGTGGTCAGCGTAAATTCCGCCCCCGTCACCAGCTTCACAGATCCGGCTGCAAAGGTTTTCAGCCGGATCTCCGGCCCCTTTGTGTCCAGCATGGCCGCCACGGGACGCTTCAGCTCCTCCCGCAAAACCTTCAGCTTCTCCAGCCGGACCTTGTGCTCTTCATGGCTGCCGTGGGAAAAATTGAACCGGGCCACGTTCATGCCCGCGAGGACCATTTCCCGCAAAACGCCCTCCCGATCTGTGGACGGCCCCAGTGTGCAGACAATTTTCGTCTTTCTCATATGCAAACCCCTTTCTCAGGTAATCGTTTTCTTTCCGTGAATATTGTAACACAGTCCCGCAAAATTGTAAAACCCCCCGCAGGTAAAAATAGTGAAAAAATTTTGTTTTCCCAAATGTATTTCTTTGGCATCCGTTGTTTTCAGGCGGCACGCCTGCCCTTCGGGAGTCCGGCGGGAAGCGCTGGAAGCGCTCCTCCGTCACGAGGGTCAGCAGCTCTGGTACAGCCAGCTCATGACCACGCCCCAGACCATCGCCGATTTTTGCAGCCGGACCACTGGATGCAAACCTACGAGGTGCGCGTAGTATAACCCTTCTCGCCGCAAAAAATCGCACGGTTAACACCGTGCGATTTTTTATACATTGACCCGCCTTGGGGAAAGCGGCGCTGGCAGCGGCGGCAAAATGCGCTCCTGCCGGTAGATTTCCCGCAGCTGACGGCCCACGGCCTCCAGACTTCGCTCCGCCGCCACCTGCTCTCCCGCCGCCGTCAGGTCCGGCAGCGCTCCGTCCAGCAAACCTTCGACGAGGCGGCAAAAGCCGTCGGTGTCCGCAGCCTTGTAGACGTTCTTTCCGTCCTCCAGCCAGTCCTGATACACGGGGATGTCCCGCACCACGGTGGGAATGCCGCAGCTGAGCGCTTCCAGCACCACGATGCCCTCCGTCTCCTCATGGCTCAAAAAGGCGAACACATCCGCGCCGCAGTAAGCCTCCCGGAGCTGCCCACGGTCCACAAAGCCGGGGAAGCGCACGTTGGCGGGCGCTTGGTCCATGGCCTCCCTGATCGCGGCGGGGACCAGACGGGGGTCCGTCCAGCCAAACCAGAAAAATTGAGCCGCGGGCATCCGCCGGGCCATCTCCAGAAACTCCGGCAAGCCCTTTCGGGCGATGGTGTGGCCCACGGAGATGACCGCCTTTTCCCCGTCCCCAAGGCCGTACCGCCGCCGAAACGCCGCGCCCAGCGCCTTGTCCGGATGGAAAAAGGCCGTGTCCACCCCGTTGGACAACGGGTACACCGGCCGGCGCAGGCCGTAGGTTTTCAAAAGGTCGCGGGAGTATTCCGTGGGCGTGATGACCACGTCCCCCAGCCCGTAGCAAAACGTGATCCACCGCCGGAACAGCGGGGCGAGCAGGTTGGAGCCTTTGAAGGAATCCCGGAAATCCTCCATGGTGGAGTGGCCGTACCAGACCACCTTCTTCCCCCGCAGTTTGGCCCCCAGCGCCGCCGCCACAGAGTCCGGCAGCACGGTGTTGACGTGGATGGCGCCCACGTCCTGCGCCCAGTGGTCCGCCGGGGAGATCCCCGCCCGATGCAGCGACTCTCTTTGGTGCTGCATGGCCTGTCCCACACCGCTCTTGCCCACAAGCTTCTCGCCGCCGCGATAAATGTAAATGCGCATGGAAGCTGCCTCCTTTATTTGACCAATGCCTGCCAGATGACCGTGAGTCCCAGACTGTACAGGGCAATGGCAAACGGTTTTCCCAAAAGAATGATGGTGGTGTACCGCCGCCAGCTCATCTCGGTGGTCCCCGCCAGATAGCACAAAAAGTCGTCCGGCGCCACTGGCAAAAAGATCGCCAGTGCAAACAGCCGGGAAAAGCGGGCCTTCTCCCGGGTCCACCGGCTGTATTTTTCAATGGTCCGCTGGGAAAAGAGCAGGGGCAGCAGGGGCTTTCCGCAGTTGCGCGCCACGGCGAAGGCCAGCAGCGACCCAATGCAGATGCCCACATAATTGTAAACAAATCCCCACATGGGGCCAAACAGCAACACCCCCGCAAGGCAGCCAAGGCCACCCGGCAGCACGGGGACCACCACCTGCACCGCCTGAAACGCGGTGAACAGCAGCGCCCCCGCCGCGCCCGCGCCCGCCACCAGTGCGGCCAAGCGCTCCTGAGAGGTCAGGATGCCGGTCTGCCAGCCCCACAGGGCCACCAGAATGCAAATGGCAAGTCCCGCCAGAGAGACCACCCGCAAAACGGTTCGTTCAATGGGCTGCGTCATGCGGACACCTCCTTGCAGCTGTGTCGGGCCATCTGCCGACAATAAATTTCTTCCGCTCTTGCGGCAAAGGTCTCCGCGGAAAATTCCCCGGCGCTTTCCCGCGCCGCCGCGGACAGCGCCTGTCTCCGGTGGGGCTGGGCGGAAAACAAATCCAGCTTTTCCTGAAAATCCGCCCCGGTGCGGTACTGCCAGCCGTTTTCCCCGTCCCGGATGACGCCCTGGAGACAGGGGTCCTCCCGGCACAGCGCCGGGACCCCGGCCGCCAGCGCCTCCGCGTAAGTAAGGCCCTGTGTCTCGCTGGTGGAGGCGGAGACAAACAGGTCCCCCAGCTGATACCAGTCCGCCACCTGCTCCGGCGGCACCTGCCCGGCAAACACCACGTCCGGCGCATGAAGCCCCAGCTCCTCGGTCAGCTTCTCCAGCGCGGCGCGGTGGGGTCCGTCCCCCACCAGAAGCAGCGTGAGCGCACCGTGGCCCATGGCCGCGCGCAGCCGCAGCAGCTCCTCCACGTTTTTTTCTTCCGCCAGACGGCCCACGCTCACCAGCACCAGCCGGTCCTCCGGAATATGCAGGCTCGCCTTCAGCACCGCCGTCCGCCACGGGTCCGCCTCCCGGCAAAAGCGCCTGAGGTCAATGCCCGACGGCACCACAAACACCGGCTGGCGCACGCCGTAGCCCTTTAGCAGCTGCCGCACCTTCGCCGTGGGGGCGATCAGCGCGTCCGTCTGCCCGGCTACCCAGCGGGAAAACACCGCCACCGCCTTCTTCCCGAAGCGGACGCTGGGGGAAAAGTAATGGGTATAGTCCTCGTAGACGGTGTGGTACGTATGGATCAAGGGAATATCCAGCTCCTCCGCAATGCGGCGGGCCAGAAAGAACGTGGAAAACTCGCACTGGGAATGGACCACGTCCGGATGCCACGCCACCAGATCCCGCACATAGCTTCCCGCCAGCGCCGTGCGCAGGCGGGCGCCGGGATAGATGAGTCCCGCAGCCACGGAGCCGAGATAGGTGACGCCGTTTTTCTCCCCGGAGCGCGTGGTCTGGGAAAGCGTCAGCACCCGCACCTCGTGCCCCCGACGCTCCAGCTCCTGCCGGAGATTCTTCACCGACGTGACCACACCGTTCACTGCCGGCAGATACCAATCCGTCGTAATTAAAATTTTCATTCTCGGTTCCTCTTTTCCTTGCTTCTCTTTCTATAACGATGCAAACGCCCGTTTTGCTTCAACAGTTTGTCTGCACTCTGTATCATTGTACTAGCGTATTAGTAATAATAGTACAGTTAACACAGTTTGTCAAGTATCCGAACCCAGTATATTTATTTTTTGTGAAGGGTTCCTTCGTTTTCCTGTAAAATCCATAAAAAATTATGCTCACCGGCGCAGTCGGTGGTTTTCCTCCGCAAAAAAGGAGTCCCCCGGACCGATGGTCCGGGGGACTCCTTTTTTTTAAGTCTCTTCAATTATTTGGAGAAGCTTTCCACATCCGCCTTGGCGCCCTGCATGAAGATGTAGGTGTCGCAGGCGTAGCCGATGAACTTGACGCCCAGATCGCGCCACTTCTTGCCGCCCTCCACGGAGTCGGCAAAGCAGCCAACCTTCACGCCCTTGGCGGCGGCCTTGGCGATAATCACCTTGATGGCGTCGGTGACGGCGGGGTGGTCGATCTGGCCCACGAGGCCCAGAGAGCTGGAGAGGTCGTAGGGTCCAACGAACACCACGTCGATGCCGGGGACATCCAGAATCTCGTCCAGATTGTCCACAGCCTTCTTGCCCTCGGCCTGCACGATGACCATGGTATCCTGCGCCTTGGCGAAGTAGTCCTTGCCGGCAATGGCGCCAAACCCGGCGGAGCGGACGAAGCGGCAGGTACCCCGGGTGCCCACGGGGGAGAACTTGGCGGCAGACACGGCGGCCCGGGCCTGCTCGGCGGTGTCGATCTGGGGGATCATCACCGCGCCGGCGCCCACGTCCAGCGCCTGATCGATCCAAATGTCGCTGCCGCGGGGCACGCGGACCACGGGGCAAACGCCGGCCACGTTGGCGGCGCGGATCAGATTGGGCAGCGTCTGGAAGGTGGTGGTGCCGTGCTCCATATCCAGCAGCACGAAATCATATCCGGCGTAACCGGCAGCCTCTACAAACGCGGGGTCGGTCCCGATCATGAAGGGGCCGAGAGCGCCCTTGTCGGAATCCATTGCGGCCTTAAAACGGGTGATGCTGTCCATCGTCGGCATTTTGCTTACATCCATAATTGATTCTCCTTTTCTTTTCGGCGTCCGCGCCGTTCATTCCATATTGCGGAAAACTCTTCCGCGTTTCAACACCTACACTATACGCGCCGCCTTAGCGGTTTGTCAACGCTTTCCCCGCACTTTTCGGCGCTTTCCCAGCAGTACGGCCCCGGTGAAAATAAACAGGTCCGCCAGATTGTACACATACCGGTTGAGCGGGCGGGGCGCTTTGGGGAACTGCAGGTAATCGTACACCCGCCCCCGGCGCAGACGCTCCAGCAGATTGCTGACTCCCCCGCCCAGAATCAGCGCGGTCCCGGCACCGCTCTTGCGGCGCAGGCAAAAAAGCGCGGAGAGCGCCAGCAGGGAAAGCGCAATCAATCCGCCCTTTGGCAGTGGCAATCCAAAGGCGGCCCCCTCGTTCCAAAGCGTCCGCAGGCGGACCCATCCCCCGGCATACGTGCGCTCCCCGCGGCTGGTGCGGTCCAGATACCAGCGTGCGGCGGTGCAAAGTGCCAGCACCGCGCCCGATACAAGCAGGATTCCCATGATCACACCTTTCCGGCCTTGGCGGCCTTTTCCATGGCGGTGCGCATGGCGCCGCTCCTCGTTTTCTGGTTGTTTTTCGCCAGCGCGGCGGCGATCTGCCCCTGCACCCGCTCCACTTCCTCATGGAAACCGGACGCGGAAACGCGCAGCGCGCCGTGGCCCAGAATGATCAGCTGCTCCGGCCCGTCGGAGGTGGCCACCCGCACCCGGTGGCGGCGATCAATTTCGTAGGTGGCCTTTTCAATGTAGGCGTCCGCCGTCTCCGCCTCTTTCGTGTAGACCACATGGATGTTGTGGTATTTCTCCACTGACCCCTGCCCGCCCTTGACGCGATAGGCGTCAAACACCAAAATGACGTGGCAGTGCTGATAGCCCTGGTAATTGCACAGCAGGTCGCACAGCATTTTCCGGGCGGCGTCCAGATTGTCCCGGGCCACCGTCTTGAGCTCGTCCCACGCAAAGAGGATGTTGTATCCGTCCACCAGCAGGTACTCCTCTCCCGAAAAGGCTTCCCGCACGGCCTGACCCGCTTGCGCATCGTCGGTGCTGGGGCGGCGGGGTTCTCGGGGCGGCTGGAAGGCGGGGGAGCGGACGGGACCGTAGGTCCGCTCAAAAATGGCCTGCAATTCCCGATCCTGCTCCACCGTTCCGGCGTAGGTCGAGGGACGCCGGGGGCGATATGCTTCCGTCTCCCGCTCCTGCGGCTTCCCTAGCCGCAGTCCGCTGTCCACATGGGCAAGGGCGGAAACCTGATCCCACTTCACCGTGTACCCGCCGCCGTGGGCGCAGAACACGGAGTCCGCCGGGTTGTCCGCGTCCCGCTCCGGGTCGTAGCCCGACGCGGCGGCAATGCGCGCCCCCTCCGGGCAGGGACGGTAGCCCGCCGGGGTGCAGAGAAGCCTTCCCCGGCCCCGGGTATAGGCCGTTACCTCCCGGGCATAGTCCCGCAGCGCCGCCACCGGTGCAGCTCCCGTGAGCACCGTCTCCTCCCCCGCCGTCTCCGGCGGATTCTGCTGCCCGTTCATGCGCTGGAGATCGCTCATGGCCCGCCCCACCTGCTCGGAGGGCAGCTCCAGCCGGAAATCATACCATGGCTCCAGCAAAACGCTTTGCGCCTGCATCAGTCCCTGCCGCAGCGCCCGGAAAGCGGCCTGACGGAAATCGCCGCCCTCCGTGTGCTTTTCGTGAGCCCTCCCCGCCACCAGCGTGACCCGCAGGTCCGTGACCGGCGCGCCGGTCAGCACGCCGGGATGCTCCCAAAGGGCAAGCTGCCCAAGAATCAATCGCTGCCAGTGGCCCTCCAGCTGGTCCTCCGGACAGGCGGACCCCAGCGTCAGTCCGCTGCCCGGCTCCCCCGGCTCCAGCAGGAGATGGACCTCCGCATAATGGCGTAGCGGCTCAAAGTGGCCGATGCCCTCCACGGGAGCGGTGATCGTCTCCCGGTAGAGGATCGCCCCCGCGCCAAACGTCGCTTCCATGGAAAAGCGCTCCCGCAGGATGCGCTGCAAGATCTCCAAGTGCACCTCGCCCATGAGCTGCATGCGGATCTCCCGGTGTACCTCGTTCCAAACCACGTGAAGCTGGGGGTCTTCCTCTTCCAGCAGCCGCAGCTGGGGCAGCGCGGTGTGGGGGTCCGTCCCCTCCGGCAGCTCCACCCGATAGGCGAGGACCGGCTCCAGCAGCGGGCTGGTCCAGTCGGACTCAAAGCCCAGCCCCATGCCCGGCACCGTGTGGCTCAGGCCCGTCACCGCGCACACCGTGCCGGCGCTCGCTTCCTCAATGAGACGAAATTTCGTCCCGGAATACAAGCGCAGCTGGTCCGCCTTTTCCTCCCACGCCGTCTCGCCGTCCGCGCCGCAGGCGGTGAGCATTTCCTTTACCCGCAGCGTGCCCCCCGTGACCTTCAAGTAGGTGAGCCGGGCGCCCTGCCCGTCCCGGGCGATTTTGAACACCCGGGCGCCAAAGGACTGGGGATAGTCGGGCAGGGGCGCATAGCGTGCAAGGCCCGCCGCCAGCGCGTCCACCCCCTCCAGCTTCAGCGCGGAGCCAAAATAGCAGGGGAACAGCGCCCGCCGGGAAATCATGCCCCGCACGTCCCCGTCGGGGAGGACGCCGCGCTCCAAATACCGCTCCAGCACCGCTTCGTCGCACACGGCGGCCTCCTCCGCCAGGGTCTCCGCCGCGCCGAAATCCACGCAGCCGCCGGAGAGCCGCCGCTTGAGCTCGGCAAGCACCTTCTCCCGGTCCGCGCCCGCCAAATCCATTTTATTGATAAAGAGGAACACCGGCACCTCGTACCGTTTCAGCAGCTGCCAGAGCGTCCGGGTGTGGGCCTGCACGCCGTCCGTCCCGCTCACCACCAGCACGGCGCAGTCCAGCACCCGGAGCGTCCGCTCCGTCTCCGCCGAAAAATCCACATGGCCCGGCGTATCCAGCAGGGTGATCTCCCGCTCTCCCGCGGAAAATACCGCCTGCTTGGAAAAAATCGTAATGCCCCGCTCCCGCTCCATGGGGTCCGTATCCAAAAAGGCGTCCTGATGGTCCACCCGCCCCAGCTTGCGCAGCGCGCCGCTTTCGTAAAGCAGCGCCTCGGAAAGCGTGGTCTTTCCCGCGTCCACATGGGCCAGTATGCCAACGACCAGCTTCTTCATGCCAGCCCTCCCGCTTCTTTTTATCGTGGCTCGATCATATCATTTTTCCCGGCCGTCCGCAAGTCGGGCGGCGGTCTCGTTGTGTTCCTTCACATATTTTTCGTGCTTAGTTAATCGTTTTCTACAAAATTTAATCATTTTCGCAGAAAGAATCTTGACAGCAAAGTTTGAGAATTGTATAGTCGATGAAAAAGGCTTTTCGGTCGGTGTCTTTTTCGCAGCGGTTGAAAATCGCACCAGAGCAGCAAGGCAAGGAGGACTCAGCATGGATCATCAGGTAAAACGAATCGGCGTTCTGACCAGCGGCGGCGACGCCCCCGGCATGAACGCGGCTGTCCGCGCCGTTGTGCGGACGGCGATTGGCAGCGGCATTGAGTGCATCGGCATCCGCCGGGGCTGGAGCGGCCTCATCAACAGCGACTTCTTCCCTATGGACACCGGCAGCGTCAGCCATATCATTGACAAGGGCGGCACGATTCTCTACACCGCCCGCAGCGAGGAATTCTTAGGCGCTCCCGGCCGTGACAAGGCCTTGGCAACGTGCAAGCTGCTGGGGCTGGACGGCATCGTGGCCATCGGCGGAGACGGCACCTTCCGGGGCGCTTTGGCGCTGTCTCGTCAGGCGCAAGAAGCCGGGCACCGGCTGCAGGTGGTGGGTATCCCCGCCACCATCGACAACGACATCGGCTGTTCCAACTATACCATTGGCTTCGATACCGCCTGCAACACCGCCATTGAGTGCGTCGACAAGCTGCGGGATACCATGCAGTCTCACGAGCGCTGCTCCGTGGTGGAGGTTATGGGCCGCCACGCGGGATATCTTGCCCTGTACGTGGGTATTTCCGTGGGCGCCACCGCCGTTTTGATCCCCGAGCGGGAGGTGGATTTTGACCGGGACATCGTGGAGAAAATCCGCCGGGCACGTCTCATGGGCACCACCCATTACATGGTCGTGGTGGCGGAGGGCGCCGGCAGCGCCGTGGACATCGGCCGCCTGATCCACGACGAGATCGGCATCGACCCCCGGGTCACCGTACTGGGACATATCCAGCGGGGCGGCTCCCCCACCGCCCGGGACCGGGAGACCGCCAGCCGCATGGGCTACGAGGCGGTGATGTCGCTGTGCGCCGGCAAGGGCAACCGCATCATCGCCACGCAGGAAGGCCGCATGGTGGATTTGGACATGGAGGAAGCGCTCCAAATGACCAAGCCCTTCCAGATGGACCGCTATCAGATTCTGGAGGCGCTGACCAGCACCGGAAGATTCCCTCTGTAACAAAATAGGAACCATGCCCCCGCTTTGGGCGGGTGTCCGCAGAGTAAAAACGATCCGAACCGGGTTCACCCGGTTCGGATCGTTTTCTGCCTTATATATTCCGCCGCCCGGAAAACGGGAGGCTACCCTTTCTTTCTCTTCCGCTTCAAGGCTTTGCAGACATACGAAACGTCTGGGCAACGCCCCATACCACGCTGCCATATCCGATTTCTGCCTCGTTGGGATAATCCTGACGCACCGTATAGGCGGTATCCCCGTACTGGTAGTAATAGATCGTCAGGCACCGGCTGTCATTGACCTGCCTGAATACAGGATGATCTGTGCGCTCCAGCGCGGCGTCCGGCTCTGCTGCCTGCACCGCCGCAAAAAGTGCATCCTCGGAAACACGCCCCAGCCCCGGCCAGACACGGACGCTCAGCGTGGCCAGTTTCTGTTCCTCCATGGTCCAGATGACCTCGTTGTTTTCCGGGCGGACCGTTTCGCTCCAGCCCTCGCTGGGGATATACAGGGTATAGCCGTTTCCGGTATACAGTCTCCCCGGCAGTTCCCCGCCGGAAAGCGCAATGGTTCCTTGCTCCGGCAGCGCCGGGAGCGTCCCGGTTTCCAGCGTTTCGGCAATCGCTTTTACCAGCGCGCCAAATCCTTCCACAGCCTCGGCAGGATACTGCCCCCAGATGGCGCATCCACACTCCCCGTCATACAGCATCCGGGCAAGAGCCTCCGTTCCTGTGGCTTTGTCCGTGAAATACGACCAGTCGCGCTCCTCCAGACCGGGGCTGGAAAATCCGGGATTTTTCACCAGAAAGAACTCCTGAAAAATCATGGGCGTCCCGCCTTCGGCAATCCAAACCTCAAAGAAAACCTTTGGATTGACGGTGGAAACCCACCTGTTGGAATCAGGTTCCTTCTGCCAGCCCTCATTCGGGATGTAGAGTGAAAAACTGCTATTCGCGTTTTCCCGAACGGAGTCGTGCAGCGGCATGACGGTCTCATACAGCGTGGCGGGCACAGTCTCCTTTTCTCCCTCCAAAAAAACAGTGATCTGGGACGCGGCCTCCCGGCCGGATCCTGTGGCGGCGTGCGAAGCATCCGCTCCGGCGGCGCCGGGGGCAGGCGGTGTTGGCCCGCAGACAGACATGGCCAGTGAAAGTGCAAAAACGGTCAGCGTTCTAAAGAATGATACCATCAGCAGATTCCTCCCAGCTTTTGTTTTTGGTTTTTCCCATGAAATGGTATCATATTAAATCAAAAATGACAAGGGCGCACCGGTAAACCATACCGGCTGATGGACGCCGCCATTTGCGCGGTACGCTTCCTACTTTAGGGCGTTTGCGGTTCATCGGCGCGCTTCTCCGACTGGCCGTAGGTTTGAAAGCGGTTCATGGCGGCGTCCATCTGGTCCTTCGTGAGCACGTTGGGCGTCCCCACCGCCATGGCCCGCCACTGAAGCTCCGCCACAAATTCCAGATCCCGGGCCAGCCCATAGGCCCCCGGCAGACTCTCCCCCCAGGCAACCAAGCCGTGGTTGCCCAGCAGCACCGCCCGCCCCTCGCCGCAGGCTTCCACCGCCTCCCGAGCAAGGGCCTCCGTGCCGAAGAGACAGTAGGGCGCGCAGGGCACCTCCGCCGCTCCGGCGGCAGCGATGGCATAGTGGACGGCCCGAAGGGGCTGTCCCAGCACCGCCAGCGTGGTGCAGTACACGGAATGGGTGTGGACCACCGCCCGGGCCGCCGGGTGTCGGCGGTAAAGCTGGGTATGCAGCGCCCACTCGCTGGAGGGCTTTCTCTCCCCCTCCACCACGTGGGCCTCCAGATCCGTCACCACGATGTCCGCCGGGGTTATGGAAAAATAGTCGAGTCCCGACGGCGTAATGGCCATCAGGCACTCCTGTGGGTCGTAGACGCTCAGGTTTCCGCTGGTGCCGGTGCTCAACCCCGCGGCGCTCATCTGCCGCCCGCACTCCGCCAGCTGCGCTCGAATCTCCTGCAATTTCATAGGCGTTCTCCTTTCTTATTTCAAAAAAGGCCGCCCGACGGGCGGCCTTTTTGCAGTTCAGGGAGCGATCTTTCGGCTGAGCAGCCGCCGCTTCCAGATGGAGGGGGCGAACAGCAGCAGCGTGGGGAAAATTTCCAGACGGCCCACCAGCATGTTGAAGGAAAGCAGGAGCTTGCTCCAGGGGGAGAATGCCGCAAAGTTCCCCATGGGACCCACCAATTCAAGGCCCGGGCCGATGTTGTTGATGCAGGCGGTCAGCGCCGTAAAGGTGGTGATCAGGTCAAACTGCTCCAGCGACAGCAGCAGGAAGGAGACCGTAAACACCAGAATGTAAACCGTGAGAAACAGATGGACGCTGCGCAGGTTCCGGTCCGTCAGGGGCTTGCCCTCAAACCGCACCGTGGACACCGCGTTGGGATGCAGCATCCGCCGCATGTCGCCGTAGGACGCCTTGATCAAAATGACCACCCGCGCCACCTTGATACCGCCGCCGGTGGACCCGGCGCAGGCGCCGACGAACATCAGCACCACCAAAATTGCCTTGGAAAAGGTGGGCCAGGTGTTGAAATCCACCGAGGAATAGCCGGTGGTGGTGATGATGGAGGACACCTGAAAGAAGGCGTGGCGCAAACTGGTGGCGGCGGAGCCGTAAATGTGGACGATGTCCACGGCAATGGCAACCACCGCGGCGGTGACGATCAGGAGGTAGCTGCGCAGCTCCTCGGAGTGGAACACGTCCCGGAACCGCCGGATCAGCAGGAAATAGTACAAATTGAAATTCACGCCGAAAAGGAGCATGAAGATGCCGATGACAATGTCGAAATAAGGGCTGTTGTAGGCGCCCACGCTGAGGTTGCGGCAGCTGAAGCCGCCGGTGCCGGCGGAGCCGAAGGCATGGATGCACGAATCAAACAGCGGCATCCCACCCAGAAGCAGCAGCACGATCTCGATGACCGTCATCACAAAATAGATGCCGTAGAGAATTTTGGCGGTGTCGCTCATGCGGCTGACCAGCTTGCCCACGGAGGGGCCGGGTACCTCCGCCCGCAAAAGGTGCATCCCGTGTCCGTCCGACATGGGCAAAATGGCCATCACGAACACCAGCACGCCCATGCCGCCCACCCAGTGGGTGAAGCTGCGCCAGAACAAGCCGCCCCGGCTGAGGGGTTCCACCGCCGTGAGGATGCTTGCGCCGGTGGTGGTGAAGCCGGATACCGTTTCAAAAAAAGCGTCCACATAGGACGGGATATCCCCGGAGAGGACGAAGGGCACCGCGCCGAAGGCGGACACGGCGATCCACGCCAGCGCCACCACCGCAAGGCCGTCCCGGGCGTACAGCGCCGTGCGCTTGGGCTGGCGAAAGCTCAGCGCCAGACCCGTCAGAACCAGCGCCGCAATGGGAATCAGGAACGGCACCGCCGACTCACCGTACAGCAGCGCCACCACCATGGGCAGCGCCAAAAGCGCCGCCTCTGTCAGCAGGATTCGGCCGTTGACGTAGCCGATCATTTGATAATTCAACTTGATTCCTCCGCCTTCACTGCAGGATGTCGTGGATGTCCTGGAGCGTCGTATCCGTGGTCACCACAATCACATCGTCGTTTTCATGCAGGACATCGTTGCCGGAGGGGATGACAATCTGGCCGCTTTGCCGGACGATTCCCGCCAGTAGAATGCCGCTTCTGAGCGTCAGGTCCTTGAGCGGCACGCCGATAAAGGGCACATCCGCGCTCACGCCGAATTCCAGCGCCTCCACCGCGCCGTCCACCAGACGGTGCAGCGTCTTGACCTTTGCGCCGGAGGCGCTTTGCATGGCCCGGACATACTGGACGATCAGCTCGGTGGTCACCGAGGCGGCGGAGACCACGCTGTCGATCATGTGCTCCGCCGACACCAGATCCACCAGTGGCTTGCGGTTGATCTTCGCCACCACCTTGCAGTCTCCGGACTGCTTGGCGGCGCTCATGGACATCAGGATATTGGCCTCGTCCAGACCGGTGATCGCCACGAAGGCGTCCGTCTGCTCGATTCCCTCCTCATGCAAAAGCTCGCTGTTGGTTCCGTCTCCCACAATGACCAGCGCCCGGGGCAGCATCTCCCCCATCTGGACGCAGCGCTGCTCGTTCTGGTCGATGATCTTCACGGACATGCCCATCTCCAAAAGTTCCGAGGCAAGGTAGTAGCACATCTTGCTGGCGCCCACGATCATCACGGAGGACGCCCGGCTGCGGAACACGCCCAGATGCCGGAAGAACTGGGAGAGCTGCTCCGGCGAGGCGGTGAGATAAATCTTGTCCCCGGCGTGCAGCACAAATTCGCCCGTGGGGATGATGGTCTCCCCCTTGCGGGCAACGGCACAGATCAGCACGCGCACGCGGATGTTGCGGTATAGGTCCGCCAAAAGCATCCCGTCCAGCGCGGAGTTTTCGCTCAGGCGGTATTCCACCAGCTCCAGCCGGCCCTTGGAAAAGGACTCCAGCTTCATGGCCGCCGGGAAGCGCAGCACCCGGGCAACTTCCCGGGCGGTGGCCTTTTCCGGGTTGATGGCCATGGAAAGGCCCAGCTCCTCCCGCATGAACCGCAGCTGCGTCTCATACTCGGGGTTGCGGATGCGGGCGATGGTATGTTCAACTCCCAGCTTCTTGGCCACAAGACACGCCAAGATATTGATCTCGTCGCTGGAAGCGGTGGCGATCAACAGCTCGGCCTTTTCGGCCTCCGCCTCTTTTTGCACCTCATAACTGGCTCCGTTGCCGCAAACACCCATCACATCATAGATATTGATGATGTTGTCGATCAGTTGGGAATTCTGGTCGATGACGGTCACACGGTTTTCCACAGAGAGCTGCTGCGTCAGCGCCAGTCCCACCTTTCCAGCGCCCACGATGATGATTCTCATAATCTCTCCTCGTTCCAAATCGTCTCCCGGCCTGAAAAGGCCGGGAGGTAGTAAGTGAATTATACTGGATAATTCCTGAAAAGGGAATACCTTTCACAGGGGTTTGGCGGAAATTTTATATTCTCCGGTCGTCCCTTTTTTTCTTTTTATCCGCGTCTCTATTTTTTTCTTGACAAATCCCCCGCACTTGCATAAAATGTGCTTAAATTATTTTAGTTAAATATTTTTAATTAAAATAACTAAAATTTAAAAATATCAAAGGAGTACCCCCATGGAATTTGAAAAGGTACGTGACATCATTGTGGAGACCATCGGCTGCGACGCCGAGCAGGTGACGCTGACCGCCACGCTGGCGGAGGACCTGGGCGCCGACTCTCTGGCTTCTGTGGAGCTGGTGATGGCGCTGGAAGAGGCCGCCGGCATTTCCATCGACGATGGGGATGTTGCCGCGCTCAAAACGGTGGGCAACATCATGAACTACCTCGCTTCCCACAAGGCCTGACCACTCTTCGGCGAGGGACGGCATCCCCGTTCCTCGCCGGAACCAGCTTTCCGCTGAGAAAGGAACTCCATGACCAATCAGGAACTTTACGATTTGATTGCCTGCTTTGAGCGCAGCTCCCTTGGGACGCTGAAGCTCTCCCGGCAGGATTTTTCCATAGAGCTGAGCCGGGGCGGCGGCACCGCCCCCGCAGGAAACGCCCCCATCCCGGCAGGCGTTTCCGCCGCGCCCGCCCCGGTGGAATCCCCCGCCGTCACAGCGCCTCTGGTGGGTGCTTTTTACACCGCCCCCGCCCCGGATCAGCCGCCCTTCGCACCGGTGGGCGCGCATATCAAAAAGGGGCAGACGGTCTGTCTCATTGAGGCCATGAAAATGATGAGCGAGGTACTCGCCCCCTGCGACTGCGTGATCGAAGCGGTATTGAAGGCTGACGGAGAGCTGGCGGCCTTCGGGGAGCCGCTTTTGCGCTACCAGCCATGCTGAAGCGGGTTTTGATCGCGAACCGGGGCGAGATCGCGCTGCGCATCCTGCGCGCCTGCCGAGAGCTGGATATGGAGACGGTGGCCGTTTATTCCACGGCGGACGCGGAGGCCCTCCACGTCCAGCTGGCCACCCGGTCTGTGTGCATTGGCCCTGCCAAGGCCGCCGAGAGCTACCTCAATCAGGACGCGCTTTTGACGGCGGCCCGCCTGACCGGCTGCGACGCCGTCCACCCCGGCTACGGCTTCCTTTCGGAAAACGCCGACTTTGCGGACGCCTGCAAAGCGGCGGGGCTGGTTTTTATCGGCCCCTCCGGAGACGCCATCCGCATGGCGGGGTCCAAATCCGCCGCCCGGGACCGGATGAAGGCGGCGGGCGTCCCGGTGACCCCCGGCTCCGAGGGTGCGGTAAATACCGTGGAAGATGCCCTGCGCGCGGCGGAGGCCGTGGGCTACCCCGTGCTGCTCAAGGCCAGCGCCGGTGGCGGCGGACGGGGCATCCGCCGCTGCAACAGCTTATCTGAGCTTCCCGCCGCCTACGCCGAGGCAAAGGCCGAGGCCACCGCCTGCTTTGGCGACGGGGAGATGTATCTTGAAAAGTTGGTGCTCCACCCCCGGCACATTGAGTTTCAAATTCTGGCGGACCGCTTCGGCCACACCCTCCATCTGGGGGACCGGGACTGCTCCGTCCAGCGGAGAAACCAAAAGCTCATTGAGGAAGCGCCCGCCAAATGCCTCACCCCGGCGCTGCGGGAGGCCATGGGCGCCGCCGCCGTCCGGGCAGCCCAGGCCGTGGGCTACGAAGGCGCGGGCACCGTGGAATTTTTGCTGGATGCCGACGGGCAGCACTTCTATTTTATGGAGATGAACACCCGCATTCAGGTGGAGCACGGCGTCACGGAGCTGGTGACCGGCGTGGATCTGGTGCGGGAACAGCTGCGCATCGCCTCGGGTCTTGCGCTGGACTTCACGCAGGAGCAGGTGCTAATGGCGGGCCACGCTATCGAGTGCCGCATCAACGCGGAGGACCCGGCAAAAAACTTTCAGCCCTGCCCGGGGGAGGTGGCCTTTTTGCACTTTCCCGGCGGCGCGGGGGTCCGGGTGGATTCCTGTTTGTATCAGGGCTGCGCCCTCTCCCCCTACTACGATTCCATGGCCGCCAAGCTGCTGGTCCACGCGCCCACCCGGCTGGAGGCCATCCGAAAGATGCGCCGGTGTCTGGAGGAATTCACGTTGGAGGGCTTTCCCACCAACGCGGAGCTCTCCTACCAGATTCTCTACCATCCCGTTTTTGTCCGAGGCGGCTGCACCACAGCCTTTCTGGATGAGCGCCTGCCCGAGCTGCTGGACTTCAGCCGCCGGGTGGCGGCGTGTGAGGAGGACGTATGAACAGCATGTTTGCCAAGCGCCGGGCCCGGCTTCTGGCCATGAAGGCCATCCGGGACAACTATATCCCCGGCGACCGCCTGACGGAGTGCCCCAGCTGCCATGGGGAAAACACCCGCAAGGCGGTGGCCGAAGGGCTTTCCGTGTGCCCCAAGTGCGGCTATCACTGGCCCATCGGCGGCTACTACCGGCTCAGCACCATTTTGGACCCCGGCTCCTTCCGGGAGCTGAATGAGAAGTACCCGGCGGCGGACCCACTTTCCTTTCCGGACTACCCGGAAAAGCTCGCCGCCGCCCAGCGCAAAACCGGCCTCAGTGAGGCCGCCGTCACCGCCACCGGTTCCATCGGGGGACGCAAATGCGTGGTGGGCGTGCTGGACAGCCGCTTTTTCATGGGCAGCATGAGCGCCGCCGTGGGGGAAAAGATCACGCTGGCCATTGAGTATGCGGGAAAGAACAAGCTGCCCCTCATCCTCTTTTCCGCCAGCGGCGGGGCCCGGATGCAGGAGGGCATTCTCTCCCTCATGCAGATGGCGAAAACCAGCGCCGCGCTGGCCCGGTTTTCGGAAAAAGGGCTGCTCTACATCTCCGTTTTGACGGACCCCACCACCGGCGGCGTCACCGCCAGCTTCGCTTCCCTTGGCGACGTCATTTTGGCGGAGCCCGGCGCGCTCATCGGCTTTGCCGGTCCCCGGGTGATCCAGCAGACCATCGGCGAGACGCTGCCGGAGGGCTTTCAGCGCGCGGAGTACCAGCTCTCCCACGGCTTTGTGGACGCCGTGGTTCCCCGGGGGCAGCTGCGGGAGACGCTTTCCCGTCTCCTGCATCTCCACGAGAAAGGAGGCCGCCTATGAGCGCGCTCACCGCCGCGGAGCGGGTGGCTATGGCCCGGCACCCCCAGCGGCCCAACATCACTGACTATATCGACGGCCTCTTCACCGACTTTTTCGAGCAAAAGGGCGACCGTCTTTGCGGCGAGGACGAAGCGATTCTGGGCGGCGTCGCCCTCTATCACGGGCAGAGCGTCACCGTCATCGGCACCCGGAAGGGCAAAACGCTGGAGGAAAACCTCCGGTGCAATTTCGGCATGCCGAACCCGGAGGGCTACCGCAAGGCCCTGCGGCTGATGCGTCAGGCGGAAAAATTTCGCCGGCCCGTCCTCACCTTTATTGATACCGCCGGGGCATACCCCGGTCTGGAGGCCGAGGCCCACGGGCAGGGCGAGGCCATCGCCCGAAACCTCTTGGAGATGAGCCGCCTTACGGTTCCTGTGGTGGCGGTCATCACCGGAGAGGGCAACAGCGGCGGCGCGCTGGCGCTGGGCGTTGCCAACCGGATCTTGATGCAGGAGAACGCCGTGTACGCCATCCTCTCGCCGGAGGGCTTTGCCTCCATTTTGTGGAAGGACGCCGCGCGCAGCGCGGAAGCCAGTGAACTGATGCGCCTCACCGCACCGGAGCTTTTGCGCCTCGGCATCATTGACGACATCATCCCGGAGCCGGAGGGCGGCGCGCACTGCGACGCCGCGCAGGCCATCCGCGAGGTGGATCGCGCCCTGCGCCGCCACCTCTCCTCCCTCTGTAAGGAAAGCGGCGCGGCGCTGGCGGAGGATCGCTACCAGAAATTTCGAAAAATGGGAGTGGCCGCTCCCGGGAAAGAGGCGCTATGAGCGGAATCAAAATTCGCGGCACCGGACGCTGCGTCCCGGAAAAAGTCGTCACCAACGACGATCTTGCAAAAATCGTGGACACCAACGACGCGTGGATCGCCTCCCGCACGGGCATCCGCCGTCGCCGCCACTGCGCCGGAGAGACCCACACCGCCCTTTGCGTGGGGGCCGCCCGGGCGGCGCTGGAAAAATCCGGCATCGCGCCGGAGGAGATCGGCGTTTGCATCGTGGCAACGCTGACGCCGGACCATCTGGTCCCCGCCGCCGCGTGCCTTTTGCAGCGGGAGCTGGGCCTTGCGGAGGATACGCTATGCTTTGACCTCAACGCCGCCTGCACCGGGTTTCTCTTCGCGCTGCACACCATGGAATGTCTTTTAGCCGCCGCGCCCCGGAAATACGGCCTTGTCATCGGGGCAGAGGTCCTCAGCCGCATTCTGGATTGGACCGACCGGGGCACCTGCATCCTCTTCGGGGACGGGGCCGGGGCCGCCGTGGTGGAATGGCGGGAGGGCTGGACATCCATCGGCGCGGTGCTGGGCACCCGTGGCGACGACGCGCTTTTGCGGGTAGCGGGGGCGGAGACGGGGGAGCGAAGCTTCATCCGCATGGACGGCACCAAGGTCTTTAAATTTGCTGTGGAGACCGTGCCCCGCTGCATGGATCAGGTGCTGGAAAAGGCAGGCATGACCGCCGACGACGTGGACTTTTTCGTCTTTCATCAGGCCAACGCCCGCATCATCGATCTGGCGGTACGCAAATACCGCATCCCGCCGGAAAAGTACTATAAAAACATTGAAGAATACGGCAACACCTCCGCCGCCAGCATTCCCTTGGTCTTAAGCGAATTGCAGGACCTCCAGAAGGTCCATAGCGGCAGCCGGGTTTTGGTTGTAGGCTTTGGCGGCGGGCTGACCTGGGGCGGCGCGCTGGTGGAATTTGCATGAGAAAGGACTCCCTATGACAAAGCTGAACGAACTGCTGGGAACCGAATTTCCCATTATTCAGGGTGGAATGGCGAACATCGCCACCGGGGCCTTTGCCGCCGCCTGCTCCAACGCGGGTGCGCTGGGCGTGATCGCCACCGGCGGCATGCTGGACTCCGCGCTTTTGCGCGAGCAGATCCGCATTTGCAAAAGCCTGACCGACAAGCCCTTCGGCGTCAACTTGATGCTGATGAACCCCTGCGCCGGGGAGATGGCGAGAATCGTCATGGAGGAAGGCGTGCCGGTGGTCACCACCGGCGCGGGCAATCCCGGCGCGTACATCCCCGCGTGGAAGGCGGCGGGCGTGAAGGTTTTGCCGGTGGTGGCGGCCAGCATCCTTGCAAAGCGGCTGGCCCGGGCCGGGGCCGACGCCATCATCGCCGAGGGCACCGAGTCCGGCGGCCACGTGGGCGAGATGACCACCATGGCGCTTTTGCCCCAGGTGATCGACGCGGTGGATGTTCCGGTGATCGCCGCAGGCGGCATTGCCGACGGTCGGCAGATGGCCGCCGCCTTCGCCCTGGGCGCCTGCGGCGCACAGGTGGGCACCTGCCTGCTGGCAAGCGCGGAGTGCCCCATCCACGAAAACTACAAGCAGGCCCTTTTAAAGGCCAAGGACTCCGACACCACCGTTACGGGCCGGTCCGTGGGCGGGCCGGTGCGGGTACTGAAAAACCGGATGGCCCGGGAGTATCTGGCCCTCGAAAAGCGGGGGGCCACGCTGGAGGAGCTGGAGCACGTGACGCTGGGCGGACTGCGCCGGGCGGTATTTGATGGCGACACGGACCGGGGCAGCGTGATGGCGGGACAGGTGGCCGGAATGCTCCACGAGATTCGACCCCTGCGCCAGATTTTTGAAGAGCTGTATGCGGGCGGCATCGCCGCCCTCGGCGAGGCGAATCAGAGATGGCGGTGACGATTCGGGGGAAGTGCCTCCCCCTCCCCATCTTACAGGGCGGCATGGGCGTGGGCGTGAGTCTGGAGCGCCTTGCCGGGGCGGTAGCGGCGTGTGGCGGCATGGGCACCATCTCCACGGCCCTGTGCGGCTTTCGGGAGCCGGACTTTACCGTCGACCCCAAGGGGGCCAACCTCCGGGCGCTGGAGAGGCAGGTCCGGCGGGCCAAGGCCCTTGCCAGAGGCGCGGGGCTGGTGGCGGTGAACGCCATGGTCGCCACCACCCAGTATGCCGAGAGCATCCGCACCGCCCTGCGGGCCGGGGTGGACGCGGTGGTGTGCGGCGCGGGCCTTCCCCGGGACCTGCCCGCCATTGCAGCGGAGGTGCCGGAAAGCGACGCCGCCATCGCGCCCATCGTCAGCAGCGGACGGGCGGCGGCGCTTTTGTGCCGCCTGTGGGATAAGCACTACCACCGCGTGCCGGATTTCGTCGTGGTGGAAGGCCCCCTCGCCGGGGGACATCTGGGTTTTTCTCCGGAGGAGGCCCACAGGGCGCAATCCGGGTCCCCCATCCCCCTCTCCGCCCTGCTTGAGGAGGTGCTGGAGGCACTGGCCCCCTTCCGGGACCGGTACGGCCGGGACATTCCGGTGTTTGTGGCAGGCGGCATCAAAGACGGCGGCGAGATGCGCCGGTACACGGACAAAGGCGCCGCCGGGGCGCAGTTTGCCACCCGGTTCATCGCAACAGAGGAATGCGACGCCTCGGCGGACTATAAACGGGCGTTGCTGGGCGGGGGCACGGAAGATGTGGAGATCGTGCAAAGCCCCGTGGGCATGCCGGGCCGCGCCCTGCGCAGCCCCCTCATCCAGCGGGTGGAGGCGGGCACGCAGCCGCCGATCGCGCGCTGCGTCCGCTGTCTTTCCGCCTGCGATCCAAAAACCGCGCCCTACTGCATTTCCAAGGCGCTGATCGCGGCGGCCAACGGGGACTGGGAAAACGGGCTGTTCTTCTGCGGCGCTTCCGTGGGAGAGGTCAATGCCCTTTCCACCGTCCAAGCGCAAATGGACCAAATCATGAACGAATGGAGGGCCGCGCCATGAAGCTCGGTTTTTTGTACGCCGGACAGGGCAGCCAGCACCCCGGAATGGGGGCGGACCTGTACGAAGCCTTTCCCGCCTTCCGCGCTGTGATCGACCGCGCGGAGGTGGACTTTGACTTAAAGGAGGTCTCCTTTACCGACGCCCACGGCGTTTTGAACGAGACCCGCTACACCCAGCCCTGCATGGTGGCCTTCGCCGCCGGACTCACCGCCGTATTAAAAGAGGCGGGCATTACACCCGCCGCCGTGGCGGGCCTTTCTCTGGGAGAATATTCCGCGCTTCACGCCGCCGGGGTGTTTGATGCCGCCGAAGCCGTAAAGCTCGCAGCCTTTCGTGGAAAGGCCATGGAGCGCGCCGCCGAGGGACACGAGAGCGCCATGGTGGCGGTTTTGGGCCTTGCGCGGGATGCTTTGGAGGGCTGCTGCCGCGACAGTGCGGAATACGGCTGCGTGGTCATTGCCAACTACAACTGCCCCGGCCAAATGGTGCTGGGCGGAGACAAGGCGGCGGTGGAACGCGCCGCCGCCCTCGCGAAAGAGCGGGGCGCACGGCGCTGCCTTCCTCTGAAGGTCAGCGGCCCCTTCCACACCCCCCTGATGGCCCCCGCCGGGGAGGCCCTCCGCAAGTATTTCGAGGGCGTTTCCTTCGGCGAGCCGTCCATTCCCGTGCTCTTCAACTGTCTGGGCGGCGAAAAAAGCCCCACGGACACCGTGGCGCAGCTGCTGGTCCGGCAGGTCCAAAGCAGCGTCTACATGGAGGATTCCATCCGGAAGATGGCCTCCATGGGGCTGGACGCACTGGTGGAGATCGGCCCAGGGAAGGCGCTGAGCGGCTTTGTGAAAAAAACGGCCCCGGAACTGCCCGTCTACGCCGTGGAGACCGTGGCGGACGTGGCATCCCTCATCCAACTGATAAAGGAGCAGACAACATGAATTTTTGCGGAAAGACCGCCGTGGTCACCGGCGGCAGCCGGGGACTGGGCCGGGCCATCTCCCTGGAGCTTGCAAAGGGCGGCGCGAACGTAGTTCTTTGCTACGCCGGGAACGAAAGCGCCGCCGAGGAAACCGTCCAAAGCTGCGAGGCGCTGGGCGGGAAGGCGCTGGCCATCCGGTGCGACGTTTCCCAAAGTGACGAGGTCAAGGCCCTCATGGACGCGGCGCTCACGGCCTTTGGCCGCATCGACATTCTGGTGAACAACGCCGGCATCACCCGGGACGCACTGCTGATGACCATGAAGGAAGCGGATTTTGACGCCGTGACGGCCACCAATCTCAAGGGCACCTTCCTTTGCATGAAGGCGGTGGCCCGGCAGATGATGCGCCAGAAGTACGGGCGCATCGTGAATCTCTCCTCCGTGGTGGGGCTGCACGGCAACGCCGGACAGGTGAACTACGCCGCCAGCAAGGCCGGCGTCATCGGCATGACCAAATCCCTCGCCAAGGAGCTTGCCTCCCGGAACGTCACCGTCAACGCCGTGGCGCCGGGATTCATCGATACCGACATGACCGCCGCCCTGCCGGAAGCGGCTAAGACCGCCATGCTCTCCGCCATTCCGGTGGGACGGGCGGGGCGTACGGAGGATGTGGCCCGGGCCGTGGCATTTCTCGCCGGGGACGAGACCGGATACATCACCGGGCAGGTGCTGTCTGTGGACGGCGGGATGTCCATGTGAGCGTCCCTTCCACCCCACACTTCAACTGACATGAGGAGGTACATTATGGAACGACGCAGAGTCGTCATCACCGGTCTCGGGGCCGTCACCCCCATTGGCCTCACCGCGCCGGAAAGCTGGCAGGCCGTGCAAAACGGCGTGTGCGGCGTGGCGCCCATCACCCAGTTTGACGCCGAAGCCATGAAGGTCAAGCTGGCGGCGGAGGTCAAGGGCTTTGACCCCGAGACCCTGCTGGGCCGGCAGGAGAGTCGGCGCATGGGCCGCTTTACCCAGTTTGCCGTGGTCTCCGCCCGGGAAGCGCTTGCCGACGCGGCCTTTTCCATGCAGGAAACCGACCCCGACCGCTGCGGCGTCATCCTCTCCAGCGGCATCGGCGGTCTTTCCATCACGGAAGCGGAGCACGAACGGGGCAAGGAAAAGGGCTGGGACCGGGTCTCTCCCTTCTACATTCCCACCGGCATCTGCAACATGGCGGCGGGACAGGTGGCCATTGACGCCGGGTTTCGCGGCATGTGCTCCTGCCCCGTCACCGCCTGCGCCGGGGGCACCAACGCCGTGGGCGACGCCTTCCATTACATTCGGGACGGCTACGCCGACGTGATGCTCTGCGGCGGCACGGAAGCCTGCGTCACGCCGCTGGCCATCGGCGGCTTCACCTCCATGAAGGCGCTATCCCAGACGGAGGACCCCCTGCGGGCCTCCATCCCCTTTGACAAGGAGCGCAGCGGGTTCGTTTTGGGCGAGGGCGCGGGCATGCTGCTGCTGGAGGAGCTGGAGAGCGCGCTATCCCGGGGCGCGAAGATCTACGCGGAAATCGCGGGCTACGGCGCCACCTGCGACGCCTATCACATGACCGCCCCCCGCCCTGACGGCAGCGGCGGGGCCAAGGCCATGGCTCTGGCGCTGGCGGACGGCGGCGTGAGCGCGGGAGAGGTGGGCTACATCAATGCCCACGGCACCTCCACCCATCTCAACGACGCCGGGGAGACCGCCGCCGTCAAGGCGGTGTTCGGCCCCCATGCCTACACGCTGGCCATGAGCTCCACCAAGTCCATGACCGGCCACATGCTGGGCGCGGCAGGCGCGGTGGAGGCCATCTTCACGGCGCTCTCCCTGCAAAACGGCTTCCTGCCCGCCACCATCCACTACCAATGCCCCGACGAGGAATGCGATCTGGACGTGGTGCCCGGCGTGGGCCGCCGGGCCGACATCCGCTGCGCCATGTCCAACTCTCTGGGCTTTGGCGGGCACAACGGCAGCCTTTTGCTGAAGAAATGGGAGGCGTGAGATGGAGCTTGATTCCAACCAGATCCTCAAAATCCTGCCCCACCGCTATCCCTTCCTTCTGGTGGACCGCGTCACGGACTATGCCCCCGGCCAGTGGGCCAAGGGCATCAAATGCGTCAGCATGGGGGAGGGCGTATTTTGCGGTCACTTTCCCACGCAGCACGTTCTGCCCGGCGTGCTGATTCTGGAGGCGCTTGCGCAGGTGGGCGCCATCGCCATTCTCTCCCTGCCGGAAAACGAGGGAAAAATTGCCCTGTTCGGCGGCGTGAAAAACGCCCGCTTCAAGCGCATGGTCGTGCCCGGAGACGTTTTAGAGCTGGAATGCCAGCTGACAAAGCGCCGGGGGCCGGTGGGCATCGGGACGTGCAAGGCCACCGTAAACGGAGAGGTCGCCTGCACCGCGGAGCTGACCTTTGCCATTCGTGGAGAATGACTTGCCGTTTTCCCGCAATCTTGTTATACTGGGCAGGAAGATCACAGGGAGGCGGGAAACGCAGATGTTGAAATATGCTTTTTTTAACGTGTATACCAAGTTCAAGCTGCATTTTTATCAGGAGATTTTTCGGCGCTTTCAGGACCGAGAGGCAAGTCTCACCACGGTGGAGACCTTTTGCATGGAGACCATTCAGGCACTGGGCAGTCCCACGGTGAACGAGTTCGCCTCCTTCATGCGCATCTCTCCGCCCAACGCCGCCTACAAGGTCAACAGTCTGGTGAAGAAGGGGTATGTCCGCCGGGTCCAGTCCCCGGAGGACCGGCGGGAATATCATCTGGAGGCCACCCAGAAGTATATCGACTACTACAATATCTCCACTAGCTACATGGTGGAGGTCATGGACCGCATTGCCCGGCGTTTTACGCCGGAGGAGTGCGTCAAGCTGGAGGAGATGCTCGCCGTCGTCAGCCGGGAGCTGATGCCGGAGGTGCATATTCCGGAGGTCCGGATGCCGGAGCCTCCCGCCGCCAACTGAAAAAGGAGCACAGTACTTTGGCGCTCCTCAAACGAAATCGCAAGAAGGCGTCACCGTTTAAAACGGTGACGCCTTCTGTTTTTTTAATGTTTGTAAACCGCCCGGCAAACGGGACGTTGTAAGCACGCTTTAGGGCAAGAAGGCGAAGCAAGCCGGAGAAACAGGAATTTGTCTGCCCTACTGATAATGATTCCCTTAGTTCCCTCCGAAAGTTCCGCGGCCAAGTTCGATTCTGGTCAGCAATATCTGAGCATTGCCTGTGTATTTGGGGAAAGCTTGTCGGGCGGTTTCCACTACCTGTGCAAATTCATCTGTAAGCCCATGGGTTTTATCCGTTTGACCAATCATTTCGCAAATATATTCGGCCGCCGGCACCTTTCCTTGTCCGGTCAATTCAACAGTTTGTTCACCCATCAAGCTGCAATATGACAGAACAGCATTTGGTGCCTCCAAAAATCTCTGATACAGTTCCTCATATGCCTCTTCACTGAGAGTGTCCGCCGACAGGCAAAATGCAATCAGCTTATCCAGCGGTGCACCTGCAGGATTGCCTCCAACTTCAACAAAAGCAGGGTTTTCAAGTCCACCCTGCATACCGAAATCTTCTGCTGTGACGCTTACAATCTCCCATTGCGTATCTTCCAGCTCAGGGATGGGTTCAATTGCAGACTCTGCATTAGATGATACGGTTACTTCCGACGATGATGATTGAACATTTTTAGAACTGCATCCACACAGGGATATGAGTCCAATTACAAGCAGAACCATGTTTAGTTTTTTCATGTTAATCCCCCAATCATATCCCAATATATCAGGCTGTCCTCTACCACGTCTCAGCCGCCTATTGCGTCTTAGGGCAAGAAGGCGAAGCAGTTTGCATCTGCGTTGCGCCGTTGGTACAGGGAAAGATGCCGCTTTGCGGCAGAATCCGGCCCCCGCTTTTCTTTGTCGCGGCAAAGAAAAGTCGCCGCCGGAGCGGTGGAAAAGAAACCGTTTTGGGAGTTTTGTCTTCTGCAAACCTTTGGTGCATCCAGTAGACGCGAAGCTACTCCTTTGCAAAAATCCGGGGCAAAAAATCGCATCGTCTCTGCTTGTGCGCCGCTGCCGCTCACGGGTCAAAATTAGGCTAGCGGCAGCGAAAACAGCGGCACAGGCCATCCGACAACTTCCCCCAGCTTGCGGAAGATCAATTCACCGCGTCTACTGGATGCACTGAAGCTTCGTAGGAGACAAAACCCTTAAGCGCCTTTCTTTTGTACCGTGCACGGCACGTTTTCTTTGCGCAAGAGCAAAGAAAATGTGGGGTGCATTCTTGACGGCAAAGCCGCCGTCCCCGCCCAAGGCGCAGGTATTTCTGCTTGCCGCTTTGCGCCTGCGTCCCCTTTTAAAACAACTTCTCCGGCAGACGGATGTCGGTTTTTGGCACCTTCTCCCAGTCAAAATCCAGCAGCAGCGCCTGGGGCGCTTTCGGCTCCGCCGAGGGATTGAACCCCGCAAGGTACGCAAGCTTTCCCAGCACCTCTTCCGGCGCGACCTTATCCCGCAAGGCGTCCAGCCCCGCGTCCGCGTCCCGCTTGGAAAGCCGCCGCCCGGACGGTGAGAGCAGCAGCGGAAAGTGGTAAAACGCCGGAGGCGTCAGCCCCAGAAGGTGGTATAAATACAGCTGGCGCGGCGTGGAGGCAAGCAGGTCCGCCCCCCGCACCACCTCCGTCACCCCCATGGCGGCGTCGTCCACCACCACCGCCAGCTGATAGGCAAACATGCCGTCGGACCGGCGCAGGAGAAAGTCCCCGCACTCCCGGGAAAGCACTTCCCGGTAAGAACCCAGATGCCCGTCGGCAACGCCCCACGTCTCCTCCGGCACCCGCAGCCGGAGCGCGGGGGACCGGGTTTTTGCCTTTTGGGCGATCTCCGCCGCTGTCAAATTCCGACAGGCGCCGCCGTAGATCGTCTGCCCATCCTCCCGGTGGGGCGCGCTGGACGCGTGAAGCTCCGAGCGGGTACAAAAGCAGGGGTACACCAGCCCCTGTCCCTCCAGCTTTTCCAGCGCGGAGCGATAGAGCGCGGTGCGCCGACTTTGAACATACGGCCCCCTAGCCCCGCCCACAGTGGGACCCTCGTCCCAGAAAAGGCCCAGCCACCGCAGGTCCTTCTCCATTTGATCGGCATAGCGCCGGGGACAGCGGGCGGTGTCCAGATCCTCGATGCGCAGCACCACCCGTCCGCCCTTTTGCCGGGCGGAGAGCCATGCCAGCAGGCAGCAAAGAATGTTGCCCAGATGGATGCGTCCGCTGGGCGAGGGGGCAAAACGCCCGGTCACCGATTCCATTGTGCGCTCCCCCCTTCCTGTTTTCCCCATTATATCCACAGCGGGGCGAAAGCGCAAGCGCCATCAGATTAGCTCCCGCAAACGGCTGTACAACCGTTTTTTTTAGTGGTATAATGGCCGCAAAGCGGCTATTATACGCGCATTCGCCCGCCGCGCGGGCAGGCGCTTGGATTTTAGGTCCCGCCGCTGGAGGCGGCGCGTGGCCACACGATACCACAGCTTGGCGGTTGTGGTATCCTGTATTTTCTGAAAGAAAACGAGGTGTTTGGAATGCAGACGGAAATGCGGACCTTTGGATATCTTTGTCCCCAGTGCGGCAAGCCGGTGATGGGGAGCCGTTCCGTGTTCGCGCTGGAGGCCGCCGACGCGGAGATTGCCTGCGAGTGCGGCGAGAGCGTTCTGCGGACGGAATTTGACGGGCAGAAGTACCGGATCGACGTCCCCTGTGGAATCTGCGGGCAGACCCATGTGGCGGTCTGTGACCCGGAGCGGGTGCTCAAGGGCGCTACCGCCCTTGGCTGCGCGGATACAAAGCAATTTTGCTGCTTTATCGGGCCGGAGGGCACCGTGGAAAAAAACCTGCGGGAGCTTTCCGTTCTCGTGGAGAAGGAAAAGCAGCAAGCGGACTCCCCCGAGGTGTTTGCGGACAACGTCATCATGTACGAGATCCTCTCTGAGCTTAAGGACATTGCCGCCCGCCCCGGCGGCATCACCTGCGGCTGCGGCAGCAGCCACTACGGCATGGAAATTGCCCGCTCCGCCGTGGACCTTATCTGCCGGGAGTGCGGCGCGAAGCTGCGCATCCCTGCGGCAACGGACCGGGATCTGGACGACTTGTGCTGCCACATCAAGCTCCTGATCCCCGGGAAGTAACCGTGCTTTCCTGCTTTCTTCTCTTTTTGGCAGGCGTGGTATTCTGCCTAAGCACCGGGCATACGCTTTTGTGGGCGCTGACGCTGGGGTTGGGGCTGTTTTTCGCGCTTGGCCTCCGGCGGGGCTTTTCTCCCCGTGCTCTTTTTTCCATGGCATGGCAAAAGGGGCGGGAGTCTTTGATCGTGGTGCCTGTCTTTTTGCTCATCGGCGTGGTCACGGCCCTTTGGAGAGCCTCCGGCACCATTTCTTTTTTCCTCTACTACGGCCTTCAGGGGATCTCTCCGGCGTTTTTTGTGCTGATGGCGTTTTTGCTCTCCGCCCTGCTCTCCTTCGCCCTTGGCACCAGCTTTGGCGTGGTGGGGACGGCGGGCCTGGTTTTAATTACGCTGGGGCGCTCCGGCGGCGTGGATCTGGCGGTAACGGCGGGCGCCATTCTCTCCGGCGCCTATTTTGGCGACCGCTGCTCCCCCATGTCCTCGTGTGCGTCGCTGGTGGCGGCCTGCACAGGGACGGAGCTTTACGCCAACGTCCGGGAAATGCTGAAAACCGGCGCCTTGCCCACGGCATTGACGGCGGCGGTATTCGCCGTGCTCTCGGTTTTAAACCCCATTACCTCCGTGGATGCGGCGGTGCTCCGCGCGCTTTCCGAAAATTTTTCCCTGCATCCCATCGTGCTTCTCCCCGCCGTGGCGATGCTGGCGCTGCCGCTTTTGAAGGTTCCCGTCAAGCGGGCCATGGCGGTCAGCGCGGCCGCCGCTTTTTTATTGGCGGTGTTTTTGCAGGGTCTGCCGGCGCGCCATGCCGCTCTGGCGGCGATTTTCGGCTACGTCCCGGCCCAGGGTGCGTTGCGCGCCATTCTCTCTGGCGGTGGCCTTGTATCCATGCTGCTGAGCGCGGCGGTGGTGTTTCTCACCAGCCTCTACGCCGGGATTCTGGAGGGCATTGACGCGCTTGGCCCTGCCAAAGCGTGGACGGAGCGTCTGGCGGCGCGTCTGGGCCTGTTTCCCGCCATGTGCATTGTCAGCGCTGTTTTGGTGGCGGTTTTTTGCAACCAGAGCGTCATGGTGCTGATGGATGAGCAGCTTCTCGCGGACGCTTACCGCCGCCGCGGCGCTTCGCAAATGGAGCTTGCCATGGACATTGCCAACTCCGGCGTCCTCCTCGCGGGGCTGATCCCGTGGAGCATTGCCATCACCGTCCCCCTTCGGACGCTGGACGTGGGGCTGGAGGCGATGCCCTACTGCGTGCTGCTGTACGCCATTCCCATATGTTATCTCTTTACAAAACGGTATTTCCGGGCGGGGCAAAACCCGCCTGTGTCCACGGAAAGGGAGGAATCCTTATGATCACTCTGCTGTCCCGGATTTTTCTCCGGAGCGACGGCAAGTCGGAAGCGGAGCTTCGCACCGCCTACGGCGTTCTTTGCGGCGCGGTGGGGATCGGGCTGAATCTTCTGCTGTTTTTGGGGAAATTTTTTGCCGGGACGATTTCCGGCTCCATCGCCATCACCGCCGACGCCTTCAACAACCTCTCCGACGCGGGCAGCTCCTTTGTGACGCTGCTGGGCTTTCATCTGGCGGGGCAAAAGGCGGATATCCAGCACCCATTCGGTCACGGACGTATCGAATACCTCTCCGGTCTGGCGGTTTCCGTCCTGATTTTACTGATGGGCCTTGAGCTGATCAAATCCTCCGTCGGCAAGATTTTAAACCCCGCTCCCATCGTCTCCGGCCCGCTGGTGATTGTGATTTTATGCGTGTCCATCGGGGTAAAGCTGTACATGACCTTCTACAACCGGCGCATCGGCGCCAAGCTGAACGCCCCCGCCATGCATGCCACCGCCATGGACTCTCTCAGCGACAGCGTGGCAACCTCCGCCGTGCTGATCGCCACGTTGGTGGGGCAGTTCTCCGGTCTCATGATCGACGGCTGGTGTGGCCTTCTGGTGGCGGTTTTCATCCTCTGGTCCGGTTACAACGCCGCCCGGGACACGGTGGACCCTCTGCTGGGCAAACCGCCCACCCACGAATTTGTATCCCAGATCCGTGCGCTGGTCATGGCCCACCCCTCCATCATCGGGGTCCACGATCTCATCGTACACGACTACGGCCCCGGCCGGGTGATGATCTCTCTCCACGCGGAGGTCTCCGCTTCCGAAAACGTGCTGGAGCTGCATGACGAGATCGACAATGTGGAAAAAGAGCTGCGGGAAAAGCTGGGCTGCGACACCGTGATCCACATGGACCCCGTCGTCACGGACGACGGCGTCACCGAGGAGACCCGTTTGCGGGTGGCGGCGCTGGTCCACTGCATTGACGACGCCATCAACATCCACGATTTCCGGATGGTAGCGGGACCCACCCACACCAATGTGATTTTCGACGCGGTGGTCCCCTTCCGCTTCCGCCTGAGCGACAGCGAGGTGGAATCCAAAATCAAGACCGCCATTCGCGCGCTGGACGGCAACTATTACGCCGTGGTCAACGTGGAGCGGTCCTATACATGAAAAAATGTCCGGCGGTGCTCTTTGCACCGCCGGACATTCATATTTATGGGCGTTTGGGACAACCTATGGAAAATCCGTCAAAACGAGGTGACTTTCAGTGAATGACAAACGTGTGGGCAAGCGGACCATTGCGCTCTCGCATCCGCCCTCCGTCCTTTCCTTTGCCAATATCGGCGGGAAATTCGAGGGGCAGGGTCCGCTCTCGGAGTACTTCGACGAGCTGAGCGACGACGCCTTCTTCGGGGAAAAGACCTGGGAGAAAGCGGAATCCATTATGCAAAAGCGTGTTCTGGAGCGGGCGCTGGACCGGGCAAAGCTAAAGCCCGGCGACCTTGATTACGTGCTGGCAGGCGATCTTTTGAACCAGTGCATCGGCTCCTCCTTCGGCCTGCGGGATTTCGGCATTCCCTTCTACGGGCTTTACGGCGCCTGTTCCACTATGGGAGAGTCGCTGTCCCTGGCCGCGCTTTTGATCGACGGCGGCTACGCCGACCGCGCCGCGGCCCTGACCAGCTCTCATTTCTGCACTGCCGAGCGGCAATACCGCATGCCGGTGCCTTACGGCAGCCAGCGCACCCCCACCGCCCAGTGGACCGCCACCGCCTCCGGCTGCACCATTCTCGCAAGCGACGGCCCCGGCCCCTATGTGACCCACATCACCTGCGGCAAAATCGTGGACAAGGGCATTGCCGACGCCAACAACATGGGCGCCGCCATGGCTCCCGCCGCTTACGACACCCTCGCCGCCTTTTTCCGGGACACCGGGACCAAACCCGACGATTACGACCTTGTGATCACCGGCGATCTGGGAGAGCTGGGCCACGCCATCGTCCGGGACTTCTTCTCCCGGGACGGTGTGAAACTTGGGGCAAACTTTCAGGACTGCGGCTTGCTCCTCTACGACCGCGAGCAGCAGGACATGCACGCCGGCGCCTCCGGCTGCGGCTGCTCCGCGTCCGTGTTGAACGGCTACCTGCTCTCCCAGCTGCAAAAGGGCGTCTGGCAGCGGATCGTCTTTGCCCCCACCGGCGCGCTGCTCTCCCCCACTTCCAGCTTTCAGGGGGAGTCCATTCCCTCCGTGTGCCACGCGGTGTGTCTCTCCCGCACGAAGTAATGTTTTCCGCCGAGAAACAGCCGCAAGCCGTATAGAAAGTGCACAAAGGTTTTTTTTCAGAAAGTCCCGGTTTTAGAAGAGTTTCCGAAATCCGCCAAAAGCTCGCTCTGTCAGTGCTAAAACCATTGACAGGACGGGCTTTTGGCTCGTATAATCCAAAAAGAGAGAGCAAGGGCGCCCCCTCTCGGGCCGCCCCTGCTCATTTTTTGTTTCTTAAATTCTTACACTTTAAAGTAGTAAATCGCAGCTTTGTGCTGAAAGGAGACCTTGCCATGGGCAGATATTCCAAGGAGGAGATCATCCGTCTGGTGGAGGACGGGGATATTCAGTTTATTCGGATGCAGTTCACCGATATTTTCGGGCAGATGAAAAACGTGGCCATTACCGCCTCCCAGATCCGGCGGGCCGTCAACAACGAGATCATGATGGACGGCAGCTCCATCGAGGGCTTTGTCCGCATTGAGGAGTCCGACCAGTATTTGTGGCCGGATCTGGACACCTTCGCGGTGCTGCCGTGGCGACCGCAGTACGGCAAGGTGGCGCGGCTGATCTGCGACGTGCACAATCCCGATGGCACGCCCTTCATGGGCGATCCCCGCAACGTCCTGCGGCAGGCACTTTCCCGGGCGGAGCGCATGGGATACACCTTCCACGTGGGGCCGGAGCTGGAGTTTTTCCTCTTCCAGACGGACGACAACGGAAAGCCCACCGCCCAGACGGCGGACGAAGCCAGCTACTTTGACCTGGGGCCTCTGGACCACGGGGAGAGCACCCGCCGGGAGGTGGCGCTGGCGCTGGAGCAGATGGGCATGGAGGTGGAGGCCAGCCACCACGAAATTGCCGCCGGGCAGCACGAGATCGATTTGAAGTATACCGAGGCGCTGCGCGCCGCGGACAATATCATGACCTGCAAGCTGGCGGTGAAAACGCTGGCGCAGAAAAACGGCCTCCACGCCACCTTCATGCCAAAGCCCATCACCGGCGCCGCTGGCAGCGGGATGCACCTGAACATGTCCCTGTTCCACGGCGGAAAGAACCTCTTTTTCGACGAGCACACCCGCAATCAGCTCTCCGCCACGGCCACCGCGTTTATTGCGGGGCTGCTGACCCACGTGCGGGGCCTGTGCGCCGTCACCAATCCGCTGGTCAACTCCTATAAGCGGCTGGTCCCGGGCTATGAGGCCCCCTGCTACCTCGCGTGGTCCTCCTCCAACCGCTCCTCGCTGGTGCGCATTCCCGCCCCCCGGGGGCAGGCCACCCGGGTGGAGCTGCGCAATCCGGACCCCTCCTGCAACCCGTATCTCGCCATGGCGGTGTGTCTGGCGGCGGGCTTAGACGGCATCGAGCGAAAGCTGACGCCGCCGCCGGAGGTTGCGGAAAACATTTACGCCATGACGCCGGAGACTCGGGCCGCCCACGGCATTGAAAGTCTCCCCGGCACGCTCTTTGCCGCCCTCCGCGCCATGGAGCAGGACACGGTGGTGACGGATACCCTTGGCCCCCACGTCACCGCCCACTATATCGGCGGCAAGCAGCGGGAATGGACGGAGTATCAGTCGCAGGTCTCCCAGTGGGAGCTGGAGCGGTATCTCGTGGCATATTGACCGGCGTTTGACGGCGCGGGCCTTTTACAAAATCCGGTTTTTCAGGAAGGGAGGCGGGCTTATGGACAGGATCGTGGTGGCGTTTTCCAACGAGGAGGCGCAGCGCCGCATTCTACATCTGCTGGAAAACGGCGGCTATGCCCCGGCGCTTTGCTGCTGCAGCGGCGCGGAGGCCATCCGGGCCGTGCGCAAGCTGGGCAGCGCCACGGTGGTGTGCGGCTTCAAGCTGCGGGACATGACCGCAGAAAACCTTGCCGCCGACCTCCGGGGGACCGCCGTGCTGCTGGTGATCTCCTCCGCCGTGAATCTGGACCTGTGTGAGGGGGAAAACCTCTACAAGCTCTCCACCCCCGTCCTCCGGGCCGACTTTTTCGCCACCATGGACCTTCTGCGGCAATTGGAGGAAAAATCGCTGCACCACCCGCCTCCCAAGCGGAGGGACGAAGAGCAGCTGGTGGTCCAACGGGCCAAGGAACTTTTGATGGATGTCCACCGCATGACGGAGGGCGAGGCCCACCGCTTTTTGCAAAAACGCAGCATGAACGCGGGCTGGAAGATGGCGGAGACCGCCCAGTTCATTCTTGATTCCTACACCCACTGACCTCTCTCCGGGCAAGCCCGGAATTCTTGAAAAGATCGGAGGGATTCCCATGAAGGAACCCGACCAGCAAGGCAACCCATTTTATTCCCCCGCCTTTGAGCACGACGCCTGCGGCATCGGCGCCGTGGTCAATCTGCGGGGAACAAAGAGCGCCCGCACCGTGGATGACGCGCTGAAAATCGTGGAAAAGCTGGAGCATCGCGCCGGGAAGGACGCCTCCGGCGAGACCGGCGACGGCGTGGGCGTGATGCTGCAAGTGCCCCACAAGCTGATGGCGAGGTCCGCCGCGGAGGAGGGCATCTTTCTGGGGGACGAGCGGGACTACGGCGTGGGGATGTTCTTCTTCCCCACGGACCCTCTGAAGCGGGCGCAGGCCAAAAAGCTGCTGGAGATCATTGTGGCAAAGGAGGGCATGGAATTTTTGGGCTGGCGCAGCGTCCCCACCCATCCGGAGGTGCTGGGCGAAAAGGCCCGGACGTGTATGCCCTGCATCTGCCAGTGCTTCGTGAGGCGGCCCACAAACTGCCCGCCGGGTCTCAGCTTCGACCGGAAGCTGTATGTGGTGCGCCGGGTCTTTGAGCAGTCCAATGTCAACACCTATATTCCCTCCTTTTCCAGCCGGACCATCGTCTATAAGGGCATGTTTCTGGTGGGGCAGCTGCGCAAGTTTTACGCCGACTTGACGGACCCCGCCTGCGAAAGCGCCATCGCGCTGGTCCACTCCCGGTTTTCCACCAACACCAATCCCAGCTGGGAGCGCGCCCACCCCAACCGCTATATCCTCCACAACGGCGAGATCAACACCATTCGCGGCAACGTGGACCGGATGCTGGCCCGGGAGGAGACCATGTCCTCCGCGCTGATGGAGGGCGACATGGATAAGATTTTGCCCGTGGTGGACCAGAGCGGCTCGGACAGCTCCATGCTGGATAACACGCTGGAATTTTTGATGATGAACGGCATGGATCTTCCCCAGGCGGTGATGCTGTGCCTTCCGGAGCCGTGGGCGGGCGACAAGAAAATGGATCGGGAGAAGCGGGATTTTTACCACTATTACGCCACCATGATGGAGCCGTGGGACGGCCCCGCCGCCATCGTCTTTTCCGACGGCGACACCGTGGGCGCGGTGCTGGACCGGAACGGTCTGCGGCCCTGCCGCTGGTATCTCACGGAGGATGAGACGCTGATCCTCTCCTCCGAGGTGGGCGTTTTGGACCTTCCGCCGGAGAGAATCGTGAAGAAATCCCGTCTCCAGCCCGGCAAAATGCTGCTGGCAGACCTGCGGCAGGGCCGGCTCATCGACGACGAGGAGCTTAAGCGCCGCTATGCCCGCCAGCAGCCCTACGGCGAGTGGCTGGACCGGCATCTAGTGTCCCTCAGTGATCTCCCCATTCCCAACAAGCGGGTGGAGACCCACCCGCAGGAGCTGCGGGACCGGCTGTACAAGGCGTTCGGCTACACCTACGAGGAGGTGAAGGACTCCATCCTCCCCATGGCCCGGGACGGCGCGGAGCCAACCACCGCCATGGGCGTGGACACGCCGCTGGCGGTGCTCTCGGAAAAGCACCAGCCGCTTTTCAATTACTTCAAGCAGCTTTTTGCGCAGGTGACCAATCCGCCCATGGACGCCATCCGGGAGGAGATCGTCACGGACACCACCGTTTACGTGGGCGCGGGCGGAAACCTTTTGCAGGAACAGGCGGAAAACTGCACCGTGCTCCAAATTCACAATCCCATCCTCACCGATCTGGACCTCATGAAGCTGCGGTACATGAATAAGCCGGGCTTCCACGTGGAGACCATCTCCCTGCTCTACTACAAGTCCATGCCCTTGGCCCACGCGCTGGACCGATTGTTCGTGAACGTGGACCGGGCCTATAAAAACGGGGCCAACATCCTGATCCTCTCCGACCGGGGGGTGGACGAAAACCACGTGGCCATTCCCTCGCTGCTGGCTGTCAGCGCGCTGGAGCAGTATCTGGTGCGCACGAAAAAGCGCACCGCCGTCTCCATGATTCTCGAGAGCGCGGAGCCACGGGACGTCCATCACTTCGCAACCCTTCTCGGCTACGGCGCGCAGGCCATCAACCCCTACCTCGCGCAGGAGTGCGTGGCGGAGCTGGTGTCTTTGGGTCTACTTGACAAGGACCCCGGCGCGGCTGTCAACGATTTCAACAGCGCCATTCTCCACGGCATCGTGAAAATCGCCTCCAAAATGGGCATCTCCACCATCCAGTCCTACCAGTCCGCCCAGATTTTTGAGTGCATCGGCATCAACAAGGCCGTCGTGGACCAGTACTTCACCAACACCGTCAGCCGCGTGGGCGGCATCGGCCTCGGGGAGATTGGCGAAGGCGTGGAGTGGAACCACAATCAGGCCTTCGACCCGCTGGGCCTTGGCTACGACACCACGCTGGACTCCACCGGCGCCCAGAAGCTGCGCTCGGGTCCCGACAAAGAGGACCATATGTACAACCCCCGGACGATTTTGCTGCTGCAAAAGGCCGCCCGGGAGGGCAGCTACGAGGCCTTTAAGGCGTACAGCGCCCTTGTGGACTTTGCCGACAAGCCCCACACCCTGCGGGGCCTGCTGGATTTCCGCTTCCCGGCAGACGGCGGCATCCCCATCGACGAGGTGGAGCCGGTTGCGTCCATCGTGAAGCGCTTTAAAACCGGCGCCATGAGCTATGGCTCCATCTCGCAGGAGGCCCACGAGTGCATGGCCATCGCCATGAATCGGCTGGGCGGCAAATCCAACTCCGGTGAGGGTGGGGAGGACCGGGAACGGCTCCACGACGAGCGCTGCTCCGCCATCAAGCAGGTGGCCTCCGGCCGCTTCGGCGTCACCAGTGAATATCTTCTCAGCGCGCAGGAGATCCAAATCAAGATGGCCCAAGGCGCCAAGCCCGGCGAGGGCGGGCATCTGCCCGGCAAAAAGGTCTACCCGTGGATCGCCAAGACCCGTTGCTCCACCCCCGGCGTCAGTTTGATCTCTCCCCCGCCCCATCACGACATCTACTCCATTGAGGATCTGGCCCAGCTGATCTACGATCTAAAAAACGCCAACCACCGCGCCCGCATCAGCGTGAAGCTGGTGAGTGAGGCGGGCGTTGGCACCATTGCGGCGGGCGTGGCCAAGGCGGGAGCGCAGGTGGTGCTGATCTCCGGCTACGACGGCGGCACCGGCGCAGCGCCCAAAAACTCCATTCAGGGCGCGGGCCTTCCGTGGGAGCTGGGCGTCGCCGAGGCGCACCGGACCCTCATTCAAAACGGCTTGCGCACGCAGGTGGTCATTGAGACTGACGGCAAGCTGATGACCGGTCGGGACGTGGCCATCGCCTGTATGCTGGGCGCGGAGGAATTCGGCTTTGCCACCGCGCCGCTGGTGACGATGGGCTGCTGCATGATGCGGGTGTGCAATCTGGACACCTGCCCCGCAGGCATTGCCACCCAGAATCCCCAGCTGCGCCGCCGCTTTGCGGGAAAGCCGGAATCCATCATCCACTTTATGGAATTTGTGGCGCAGGAGCTGCGGGAATACATGGCGAAGCTTGGCGTTTGCACCGTGGAGGAGCTGGTGGGCCGCAGCGACCTTCTCTGCCCCCGGGAAACGCGCGTCACCCACCGGGCGGAGACGCTGGACCTTACCGCTTTGCTCCAAAACCCCTACGGCGACCATGTGCCCCATTTTGACCCGAAAACCGTGTATGATTTCCACCTTGAGAATACGGCGGACACCCGCATTCTGCTGGAGAAGCTGGGCAAGAGCCTGAAGGGCCGGAAATCCGGCAGGCTGGAGCTCCCCATCACCTCCACGGACCGCTCCTTTGGCACCCTCTTTGGCGCGGAGATCACCCGGACCTGTGGGGACGCCCTCCCGGAGGACAGCTATGTGGTCACCTGTCACGGCGGCGCGGGGCAGTCCTTTGGCGCGTTCATCCCCAAGGGGCTGACGCTCTCGCTGGAGGGCGACTGCAACGACGGCCTCGGCAAGGGGCTCTCCGGCGGCAAGCTGATCGTCTATCCCCCCAGGGGCAGCCGCTTTGACCCCGGTGAGAACATCATCGTGGGCAACGTGGCGCTCTACGGCGCAACCTCGGGCCGCGCCTTCATCAACGGCTGCGCCGGTGAGCGCTTTTGCGTGCGCAACTCCGGCGCGGTGGCTGTGGTGGAGGGCGTGGGCGACCACGGCTGCGAGTACATGACCGGCGGGCGGTGCGTGATTCTCGGTCCCACCGGCAAAAACTTTGCGGCGGGCATGTCCGGCGGCATCGCCTACGTGCTGGATGAGCACCACGATCTCTACCTGCGGCTGAATAAGGAGCAGGTCCTCACCGACACGCTGACGGAAGCCCACGACATTCAGGAGCTGAAATCCCTGCTGGAAGAGCACGTGGCCGCCACCGGCTCTCCCCGGGGCAGGCAGATTCTCGCGGCGTTCACGTCCTACGTCCCCTGCTTTAAAAAGGTCATGCCGAAAGACTATGACCGGATGCTGCGCACCATCGCCCAGTACGAGGAAAAGGGCATGGACCGGGAGCAGGCGGAAATTGAGGCGTTTTACGCCAACACCAGAGCCTGAGAAAGGAGGGAACCTCATTATGGGAAAAACGACCGGATTTTTGGAATACACCCGCAGGGATGATCCCGCCCGGGCGCCGGAGGTACGCGTTGCCGACTGGGAGGAATTCCATCTCCCCCTGCCCGAGAGCGTGCGCGCCCAGCAGGGCGGCCGCTGCATGAACTGCGGCGTGCCCTATTGTCAATCGGGCATCGTCTGGGAGGGCAAGCCCTTCGGCTGCCCCCTGCACAACCTGATCCCGGAGTGGAACGACATGCTCTTTTCCGGCAACCCCGCCCACGCGCTCTCCCGGCTGCTCAAAACCAACAACTTTCCGGAGTTTACGGGCCGGGTCTGTCCCGCGCCCTGTGAGCAGGCCTGCATCTGCGGCATGTACGCCAGCCCCGTCACCATCCGGGACAACGAGCTTTGCGTCATTGAGACGGCGTTCGCCGACACCGCCTCCCTGCGCCGCCGCCCGCCCCAGTGGTCCGGGAAAAAGGTGGCCGTGGTCGGCTCCGGCCCCGCGGGCCTCGCGGCAGCGGACCAGCTCAATCACCGGGGCCACTCCGTCACCGTGGTAGAGCGATGGGAACGGCCCGGCGGCCTTTTGACCTACGGCATCCCCAACATGAAGCTGCCCAAATCCGTGGTGCAGCGCCGCATCGACCTCATGACCGACGAGGGCGTGAGCTTTGTTTGCGGGGTGGACGCCGCCCAAAGCGCCACCGCAGCGCGCCTGCTGCGGGAATACGACGCGGTGATCCTCTGCTGCGGATCCGGCGCTCCCCGGCCCCTGGGCATCGACGACAAGGGCGTTTCCGGCGTGTATTACGGCACGGAATACCTCAAGGCCGCCGTGGAACGGCATATTTTTGCGAAAGAGACCGTCTCCGTCCCCTCGGCGCAAAACCGGGACGTGGTCATCATCGGCACCGGCGACACCGCCAGCGACTGCGTGGCCACCGCCCTGCGACAGGGCTGCGCCTCCGTCACCCAGCTGGTGCGCCGTCCCCGGGAGGATTACGTAAAGGATGGCCGTCTGCCGCTGGACTACGCCCACGAGGAGGCGCTATGCGTCACCGGAACCGATCCCCGCCGCTTCGGCGTGCAGCCCCAGAGTCTTGTCACCGGGGAGGACGGCGTCCTCACCGGCGTTGTCACCCGCGACGGCGAGACCCTGCCCTGCTCGTTGCTGATCGCCGCCACCGGCTTTTCCGGCTGCGAAGCGGACGTCTGCAAGGCCTTCGGCGTGGAATCTGACCGGACCGTTTGGACCCGTCCGGGCAGCTTTGCCACCAATGTGGAGAAGGTCTTTGCCGCGGGCGACATGCGCCGGGGACAGTCTCTGGTGGTGTGGGCCATCGCCGAGGGGCGCTCCGCCGCTGCGGAGGTGGATTCGTTTTTGATGGGCTATACCAACCTTGTGGCCCCGCTGTGAGCATTGCCATTGTGCGAATTATATAATGTCTGCTGAAGTTTCAAAACAGCCCTGTTTTAAAACCCAAAAGAGCGATTTTCGCTCTTTTGGTAAATGCACTTCTCAAAGTGCATTTGTTCAGTGGACATTATATAAGTTCCTGAGAACTTTTTGTTTAAAAGTGCAGATTTCTTGGAAATTTCGCCCATTGACGAAGCCCGCTTTGCAGTGGTAAAGTCATACCAACATAAAGGCAAGGACGCCTGAGAGAGTGATTACTCTCCGGCGTCCTTGCCTTTTGTTTCTTAAGGAGGGAACACTATGTATTCATCTGTCAACACCATCTGGGTACTGCTGGGCGCGGCTCTGGTCTTTTTCATGCAGGCCGGTTTCGCCATGTGTGAGGCGGGCTTTACCCGGGCCAAAAACACCGGCAACATTCTCATGAAAAACCTCATGGACTTTTGCATCGGCACCCCCACCTACTGGATTCTGGGGTTCGGTTTGATGTTCGCCGGCGGCGGCGCCATCATCGGCGGGCTGGACCCCTTTGTCGGGGGAGATTATGCATCCATTCTCCCGGCAGGCGTGCCGCTGTTCGCGTTCCTGATCTTTCAGACCGTCTTTTGCGCCACCTCCGCCACCATCGTCTCCGGGTCCATGGCGGAGCGGACCAAGTTCATTTCCTACTGCATCTATTCCTTCTGCATCTCCGCTTTCATCTATCCCATCTCCGGCCACTGGATCTGGGGCGGCGGCTGGCTGAGCCAGCTGGGCTTTCACGACTTTGCCGGTTCCACGGCGGTCCACATGGTGGGCGGTGTGTGCGCCGCCATCGGCGCCGCCATTCTGGGCCCCCGCATCGGCAAGTACGATGAAAAGGGCAACCCCCGCGCCATTCTGGGCCACAACCTCTCTCTTGGCGCTTTGGGCGTGTTCGTCCTCTGGTTCTGCTGGTTCGGCTTCAACGGCTGCTCCACCGTCTCCATGGAGGGCGACGACGTGTTACTCTCCGCCGGGCTGATTTTCGTTAACACCAACCTTGCTGCGGCTGTGGCCTGCTGCGTCACGATGATCTACACCTGGCTGCGCTACAAGAAGCCGGATGTGGGCATGACGCTCAACGCCGCTCTGTCCGGTCTTGTGGCCATCACCGCAGGCTGCGACGCCGTCTCTCCCGCAGGCGCCGCCATCATCGGCATTGTGGCCGGTTTGCTGCTGCCCATCTCCGTCGGCTTCTTCGACGCCGTTTTGAAAATTGACGATCCTGTGGGCGCGATCTCCGTCCATGGCGTCTGCGGCGCCGCCGGCACCCTGCTCACCGGACTTTTCGCCGTGGACGGCGGCGTCTTTTACGGCGGCGGGTTCCACTTCTTCCTGATTCAGTGCCTTGGCGTTGCCGCCACCGCGCTCTGGGCCGCCGTGATGATCACCATCGTCTTTCAGATTCTTAAGCACACCATCGGTCTGCGTGTTTCCGCGGAGGAGGAGATGAAGGGCCTCGACATCACCGAGCACGGCCTGCCCTCCGCTTACGGCGGCTTTGCCTTCACCTATGACGACACGCCCGACGGTCTGCCCGTGGCGGAGGGCGACGTTCCCGTGGAGACGTCTGTTCCCGTGGAGGTCGTCTCTCCCGCCGCCTCCGCGCCCGTTTCCTCTGACGGCGTGAAGATGACCAAAATCGATATTCTCTGCAAGATGGAGCGCTTCGACGCTTTGAAGCGTGCCATGTTCGACATCGGCATCACCGGCATCACCGCCTGCAACGTGATGGGCTGCGGCGAACAGCGTGGCAAGACCGAGGGATACTTCCGGGGCGCCAAGGTGGAAGCCACCATGCTGCCAAGCATTCAGGTTTCCATTGTGGTGTGCAAGCTGCCGGTTGCCCTGGTGGTGAACACCGCCAAAAAGGTCCTCTACACCGGCCACATCGGCGACGGCAAGATTTTTGTTTCCAACGTGGAAAACGTCATCAAGGTCCGCACCGGCGAGCAGGGCTACGACGCGCTGCAGGACGAGGCCAAGTAAGGTTCTTCCATTCCCTGCTACTTCCTTTTCATAGAGGAGGCCGGATTTATCCGGTCTCCTCCCCTTTTGCATAATCCGCCGTTTTTGGGAAAAACTGACCGCAGAAAACATCCGGGAGGCGTCTCTATGGAATATCTCAACGCATTTCTCTGCGGCGGCATCCTCTGCGCCATCGGGCAGATTCTCATTGACCGGACCAAGCTCACGCCCGCCCGCATTCTCACAAGCTATGTGGTGGCGGGCGTGGCGCTCAGCGCCTTTGGGCTGTATGAGCCCCTCGTCCAGTGGGGCGGCGCGGGCGCAACGGTCCCGCTCACCGGCTTTGGTCACGCCCTTGCCAAGGGCGTGGTGAAGGCCACCGGCGAGCAGGGCTGGCTGGGCGTGTTCACCGGCGGTCTCAGCGCCACGGCGGGCGGTATCACGGCGGCGGTGGTTTTCGGCGTGGTCATGGCAATTCTTTTTAAACCCGGCAATAAGCGCTGAGCTGGGAGAGCGGACTTTCGTCCGCTCTCTTTTGTT
>NZ_JAQUVF010000038.1 GCF_028693505.1 Oscillibacter sp.
AAAGGCATTTCCGAGAACGACTGACGTCGCTTGACGCCTGCGGCGGCAACCCTGTCAAATCCCGCCGCCGCAGGTGTCAAATTTCTCCGCCGCAACTGTAAAACACTGCCGCCGCCGGGTGTAAAATTCTCCAACTTCTCCGCAGGAGATGTTCTGCTGATGCAGAACGAGACAAACATGGTAGCCGAAGCGATCGACCGTGCATATGCCAAGGGAATGAAGGTTGCCTTCAATGCCTCACCGATTCAGACAGCTATTCGGGACTATCCGCTGCAAAAGGTCCGGTGGTTGTTCATCAATGAGATAGAGGGCGAAGCACTGAGCGGTGAAAGTGACCCCCAAAAAATGCTGTGCAGCCTGCGCAAGAAGTATCCCACAACCGAGGTCATTCTTACGCTGGGAGAAAAGGGCAGTATCTGGGGCGGAGAAAACGGGACCGTCTCTTGCAAGGCCCTGCAGGTTCAGGCTCTTGATACCACCGGTGCCGGAGATACATTTACCGGATTTTTTCTGCGGGGTGTGCTGGATCCTGTACAGGGCGTTTTTCCGTTGACGTTGGCCGGCACGGCCAGTGCCATCGCGGTTACCCGGGCAGGTGCCGCTAAGTCCATTCCAGACATTGAAGAAGTAAAAGATTGGTTGAAACGTTCTTCGGTATAAACGTGAAACGGAATTAAAAGCTGGCCTGCCAAATTGGCAGGCCAGTAAATTAACTAAAAGTGTGTTCCTGAAGGTACACTGTTGAATTGGGAATAAACGATATATTTATAAGAAGGGCATCATCGCTGTATGGTGTCTTTTTTTGCGCATTTTTCCTGCTCCCGCTCCAGCTTTGCCCGAAAGCTGATGGCCCGGGTGGTGGGCAGGGTGTCGAACTGAATGACATAGGCACCTTTGCCCCGGTCAATGTCCGTCACCGTGCCGCTGCCAAAGAGAAAGTGGTGAATCCGATCGCCCACGGCGAAGGGAAGCCCGTCGGACATGGTGGCGAGATACCGCTCGCTGCTTTGAATCAGGCTGTCGCACTCGGAGATCAGGCGCTCGTCCAACTCGTCGGTGTACTCCAGCAGGGGCTTGTCAATGTTAAATAGGAACCGGGAGGGGTAGCGGTACGACCCGTCCAGATTGCGCCCCTCCGCATCGGAGAGAAAGAGCCGCTTTTGCGCCCGGGTCACGGCCACAAAGGCGAGGCGGCGCTCCTCCTCCATTCCCGGCAGCGTGGCGGTTTTCTTGGAGGGGAAGATGCCCTCGTCCATGCCGCAGAGGAACACGTACGGGAACTCCAACCCCTTGGCGGTGTGGACGGTCATCAGCTTCACGGCGTTGCGGACGGAGGCGGTGTCCGTGTTGGTCATCAGGGCGACGTGGGCCAGGTAGTATTCCAGCGTGCATTCCTCGCCGCAGGAGGTTTCGTATTCGTGGACGGACTGTTTCAGTTCCGCCAGATTGTCCAGCCGCTCCTGACTGCCCTCGGTGCGCAGGGCGGCTTCGTAGCCGCTCTTATCCAGCACGGCGCTTAAAAGCTCGGACACCGGCACATCGTTCCGCCCGGCGAGAAAGGACTCAATCAGATGCAAAAAGCCTTTGGCCTTGGTGCTTTTGAAGATCTCGTTGTCAATGGTGGCTTTCAGGGCGTCGTACAGGGTGCAGGTGTGCTCCTGAGCGTAATCCCGCAAAAAGCGCATGCGCCGCTCGCCCATGTTCCGCTTGGGCAGGTTCACCACCCGGGCAAAGGACAGGTCGTCCTGATAGGCGATCAGCCGCAGATAGGACAGCACGTCCTTGATCTCCATACGGCCGTAAAACTGGATGCCGCTGTAAATCGTGTAGGGCAGCTCTTCCTTTAAAAAGACCTCCTCCAGCGTCCGGGAGAGATAGTGCGCCCGGTACAAAATGGCCACGTCACTCAAGGGCACGCCCTGCTTGGCAAGCAATGCAATCTGTTCCGCGATCCATTTGGCCTCGTCCTCCGTGGTTTTGGCGTGGTGATAGAGGACGCTCTCCCCGTCCGGCAGGGTGGGGAGGAACTGCTTTTGAAGCCGTTGGGTGTTCTTTGCAATGAGGGAGTCCGCCGCCCGCAAAATCTGGGGCGTGGAGCGGTAGTTTTCCATCATCAGGATGGTTTTCGTGCCGGGGAAGGACTTGTCAAAGTCCAGCAGGTAGCGCACGTCCGCACCTCGCCAGGTGTAGATGGTCTGGTCGGGGTCGCCTACGATGAAAAGGTTTTTGTGGTAGCCGCACAGCACGCACATCAGCCGGTATTGCAGGGCGTCAATGTCCTGATACTCGTCCACCATGATGTATTCCAGCCGCTGCTGCCACTTGAGGCGAATGTCCTCGTCCCGGTCAAAGAGGTAGAGGACGTATTTAATGAGGTCGTTGTAGTCCAGCGCAAAGCACTTTTTCTCCTGATAGAGATAGCCCCAGAAGATGATGTCCGAGACCTCCACCGCGTCCAGATACTTCTGGCGCAGCCCCTCCAGCGGCAGGGCGATCATGTCCTCGTAGTAGTCCGGGTTTTTCTCCAGCTTACGGATTTCGATCATGTCCCGGGCCTTGGCAAAGGTCATGTGCCGCAGCGTCAGCCCCCGCTCCTCGTAGATGAGCTTGAGCATGGCGTCGATGTCCGCGTTGTCCAGCACCAGAAAGGTTTTCGGATAGCCCACGGCGGAGATGTCCTCCTGCAAAACGGAGACGCAAAAGCTGTGAAAGGTGGAGATATAGCCGGTGTCGCTGTCCCCGGTCAGACGGCGGATGCGCTGGCGCATCTCGCCTGCGGACTTGTTGGTGAAGGTCACGCACAGGATGTTTCCCGGCAGGATGCCCACCTCGTTGACCAGAAACGCAAACCGGTGGGACAGCGCCCGGGTCTTGCCGCTGCCGGCGCCGGCGATGACGCGGACGAAGCCCTCCACGGTGGTGACGGCCTCCCGCTGTTTTTCATTCAAGCCCTCCAGTACGCTGTCCATGGCAAATCCCTCCCGGCGGTGCGCGCCCGCGCACAAAATTGCTGTTTGCCTCAGTATAGCATTGGAAGGCGGTACAGGCAAGAAAAACGTACATTTGTTCCATATATTTTGCAAAAAATTAGAGGAGGCAAGCGCCCTACAACTGGGCGCAACCTCCGTGGCGCAGGAAAGCACCCTACAACTGAGCGGAAGCGGAAGAAGATCCACTCAGTTGTAGGAGACACCCATCCGCAGGCGCGGCACTGCCCGTCGTACACGCTGGTGTTTGTGATGCTTGACGGGTAGCGAGTACAAGACTCCCGAGAATGCCTTGTCTGGTTCAAAAGCCGTCGGCAGAGCGATTGGCGTCTGAGTACAGGCCATCAGGCGGGGGAACCGTTCAACACAGCCGCCCTTGCGTGAATCAGCTCTGCAAAGGATGCCCGGAGGTATTCCGGCAGGAGAGATGTTTCGCACATGGAGAGAAATGTGGGTTCCATGCCCGTCAGCTTTGCGATCATCTTTTCAGCGGAGCGCCTTGAAATTTCGCAGGTATCGGCGAACAGCAGGAAGTCTTTCCTATGAAGGTTTGTCTTTTTGCCGTTCATGGAAAGGGCAAACTGTTCCCTGTCCTCCGGCATCATGACATTCACGGGCAGCAGGTCGTAAGCCGGGGAGAGTATATACTCGCCAGAGCCCTCCGCCGTTTCGATGAGGGAGAAGTTCTTCAGGTGCATATCCGAGTTGCCCACGAGGAAGCAAAAGACCAGACGCAGATAGAATTCGGACATATCCAGTCCGCTTCGATGGGAATACTTTCTTATGATCCTGGCACAGCGCTCATAAGAGCCCTTGTATTTATCCTGCGTCAGGCGCAGATCGAGCTGACAGAAATCCTCCATCGCCAGAAGTCTGACATCTTTTCCCGCAGAAAAGACACGGTCGATTCGCTTTGTAATATAGGCAGGGCCGCCGTTCCCCCTGACGAGGGCGTGGGGCACTGTTGAAAGGCCGGCGGCATCGGCCATGCACATGACCAGCTGCTCGGATTCGGGCAGCGCCTCAAATTCTTCCACCTGAGGTTTCAGAATATACCCCGTGGGGTAATTGACCAGAGTCAGGCGAGGCTGATCGCCCTCGTTCATCAGATGGAGCGACAGCTTTTTCTGAACACCGGGCACTGTAAAGCCCCGGTTAGTGCTCTCCTCGGCCAGAAGCTCCAGTGTCTCATCGTCGATTTGAATTTTCGGGATTTGGCCGGTGCCAAAGAATCGCCGGATACAGCTTTTATGCCAGCCGGATACTCCGCCAGAGGCCGGGAGCGGTTTTCCGCAGCACAGGCAGTTCATACGCGCGCCCCTTCCACTCTCACATTTCCCACCACATCCCGGCAGGCTGCCAGCAGCAGGCCGAACCGGTCATTGGTATCCAGCTTCCAGTTTCGGCTGACGATGTGCAGCAGCCAGCCCTCCGGAATCAGACCGTCAAAAAAGGGAAAGAGCGTCTTGGATACATACGGCTCTTTGCGCGGGGGAAGGGTCAGGGAAACGGGGGACGCTCCTGCCGCCAGATAATCTGCATCATAGGCAAAGACGTATCCTTCGTCCGTTTCGGACAACTCACCGGCAAAGCAGTTTCGCACATAAATATAGGCGGTTCGAAACGTGCTCATTCAGACGCCCCTTTTCTGCCGGGAACGGCCTCCATGTCAAACATGGCCAGAGCGGTGTTGACCTTATCCAGCCGCACCGTTGTTTTACCCTGTTCCAGATCCCGGACAAAGCGAAGCCCCAGACCGGACCGCATGGCAAATTCCGCCTGTGTCAGGCCGGCTGCTTTTCGGTTTTCCTTAATGTACGCTGCGATGGGATTCATCTGCGCCACCCCTCCTCCAAAACTTTTACAATACCAATACTATACCCGTTAAGGTATAAAGTCAAGGATTATAGAGAAAAATATACCCGAAAGGGACTATTTCAATAAATATACCAAAAATAATACCACATCGGGTATAGTTTTGCCGGTTTTACTGCAAATGATACCCTTAGAAAGCGCACTGATGAAAATATACTGCTGGGCAGACGAATGGCCTACAGGGGTAATCCGCTCATTCATGCGCCCCATAAAGCTAAAACAAGCTCAAGTCGAGATTGAGAAGATTAAAGCGCAGGGTAAAAGCGAGACAGTGGAAAAATACCAAGACACCGATCAAATTGCAGCGCAATCCGACGCTGCCAGTCTCCATGAACGCCGTGCAGTCATAGCGTCCGGTAGGCAGATAGGTGAATAAAGCCTCTGCCCCATTCGGCCAAATGAAACGGAGTATGTAGAGCTGTTGGTAACGGATGACAGTCGCCCCCCTTCCTGTATACCATGAGAGGCTGACGACGGTCTGAGACTGGTACGCGATCAAGACAGTTGCGCCTTTTTGGCATTTTTAAAAAATTTGGTCGAATTTTTAAATTAATTGCAAATACAATTATAATAACTTAAAAATAACTCGAATTTCGATTGAATAATTCGAGTTAATGTGATAGGATTAGTCAAAGGCAGGTGATTGCAATGCTAATTGAGGAACTGGAATCTCTTGTAAAAAAGGTACAGGCATTAAAAAGCGAATCCAATCAAATTGAACTGAAGGCTGCATGCCAGGGAGCACCCAAAATCTATGATACACTGTCAAGCTTTTCTAATCAGACCGGCGGAGGAATTATTTTATTTGGCATTGACGAGCAGAGCGATTATCAGTTGTGTGGGGTCTACGATGCTGCCGATCTGCAAAAGAAAGTGAGCGAGCAGTGCCTGCAGATGGATCCGCCTGTTCGGGCATTGTGTACTGCCACCAAGATTGATGGAAAAGCCGTGGTCAGTGCCGAGATCCAGGAAATTGAAATGGCCAGAAGGCCTTGCTATTACAAGGGAAAAGGACCAAATCAAGGCTCTTACATCCGCGTTGGAGACGCGGACAGAAAAATGACGGAGTATGAGGTTTACAGTTACGAAGCCTATCGAAAAAAAATACAGGATGAACTTCGAATCGTAGATCGCGCTACCCAGGCTGATATTCAGACTCGGTATTTAGACGATTATCTGGTTCGCCTGTCGGTCGCAAAACCCAATTTGGCCGCTCTTTCCAAGGAGCGACAATTACGGCTTCAGGGCTTTTGCATTAACGGGGCGCCGACGCTGGCGGGTATCGAACTTTTTTCCGATTATCCGCAAAGCTTTTTCCCCCGACTCTGCATTACTGCAGTGGTCGTTCCCGGAACTGAGATGGGAGATACCGCAGACAATGGAGCCAGATTTATTGACAATACAACGATTGAGGGAACCTTGCCTCAAATGCTGGCAGGGGCGCTCTCCTTTGTGAGGCGGAACATGTCCGTCCAGACGATCATTGACCGCGATACCGGAGAGCGGAAAGACCGTACAGAATATCCTGTTATGGCGGTTCGCGAGATTTTGCTCAATGCGCTCATTCACAGAGATTACAGCATTCACACGGAAACGGCACCGATCACGGTGGTGATGTATCGCAATAGGATGGTCGTCGAAAATCCGGGTGGTCTGTATGGCCGCCTGACCATCGACACGCTGGGAACGGTATCCGCTGATACCCGAAACCCGTTTATTGCCGGTGCGATGGAAATCGAGAATGAGACGGAAAATCGTTTTTCCGGGATTCCGACCATCCGCAAGGAAATGAAAGCGTACCATTTGCCGGAACCGGTATTTGAAAATGAACGGGGAACATTCCGCGTAATCCTCTATAATTCGGCTTTGGAAATAAAAGAGAAACCGACACGCTCTCTCGAAGAAGCAATTCTGCACTTCTGCTGTCGGCCCCGTACACGGGAGGATCTTGCGCAGGAATTCAGCCACATTACAAAGACCTATTTAATGACAGGCTATGTAAATCCGCTGGTGGAGCGTGGAATGCTGCTGCTGTCACTGCCAGATAAGCCACGGAGCCGGCATCAGCAATTTACAACGAGAACCCTGTAATTATATATTTGTAGTGGCCACTCAGTTTGTAAAAGAATTCTGCGAGTAGACAGATTGCCTTCCTTTGACGAGTATGTTAAATAAAAAGACGTAAAGTGTGCGGCTTTCCGCGTTTGCTGCTGATGACGAGCACTTTTGCAAAGCAAAAGCTTTATACAAAAAATCCATGCTAAAATTCGCTTAGACTATACCAAAAACAATTGCATTGTACCATTGATAATGAAATAATTTACGTGTCTTTGAACCATACGGCTGATGATATCCGCGTGCAGGACGAACTGAATGATCTGGTGGAGGCGTATTGGAATGATCGACGGGATTGACATTTTCCGGGAGCGGTTTGCCGAGTATACCGGTCAATATGCGCTGATCGGCGGTTCTGCCTGTGGCATTGTATTTTAAATGATGCAATCCGCCTGAAAACGATTCTGCTACCGGAAATCGAAACCCCAAAAGACACAAAGAAGGAGGGCTGCCACTGGCAGCCCTCCTTTTACGCGCTTGGCGTTGCTATTTTCTAAGTCATCGGGTGCAATCAGACTCTGCCGGTCTCCATGAACGCCGTGCGGTCATAGCGCCCGGTGAGCAGATACGGCACAATGTCGTCTGCGTTCAGATGCTCCACCATGTTCAGTTTATGTACCAGCAGACTGTTGGTGGAATAGGCGCCGCCGACGATGGTGTTGATGGGCAGCTCCGCCCAAGGATCGTCCAGCGAGGACTTGAGCTTCACGTCCACCGTGCCCGGCTCCCAGGACTTGTAGTTATACTCGCACAGGTTTTGCAGCAGTGCGCCGTTCATGAAATGGCTGACGCCGTTTTCGTCCGGCTCGCGGTCAAAGTGGAAGTAGAAACCGCCGCCGAACACCTGCTTACCGGCTGCCGGCGCCTGATAGAGCGCATGGGTCAGGGGGCTGTTGTACTGCCCCAGCTCCATGTCGATGTCCACCAGCTGCGTGCCGCGGCGCACAACGCCTGCGGTCACGTGGCTGCCGTTGCGGCGCATGACAAACTCCGCGCCCAGCTTCTTGGGGATGGAGCCGTTATCGCGGCCGCACTGGACGGCCATCTCGGCACCGTTGCCGCCCAAAACCAGAGAAATGGGGTACAGTCCCAGCGTCTTGCCGTAGGTGCAGTAGACGCCCAAGATCGCCTCGTAATAATCATCGGCGAAGGTTGGCTTGCGGATGTGGCAGACAGATAGCGTTACTACCGGCATGGAAAAAGGCTTGAGAGGCGGCGGCAGAATCCGGGCAATGGCGGCGGGGTCGGTGAGGTACGCCATGTAGATGCCCTCCTGCTCATCCATCAGGGACACCTTGCCGAAGTTTGGCATCTCCTCGGCGGAGGTACGGAAAGTCGTGACCTTGGGCTGCGCCACAAACAAAGACCGTGCGGCCTCGTAGCCCGTGCGGGTTGCCGGAGCAATGGTGCCGTCCTTGACGGCGCTGCCTACGGCGACAACGTGCAGTCCCTTTGCCTTGAGTGCATCGGCAAGCGCCGTGTCGGGCTTGTAGCCCAGAGACATCACCACCGCGTCCGTGGGAACGGTCACAGCAGACTTGTCTGCCTGATTTTCCAGAACCACGCTGTCAGCCTTGATCTCCTGCAGCGCATGACCCAGCAGGAACTTCGTGCCGTATTTGGAAAGTCTGCCGCAGATGTCGGCCACGTTGGTGTGGTTTGCCTTGGGAGCCACCTTGTCCAGAAGGTCGACAACGGTGACCTGCGCCTTGCGCGCCGCCAGATACTCGGCGGTTTCAATGCCGGTGATGCCTGCGCCGATCATGGTGACGTGCTTGCCGTCCAGATTGACTTTACCGGTGAGTACCTGCTCCACCGTGTAGACGTTGGAGCCCGTTGCACCGGGAATTTTTGCGGGGATGACGGACTTGGAGCCGGTGCCCACGATGACTGCATCGGGCTTCATGTCCGCGATCATGTCGGCGGTGGCCTCCGTGTTCAAGCGAACCTCCACGCCCAGCTTTGCAAACGCGGTGCGGTAGTAGTCCATGACCCACTCCATGCGCTCTTTCAGCGGGGGCATCTTGGCCTGATTGACCGTGCCGCCCAAGGCGTTTCCTCTGTCCATCAGCGTGACCTTGCAGCCCCGCTCTGCCAGTGTCTTGGCGGCCATCATGCCGCTGGGACCGCCGCCGACGACCACCACGGAGTGATGTTGCGTGTCGCAGGGCAGATCGCCGTACTTCTTCTCCCGTGCCAGCCGGGGATTGAGCGCACACTCGGCAGGCAGACCGGCGGCGTTGTATTCGTTGAGGCTCTCGAAGCAGCGCAGGCAGTTGATGCACTTGCAAAGCTCCGCTTCCCTGCCCTCCTGCACCTTTTTGCCCCACTGTTCGTCAGCCAGCCAGCTGCGGCCCATGGAGATGAAGTCCTCCACGCCGTCGTCCAAAAACTTTTCCGCCACAGCAGGTTCCCGGATGACGGACACGCCGATGACGGGGATGCTCACATGATCCTTGACGGCCTTGATGAGGTCATGCCGCCAGCCCTGCGGGAACGACACCGGCTCCACGCAGGTCATGCCGGTTTCGTACAGACCCACGGACACGTCCAGAAAATCGATGCCGGTCTGCTCCAGCGCCATGGCGATTTTCACGCCGTCTTGAATGTGGATGTAATCCTCGGTGACGCCGGTTTTGTCCAGAAATTCCTCCACGGTTAGGCGTACGCCGATGGGGAAATCCGCGCCGCATTTTGCGCGGATACCGGAGATGATCTGGGTGACGATGCGCAGGCGGTTTTCAAAGCTGCCGCCGTACTCGTCGGTGCGCTTGTTGGTATAGGGAGACAGGAACTGCTGGAGCAGGTAGCCGTGGGCAGCGTGGAGCTCCACGCCGTCACAGCCGGCCTTCTGGACGCGAACTGCGCCGTCGATGAACTGGCCTATTAGCTGCTTGACCTCATCCGTGGTCAGCGCCCGGGTGGGCTGCTGGAGATACTTGCAGGGAATGTCGGAGGCCGACACGGTGGGCGCTCCGCCCAAAAGTGCCGTGACGGTTTCGCGGCCGGGATGGTGCAGCTGAATGAAGATCTTGCTGCCGTGCTTGTGGACGGCTGCGGCAAGACGGGAAAGCGGCTCGATGTGCCGATCCTGCGTCACGGAGAGCTGGCGCATCAGGCCGGGGCCGTGGACGTCGTTGACGCGGGTGATTTCGGGAATGATGAGTCCGGCGCCGCCGATGGCGCGGGCTTCATAATAGGCAATCATATCCTCGGAGGGTGTACCGTCCAAATTGGCAAGGCCGATGCCCATGGGAGACATGACCAGCCGGTTTTTCAGGGTCACCTTTCCGATTTTGCCTTCGGAAAACAGCTTTTCGTACATGAGATTGCTCCTTCCTTGTATCCGTTCTTAGAAAATGGTGTAGCCGCCGTCAACGCCCAGCGCTGCGCCGTGGATGAAGCTGGATTCGTCGCTGACGAGGAACGCAATGGCCTGCGCCACTTCCTCGGGCTGGCCGGGACGTCCCGACGGGCTCATCTTGATTTTCAGATTCACGGGATGCTGCGGAATGGCCAGAACCCGCGCGATCATCTGAGTGTCAATGGGGCCGGGCAGCACGGCGTTGATGCGGATGCCGTTGTGGCCGTGGTCCAAAGATACCTGACGGGTCAGACCAAGCACACCGTGCTTGGCGGTGGTGTAGGCGATGCCGCCACGTCCGGCAGCGGTGGAGGCCATGGACGCCACGTTGACGATCTTGCCGCCGCCGTCCTTTTCCATGACGGGGATCACCCGCTTGAGCATCTGGAACGGAGCGGTCAAATTGGTTGCCAGCACCTTGTCCCACTCCTCGTCGGTGATCTGGTCGATGTTGGCGAGGCTGCCGCCGATGCCGGCGTTGTTCACCAGAATGTCGATCTTGCCGTAGTGGGCGATGGTTGCAGCGACCAGCGCATCCAGATCAGCGGCAGACGTAACGTCTGTTTTCTGGAAGAACGCCTCGCCGCCGGCGGCCTTGATGGCCTCGACAACAGCGTTGCCGGCCTCTTCTTTTCTGCCGACGATGACGACCTTGGCGCCCTCAGATGCCAGCAGGATGGCTGTGGCCTTGCCAATTCCCTCGGTAGAACCCGTAACGATTGCAGTCTGATCTTGGAATCTCATAAGAAAATCTCCTCCATTTCAAATTTTGGTTTCCTGATGAGCTCATTATAAGCAGCGCAATGTGCGAAAAGAAACGGTTCCGGTGCCCGAAAGATTGTTGACGGTTTGTGCATGATGCACTATAATAGCGGCGAGGTGAACGAAATGCTTTTCACAACATTGCTAAATCGGATTTCCTCGGGAAATTCCGCCAAAATCGTTCATGCAAACGACTTTTTTGACATAAACGACGTAGCCTTGATCGATGGAACACAGACGGAATACACAAATGAAACTCTTTATTTTGGAGATTTTGCACAACTCACAGGCGGACGTCTGCCGCCCCAGTGCATCTTGATTCGGACGCCGGAAACGCAGGCGCTGGGGGAGGTTTCCTCCTCCCTTGCGCTGGCGGACAGCGGCGATTTGTTCCTGCTGTTCAATGCGGCCAAGACCGCCGTGGACAGCTCCCAGGGGCAGGGACTTTACGGGGAACTGATGGACTGTGCCGCCAGAAGCCGCAGCTTAGAGCAGGTGGCGAATCTGGCGGCGGCACGGCTGGGCAATTCCGTGGTGCTGCTGGATACGGACTTCAAGGTGCTGACCCACTCCACCGTCTACCCCATCGAGGACCCGCTGTGGGCGGAAAATATTCGGCTGGGTTACTGCACCTACGAATTTGTCAATGCGGTCCGGCAGCTGGACGAGGTGAAAAACGCGGCCATGACCTCAGACCCCGTGGTGGTCACCTGCTATGCCTCCCCCCTGCGCAAGCTCTCCAGCAAGATTTTCATTAACGGGAAGCTGACGGGCATCGTGCTGATGCTGGAAAAGGAGACGCCCATCTCCTCGGCTCATATGCAGCTGCTGCCGGTGATCAGCGCGGCTGCGGGAGATTCCATCGCCCGCTATGCGCCCTATCTGATTCCCGGCAACACGGCCTACGATAAGCTGCTCTATGACCTTTTGATCGGCGCCTCGCCGGAGGAGATCGCCCCCCGCATTGCCACACTGAAGTTCTCTCCCCACCTGTGCGCGCTGTGCATCCGGCAGACCCGCTATCTCGGGCAGCGGCACCTAAAGGAGGACACCGCCACGGAGCTGGTACGCCGTCTGCCCCAGACGCGCTTTACCTTTCACGAAGGCGGCATCGCGGCGCTGGTTCCTCTGGGCGATGCACCTGATTTGCAGGACGAGCAGCGCACGGCGCTGGAAGCGTTTGCGCAGGACGAGCATCTGCGCATTGGCGTTTCCAACGTGTTCTTCCGCCCGGAGAACTTCGCCAAGCGCTACGCACAGGCCCGGCGGGCACTGGAGCTGTCGGCGCGGCTCAACCCCGGCGAGAGCGTGTGCCGCTACGCCGATTGCCTGTTCTACGACCTACTGGATAAAACCGGAGAGGGCGAGTCGTTGGGACTTTACTGCCACCCTGCCCTGTCCCTTCTCAGCCGCTATGACCACGAAAACGGCGGTGACCTCTACCACACGCTGGAGACCTATCTGGAGTGCGATTGCAGCGTCAAAAAGACGGCGGAGAAGCTGTACATCCACCGCAATTCCCTCAACTACCGGCTGGAGCGCATTCAGGAGTTGACCCGCATCCAGCTGGACAGCAGCCATACGCGGTTTTTGCTGAGCATGTCGTACATGATCGATCACTTCATCGGCCACGATCTTTAAGGAATCGAGCGCCGCCCTGCAAGTGAGGCTGAAAAATCAGCGAAACGGAAAAAAGGGCCCGGATTCTCAAAAGAGAATCCGGGCCCTTGCTGCGCACGGTACCCAAAGAAGGGATGGAATGTGGGAAGTCGGTCTTGCAAAACCCTGTGTGGTGCGTGGGATGCATCGGGTGCGCTCTTTTACTTCCCACTCTGGCCGTACCGGCTCAAAATTACCGCAATTTGTGCGCGGGTCGCGGTGCCGTTGGGAGAGAGCGTCATTGCGGAGGTTCCGGAGACGGCACCGGTTTCTACCGCCCAGGCAAAGGCGTTCTTGGCGTAATCTGCCACGGAGGCCCCGTCGGTGTAGCCGCTCAAATCCTTGCTTGCTGCGGGAGAACCGACCGCCCGCCACAGCAGCGTACTGGGACGAGAGCATAGATAAGTACTCCATATGTTGTCTCCATTTATTCCCAGCAACCTCAAAATACAACACATATATTGTAGTCTCAACTTCGAACAAAATCAATCCTTAGGAGTGCTTCTGATGCCCCCAATTCTGGTCACTTCACAAACTGGTTATCAACAAAAAATTGTTATACAATTAAAAATTTTAAAGGAGAATAAATATGGCTGAGAGCGAATACAAAGTTCTTAAAACGCGTATTGAAGAATTAATAGAAAATATTGAGAGCATAGATAAAGAAACTGCTTCGTTTTCTGCGGCAAAAGCTAAGCTGATTGAGGTCGCTGACAACTTACAGGAAATTAGTAGCGATTTGTCAAAAGCTATTAAGACATCGGAGACTGTTCTTAATCAAGTTGAATCTATTGCAGTGACATCTACCTTGCAGTCAATGAAAGAGTCCGCTGATAAGTATACTGAGAATTGCGAGAATCTCCTACAGAAGTCCAAAACACTTTATTCAGAGCATGCTCAAGAAATGAAAAATAAATTAGACTCCTTATCTGCAGAGCTCAGAAAAAAAATCGTTATTATGGGCGGAATCTCTATTTTTGTTTCAATCGTGGCGCTAATTTGCGCTATTATTTAATGTCAACTGAACAAACAGCGGATATCTCTTTGCAAAAGCATCAGTTCTGTACTGTCATCCAGTTTGGACACCACTTCAGCGCAGTGCTTGGAATGCTCATCATTCGGGATGCCGAGGTTCTTGTGGTATGCTTCATTCTGTTCAGTACACCATTCCAAGGCATCATAATTCAAATCCGTCACATTCCAGAAAACACGGCCTGCAAGAAAGTTGTCTTTCACGAACCGTACAAGGCGTTCCACCTTGCCCTTGGTAAAGGGGTGTCGCGGTTTGCAAAGCTTCGTCTGGAAGCCCACAGTCCGCATAAACTGTTCATAGTCCTTCTGCCATACAGGGTGGCCATCCTGGTCACGACGGATTACCACACTCTTCATATTGTCTGTAAGGACGGTCTTAGGAATGCCCATATAGCGGAAAGCATGAATCATCCCAATGAACAAATTTTCCTGCTTGGCATTTGGGAAGAACTCAACAAATCGCTGCCCGCAGTGGTGGCAGACCATGGCGAAGCAGGCTGCGTTGTACTCGCTGCCGTCAAAGCATTGCACCCTCGTGAAGCCCCAGTCCATCTGGAAAGCTTCTCCGGGCGGCGTAAGGTATCGCCGACCCCGGTTGCCCTGTGGAGCCACAACATGACGCTGAGGCGGAATGAGATACTGATGTGAGGCAATATAAACTTTAACCGTCGTCAGCCCACCGGCATAGCCGCTTTTTTTGAGCCTGTCAAAACACACCGCAGAGTTAGAAACACCGCTTTTCAGCAGTGCTTCAAGAATCCCGGTATAGCCACTCAAAAGCGTCGCTGGGGATTTCCGGCCCTTGGCTGCATGAGGGACGTCTTCAAAGCCGTTTGCTTTCATACTGCG
>NZ_JAQUVF010000039.1 GCF_028693505.1 Oscillibacter sp.
TTCTCGTCCTCCTTGTCACGGAGGACGAGCTTTTCACGGTCCCGATCACCCTTGAATGTAACTACCTTGTAGATATCATCCCGGTACCGGTGAATGACGTGAACGGGGGATGCACAATTCGACATATAGCAAGCACTTCCCGGAATTCGATATGGTGTCAAGTGGCCCTTCTCGGAGCCTTAAAGCTCCGATTTTGGACCGCCCTTAACCGTGCATATCGTCACGACATTCACCGGCAGGGGGATGTTATTTTGCTAAGGAATCAGCCCTTGTTGACAGGAGTCATAAAGGTAATTTTTTTACGGCTATCGAAATAGCACTGAACGCGCGTGCCGGGCTTGATATCCTTGTAGACGGAAGGATTGACGCAGCCATATTTCACGGCCTTCTGACCGCAAAAATGGTAATCGGCGCTTTCAGTGCCGTTGAAGTCCTCCAGCATAAAGGCGTTGCAATAGTCTTGCATCTGGCCGGCATCGTTTTGAAATCTGCCATAGTTAAAGCCTACAAACGTTTTTTCTTCCATGGTGCTTTCCTCACACTTCCCCCGGTTGGTTTCCGGGTATAAAAATAGGGCAAGCGGACATTGGAAGCTGCTTCCAAACGCTTGTCCATTTTTAATATAGAACGCGCCATTCCGAATTCCGGGAGGAATGCGATTGACGAACCGGATTGAAAAGAGGTATAATAAAATGATTTTCTATAAAGAGATGATTTTATCACACGGAGGAAAAAACTATGTGGATCGCGGACAAGTGGCAGGACTATGAACTCCTGGACTGCGGCGGCGGGGAAAAGCTGGAGCGCTGGGACAAGCAGTTCCTGGTGCGGCCGGACCCCCAGGCCATCTGGGAGACGCCCCATCGGAATCCCGCCTGGAAGCAGGCCAACGCCCGCTATCTGCGCTCCCAGAGCGGCGGCGGACATTGGGAGAAGAAGGCGCTGCCGGAGAGCTGGAAAATTCAGTATGGAGAGCTGACCTTTCAGGTAAAACCCATGAATTTCAAGCATACCGGCCTCTTCCCGGAGCAGGCGGCGAACTGGGATTTCGCCATGGAAAAGATTCGCGCCGCCGACCGGCCCATCCGGGTTTTGAACCTCTTTGCCTATACCGGCGCCGCCACGGTGGCCTGCGCCAAGGCGGGCGCTTCCGTGTGCCATGTGGACGCTGCCAAGGGCATGGTGGCCTGGGCCAGGGACAATGCCCGCCTCTCCGGCGTGGAGGATGCCTCCATCCGCTGGATCGTGGACGACTGCGCCAAATTCGTGGAGCGGGAAATCCGCCGCGGCAAGACCTATGACGCCATTATCATGGATCCGCCCAGCTATGGCCGGGGACCCGGAGGCGAGGTATGGAAGCTGGAGGAGAGCCTGTATCCCTTTGTGAAGCTGTGCGCCGGCGTGTTGTCGGACAAGCCGCTGTTTGTCATTATCAACTCCTATACCACGGGCCTTGCCCCGTCGGTGCTGGGGTATTTGCTGCATCTGCTGGTGGCGGAAAAATACGGCGGCAAGTGCAGCTGGGACGAGTTGGGTCTCCCCGTGACGGAGACCGGACTGGCGCTGCCCTGCGGGGCCACCGGCCGCTGGTTCAGCGAGTAAAAAGGACCGCCGCAGAGGCGTTTCATGGAAACAAGGGAAAGTGAGACCTGATACGATGGCAACGATGATCAAAACGCAGGCTCTGCGCTTCGCCTATCCGGCGGAGGAGGGGCAGGAGAGGATCTTTGCCCTGGGGGGCGTGGACCTCACCATTGAAAAGGGCAGCTTCGTGGTGGTGCTGGGGCACAACGGCTCCGGCAAATCCACGCTGGCCAAGACCTTCAACGCCGTGCTACTGCCAGAGGGCGGCAAGGTCTATGTGGCAGGGATGGACACGCTGGACGAGGGACTGCTTTTGGCGGTGCGCCAGCGGGTGGGCATGGTATTCCAAAACCCCGACAACCAGATCGTTGCCAATGTGGTGGAGGAGGACGTGGCGTTCGCGCCGGAGAATCTGGGCGTACCCACGGAGCAGATCCGCCGCCGGGTGGACGAGGCGTTGCAGGCGGTGGGGATGTACGGTTTTCGGACCCACGCGCCCCACCTGCTCTCCGGCGGACAAAAGCAGCGCATTGCCATTGCGGGCGTGATTGCCATGGAGCCGGAGTGCATTGTGCTGGACGAGGCCACCGCCATGCTGGACCCCATCGGGCGGGAGGAGGTGCTCTCCACCGTCCATCGGCTGAATCGGGAAAAGGGCATCACCGTGGTGCTCATCACCCACCACATGAACGAGGCGGAGGAGGCGGACCGGGTCATCGTGATGGACGACGGGACCGTCGCCATGGACGGAACGCCGCGGGAGGTGTTTGTCCGGGTGGAGGAGCTGCGGTCCATGGGACTGACGGTGCCGGACACCGTGGACCTTCTGGACCGCCTGCGCAAAAGCGGACTGGACGTGCCGCTGGACGCCCTTGGGGTGGAAGAGTGCGCCGACGCCGTTGCGGCGGCCCTGCAAAGAAACTGACGCGGAAGGAACGAAGAAAATTGGAACCAATCCTGCAAGTGAACCATCTCACCCACACCTACGGGGTGGGAACGCCCTTCCAGCGCAGCGCGGTGGAGGATATGAGCTTTGCTATCCACGCCGAGGAGTTTGTCGGCATCATCGGACATACCGGCTCCGGAAAATCCACCCTGATTCAGCATCTCAACGGTCTGCTGAAGCCCAGCGGCGGACAGGTGCTGTTGGGCGGGAAGGACATCTGGGCGGAGCCGAAAAAAATCCGGGACGTGCGGTTCCGGGTGGGCTTGGTGTTCCAGTACCCGGAGTATCAGCTTTTTGAGGAGACGGTCTACAAGGATATTGCCTTCGGCCCCGCCAATCAGGGCCGCACCGGCGAGGAGCTGGACCGCTGTGTCCGGGAGGCTGCGCGGCTGGTGGGCATTCGGGACGAGCAGCTGGAAAAGTCCCCCTTTGAGCTCTCCGGCGGGCAAAAGCGCCGGGTGGCGCTGGCGGGGGTACTGGCCATGGAGCCGGACGTGCTGGTGTTGGACGAGCCCACCGCCGGACTGGACCCGGCGGGCCGGGAAAATCTGATGGCTAACATCCGGGACTACCACCGCAATAAGCACAAGACCATCCTTCTGGTGAGCCACAGCATGGACGAAATCGCCCGGAACGTGGATCGTATTCTGGTTTTGAAGAACGCGCACATCCTCATGAGCGGCACTCCGGCAGAGGTGTTTGCCCGGGGGGAAGAGCTGCTGGACGCGGGGCTGGACGTGCCGCAGGTGACGCAGATCGCCATGGCGCTGAAACGGCGGGGCCTTGCCATCGATCCCGCCGTGTACACGGTGGAATCGTTGGAGCGGCAGCTGCTGGCGCTGCGCAAAGGCGGTGCGCTATGCTGAAGGATATTACGCTGGGCCAGTATTTCCCGGGGAATACCGTGGCCCACAGACTGGATTCCCGGACGAAAATTTTGCTGGTGTTGCTCTATATCGTGGCGCTGTTTTGCGCCAAGGGCATCGTGACGTATGCCATTCTGGGCGCGTGTCTCGCCGCCTGCGTCCACATCTCCAAGGTGGGTGTGGGGCAGCTGGTGCGGGGCTTGAAGCCGGTTTTGTTCATTATGATCTTCACCGGGATGCTGAATCTCTTTTTCACCCCCGGAGAGCGGTATCTTGTAAACTGGTGGATTTTCCGCATCTCCGATACCGGCGTGCACAACGCCGTTTTCATGGTGCTGCGCATCATGATGCTGATTATGGGGACCTTCCTCATGACCTACACCACCAGTCCCATCAGCCTGACCGACGGACTGGAGCGGCTGCTTGGCTGGATGAAGCGGTTTCGTGTACCGGTCCACGAGCTGGCCATGATGATGTCCATTGCGCTGCGCTTCATCCCCACCCTCATCGAGGAGACGGATAAAATCATGTCCGCACAGAAGGCCAGAGGCGCGGACTTCGAGAGCGGAAACCTGATCCAAAAGGCGAAAGCCCTCATTCCCATCCTTGTGCCGCTGTTCATCAGCGCCTTCCGCCGGGCGGACGAGCTGGCCACGGCCATGGAGTGCCGCTGCTACCACGGCGGCGAGGGCCGTACAAAGCTCCACGTGCTGCAATATCGGGGCCGGGACTTCATCGCTCTGGCGCTGGGCGGCGCGATCACCGCCGGCATCATCGTGATGAGCCGGTTTGGCCTGTAAAGATAAAATACTTGCCATTAACTGGATTAGAAGGAATTTACTGCTTTAAAACGGTGAAAGGAGCACGCCATGGAGTTCTGGAAGAAGAATTGGATGCGAATTGTGACCCTGGCGCTGTGCGCCGTGCTGTTGGCGGCGTTGGCAGGAAATCTGGGAAAGCGGCTGCTGCGGACGCGGGAGGGGGCTGCCTCGCCGGTGGTCGACTGCGTGGTGGAGCCCGTCGGGGTGGATTTGCAGACCCGCAGCCTCCTGGCGGACGTCACCGTGACGCTGAAGGACTGGGAGGAGAAGCCCGCACTGCTGCTGGAAGCGGGGGAGACGTCCGCGGAATTTCCCCTGACCGCAGCGGAAAATGGCGTGTTCATTGGATCCGTGGCGGTTCCTTTGGAACCGCTGAGCGGCTTCCAGCTGTACTTGACGGCGGAAAAATATGGGCAAGCGCTCATCCGGGAAAGGCTGGGGCGCTGGAACCATATTTCCACACTGCTGCCGCTGCGGATGACGAGCAGCGGATACAGCGACCCGCAATACCAGGATGGGACCTTCCAGATGACGGGCTGGGCCAGCGCTGAGATAGCGAGCCAGGACCGGGATGACATTGAGGTGGACGCACCGGAGTTCCGACTGTATCGGAACGGGGAGTTGCTGCGGACCGTACCGGGAGAGCGAGATTGGAATGTCATCGGCAAGGCCGAAGCCGATGGCTATATCCCAGAGGAGCAGGAGGACTGGACTGTCGACTGCGGCAAGGGCGACCAGGTGATGCTTACCTTTGCGTGCCGGGGCGAGAATGGTCTGGGCTGGGAGTTCACCATCGCCCACTTCCAAGTGAAAGACGGGGATGTGGAGACGGTTCGGTTGGACGAGGATATCGATCCGATCCTGACTTGGCCGGAATAAGGAGAGCGACTCTATGCGTAATATCGCCTTAAAATTGATGTACAACGGCACAGCCTATCACGGCTGGCAGGTGCAGAAAAACGCCGTCAGCGTCTGTGAAACCATAGAAAAGGCGCTGGAGAAGATCACCGGAGAGCGCGTGCACCTCACCGGCTGCGGGCGCACGGACGCCGGCGTCCATGCGGAGCGCTACATTGCGAACTTCCGCACGGAATCCCGCATCCCCCTTGACCGGCTGCCCTTTGCCATCAACACCCACACACCGGAGGATATTGCCGTGTGGGAGGCCTTGGAGGTGGCGGAGGATTTCAACGCCATTGGCTCCTGCATCAAAAAAGAGTATACTTACCGCATTTACAACTCCCAGTTCAAAAATCCGTTTTATGTTAACCGGGCGTATTTTTACCCCAAGAAGCTGGACGAGGCGTTCCTAAACCGGGCGGCGGGGATGTTTGTGGGGACCCACGATTTTGCCGCGGTGCGCTCTGTGGGCACGGTGACGAAGTCCACGGTCCGCACCATCTATTATTGCGATGTTGCGCGCCGGGGCGAGCTTCTTGAATTGAAGGTCTGCGCCAACGGGTTTTTGTATAATATGGTACGGGCCATCACGGGCACCGTGCTGTACGCGGCGGAGGGGAAATTTGCGCCGGAGGAGATTCCTTCCATTTTGGAGGGCGGCGACCGCACCGCGGCGGGTCCTACGGCGCCCCCCGGCGGACTGTATCTCACAAAACTGTGGTATGAGGATGAGCGATTAAATGACTGAGACGACAAAAGATATCTGGAATGACGACGATGGGGAAGAAAAAGGGAAAAAGCACCATCGTTTTCGCAGCTTCCTGATCTTTTTTCTGACGCTGACGGTGGTTCTGGGCGTTGTTTTACTGGCAGCCTACCGGGACGGCACCGGTTTTGACGTGCTGCGGCGCTACTTCAACTACGGCAGAGTGGAAAAAGTCGGGGGAGACACGGTGTACGATTATGACGCTTCGGCCAGCAACCGCTTTGCGGTGCTGGGGGATCGTCTGGTGGTGCTCTCGTCCACCTCCCTGCAGCTTCTGGATGAAAGCGGGGAGACGGTGTGGTCCACATCCGTGAAGATGGAGGCGCCCGCCATTGCCGCCGGCGGCGGGCGGGCCGTGGCTTACGATGTGGGCGGCAAAGAGCTGTACCTGCTGGACGAGAACGGTCAGCTGATGACGCTGAGCGCACAGGAGGGGGAGGCGTTTATTGCCGCCACCTTGAATCAAAAGGGACAGTTGGCCTTGACGGCGCAGAAAAAAAACTATAAAGGCTGCGTGAGCGTCTATAACGAGAAGCAGGAAAAGATTTTTGAATTCAACTCCTCCCGCCGCTTTGTGATAGACGCCTACGTGACGGACGACGGGGCGTATCTCGCGGCGGTGACGCTGGGACAGGAGAACAGCGTGTTTGTGAGCAACGTGGTGCTCTACGACGTGACGAAAAAGGACCCGGTGGCGGATTACGACGTTTCCGACGGACTGGTGGCTGCCATTGGACAGCAGGGGGAGAGCATTGCCACGGTGTCGGACACCTGCTTGACCTTTGCGGATGAAAAGGGAAAAGTTCTTGCCACGTATCCGTACAACGGCGGGTATCTCCGGGAATTTGATCTGGGCGGAGACGGATTTTCCGTGCTGCTGCTCAATCGCTATCAAACCGGCAGCGTGGGCCGTCTCGTGACGGTGGGCGCGGACGGCGCGGAGCGGGGGACGCTGGAGGTGCAGCAGGAGGTGCTGGACCTGGCCGTCTCCGGTCGGTATCTGGCGGTGCTGTACACGGATAGCCTTGTGATCTACAACGAGGAATTGCAGGTATACGCCTCTTTGAAGGGGACGGACTACGCAAAGTCGGTGCTGATGCGCCCGGACGGTTCCGCGCTGCTGATCTCCTCGGAGTCCGCCAGCCTGTTCCTGCCATAAGAGGCAGAAGTTTCGCGCGTGTTCACAAAACATTTACAGCCTGAAAGGTAGGCAAAAATGACAACACCTGCTATAATAGATGCAGTCATCGTGCTGGTTTTGGCGGCCTTCTGCGCCTTTGGGGCCCGCCGGGGCCTGTTTCGGGCGCTGGCGGGGCTGGTGGCTGTGGTCGTGGCGCTGGTGGGCGCGGGGATCATTGCCGCGACCTTTGCGCCGCCGGCAGCAAAGCTGCTATCGCCCGTGATCGAGCGGCACATCGCCGCAAGGGTGGATCAGGCCATGGCGGTGCAGGCCGACAAGGCCCAGATGCCCGAGTCGGAGGTGGAGAACGGCATCGGCGTGGAGGAGCTTCTGGCGCTGCTGGGGATCGATTCGGACGTGCGGGACACGCTGACGGAAAAGGCGCAGGAGGCAGTGCGGGACACCGGCGTCTCCGTGGCCACCGCGGTGGTGCAGAGCGTCGCCCAGACCATCCTCTACGGAACGCTGTACATCCTGTCCTTTGCGGCGCTGACGATTTTGCTGAATGTGCTGATGCGGGCCATGGATCTGGTGCTGCGTCTGCCGGGACTGCACGCGCTGAACGCGCTCTTGGGCGGCGTCGTCGGTTTGATAGAGGGCGCGCTGCTTTTGTTTTTGGCGGTTTGGGCGCTGCGGCGTCTTGGCGTTTCCTTTGAGACGGAGATGCTGGCGCAGGCCCATATTCTGCGTATTTTTACGGACAACACGCCATTGAGCGTGCTGTCGTTTCTGCAATGACGGATGGAACCGTCAATTTTCTGGAGGTAAACGATTCATGCAGCCAACAATTTGTTCGAGATGTAAAAAAAACGTAGCCGTGGTATTTTTGTCCAAAATGGACGGCGACAAAACCGTGAATGAGGGCCTGTGCCTGAAATGCGCCAAGGATCTGGGACTGCCTCAGGTGGACGACATGATGAAGCGCATGGGCATTTCCGACGAGGACCTGGAGACGCTCAACAGCGAGATGCTGCAAGCGTTCAACGGCGTGGAAAACATTGAGGACCTGCCCGGTGGGGAGGAGGACGATGAGGAAGAGGACGGCAAGACCGCCACCTTCCCGTTTTTGAACCGCCTTTTCTCCGGCGATGCCCCCAAGGCGTCGGAGGGACCGGAGGAAGGCTCCGGCCGCGAGCGCCGCAAGGAAGAGCGCAAAGAGGACCGCAAGGAGCAAAAAGCGCCCAAGCGGAAGTATCTGGAGAGCTATTGCATTTGCCTGACCCAGCGCGCAAAAGAGGGAAAGCTGGACCCGGTGATCGGTCGGACGGAGGAAATTGAGCGGGTGGTGCAGATTCTCAACCGCCGCCAAAAGAACAATCCGTGCCTCATCGGCGAACCCGGCGTCGGCAAGACCGCCATTGCGGAGGGACTGGCCCAGCGCATTGTGGCGGGGGAGGTGCCCTTCAAGCTGCGGGAGAAGGAGGTCCATCTTCTGGACCTGACGGCTCTGGTGGCGGGCACGCAGTTCCGCGGTCAGTTTGAAAGCCGGATGAAGGGCCTCATCGACGAGGTCAAGCGTTTGGGCAATATCATCCTCATGATCGACGAGGTCCACAACATTGTGGGCGCCGGCGACGCCGAGGGGAGCATGAACGCCGCCAATATCCTCAAGCCCGCCCTCTCCCGGGGGGAAATTCAGGTCATCGGCGCCACCACCTTCAACGAATACCGCAAATCCATTGAAAAGGATACCGCGCTGGAGCGGCGGTTCCAGCCTGTGACGGTGAATGAGCCGTCCATTGAGGACTCTATCCGGATTTTGAAGGGTCTGGCCCCCAGCTATGAAAAATTCCATGGCGTGAAGATTTCCGACGGCATTTTGCGTCAGGCGGTGCTGCTGAGCGAGCGCTATATCACCGACCGCTTCCTCCCCGATAAGGCCATCGACCTGATCGACGAGGCGTGCTCCGACCTGAATCTCAAGGACCCGGATATCTCCCGGCGGATGCTGCTGGGGCGGGAGCTGGACGATTACGAGAAAGAGCGCACCATGCTGGAGGAGGACGCCGCCCAGGATGGGGCTGAGCCGAATTACGAGCGGATGGCCTTCCTGAAGAGTAAGGAACTTCAACTGCGCACGGAATTGGATGCGCTGATCGCCAAGGGGGACCCGCAGCTTACCATGGAAAATATGGCCCACGTCATCGAGCTGTGGACCAAGATTCCCGCTTCCCGTATCCGGGAACAGGAATTTCAGCGGCTTTCCCAGCTGGAGAGCCGCCTGAGAGAACATATCATCGGGCAGGACGAAGCCATTGCCGCCGTGTCCGCCGCCGTGCGCCGGAACCGGGTGGGCATCTCGCCCAAGCATAAGCCCGTCAGCTTCATCTTCGTCGGTCCCACCGGCGTTGGAAAGACGGAGCTGGTCAAGCAGCTGGCCACGGATCTTTTCAACACGCCCGACGCGCTGATCCGGCTGGACATGTCGGAATTTATGGAGAAGTACTCCGTCTCCCGGATCGTGGGCTCGCCTCCGGGCTATGTGGGCTATGACGAGGCGGGACAGCTGACGGAAAAAATCCGCCGCAAGCCCTACGCCGTGGTTTTGTTTGACGAGATCGAAAAGGCCCATCCCGATGTTTTGAACGTGCTGCTCCAGATTCTGGATGACGGAGAACTGACGGACGCCCACGGGCGGAAGGTGAACTTTGAAAACACCATCATCGTGATGACCTCCAATGCCGGCAGCGCCACCAAAGAGGGCACGGTTGGCTTTGACCGCACCACCAACCAGCAGGATAGCGACCGGGCCATGAAGGCACTCCAGCAGTTCCTGCGGCCGGAATTCATCAACCGGGTGGACGCCGTCATTACCTTTAACCGCCTCACGGAGGAGCATTTCCATGGCATTGCCCGCATCATGCTGGGCGAGCTCACCGAATCGCTGAAGGATAAGGGCATCACCTTTACCTATGACGAAGCGCTGGTGTCGCTTTTGACCAACAAATCCTATTCCCGGACGTACGGCGCCAGAAACCTCCGGCGCACCATCCAAAAGGAACTGGAGGACCCCATGGCCACGCAGATCATCGACCAGTACGAACATCCGGTGAGCCAGGTGAGAGCTGCCGTGGAGAACGACGCCATCAAGCTCTATACCCTGTGAGAAAGGGGAGCGAAGGATATGAGACTGTTTCGCAAAAATATAGACCCCCACTGCGCATACTGCAAGCAGGGCCAGCAGATCAACGACCGGGAGGTGGCCTGCGTGAAGCGGGGCATCGTCCCTGTGGAGCACCATTGCCGCGCCTTTCGATACGACCCGCTTAAGCGGGTGCCGCCCCGTCCTGCCGCGCTGGACACCGAAAAGCTGAAGGAAGCGGATTTTTCGCTGTAAAGCATAAGAGGCGCCGCGGAATTTCCGCGGCGCCTCTTGTCACAAAGGAGGTATTGCCATGAAACTGGAACGTATTTTCGCCGTGTATTTTAGCCCCACCGGCACGACGGACAAAACCGTGAACACCCTCGCTGAAGCGCTGGCAGGAAAACTGGACCTTCCGCTGGAGCGCCGGAGCTTTACCAAGCCTGTGGAGCGTGAAAAGGACTATCACTTTACAGATGCGGACCTCGTCGTTGTGGGAACGCCCACCTATGCGGGCCGGGTGCCCAATAAGATCCTGCCGGATTTTTGCTCGCGGCTGCATGGAGGCGGTGCGCTGGCGGTGCCGGTGGTGCTGTTTGGCAACCGGAATTACGACCACTCGCTGGCGGAGCTGTGCGCGGTGCTGGAAGCGGATGGCTTCCATACGGTTGCTGCGGGGGCCTTCGTGGGCCGCCACGCCTTCACCGACCGTCTGGGCGAGGGACGCCCGGACTGGGATGACCGGCGGGAGCTGACCTCCTTTGCGGACAAGATAGCTGACAAGGTAAAAGACTTAACAGAAATACCGGAACCCATACAGGTGCCCGGCGATCCGGCGGGGGCCTACTATACCCCTAAAGGCAGGGATGGAGCGCCTGTTCAATTCTTAAAGGCTAAGCCGAAAACGAATCTCACAAAATGCACGAACTGCGGCGCCTGCGCCCGCCTTTGCCCCATGGGCGCCATCGACCCGAAAAACGTCGCGCTGGTACCGGGCACGTGCATCAAGTGCCAGGGCTGCGTGCGTAAATGCACGAAGCACGCAAAGTATTTTGACGATCCGGCATTTTTGTCCCATGTGGCCATGCTGGAGGAAAATTTCACGGAACCCAAGAAAAACGAGGTGTTTTTATGAGCCGCCGGATTCCATGGGCGTTGTGTGTGACGATGCTGACGGCTGCCGTCTTGTGGTGCTGCAACCTGGGGCTGTGGACATCCCCGTGGGCTGCGGTGGCCATTGGGGCGGCCCAGATAGCGTATCAGCGCATCACGAAGCTGCCTACCAAGCGCCTGCAAAGACTTTGTGACGGCATGACATATCTGTTCTGTCGGTCTTTCTGCTTGCCATGACCATCCAGCTGGCGTGGATGTTGGCGGTGGTTCTGTCTCCGCTGCGCTTGCAATTCTCCACAGCGGAGCTGTGGTACAATGTGGGTGTTTCCATTGCGGTGCTGGCGCTTGTCTTTTGGGTGGGGATGATTGAGGTTTACATAACCTCTGTTCAGCTTGGTATCAAGCACCGGGTACTGGCGGCGCTGTGCGGCTGGATTCCCTTTCTTAACATCTGGTATCTGACGAAGATCATCCGCATCACCTCGGAGGAGGTGGAGTTTGAGACGGAGAAGCGGGAGCTGGACGCCGTGCGGGCGGAAAGCGGGATTTGCGCCACCCGATACCCGCTTTTGATGGTCCACGGGGTGTTCTTCCGGGATTTCCGCTACCTCAACTACTGGGGCCGCATTCCCAAGGAGCTGATCCGCAACGGCGCCACGGTGTATTATGGAAACCAGCAGTCCGCCGCCGCAGTGGAGGAGAGCGGGCGGGAGCTTGCCGAGCGCATTCGGGAGATCGTTCAGGAGACCGGCTGTGAGAAGGTAAATATCATCGCCCACTCCAAGGGCGGGCTGGACAGCCGGGCGGCAATCGCTCACTGCGGCTGCGCACCGTATGTGGCGACTCTCACCACCATCAATACGCCCCACCGGGGCTGCATTTTCGCGGAGTACCTGCTGGGCAGGGTGCCGGAAACCGTTCGGCAGAGGATTGCCGCGACCTATAATACCGCGCTGAAAAAGCTGGGCGATTCCAACCCGGATTTTCTATCTGCGGTGACGGACCTGACGGAAAGCGCCTGCCTTTTGCGCAACGAAACCACGCCGGACGCGCCCGCAGTCCTCTATGAGAGCGTCACCTCGTTTTGCAAAAAGGCCCAGAGCGGGAAGTTTCCGTTGAATATGACATATTCTGTGGTCAAGCATTTCGACGGGCAAAACGACGGACTGGTGTCTGTGGAATCCGCCAAATGGGGCAGCCGCTTTACGCTGCTGAAACCGGAGAAAAAGCGGGGAATCTCCCACGGCGACGTGGTGGACCTGAATCGGGAAAACATTCCCGGCTTTGATGCGCGGGAGTTTTACGTAAACCTTGTGGCGGACTTGAAAACCCGGGGCTATTGAGCTGAATCGAATATTTCAAAAAAAGCGCTGTTTTACTTCAAAAGTAAAACAGCGCTTTCATCACAGAAGGACAGATGGTAAGCGGGGATATCCATTCCGCTGCCGTTTTTGCTGAAGCCACACCAAAAAAACGCATACCAACCGTTTCTTGCGGTGCGTTTTTTTCATGCAGGCAAAGCTTGCCTTCATCAACCCGCAGCGCAGTAGGTTTGATACAGCGCGGTATGATCGTAAATTGCCCGCCACGAGCTGCTGGCGTCTCCCGTGACGCAAAGATAAAGGTTGCCGCTTACATCCTGCCCGCTGCTGGCCGCGCAGGAACCGGCCTGCACGACATAGCCGGTTTTGGCGCCGACGATTTGAAACGTCTCGTCAAAGCGGTCCTCAATCCGGCGGAGGAACCAGTTGGAGAGGACCTGCCCGTCCGGATGCTGGGGCGTGGGGGCGGTGGCATAGGTGCGCGCGCCCAGCACCTCACGGCACAGCGGGTTGTCCATCGCGGCGTTCAGGATCATGGCCATGTCATAGACCGTGCAGACGTGCGCCTCATCGTACAGGCCCACGCAGTTGGTAAAGTGGGCGGTATCGGAAAGCCCCAGCTCTTCCAGCTTTTCGTTCATTAAGGCCACAAACGCTTCCTGGGAACCGGCCACATACGTGGCAAGGGCCAGCGCCGCGTCGGCTCCGGAGGGGAGGATGGTGCCATAGAGCAGCTCCCGGATGGGGACGGTTTCGCCCACCAGCAATCCCACCACGCTGCAGCTGTTCACATAGCAGTAGTCCGTGATGTCAATGGTCATGGTGAAGGTATCGTCCAAATCCGTGAGGTGCTCCGCCGCCACCAGCAGCGTGAGAATTTTGGTCATGGAGGCGGGACTGATCACAGTGTCCGCATCCTTTTCCGCCAGAATGGCGCCGCTTTTCTGATCGATCAGGACCGCGTAGCTGCTGTCGACGGAATCACCCAGAGAAACGGTTTCCGGGGTGGCTTTGGCGGCATAGGACTTTTCTGGTTCCGCCGGCAGCATCGCCATGGTCTGCACCGGAACTTCCGGCGCCGGCGCTTCCACAGGTTTTTTCCGAAGGCCCCAGGCAGAAAGAAGAAGCACCGTCCCCAGAGCCAGTGCGGTTGCCGGAACAATTTGCCGCAGGCGGCGCAGCCTGCGTTCCCGCAGCTTTTTTCGGCGAAGCTCTGCCCGCTGCGCCCTGAGCTCTTGCCGTTCCTCGTCGCTGAAGGCGGGCGTGTACTGATCGTCCATGTGTCCGCTCCTATTATAAAAAGTCAGTATTTTTATTGGAATGCGTACTGCAAAAACCGCAGTGCGCTTTGTTCAGTAAATAGTATTATAGCAAAGAGTTCGACAGATTTCACTATAAAATTTACGCACAGTTCATCGTAGGGCAGTGTCTGCATCTCTTCCCGCTGTGTTCGTCAAGTAGAAAGTGCATAAAAAGGGCCCCGAGAAGTACATAGTCCAGGTCAGCACCAGCATGGTTGGTTGCCGAGCCCTTTTGGGGGCCCAACGCTGTACTTTTGGCGAGCCTTTTAC
>NZ_JAQUVF010000040.1 GCF_028693505.1 Oscillibacter sp.
AATGCCGCTCTCTCTTTTTTGGGATGGGACGCGCTCACCTTTCACGTCATCAAATGCTCCACCAGCGCGTTCATCTCCTGCTTGGACGCGACGGCGTGGGCGCTGGTGATGACGGCCTGCTGCTCCGCCTCGGACAGGGCGGTAAAGCGCTCCATGGCCTGGGGATGCTGGGCCAGTGCCATGCCAAGACCCAAGGGCAATTCTTCATCTTTCATTGCATTCACCTCGCCCCTAGTGTGGACGGCGGCGGGCATTTTATGCCGCTGCGCGCCCGTCATCAAAGGAAGGGAATCGGAGGATTGCGCCGAAAACCGGCGTGTCGGCCCGCTGCGGAGCGGGACAAGGTCAGTAGGAGAGCTTTTCTACGGTCCAGTCCGCAATCAAGTCGGCATACCACCGACACACGGCCTTGCCGGTATCCACGTCCAGATTCACGTAATTTCCGCACTCCGCCGCGCTTTTTCCCGGCATCTCGCCGGGAAAGGCCGCTGCGGCGGAAAACACCTGCTGCACCAGGGCGATGGCCGCCTCGCAGGAGAGCAGCCGGTTGTCAAAGAGAAAATAGAAGCCCGTCTGGCAGCCCATGGGCCCGAAATAGATAACGGCGTCCTTCTCCGGAGAGTTACGCAGCAGCGTTGCGATCAAGTGCTCCGCGGAGTGCAGCTCGCTGTTGGAAAGCAGGTCCCCGGTGTTGGGCTTTTTGAAGCGGAGATCGAAGGTGATGATGTCCCCGTCCCGGCGGGAGTAGTAAAGACCGGGCAAAAGGCGGTTGTGGTCCACGGAAAAACTGGCGATTTGGTGTAAGGCTTCCATATTAAGCTTCCTCCTGTAATTTTTTGGCGAGGGGTAGCACCACGCTGCCAAGCTTTTGGAGCGCTTCCCCAAAGTCAAAATACTCCTCCGCCTGCCGGTCGGAAAAAAGGTGGTCGGACACGGATTTTAAAGCCGCGAAACGCACGCCGCTGCGCAGACACACCTGCGCAATGGCCCCGCCCTCCATCTCCGTCAGCAGGGGGGAGAAGGTATCCCGAATCCCGGTGGCCCGGTCCCCCTTGACGGCAAACCAGTCGCCGGTGGCCACCCGGGCGGTGACGGCGCTTACGCCCAGCTCTTTTAAAAGCGCCGCGCAGCGCTCCGGCTCCCACGTGGGAAAGGCCACCTGGTTGACGGTGGAGACAAGGCCGATGGGATCGCCCACCGCGGTGGTGTCCACGTCGTGCTGGACAAATTCCGAAGCCACCACCAGAGATCCGGTAGGCAGGTCCGTCATGCAGCCCGCCACGCCGGCGTTTAAAATAAGGTCCACGCCGTAGCGCAGGCAGAAAATTTCCGCCGCCATGGCGGCATTCACCTTGCCCACGCCTCCGGCACAGGCCAAAAGGTCCGGGCCCAGTCGGAAAAAGGGGACGCCGGACACGGTTTCAAACGGAGAAAGCGCCTTTGCCCCGGGCAGGGCGTGCAGCTCCATGGGCATGGCAAATTGCAGTCCGATTTTCATGGAAACGCTCCTTCAATCAATTTATCATGGAATGACGCTACGATAGCACAAATTTTGCCCGGAATCAACCGCCCCTGTCGGCGAACGGTACTTGCGAAATGGGGGACAGTCCGATACAATGGAGAAAAACCCGACAGGGGAAGCGATAGGGGGCCGTTTCATGGAAGAAAAGAAAGTGGTCATCGTGGGCGCGGGCATTATGGGCGCGTCCTTGGCACAGGTCTACGCCCAAGGGGCGTGGCAGACGGTGCTTTACAACCGGTCTGCGGAGGGACTGGAACGGGCGCGGGTGACCATTTTGCGCAATCAGGAGCTGCTGTGTACGCAGGGGTTGCTGACGCGAGAGGCTGCGGAGCAGGCGCTCTTGCGCATCACGTTTACGCAGGACAAAGCCTGCATGGCGGACTGTGTGCTGATGGTGGAGGCCATCGTGGAGGAGCTGGAGGCCAAGCGCCGGTTCTGGGAAGAGACCAGCCGTCTTGTTCCCACCGATGCACTGCTGGCCACCAACACCAGCGGCCTGCCCATCAGCGAGATCGCCAAGGCGGTCTACCTGCCGGAGCGGTTTATGGGACAGCACTGGCTGAATCCGCCCCACCTGATGCCGCTGTGCGAGATCATCCGGGGGGAACAAACGGCGGAGAGCTGCGTGAACGCCATGTACGAGCTGGTAAAGGCGCTGGGCAAGGAGCCGGTGATCGTGAAGAAGGACATCAAGGGCTTTCTCGCCAACCGCCTGCAATATGCCATGCTGCGGGAGGCACTGTATCTGGTGGAGACCGGCGCGGCGGAGCTGGAGGACATCGATACCGTGCTTAAGGCGGGGCTGGGGCTGCGGTATGCGGCGCTGGGACCCTTCCACGTATGCGATTTCGGCGGACTGGACACCTATTGCCGCGTCAACGAGTATCTCAACGAGACGCTGTGCGACCGGAAGGAAGGGGACCCCATGCTGGCGCAGCTGGTGGCGGAGGGGCGCTGCGGCGTGAAAAGCGGCGCGGGCTTTTACGACTATGGCGGCGACAAGGCCGCTCAGGCCACCCGGGAGCGGGACGAGCTGTACATCGCCCTTGCCAAGGTGCTCTACTACGGGAAGCGGTAAAAAGAGGAACGAAAAACGAGCCGACCGGGTTTTCCGGTCGGCTCGCTGCTTGTTGTTTAAATCAGCCCTTGACGATGGTGGCGGTATCCATGGCGATCATGAGCTCTTCGTTGGTGGGGATGAGGAGGACCTTCACCTTGGAATCTGCGGCGGAAATGACAACTTCCTTGCCGCGGACATTGTTGGCGTCCTCGTCCATCTTCACGCCCATGAACTCCAGACCGGAGGCGATGTCCAGCCGCTGGCTGACGGAGTTTTCACCCACGCCTGCGGTAAAGATGATGGCGTCCACACCGCCCATGGCGGCGGCATAGGACCCGATCAGCTTCTTGACGCCGTAGTTGAACATCTCCACGGACAGCGCCGCGCGCTGGTTGCCTTCCTTACCGGCATTTTCCAGATCGCGGAAGTCGGAGGAGACCCCCGAGACGCCCTGCACGCCGGACTTCTTGTTTAAAACGTTCAGCATCTCGTCGATACTCATGCTGTACTTGTTCATGACATACTGGAGAATGCCGGCGTCCAGATCGCCGGAGCGGGTGCCCATGGGGAGACCAGCCAGCGGGGTGAAGCCCATGGAGGTATCCACGCTCTTTCCGCCGTCGATGGCGGTGACGGAGGAGCCGTTGCCCAGATGGCAGGAGATCAGCTTCAGATCCTCCGGCTTCTTGCCCAGCATATCGGCGGCGCGGGCGGCCACATACTTGTGGGAGGTGCCGTGGAAGCCGTACCGGCGGACCTTGTCGTTCTCATAATACTCGTAGGGCAGGGCATACATGTAGGCCTTGGCGGGCATGGTCTGATGGAAGGCGGTGTCAAACACGGCGACCTGCGGCACGTTCTTACCCATCACGGCGGTGCAGGCGTTGATGCCGGTGATGTTGGCGGGGTTGTGGAGGGGGGCCAGGGGGATGCAATCCTCCAGCGCCTGCATGACCTCGCCGGTGATGAGGACGGACTTGTTGAATGCCTCGCCGCCATGCACCACACGGTGGCCCACAGCGTCGATCTCCTTCATGGAGCCGATCACGCCGTTCTTGGAATCCACCAGGGCGTCCAGCACGGTCTGGATGGCTTCGGAATGGGTGGGCATGGCCACATCCACGGCGTTCAGGGTCTCCTTGCCCGCAACCTGGGGCTTGTAGGTGAACTTGCCGTCGATGCCGATGCGCTCGCACAGGCCCTTGGCCAAAAGATCGCCGGTCTCCGGATTCAGCAGCTGATACTTCAGGGAGGAACTGCCTGCGTTGATGACGAGAATGTTCATGTCTTACGTCTCCTCTTTTTCTTCTTTTTGGAAAACCTTGCGTGTTTTCCGTAATTGCTATAAAATAAAAGCAAGATCCGCGTAACCGCGCGGAAAATCACAGTATAATTATACCAGAGTTTTTTCAGGTTACAACCAACATTTTTACCGAAATGTCATTTTTTTGTCATTGCTTAGGGGTGAATTCTGTGCAAATTGCGGGTATTATAACGGAATATAATCCCCTCCATGGCGGCCACGTGCATCTGATGGAGGAAACGAGGAGACAGTTGGGGGCGGACAGCGCCATTCTTTGCGTGATGAGCGGCAACTTCGTGCAGCGGGGAGATTTTGCTCTGGTGAGCAAATACGCCCGGGCGGAGGCCGCCGTCCGCAGCGGAGCCGATCTGGTGCTGGAACTGCCCCTTCCCTGGGCGGTTGCCTCGGCGGAGCGCTTTGCCGACGGCGGCGTGCAAACGCTGCTCTCCACCGGCATCGTGACGCATCTGGCTTTTGGCAGTGAGTGCGGCGCGGCGGAGCCGCTTATTCAGCTGGCCGGTGTGCTGACGGGGGAGGCGTTTTCCCGCCGTCTGCGGGAGGAATTGTCCGTAGGCGTCAGCTTTGCCGCCGCCCGGCAGCGGGCGGCGGAGGAGTTGACCTCCCCGGAGACGGCGGCGCTGCTGCGCACGCCGAATAATATTCTGGGCATAGAATACTGCAAGAGCCTGCTGCGCCACGGCAGTACCCTAAAGCTGCTGACAGTGCCCCGGCAGGGCGCCGCCCACGACGGCGCGATCGCGGAGGGGGAGACGCCCTCCGCCAGCGCCATTCGCTCTCTGATCGAAAGCGGAGAGCGGGAGCGGGCACTTTCCCTGATGGCGCCCGCCATGGCAAGTGCTTACGCGGCGGAAGAGGCGGCAGGCCGCGCCCCGGTTTTTGCCCACACCTGTGAGCGGGCCATCCTTGCCCGGCTGCGGACCATGGGGGAGACGGACTTTGCCCGTCTGGACGAGGGGCGGGAGGGTCTTTACCGCAGGGTGTATGCTGCCGCCCGCACAGCCCCCTCCGTGGCGGAGGTGCTCGCCCGGGCCAAGACGAAGCGCTATGCATACGCCCGGCTGCGGCGGATGGTGCTTTGGGCGTATCTGGGACTTGCGCCGGACGACTGTCCCGCCGCGCCGCCCTATCTGCGTCCGCTGGCCGCCAACGAAAATGGACGAGGGCTGCTCTCGCAGATGCGCAGCACGGCGTCCGTGCCGATTTTGACGAAACCCGCCGCTGTCCGCCGGATGGGGCCGTCCGCCAAGGCTGTTTTCGAGTGGGAGTCCAGAGCCGCCGACCTTTATGCCTTGGCGTACCCCGACCTTGCCCGTGCCGCCGGCGGGCAAGCGTGGAAGGAAGGCCCCGTTATGTGCTGAGGCACGCCTGAAAGGAGCGCCCCATGAAAAAAATAAACGCATTGCTGCCGGTTCTGGCGGTAATTTTGCTGACAGCCTGTTCTGCGGAATGGGCCGCCGACACCAGCAGCATCAAAAACGACCCGCCCCCGATGGCCGCCATGCAGGCCGCGCCGCCCGCACGGGAGGAAATTTGCTATCGAGTGGAAACGGAGGAGATCTCCGACACCGTCCGGGCATCGGATGGGACAGAGCTTTTGACCTATGCGTTCCACCTGCCCAAGTTGACGGCTCTTCGTGAAAACGGCGCCGTAATCGAGCAGGCCCGGACGGAGCAGGAGCGCCAGGCCTTGACCGTGGCGGAGACCTTCAACGCCCATTTTGAAAAATGGGCGGCTGCGGAGGATCTTGACAGCGTGATCGCGGCAGCCAGTGAGGATATGGATTGGCGGCGGGAGACCGCCACGGAGTGGTCCGGCGGGTATTGGCTGGAGCTGATGACCGCCTGCTATCAAACAGACAACCTCGTCAGCGTGGTGGGTACTTATTCCAGCGATACCGGCGGCGCTCATCCCAATACCTGGTGCCTGGGGTGGAACTTCGACCTGTCCTCCGGCACATTTTTCGGCCCGGAGGGACTGGCCGCGGACGGGGCCGGATTCCAGCAGGCGGTGCTGGAGGAATTGATTCGGCAAGCCGAGGAGGTCGCCGTGGAAAACAACACGACGCCGGAGGCGCTTTTCTGGGAGGATTATGAGGAAATTCTGGCAAACTGGGGGTCCTACGCCGTGTCCTTCGATGAAAACGGCATGACCGTGTCGTTTTCGCCCTATGAACTGGCCTGCTATGCCGCCGGAACGCAAACATTCTCCGTTTCCTATGACTGGCTGGTGCCGCAGCTGAGCGAGCACGGGCGGCAGGTGCTGGGCGTAGGGGAGCCGTAAAGTTTCCCGCGGTTATTCTTCACCGCGGATGAAAACTTTCTCCAAAATTCTTGATTGCATGAAAAGGCGCTTCCTTTCCGGTTGGGGAGGAAGCGCCTTTGATTTTTTCGGTACGGTCCGGGGCGGGGGGGGGGAGAGGGAACGGGCAGAGAAAAGTATCTAACAAAAGCGGCGGAATTTCTCCGCCTGCCGACTTGTTTTCTGGCAGGGAAGTATTATATAATAAGGACAAGTAAGCTCGCGGAGTGAGCAAAACTTAAGATGTCTAGGAGGAATGTAGCTATGAATGAAGTGCTGCAAAAGATTTCCAACATTGGAATCATTCCGGTCATTGCCATTGAGGACGCTGCCAAGGCCGTGCCTCTGGCCCGTGCGCTGACGGCTGGCGGTCTGCCTGCCGCCGAGGTGACGTTCCGCACCGCAGCCGGTGAGGAGGCCATCCGGCAGATCGCCGAGAACTGCCCGGAGGTTCTGGTGGGCGCTGGTACGGTGCTGAATGTGGACCAGTGTGACCGCGCTTTGAAGGCCGGGGCCAAGTTCATCGTCTCTCCCGGTTATAATGCCGAACTGGTGGACCACTGCCTGAAGCTTGGGGTGCCGGTCATGCCGGGCTGCGCGGACGCATCCGAGATGACGCAGGCGGTCAACGCCGGACTGGAAGCCGTGAAGTTTTTCCCGGCGGAGCGGGCCGGCGGCGTGGAGTATCTCAAGGCGCTGGCGCCGGTGTTCCCGTTGCAGTTCATGCCCACCGGCGGCGTGAGCACCAAGAACCTGATGGACTATCTGGGCTTTGAGCGCATCATGGCCTGCGGCGGCACGTGGATGGTCAAAAAGGACCTGATCGAAGGCGAGCAGTGGGACGAGATCACCCATATCTGCAAGGAAGCCGTCAAGAGTATGCTGGGCTTCACCATCCGGCATCTGGGCATCAACTGCGCCGACGAGGCGGAGGCGGAGCGCACCGCCAAGGCGTTTAGCGCCGTGTTCGGCTGGGAGTATAAGCCCGGCAATTCCTCCATCTTCTCCGGCAGCGCCGTGGAGTGCATGAAAACGCCGTATCTGGGCGAGCACGGCCATCTGGCTGTGGGCGTCAACAACGTGGACCGGGCCGTCTATCATCTGCAATTGCAGGGCATCGAATTCAACGAGGAGTCCCGCAAGAGAGATACCAAGGGCAAGACCAAGGCGATTTACATGAAGGACAGCTTTGGCGGCTTTGCCGTCCATCTGGTGCAGAAATAATTTGAAAAGCAGAAAGGAAGATTGAATCATGGCTAAAATTGTAACGTTCGGCGAGCTGATGCTGCGCCTTGCCCCCAACGGATATTACCGCTTCTTCCAGGACGATCAGCTGCAGGCCACCTTCGGCGGCGGCGAGGCCAACGTGGCGGTGTCTCTCGCCAACTACGGTCTGGACGTTGCCTTTGTGACCAAGCTCCCCACCCACGCCATCGGACAGGCCGCGGTGGATTCCCTGCGCCACTTCGGCGTGGACACCAGCAAGATCGTCCGCGGCGGCGAGCGCGTGGGCATCTACTATCTGGAAAAGGGCGCCTCTCAGCGGGGCAGCGTGTGCATCTATGACCGCGCCCACTCCGCCATTCAGGAGGCAGAAAGCGCCGAATTCGACTGGGACGCCATCTTCGAGGGCGCGGACTGGTTCCACTTCACCGGCATCACCCCGGCGCTGGGCCCCAACATGGTGGAAGCCTGTAAGCAGGCCTGCATCGCGGCAAAGAAGCACGGCGTGAAGATCTCCTGCGACCTCAACTATCGCGGCAAGCTCTGGACCCGGGCAGAGGCCCGCGCCGCCATGACCGAGCTTTGCCAGTACGTGGACGTTTGCATCTCCAACGAGGAGGACGCCAAGGACGTGTTCGGCATCGAGGCGGAGAACACGGATATTTACAGCGGCAAGCTCAACCACGAGGGGTACAAGTCCGTGGCCAAGCAGCTGGCGGACCAGTTCGGCTTTGAGAAGGTGGCCATCACCCTGCGCACCAGCATCTCCGCCAGCGACAACGACTGGGCGGGCATGCTGTACGACGGGAAGGAGTACTGCTTCTCCAAGGGCTATCACCTGCACATTGTGGACCGTGTGGGCGGCGGCGACAGCTTCGGCGGCGGCTTGATCTACTCCCTGCTCACGGGCAAGTCCACCCAGGCGGCGGTGGAGTTCGCGGTGGCGGCTTCCGCACTGAAGCACTCCGTGGAGGGGGACTACAACCGCGTCAGCGTCTCCGAGGTGGAGAAGCTGGCCGGGGGCGACGGCTCCGGCCGCGTCCAGCGCTGAGCTTCATCCATACATAAAAAAGGTCTGCGGAGCAAATGCTTCGCAGACCTTTTTTCAGTCATGCAAGGAAACCCCCAAAATCGCAAATAATCCGAATAACAGCCCGTACAGCAGGGCGTATACCACCGGCTGGTGGAGCAGGTAGATCGGCAGGGAATGCCGCCCCATGGCGGTGAGGACCGGAAGATGCGGACCCGGACCGCCATCACTTGGGCGAAGGCGGTATAAAAAATATCCGGTAAGGAAGAGGAAAAACCAGGGAAACAGGGAAAAATAGTCCGTGGAGGCGAAGGATTCCGGTGGAAACCCCAAAAGGGCCGTGAACGCATTTTGATACCAAGCCTGCGGTAGCCGGGCAATCACGGCGCCTTCAAAGCCCAGTGCGCCCCCATTCACGTCCCGCGCCAGCAAAAAGAGGACAAAGCTTGCCGCCAGCCCTGCCCGGGCAGGCAGACGGCGAAGCAGCTTCTCCAGCGGAATCAGCGCCAGCGCGGAGGTTCCCAGTAGCGTCAGCACGCCGAAATACACCGTGTTTTCCGGCATGGTCAGCGCCGTCACGACTGTGACCAGTCCGCCGGCAAGAAAGACGGTCAGCCCCCGTTTGAAACGCTGACGGCCCAGAGACCAGCAATATCCGGACAGCAAAATGAAGGTCCAGCAAATACTCTGCTGCCACCAATACGCCCCCGTGGTATGGTACCACGGAAAATTCACGCCGAATATCCACACCAGATCCCAGCAGGCATGATAAACGATCATGCTTATAAGCGTCGCACCCCGCAGCGTGTCCAGCCCGCTCAGGCGGGGGCGGGGCGCGGAAGGAATCCTCTTCTTCACAGCAGGTGGAACCATGTTGCCCTCCCGGTTGCATCATTTGAAAATATGGTATCACACGGTGGAACGCCTTGCAAGTTTTTCCAAAACGGATTTTTATTGCCGCGCAACCAAAAGTGCCCTGTCGGCGTCCCGCCCGCGGCTTAAATTTCAGGCACGGCCCGGGACGGGCCATATACCGTAAAAAATACCAGTGTTCCTGGGTTCAAATGGGTCTATCCCTTGCAAACGGGAATATTTTGTGATAAATTAGATAAGTTCTGTATATCCAACAATAAGGAGGCACACCTATGCCCACCCTGCAAGAAGAAATCTCCCGGCGGCGGACCTTTGCCATCATCTCCCACCCCGACGCCGGTAAAACCACTTTGACGGAAAAGTTTTTGCTCTACGGCGGCGCTATCGCGCAGGCCGGTGAAGTCAAGGGCAAGCGGGCCAAAGCCGCTACCTCCGACTGGATGGAAATTGAAAAGCAGCGCGGTATTTCCGTCACATCTTCCGTGATGCAGTTTCAGCACGGCGGCTTTTGCATCAATATTCTGGACACGCCCGGCCATCAGGACTTCTCCGAGGACACCTACCGCACGCTGATGGCGGCGGACTCCGCCGTCATGGTCATCGACGGCGCCAAGGGCGTGGAGCCACAGACCCGGAAGCTGTTCAGGGTCTGCGCCCTGCGGCGCATCCCCATCTTCACTTTCATCAACAAGATGGACCGGGAGAGCCGGGACCCGTTGGAGCTGTGCGAGGAAGTGGAGCGGGAGCTGGGTATTGACACCTACGCCATGAACTGGCCCATTGGCTCCGGGCGAGAATTTCAGGGTGTTTACGACCGGGAAAAGCAGCGGATTCTGTTTTTCTCCGGCGAGGGCCACGCCAAAAAAGCTACCTCCACGGAGATCACGCTGGAGGACCCGGCGCTGGAGGAGATGCTGGGCAAGACCCGCGCCGCCACCTTGCGGGACGAGGTGGAGCTGCTGGGCGCCGGGCGGGAGTTCCACATGGACGCCGTGCGCAGCGGCACGCTTTCCCCCGTGTTCTTCGGCTCCGCCCTCACCAACTTCGGCGTGGAGCCTTTTCTGGAGGAATTTCTCCGCATGACCACCGCGCCGCTGAACCGGACGGCGGATTGCGGGGAAATCGACGCGTTCTCCCCTGATTTTTCCGCCTTTGTATTCAAAATTCAGGCCAACATGAACAAGGCCCACCGGGACCGGCTGGCCTTCATGCGCATCTGCTCCGGAAAGTTCCAGCGGGACACGGAATATTACCACATGCAAAGCGGGAAAAAGCTGCGACTCAGCCAGCCCCAGCAGATGATGGCGGCGGAGCGGGAGATCGTGGACGAGGCCTTCGCGGGCGACATCATCGGTGTGTTTGACCCCGGCATGTTCGCCATCGGCGACACCATCACCGTGCCGGGGAAGAAATTTTTGTACTCCGGCATCCCCACCTTTGAGCCGGAGCACTTTATGCGGGTCTCGCCCAAGGACACCATGAAGCGCAAGCAGTTCATCAAGGGCACGGAGCAGATCGCCCAGGAGGGTGCCATCCAGATCTTCCGCATTCCCGGCGCGGGCTTTGAGGAGGTCATTGTGGGCGTGGTGGGCACGCTGCAATTCGACGTGTTCGAGTACCGCATGAAAAACGAGTACGGCGTGGACCTCTACATGACGGGCCTGCCCTACGATCATCTGCGGCGCATCGTTTCCTGCCCCGGCAAGCCGGAGGAGTTGGTGCTGTGCACCGGCGCCGCCATTTTGGAGGATTTCCGGGAGCGGCTGCTGGTGGCCTTCGGCGGCGAATGGTCCGTGGGCTTCCTCACAAAGCACAATCCCGGCCTGGAGCTGGCGGATTCCCTGTCCGTATAAACCGCGTCCAGCGCATCAGAAAAAGCCTTGAACCGACACATGGTCCGGTTCAAGGCTTTTTTGCATTCGTACAGGCTCATTGTAAAGGGTGGGAGGTTGCTATTTCGCGTTTCCCGGTTTACCGGCGACCACCAAAGCCACCGCCGCCCCGGCTGCCACCAAAGCCCCCACCGAAGCTCCCGCCGCCGCCGAAACCGCCCCGGCTGCCGCCGACGCCACCGCCGAAGGAGCCGCCGCCGCCAAAGCCGCCGCCCCGACCGCCAAAGCTCCCGCCGGAGGGCGGTTTGCGAGGCGGCTGGGGGGGACGGGGAGGATGAGGCGGACGCGGAGGATGGGGCGGACGCGGTCCCGGACCACCGCCTCTTGGCGGGCGGGGACCGCCCCGCGGTGGCGGACGACGATGCCAGGGCCGTCCCCAGAAGATGGGGTAGTAGCGCACGGTTGGAATTCCCATGCCGGGCATACAGTAGCGCCGCCGATAGCGGGTGTAGCGCACCCGGTCCAGCGCCACCCAGATAATCAGCAAAACCACCACCAGCACAAGAAGCTCCCCGGCCACCACCCCAAGGGTGGGGGCGAAGTAGCCGCTGCTTTGCGTGTAGTAACCGTCGCCGGCGGTGTAAGTCTCCCGGACGGCGGGAATGTAGTTTTCCCGAATGGTGACGGCGTAGTAATCGGCAAACCAGTCGATGTACGCGTCAAAGGTCTTTTCCACACCGGCATCGTACCTGCCGGCGGCAAAGTCCGTTTCCATGGTGGCAATCAGCAAGCTGGTGAGGGCCTGCCCATAATCGTAAAGTCCGTCGCCGCCGGAGACGCCGTAATCCCCCTTGAGGCCGTTTTGCGCCACATTGTCCAGCGCCAGCACCATCACAAGGCCGTTGTCCCGCTCCGCGGAGCCAACGCCGTATTGGTTGCCCAGCTTCGCGGCGTACGCCTCGATGTTCTCTCCGTCGGTGGTATCCACCGTCACCACCAGAATCTGAGCGCCGGTCTGGGCAAAGAGGGAGGCATTCATCGCGTCGATGTGGGCCATGGTGGCGTCGCTCAATACCCCGGCGTGATCGTAAACGTAGGTGTAGGTCCCCACCACGGCGGTGGACGCCTCGGCGGAATCGGCGGGCTTACGGACCTGCCCCAGCAGGATACCGGCCACAACGGCCAGCACCATGACGGCCGCCGCCACGGACCGCTTTTGAAAAAATTTCATCAGATTGCTCCCTTTACGAGAAGTTTCAAGGCACATCTCCCTCCCACGGAGGGCGTCAGTTGTGCAGCTCCATCAGCTTTTGTTTCAGCTCCCCTTCGATGCGGCCCAGCTCCGCCTCCGCTGCCTTTCTCTTTTGCGCGCCCTCCCGCTGGATGGTCAGCACCTCGTCCAGCGTGGAGATGAGCTGTTCATTGGTGTGCTGGAGCGTCTCAACGTCCACCACGCTGCGCTCGGCCTCCCGGGCGGTCTGGATGGTGCCCATTTTCAGCATGTCCGCGTTCTTCTTGAGCAGCTCGTTGGTCATTTCCGTCACGGCGCTCTGGGCGGCGGTGGCCTGGCGTCCGTGCTCCATGCCCAGGGCCAAAACCATCTGGCTCTTCCAAAGGGGAATGGTGTTGACCAGCGAGGACTGAATCTTTTCCACCATCTGCGTGTCGTTGTTTTGCAGCAGGCGGGTCTGCGGCCCCATCTGGACGGAGATCATCCGGGTAAGCTCCAAATCGTGGAGCTTTTTTTCAAACCGCTCGCACATCTGGGCAAGATCGTTATAAGCCTGGGCGTCCTCCTGCGCGCCGGAGCGCTCGGCCTTCGCCGCCAGCGCGGGCAGCTCGTTTGCCCGGACGTCTGCAAGCTTCCGCTTGCCCGCCAGAATATACATGGTCAGCTGCTTATAATACTTGAGGTTCAGCTCATACATCTGGTCAAACATGGCCACGTCCTTGAGCAGCGTCACCTGATGCTGTTCCAGCTCCCGGACGATCTTGTCCACGTTGGTCTCCACCTTGGAGTACTGGGCCTTCATGGACTCCAGCTTATTGCCGCCCTTTTTGAAAAGGCCGAACAGGCCCTTCTTCTCCTCTTCCTCACCGAAGCCCTTGAGCTCCACCACCAGCTCGGAAAGGGATTTTCCCACCTCGCCCAGATCCTTGGTGCGCACGGAGGACAGAGCGCTTTCGGAAAAGCCCGCCACATTTTTCTGCGCGGCGGCGCCGTATTGTAAAATCAAATTGGAGTCTGTGAGGTCAATCTTCTGGGAGAAAGCCGCTACCGCCGCCTTCTCCTCCTCGGAAAGCAGAGTTTCGTCCATCTGCACAGGCTCCGCCTCCGGCTTTGCGCTCTCCGGCGCGGCGGGGGCGGCGGGAGTCCCATCCAGCGTCAATTCCGGCACGGCGGCAGTTTGCGGCTCCAGCGTCAGTTCGGGCATCTCGTTTTTTTCATCAGACATCTCGCGTTCCGTCCTTTCTTCTTCGGCGCCGCTTTCCCCGCAGCGCCGCAACATCTCTCAAAGCTCCAGTTCGATGCCGCCGTCCGGCGCAGGCTGCGGTTTGGCCTTCAACGGGTCCTCCGTCAGCCCTTCCTGCGCCATCATGTGTGAATGTCAATGAATATTTGAGCCAGGTGCTAGCGAATATTAGAGCCACTTTTGCTAACGAATACTTGAGCCACCTGACCAATTTGTGCTACTCAACACTTGAGCCACTTTGCGTTTCCAACA
>NZ_JAQUVF010000049.1 GCF_028693505.1 Oscillibacter sp.
CATCGCGGTGAACAAGAACGACACCGCTCCCATTTTCGAGATCGCCGACTACGGCATCTGCGGCGACCTCTTCAAGGTCGCTCCCATGCTGACCGAGGCCATCCGCGCCGCAAAGGCCGCGAAATAACAGGCTTTTTGCAGGCATCGTAAAAAACCTGAATTCCATCATCCATCACGTGACGAGGTTCCGGTTTTTCATCAACTGAAAAACTGGGACCTCGTCTTGAGCAGCCACAGCGCTTGTGGTTCAAGAACAGAACGAAAGGTGAAATGTAATGGATTTTTACTTGACTAACGAGGAAAAGATGCTTCAAAAGATGTATCGGGAATTTGCCGAGACCGAAGTGAAGCCTTTAGCCGAAGAGATCGACGAGGAAGAGCGCTTCCCCATGGAGACCGTTGAAAAGATGGCCAAACTGGGCATGATGGGCATTCCTTTCCCCAAAAAATACGGCGGCGCCGGCGGCACCAACATGGCGTACGCTCTGGCAGTGGAGGAGCTGGCCAAGACCTGCGGCACCACCTCTGTCATCGTCTGCGCACACACCTCTTTGTGCTCCTATCCCATCTACGCCTTTGGCACCGAGGAGCAGAAAATGAAGTATCTGCCGGACCTGCTCTCCGGCCGCAAGATCGGCGCCTTCGGCCTGACCGAGCCCAACGCCGGTTCCGACGCCTCCGGTCAGCAGACCGTGGCGGAGCTGGTGGATGACCACTACGTGCTCAATGGCACGAAGTGCTTCATCACCAACGGCACCGTGGCGGAGACTTTTGTGGTTTTCGCCATGACCGACAAGCACGCCGGCAACCACGGCATTACCGCCTTCATTGTGGAAAAGGATTTCCCCGGCTTCTCCGTGGGCAAGCACGAAAAGAAAATGGGCATCCGGGGTTCCTCTACCTGCGACCTCATCATGGAGGACTGCATTGTGCCCAAGGAAAATCTGCTGGGCAAAGAGGGCAAGGGCTTTAAGGTCGCCATGGGCACGCTGGACGGCGGCCGCGTGGGCGTTGCCGCACAGGCGCTGGGCATCGGCGAAGGCGCCATCAACGAGGCTGTGAAGTATACGCAGGAGCGTGTGCAGTTCGGCAAGCGCCTCAGCCAGTTCCAGAACACCCAGTTCCAGCTGGCCGATATGAAGACCCGCGCCGACGCCGCTCAGATGCTGGTGTATCGCGCCGCCTTTGCCAAGGATCAGGGCGATCCCCAGACCGGCTACTACTCCTCCATGGCAAAGCTGTTTGCCGCCGAGATGGCCTCTGACGTCACGCGCCGCGCCGTGCAGCTCTTTGGCGGCTACGGCTATACCCGTGAGTATCCCGTGGAGCGCATGATGCGCGACGCAAAGATCACCGAAATTTACGAAGGCACATCCGAAGTCCAGCGCATGGTCATCTCCCGGGACATGGGTGTGAAATAAATCTGAGATTGTTGAGGTCACATGGAAAATTTAAACACCATTTATCAAAGCAAACTGACCACGCCTGACGAGGCCGTCAGCCGGTTTCTGCACTCCGGGGCCGTCTGTGCCTCCGATATCGCGCTGGCGCATTCCTCCACGCTTTATGAGGCCATCGGCCGCGCCATTTCTGCGGGAAAGCTGGACGACATCACCCAGCACACGCTGCTGGATACGTCCCCGTTCCCCTTCTACCGCCCGGAGTTTGCCGGGAAGTATCACGGTGTGTCCTGGTTTTCTCAGGCGTCCTCCCGCAAGGCCATCAACGCCGGTATTGCGGACGTGATGCCGGCCTATTACCGGGATATCCCCGGTCTGATGGAGACCTACATCCAGCCCGACGTGCTGATCGCCGTGGTTTCTCCCATGGACAAGCACGGCTACTTCAGCACCGGCTGCGACGGCTCCATCTCCGCCGGAATTTTGGCCACCGCCAAGACGATTCTGCTGGAGGTCAATTCCCACATGCCCCGGAGCCTCACGTCTCCCCAGATCCACGTCTCGCAGGTCTCTGCCCTGTGGGAAAATCACACGCCCCTGATTTGTCTGCCTCCCACGAAAATTGACGAGGTCAGCGCCAAAATCGGCGGCTACATTGCCGAGGAGATCCCCGACGGGTCCACGCTCCAGCTGGGCATCGGCGCCATTCCGGACGCTGTGGGCATCGCGCTCCAAAATAAGCATCATCTGGGTATCCACACGGAGATGTTTACGGACAGCATGATGACGCTGATCGAGTGCGGCGCGGTGGACAACAGCACCAAGCCCATTCACACCAACAAGACCGTGGCGGCATTTGCCTTCGGCTCTCAGCGGATGTATGACTACATCGATGACAACACCATGGTGGAGATGCTGCCGGTGAGCTACGTGAATGACCCCGCCACCATTGCCCAACATCCGAACTTCATGTCCATCAACGCCGCTTTGGAGGTGGACTTCTTCGGACAGGTCTGCGCGGAATCCATCGGCACCCGCCATGTCTCCGGTACCGGCGGACAAAGCGATTATGTCCGCGGCGCCGTCCAGTCCAAGGGTGGCAAGAGCTTCATTGCGTTTGCCTCCACCGCGAAGGACGAAACCATCAGCCGCATCATGCCCACGCTGATGCCCGGCGCCCAGATCAGCACCAGCAAAAACGACGTGGATTACATCGTAACAGAGTACGGCGTCGCCAAGCTGCGGGGCCGCACGCTGAGCCAGCGCGCCAAAGCGCTGATTGCCATTGCACATCCCAAGTTCCGGGAGGAGCTTACCTTCGCGGCGAAGAAAGAAAGCATCCTCATCTGATCGCAAAAAGGATTTTACAAGGAAGGTATTTTATGAAGATTATTGTATGTGTCAAGCAGGTCCCCGATACCTCCGGCAAGGTGGCCGTGAATCCGGACGGCACACTGAACCGTGCATCCATGCAGACCATCACGAACCCGGACGACATGAACGCGGTGG
>NZ_JAQUVF010000041.1 GCF_028693505.1 Oscillibacter sp.
AAAACGCAAGAACTGGAAAATGTAGCCATCTACTGGTTAATTTTTATATTAGAACTCGCCAAATGCGGCAATTCCGCTTTTTCGGTTGACAATTGGAATAAAATCGGCTAGAATGCGACATGATACAGCGAGGATGCGGAGAAGTACCCACCCACGACCTGCCAAGAGAGCCTCTGGACGGTGAAAAGAGGAGAGGGACGGGCGGCGAATACACCGCGGAGCTGGCACCCGAACGGCCGGAAAACGGCCCGGTAGGCGTGCTCCGGCAGCGCCCGTTATCGCGCAGGAGTTTGCTGGAACTCCGTGAGGCGTCTTTCGCGAGGGCGGCGTGAACCAGAGGTGGTACCGCGTACGTTGTACGCCCTCTGTCCTTTGCCGGACAGAGGGCGTTTTTACTCTGTCAATACATGATAAGGGAGTTTGGAACCATGACATGCTATGAAGAACTGGTGGCCCGGGGCCTGATTGCGCAGGTGACGGACGAAGCGGAGATCAAAGAGCTGATCAACAGCGGCAAGGCGGTGTTCTACATCGGCTTTGACCCCACGGCGGACAGTCTGCACGTGGGCCACTTTATGGCCCTTTGCCTGATGAAGCGCCTGCAAATGGCGGGCAACCGCCCCATCGCCCTCATCGGCGGCGGCACCGGCTATATCGGCGACCCCTCCGGCCGGACGGACATGCGCTCCATGATGACGCCGGAGATCATTCAGCACAACTGCGACTGCTTCAAAAAGCAGATGGAAAAATTCATCGAGTTTGGCGAGGGCAAGGCCCAGATGGTGAACAACGCCGACTGGCTCTTAAAGCTCAACTACGTGGACCTTTTGCGGGAGGTGGGCGCGTGCTTTTCCGTGAACAACATGCTGCGGGCGGAGTGCTATAAGCAGCGGATGGAAAAGGGCCTTTCCTTCCTGGAATTCAACTATATGATCATGCAGTCCTACGACTTCTATCATATGTTCCAAACCATGGGCTGCAACATGCAGTTTGGCGGCGACGACCAGTGGAGCAACATGCTCTTCGGCACGGAGCTGATCCGCAAGAAGCTGGGCAAGGACGCCTACGCCATGACCATCACCCTGCTTTTGAACGCCGAGGGCAAGAAAATGGGCAAGACTGCCAGCGGCGCTGTGTGGCTGGACCCCGACAAGACCAGCCCCTTCGAGTTCTATCAGTACTGGCGCAACGTGGGCGACGCGGACGTTTTGAAATGCATCCGGATGCTCACCTTCCTGCCGCTGGAGCAAATCGACGAGATGGACCGCTGGGATGGCAGCCAGCTCAACCGCGCCAAGGAGATTTTGGCCTACGAGCTGACCAAGATGATCCACGGCGAGGAGGAGGCCGAAAAGGCCCAGAGCGCCGCCCGGGCGCTTTTTGGGGGAAGCGGCGCTTCCGAGCATATGCCTGAGACCAAGCTTCCCGCCGACGCCTTTACGGACGGGAAGATCGGCGCTGCCAGCTTGCTGGTGGCCTGCGGGCTTTGCGCCTCCAACGGCGAGGCCCGGCGGCTCATCCAGCAGGGCGGCCTTGCGGTGAACGACGAAAAGGTCACGGACGCTGCCGCCGCCTTCGAGCAATCGGAGTTTGCGGGCGAGGGCGTCATCATCAAAAAGGGCAAGAAGGTCTTTTACCGGGCCTATTTAGAAGATGTATCAGTGATCACATCTGAAGGGCTTGAAGGACTAATCTGACATTATCAGAACAGCAGACGTTGCAGTCGCGGCGCCTGCTGTTCCGATGAAATACGTTTTTTAAAAGGAAGCAATCATGATTACTGTCAACGACGTCAGCGTGAACTTCAGCGGTCAGCCGCTGTTCAAGCACGTGGACCTGAAATTCATCCCCGGCAACTGCTACGGCATCATCGGCGCAAACGGCGCCGGCAAAACCACCTTCCTGCGCGTCCTCTCCGGCGATCTGGAGCCCAGCACCGGCGAGGTGGTCATCCCCAAGACGGAGCGGATGTCCGTTTTGCGCCAGGACCACTTCCAGTACGACGGCTACTCCGTGCTGGACACCGTTATCATGGGCAACCAGCACCTCTACGACGTGATGAAGGAGAAGGACGCCCTCTATGAAAAGGAGGATTTCTCCGACGCGGACGGCGTGAAGGCCAGCGAGCTGGAGGGGGAATTTGCCGAGATGGGCGGCTGGGAGGCCGAGTCCGACGTGAGCCGTCTTTTGCAGGGTCTGGGCCTCTCCAATGACATTTTGTACAGCGAAATGGCCAGCCTCACCGCCAAGGAAAAGGTGAAGGTGCTGCTTGCGCAGGCGCTTTTCGGCAAGCCCGACATCATTTTGCTGGACGAACCCACCAACCATCTGGACATTCAGGCCATCGAATGGCTGGAGGATTTCCTGATGGATTGCGAGAGCCTGATTCTGGTGGTGAGCCATGACCGCCACTTCCTCAATACCGTGTGCACCAACATCGTGGACGTGGACTACGGCGGCATCCGGATGTACGTGGGCAACTACGAGTTCTGGTACGAGTCCAGCCAGCTGATGCAGCGGATGGTCCGGGACCAGAACAAGAAAAAAGAGGACAAGATCAAGGAGCTGCAGGAATTCGTGCAGCGCTTCTCCGCCAACAAGTCCAAGTCCAAGCAGGCCACCTCCCGCCGCAAGCTTCTCGACAAGCTCTCGGTGGAGGAAATGCCCGCCTCCTCCCGCCGCTATCCCTTCGTGGGCTTTGCCATGGACCGGGAAGTGGGCAAGGAGATTTTGGCGGTGGAGAATCTTTCCAAGACCGTGGACGGGCGGAAGGTGCTGGACAACGTCAGCTTCCGGCTGAACAAGGGCGAAAAGGTCGCCTTCGTGGGCGAGGACGAGATCGCCAAAACCACCCTCTTCAAGATCGTCATGGGCGAGATGGAGCCGGACGAAGGCTCCTACAAGTGGGGCACCACCATCACCACCAGCTACTTCCCGCTGGATAACTCCGCCTTCTTCAACGACTGCGACCTGAATCTGGTCCAGTGGCTGGGGCAGTACACCGCCGACAACGCCGAGGAGAACACGGAGTCCTTCAAGCGCTCCTTCCTCGGGCGGATGCTCTTTTCCGGCGACGACGTCTTTAAGCCCGTCAAGGTCCTCTCCGGCGGCGAGAAGGTGCGCTGCATGCTCTCTCGCATGATGCTCTACGGCTCCAACGTGCTGGTGTTGGACCAGCCCACCAACCATCTGGATCTGGAGTCCATCACCGCCGTGAACAACGGATTGATCGACTACAAGGGCGTCGTCCTCTTCTCCAGCCACGACCATGAGTTTGTGGAGACCATCGCAAACCGCATCATGGAATTTGTGGACGGACAGCTCATCGACAAGATGGGCACCTACGAGGAGTATATCGCCACCCAGCGCGCCGAAATGCTGGCAAAGCTGAACGGATAAGCAAGGACTGCCGCCCATTGGCGGACGGACCCTTCCATATGAGAGCAGGCCCCCGGTACGTCCGGGGGCCTGCTTTTTAAAGACCTATTGCCTGCGTCCCGTCACTCGGCAGGCCCTTCCTCCAGCAGGCCGTACTTCAAAAGAGCTTCCCGGATGCGGTCCAGGTTGGACTCCGACGGCTCGCAAAGGGGCAGCCGCAGCGCCCCCGCGTCCCAGCCCATCAGATTCATGGCCGTTTTCACGGGGATGGGATTCACCTCGCAAAACAGGGTGTCGCAAAGGTCCTTCAGGTAAATTTGCAGCGCCCCCGCCGCCTGAAAATCGTTGTGGAGGCAAAGGTCCACCAGCGCGTGCATTTCCGCCGGGATGATATTGGCCGCCACGGAGATGATGCCCTTGCCGCCCAAAGAGCAGATGGGCACCGTCTCGTCATCGTTGCCGGACCAGATGTAGAAATCCTCCGGGCAGAGCGCCCGGGTGCGCTGAACGCTGCCCAGATCGCCCCCTGCCTCCTTCACGCCGATGATGTTGGGGTGCCGGGAAAGGCGGGCGTAAGTCTCCGGGGCGACGGTCACGCCGGTGCGGGAGGGGACGTCGTAGATGATGATGGGGCAGGACACCGCGTCCGCCAGATGGTTGTAGTGGCGCACAAGGCCCTCCTGGGTGGCCTTGTTGTAGTACGGCGTCACCACCAGCAAGCCGTCCGCGCCCACCCGCTCGGCGTCCCGAGAGAGGGCGATGGCGTTTTCCGTGGAGTTGGACCCGCTGCCGGCGATCACCGGCACCCGGCCGTCCACGTGGTCCACGCAGTATTCGATGGTCCGCATCCGCTCCCGGTACGACATGGTGGCGGCCTCGCCGGTGGTGCCGCAGACAATGACGGCGTCGGTGCCGTTTTCCAGCTGGAAGTCCAGCAGCCGCCCCATGATGGCAAGGTCCACGCTCTCGTGATGAAATGGTGTGACGATTGCGACGCCAGAGCCTGTAAAGATAGGTTCCTTCACAATATTTCAGCTCCTTTTCTAATCAAATTCGTTTTAAACGCGCAAAAAGCGGATGCCGCATTTGGCATCCGCTTTCTTTCGTAAACAGAGAAAAGACTTTATTTCGGCTGGAGATAGCCCTTGGCGCACAGCAGCTCCGCCAGCAGCACCGCGCCGCCGGCCGCGCCCCGGAGGGTGTTGTGGCTCAGGCAGGCGAACTTGTAATCGTACTGGCTGTCGGGCCGGAGACGGCCGATGGAAACCGCCATGCCGTGCTCCAGATTCCGGTCCAGACGGGTCTGGGGGCGGTTCTCCTCCTCAAAATAGTGGAGGAACTGCTTGGGGGCGGAGGGGAGATTCAGCTCTTGGGCGGGACCCCGGAAGGCGGCCCACTCGGCTTTGATCTGCTCCATGGAGGGAGCCTTGCCATCCGCAAACTTCATGAATACGGCGGCCATATGTCCGTCCTGACAGGCCACCCGGAAGCACTGGGCGGTGATGGAGGGGCCGTCGGCCTTCACGATCTTGCCGCCTTCCACCCGGCCCCACAGCTTCAGCGGCTCCTGCTCGGATTTTTCTTCCTCGCCGCCGATGTAGGGGATGCAGTTGTCCACCATCTCCGGCCAGCGCTCAAAGGTCTTTCCCGCGCCGGAAATGGCCTGATAGGTGCAAACCAGCACCTGCTCCAGCCCGTACTTGCGCAAAGGGTGCAGGGCGGGCACATAGCTTTGCAGGGAGCAGTTGCTCTTCACCGCGATGAAGCCCCGCTTCGTGCCAAGGCGCTTACGCTGCGCGTCAATGATGGCGAGGTGGTCCGCGTTGATCTCCGGCACCACCATGGGGACGTCGTCCGTCCAGCGGTTGGCGGAGTTGTTGGAGACGATGGGGCACTCCAGCTTGGCGTAGGTTTCCTCCAGCGCCCGAATCTCCTCTTTCTTCATGTCCACGGCGCAAAAGCAGAAGTCCACCTGCGCCGCCATTTTTTCCGCGTCGGCCTCCGCGTCCAGAACGATTAGCTTTCTGGCCTCCTCCGGCAGGGGGATATCCAGCGCCCAGCGGCCCTCCACGGCCTCACCGTAAGGTTTGCCGGCGCTGCGGGCGCTGGCGGCGATGGCGGTGAGCTGGAACCAGGGGTGGTTCTCCATCAATGTGATGAACCGCTGGCCCACCATGCCCGTGCCTCCGATGATACCGACTTGATACTGTTTCATGCCTTGTTCCTCCTGCTTGTTGTTGCGGCGACGCGCCAATCTGCCCGTTCGTCGATTTTTGGTTGAATCTGCCGCCGAGTTGTACTATACTATGTAAAATAGGGTTCTATTTTGAATGTTTGCGTACGGCGGACATTTGTATGTATATTAGCATACTTTTCAGTTTCCGTCAAGGTTTGGACGTTGGGAGGTTCCATGAAAAAACTGCTTTGGACCACAACTTTCGTTGTGATATTTTTCCTTTGTTCGACGGTTTCCGCCGCCGCCGTGGTGAATGACACGGTGAAGGTGGGGCTGCGATACGGCTCCGACGCACTGTTTTCCGCCAATCTGGAAAACGCGGTGGGGGAGGGCTACGCCTTCGGCTACTTCGACGAGGATCGCTCCTTCGTCTCCCTTGGCGAGACGGACGAGACCGCCATTTCCATGAGCGCTGCCGGTACTATGTATATGAGTGAGAGCGGCGGGTATTCCCGGGAAATGCCCTCGGGCACCTTCCGGTACTTTGGACCGTGGCACGTCCAGCTTGCGGGCTACGACTCCTTTGAGGACGCGGCAAGCGACGCCGGGGACTTGGACGGCTGGGTTGCGTGGATTTCCGGCGCGTACGTGGTCCGCGTGGGCGGGTATGAGACGCGGGAGGAGGCGCAAAGCGCCGCAGGGGAGCTAGGCGGCAGCGCGGAGCAGTCCTCCGCCACCGGCGTGCTGGTGACGCGCACCAAGTCGCTGGACGTCCTCTTCGAGTTTGACTGTCAGGGGACGCTGGACCTTGGCGTTCTGCCCCAGGGCAGGGAGACCGCCACGTGGTTCAAGGGCTACAAATACCCCGGCGGCTTTTCCTACCCGCGCATCACCGGCGGCAATCTGAACGTTACAAATCTGGTGGAGCTGGAGACCTACGTCAAGGGCGTGATTCCCTATGAGATGAGCGGAAGCTGGCCCCTTTCCGCGCTGGAGGCGCAGGCGGTCTGCGCCCGGACCTTCGCCTGTCGGGAGAGCAAGCACCTTGCCTCCTACGGCTTCGACGTGTGCGCCGGGACGGACTGTCAGGTGTACTACGGCGTCGGCAGCGGCGGCGCGGGCCCTACTGCCACCAGCGACGAAGCGGTGGACAACACGGCGGGGGAGTGCCTGTACTACGACGGCGCCCCCATCCGCAACGCGGTGTACCACTCCTCCGACGGCGGCGCGACGGAGGACGCTTACTACGTCTGGGGGACGGAGACGGGCTATCTCAAGGGCAAGCAGGACCCCTACGAATCCCAGACCACCATCCCAAACTACGCTTACTCCGTCACCTACACCGCCGACGAGCTGACATGTATCTTGCAGCAAAAGAACTATGACGTGGGCACGATCCGGAACGTCTATGTATCGGAATTTACGCCTTTGGGCAACGTGTACAAGGTGACCTTCGAACACGATGGCGGCACGCTCACCGTCAAGGGCGACACCTGCCGCACCATCTTTTACTCCAGTACCTACAATAAATCCGTCCGCAGCCTGCGCTTTACCATCAACGGGGCCAGCGCGCCCTCCGGCGGGTCCATCGGCCCTTCCACTGGCGGGGGATACTACGTCAACGGCTCCGGGGAGACGCTGCGGGGCCTTGACGGCGCCAGCGTGATCTCGGGCAGCGGGACTGTTTCCAAGCTGGAAGGGGAGGGCGCAAGCGTCATCACCTCGTCCGGCACGGCGACGCTGGGGGGGAGTGCCAGCAATGTGAAATCCAGCGCAAGCGGCACCTTCACCATCACCGGCACCGGATACGGCCACAACGTGGGCATGAGCCAGTACGGCGCAAAAGCCATGGCGGAGCAGGGCTGGGACTATGAGGAAATTCTCCATTTCTATTTTACCGATGTGACCATCGAGTGAGGAAAACTATGAAAACAAGTGATTTTAACTACGACCTTCCCCCGGAGCTGATTGCCCAGACACCCATCGAAAAGCGGGATACCTCCCGCCTGATGACGCTAAGCCGCTGCACCGGAAAGGTGGAACACCACCACTTTTACGAGCTGCCGGACTTCCTCCGGCCCGGGGACTGCCTGATTCTGAATGATTCCCGGGTGCTGCCCGCACGACTCTTGGGCCAGCGGCTGCCCGGCGGCGGGGCCTGCGAGGTGCTGCTGCTCATCGACCGGGGCGAGAAGGTTTGGGAGTGTCTGGTCCGTCCGGGACGGAAAATGCACACCGGCGCGAAGCTCTCGTTTGGAAACGGTGAGCTGACGGCGGAGGTCGTTGGCGAGGTGGAGGGCGGAAACCGGCTGGTCCGCTTCGACTACGAGGGCATTTTTCTGGAGGTGCTGGAGCATCTTGGCAAGATGCCCCTGCCGCCCTATATCAAGGAGGAATTGCAGGATCAGGAGCGGTACCAGACCGTCTACTCCAAGGTCCTTGGCAGCGCGGCTGCCCCTACGGCGGGCCTGCACTTCACAAAGGACCTGCTGGAAAAGATTTCCGCCATGGGCGTGGGCGTGGGGTATGTGACGCTCCACGTGGGGCTTGGCACCTTCCGCCCTGTGAAGGAGGACGAGATCACCGACCACGCCATGCACAGCGAGTACTGCGTCATCTCCCAGGAGACGGCGGACCTCATTAACCGCACCCGGGAGAGCGGCGGGCGGTGCATTTGCGTTGGCACCACCTCCTGCCGGACGCTGGAGACCTGGGCCAAAGAGGACGGCACCATGACCGCCAGCGCCGGCTGGACAAACATCTATATCTACCCCGGCTACCGCTTCAAGGTGATGGACGGCCTTGTCACCAACTTCCACCTGCCGGAGAGCACTCTCATCATGCTGGTGTCCGCCTTTGCCGGACGGGAGCACGTGCTGGATGCCTACCAGGAGGCGGTGCGGGAAAAGTACCGCTTTTTCAGCTTCGGAGACGCCATGTTCCTCAGCTGAGGAAGCTTGGTGGTTCTTCGCGCAGGCGTTCCGGGCCGTTTGACGGCCCTTCAAAAATCGACTGAGGAGTAACCAGATGTTCAAAGTCATCAAATCCGAGGGCCGCGCGCGCCGCGGCGAGTTTTCCTGCGCCCACGGCGGCACGGTGCAAACGCCGGTATTCATGAATGTGGGCACACAGGCGGCCATCAAGGGCGGCGTCTCCGCCCACGATCTCAAGGAGATCGGCTGCCAGATCGAGCTTTCCAACACCTACCACCTCCACCTGCGCCCCGGCGACACGCTGGTGCGCCAGATGGGCGGGCTGCACGCCTTTATGGACTGGGACGGCCCCATCCTGACGGATTCCGGCGGATTTCAGGTGTTCTCGCTGGCGTCTTTGCGCAAGATCAAGGAGGAGGGGGTGTATTTCTCCTCCCACATCGACGGGCATAAGATTTTCATGGGGCCGGAGGAATCCATGCGCATTCAGTCCAACCTTGGCAGCGACATTGCCATGGCCTTTGATGAGTGCGTGGAAAACCCCGCCACCCACGAGTACGCCGAGGCCAGCTGCCAGCGGACGCTGCGCTGGCTGGAGCGGTGCAAGGCGGAGCACGACCGGCTGAATACCCTGCCGGAAACGGTGAACCCCCGGCAGATGCTCTTTGGCATCAATCAGGGCGCGACCTTTGCAGACCTGCGGGCATGGCACATGAAGGAAATTGCCAAGATCGACTGCGACGGCTTCGCCATCGGCGGCCTCGCCGTGGGCGAGCCGGCGGAGATCATGTACGAGATGATCGACGTGGTGGAGCCGCACATGCCCCCGGAAAAGCCCCGCTATCTCATGGGCGTCGGCACGCCCAGCAACATCATCGAGGCCGTCAGCCGGGGCGTGGACTTCTTCGACTGCGTGATGCCCTCCCGCAACGGCCGCCACGGCAAGCTCTTCACGTGGGAGGGCACCGTGAACATCCTCAACGAAAAGTACGCCGCGGACCCCCGCCCCATCAGCGAAAGCTGCCAGTGCCCCGCGTGCCGCAGCTTCTCCCGGGCGTATCTGCGCCACCTCTTCAAGGCGGACGAGGTGCTGGCGCTGCGGCTGGCAGTGCTGCACAACCTGTATTTCTACAACGAGCTGATGGAGCGCATCCGGGAAAACCTGGATCAGGGCACCTTCGCCGCCTTCCGGGCGCGATACAGCGGTCGGCTGGAGGAGCGCGTATAAGCCCGCTGGGATAACTGTGCAAAAAAGTTCTTGCAAAAACGGCCCACTTTGGTATAATGGCAGTACTGTCAATTTACAAAAGGAAAAGGAGTCTTGCAACATGGATCAGGGAACCTCAACAATTTTAATGATGGTCGTCCTCTTTGGACTCATGTACTTCATGATGATCCGCCCCGAGAACAAGCGGAAAAAGAAGGCACAGGAGATGCGGGACGGTTTGAAGAAGGGTGATATCATCACCACCATCGGCGGCATCGTGGCCAAGGTCATCTCTGTCGGCGGCGACACCATTATCGTGGAGACCGGCGAGGACCGCGTCCGCATGGAATTTGCCAAGTGGGCCGTTTCCACCGTCGGTGTGCAGACCAACGAGCAGCCCGAAAAGGGCAAAAAGGACGCCGGTAAGGACAGCGAGAGCACGGACGCTTCCGCAGAGCTGCCCGAAGAGCCGGTGGACGAAATCCCCGCTCCTGAGGAAGAAACCAACAAGGAATAAGGTTATAAACCGGACCTCCCCCGGAATATGCTTGGATAGAAAGCATATTCCGAGGGAGGTTTTTTTATGGGAAAAACGAAAAAGCAACAACCGGTCTGGGCGCCCTTTTTGAAGGGCACGGCCCTGTCTCTCCTCCTTTACCTGCTGGGCCAGCTCCTGCTGGCGCTGCTGGTGGTCAAAGGCATACTGGGGGAGGGGACCGCCTTCCCCGTGACGGCGGCGCTGGCATTTCTCTCCACCGCTGCGGGAAGTCTGCTGCCCGCCCGCCGCTCTCCGTGGGGCACGCTGCCGGGGGGCCTTCTTTCCGCCGCGGCGTTCGCCGTCGTTTTGATTGCCGGCGGCGCACTGTGGTGGGACGGCATCACGTGGACGGGCCATGGCGGCGTGCTGCTTTGCTGCGTACTGGGCGGCGGTGTTGCGGCGGGCCTGCTGGGCGGTCGAAAGGGCAAACGCCGCCGCCGCTGAGCATTGTGAGAACTTACAAAAACGAGAAAAACACCCCGCCGCGCCCCGCCATGCCCTGAAAAAAGAGGGAAGGGGACCCTTCCGCAAATATGGGACAAATTTCCGGTCGGCGGCACCAGATATAGTCTTTTGATGCCGCCGACCGGGCCTTTTTCTTTGCTTGTTTTCGTAGTTAACATAACGTTGTTTACATAACATTTTGTCATAAATTCCAAAAAAGAAGTATTTCCGGCAAATTCCTTGATAAAATCAGGAAATTGCACTATATTAAAAAGTACCGAGTTTACGTTAACTGCCTCGTATAAAGTCGCCGCCGCGCTCATAGAGTGGAGCGAGGTGAGTCGGCTTGAACTGGAAAAAACGAAAGAACCCCGGGGCGTTGTCTGCGCTATTTCCGCTGCTGCTTCTATCGCTCTTCTTTTTCGGCGGTGTGGTTTTGGGACAGGTCGTCTTGTCCCGGGTGCCGGACGCCACCGGTGAAGAGCTGCGGCGGTATCTGACGGACTATGTACATCTGGATAACCAGGACGCCACGTCCGCCAGAGCTGTTTTATCGGCGCTGGTTTTGTATCTGCGGTATCCGCTGCTGGCGTTTTTGCTGGGGTTCGCCTCCGTTGGGGTGGCGTTGCTGCCCTGCGCGGCGCTGGCCTTCGGCTTTTTCCTGTCCTACTCCGTCTGCTGCTTCACGGCGGCCTTCGGCGCAGGCGGCGTCCTTCTGGCGCTGTCGGTATCCGGCATCCGGTGCCTTGTAACGCTGCCCTGTTTTTTCCTGCTGGCGGTCCCGTCGATGGAAAATTCTGCGCAGCTGGCCAGAGCGTCCTTTGGGAGAGGGCACCGGGCGGCCATCGCGGGCAGATACGGCAGGGAGTGGTGGCTGCGCTTTGCGGCGTCCATCCTGGCGCTGCTGGCGGGCATGTGTGTGGATCTTGCGCTTTCGCCCCACCTGCTGGGGCTGGTCCTTGGGCAACTTGCGATTTAGAAGAGAGGGTGAATTTCCTGACAATGGATGATATCGAGCGCTTCGGCGCGTATCTTGCGGAGGAGAAGCACGCCTCCGTCAATACCATCAGCTCCTACCTGCGGGACGTGACCCAGTTTTCGGAGTACCTGCAAAGCATTCAGGAATGCACCCTGCGCCAGGCCGAGAGCGAGATGGTCCGCAGCTACATGAACTGGATGCTGGGGCGGGGCAAATCCGCCGCCTCCGTCACCCGGTTTCTGGCTTCCGTCAAGTCCTTTTATAATTTTCTGCTAGCGGATGGCGCGGTGTCCGCCACCCCCACCCGGGGCGTGACCGCCGCCAAGGTGGAGCGGAAGTACCCCGAGATTTTGACCAACAAGGAAGTGGAGCTGTTTTTGGAGCAGCCCCGCTGCGTGGATGCCAAGGGCTTTCGTGACCACGCCATGCTGGAGCTGCTCTACGCCACCGGCATCCGGGTCAGCGAGCTGATCTCGCTGAATGTGGACGATCTCAATCTGGCGGCGGGCTTTTTGCGCTGCGTGAACCGGGGGAAGGAGCGCATCATCCCCCTGTACCACACCGCCGTCAAGGCGCTGGTGGACTATGTGAAAAACATCCGCCCCCAGCTCATCGCGGACGGGGAGGAGACGGCCCTGTTCGTCAACATGAACGGCGAGCGCATGAGCCGGCAGGGCTTCTGGAAGATCATCAAATACTATCAGGAGCGGGCGGGCATCGAAAAGGACATCACACCCCACACCCTGCGCCACTCCTTCGCCGTGCACCTGCTGGAAAACGGCGCGGACCTGCGCTCTATTCAGGAGATGCTGGGCCACGCGGACATTTCCTCCACCCAGATCTATACCCACGTGGTCAAGCGCCAGCTCAAGGACGTGTACCAAAAGGCCCACCCCAGAGCGTGACGGGAGTTTTCTCCGCTGTGAGCCGGTACGGCATCTGCCGTACCGGTTTTTTTTCGTCTCCGTGAACAAAATCGCCTGCCAAAGACTCTAATAGAGAGAAGGAAGGAGGGGCGCCCATGGACAAAGAGGAATTTGCCCGCCGGACCGAAGCAATCCGAAACCGGCTGTACCGCGCAGCGTACCTGATGGTCGGCAGCGAGGCGGACGCGCTGGAGGCCGTGGACGAGGCGGTGTATCAAGCGCTGCGCTCGCTGCGGGGGCTGCGGGAGGACGCTTTCTTTGAAACGTGGCTCACCCGCATCCTGCTCAACGAGGCTTTGCAGACAAAGCAAAGCAGGATCACAGCGAAGAGATCAAGAAGCGGCTCGACGGCTACGACATCCGCGAAACTTTGCATGGCGGGGCTTACAGAGCTTCGTTTCAAAGCAGACCGTCCGCATAAAGGCTTCATAATCCTTCTGCCACACCGGCTGGCCGTCCAGGCCGCGGCGCAAAACGACGCTCTTCATATTGTCCGTCAGG
>NZ_JAQUVF010000016.1 GCF_028693505.1 Oscillibacter sp.
TTTGCAGCAGTCTCTTTTTTTACGTTGTCTCCTCCGGATAGACCAGGGTGTCCTGAAAACCGTCCGCGTCCGGGCAGAAAATATCACCGGCCACGGGTAAATCTTCGCATAGGTATAGATTTGCCTGAACGCCGCTGGGGCGATCCGGATAGTTGGTGACGGCATACGTGTAGCGGGATAGCCGCTTTCCGCAGCAGGGAGAGAGGTCGTATCCCTGGGTGAGTTGCAGATCGTTGTAAGAAAGATAGGGTTCCTCCAGTTTTTTCGGCAGCAGCAGCTGCAGCGTTTCCACCGGCTCCGACTCCACCTGCCAGCCCAGAGATTCCAGATAGGTTACGCGTTCCTCATTGGTGAGCAGCTGCGGCTGCGCCGGTGCTTCCTGCGGCGCCTCCCGCCCCATCAGCAAAATGAGCAAAGCCATGACGAGACCCATTAAAATGACGGCAAATACGGCCATTTTTTTCGAAAACTTGGCGGTCCAAATCAACATATTCCATCCCTCCTGCCTGTTTTCTATTCAATTTGGAACAAAATTATGATAGAATAACGGACAAAGTAATAAAGAGGAGTATCTGACATGGAAAAACAGCGGCTGGACAAGATCATCGCCTCTACGGGACGCTGGTCCCGGCGGGAGGTCAAGCTCTTGATCCGTCAGGGAGAGGTGCTGGTGGACGGCTTTCCCGCCCGGGCGTCGGAGGATAAGGCGGACCCGGAGACGGCGGAGATTCTGGTGAGCGGCGAGGCGCTGACCTACCGGAGATATACCTGGCTGATGCTGAACAAGCCGGCAGGGTACCTTTCCGCCACGGAGGATGGCAGGGGGGCTACCGTGCTGGACCTTTTGCCGCAGGAGCTGCAAAGGCAGGGTCTTTTTCCCGTGGGAAGGCTGGACAAGGATACGGAGGGGCTGCTGCTGCTCACCAATGAGGGCGTTCTTGCCCATGACCTGCTCTCGCCCCGGCATCACGTGGACAAGGTGTACCGGGCCAGGGTGGCGGGACGGCTGACTGAAGAGGACTGCCGCGCCTTTTTTGACGGGATGCTCCTTGGAGACGGGACACAGTGCCAAAGCGCGGGCTTGGAAATCCTCTCGGCAGGGGAGGAGAGCGAAGCGCTGGTGACGCTGCGGGAGGGAAAGTTCCATCAGGTGAAGCGAATGCTGGCCCAGTGCGGAAAACCGGTGCTGTATCTGGAGCGGCTGCAGATGGGCAATTTGACATTGGATGCATCATTGCCCCGTGGGGAATTCCGCTTCCTGACAGAGGAAGAATTGGAAGGCTTAAGAAATTCTTGATGATTTCAAAATGAAACTCAAATGTTCAACAAAAAATTAACGTATTTTTTGTTGAAAAAAGAAAAAATGTCTTGCATTCCGCCGAAAATGCCGATATAATGAAGACGTTGACAAATTGCACAAAGATTCGTGTGATTTTAGGTGAGGAGGACAACCATGTCTGGAAGAATTTTTCAAAATGTGGTTTTGCAGCTGAAGGAGAATACCGACCGCACGATTGGCGTCATCGATGGAGAGGGAATCGTGATCGCCTGCAGTGAGCTGTCTATGATCGGACAGCGGTGGGCTGAGTATGTACCAGTGGTCAATAACGCTTCCGGTATGATTTCCTCCGATGGTAAGACGCTGAAGGCGCTCAACGGCTGGGGCAATCAGTTTGACTATGCGGTGTTTGCCTTTGGCGACAACGAGGTCAGCAAGACGGTGTGCGCCATGGCCACGGTGGCGCTGAATGCCGCCAAGTCTTATTACGAGGAAAAGCATGACCGAGGGTCTTTCATTAAAGATATCATCTCGGACAACATCATGCTGGGCGATATCTACATGCGGGCCAAGGAACTGCGGGTCACGGCGGACGTGCCCCGGGGCGTCTTTGTGGTGCGTTCCCTGAAAAAGGGGGAGTCTGCGCCCACCGATGCCATCCAGAGCCTTTTCCCGGATCGGCAGAACGACTTTGTCCTCAGCATCGGCGAGGGGGACGTGGTGCTGATCCGGCAGATGCCGGAAAACTCCAGCGTCAAGGAGCTGAACAAGATCGCACTCTCCATTGAAGAGACGCTGCGCACGGGCGGAGAGAGCACGGTGGTGGTCGGCATCGGCACCGTGGCAATCCATCTGCGCGATTTGGCCAAGAGCTACAAGGAAGCGCAGATCGCCATTGAGGTGGGCAAGGTTTTTGACACGGAGAAGTATGTCATCAACTATGAAAACCTGGGCATCGGGCGTCTGATCTACCAACTGCCCACCACGCTGTGCGAGATGTTTTTGCAGGAGGTTTTTAAGAAAAACCCCATCGACGCGCTGGATAAGGAAACCCTCTTTACGATCCACAAGTTCTTTGAGAACAATCTGAATGTGTCCGAGACCGCCCGAAAGCTGTTTGTCCATCGGAATACCCTGGTTTACCGGCTGGAGAAGATCAAAAAGCTGACGGGGTTGGATCTGCGGGAATTTGACGACGCCATCACCTTTAAGGTGGCGCTGATGGTGAAAAAGTACCTCACCTCCCGGGGCATTGAGTCCTGAGCAATCGAAAAACGGAAACAGCAGCTTGCTGTTTCCGTTTTTTTTTATGCGCCGCGGAAAACGGCGCCTTATGAAAGGAATCTGCCAAAAGAGCTTAAAAATGCCATAAAATGGGATTGCGAAATACGGAAAAACCGGGTTGCCTTTTGACAATACATGGTATATAATGTGATTTAATCAAGAATTATGTCGACTGAGCCGCAAAATGACGGGTTACCGTGGAAAAAGTTTGCTGCTTGGCCGGTAGTTTTATAAATGAGGAGCGAGGTGCCGCATGATCCGTTTGAAAGACGTGGAAATGGAGTATGAAAACGGAACCAGGGCCATTCAGGGGATCACGCTGTCCATTGAGGACGGCGAATTTGTCTTTCTGGTGGGGCCCTCCGGGTCGGGAAAATCCACCATTATCAAGCTGCTGACCGGCGAGGTGGAGCCCTGCGCCGGCCGCATTATGATCAACGGATTTTCCGTCAGCAATATTTCGGAAAAACAGATTCCCCTGATGCGCCGGACGCTGGGGATTATCTTTCAGGATTTCCGCCTGATCGAGAAGAAAACCGTTTATGACAATCTGGCCTTTGTCATGCGGGCGGTGGGAACGGCGCCAAAGGAAATTCAAAAGCGGATTCCCTATGTGCTCAAGCTGGTGGGACTGGAAAAGAAGGCCCAGAGCTACCCCACGGAGCTCTCCGGCGGCGAACAGCAGCGTGTGGCCATTGCCCGGGCGCTGGTCAACAACCCGAACACCATCATCGCCGACGAGCCCACCGGGAATCTGGACCCGGAGCGCTCTTTTGAACTGATGAGCCTGCTGCTGAAAATCAACGAGCTGGGCACCACCGTGGTGGTGGTGACCCATGAAAAAGATTTGGTGGACCGTTTCAGCAAGCGGGTCATTACCATTGACACCGGGCGCGTGGTCAACGACGGTGTGGGCGGCTATGTAGGAGGGAGTATCCATGCGTAAATACAATTTCGGATATTTCTTCCACGAGGGCCTCTCCAACATGTTCAGCCACGGATTCATGACGTTTGCCGCCATCGGCATCACGGTGGCGTGCTTGCTCATCATGGGAACCTTTACGCTGGTGGCAGTCAATGCCAATAGCCTGCTAAAGGATCTGGAAAAGGAAAACGAGATTCTGGCCTACGTGCAGGAGTCCTATACGCCGGAGCAGGCCAAGGCCCTGGAAAGCAAACTCAAGGCGGTGTCCAACGTTACCTCCGCCACATACATCAGCCGGGAACAGGCGATGGAGGATTTTGCAAAGCAGTATCCGGAGGAGAACATGTTTCAGGATCTGGACCCCCAGATTTTCCGGGACCGCTATGCGGTGAAGATCGAAAATCTGGAGCAGCTCTCCCAAACCGTCCGGAGCGTGAAGGCGGTGGAGGGCATCGACGGCGTCAACGCCTACGAGGAAATCGCGGGCGGCTTTATCACGGTGCGAAACGTGGCCACGGTGGTCTGCGTGGCGCTGATCGCCATTTTGTTTGTGGTATCGGTTTTCATCATTTCCAATACCATCAAGCTCACCACCTTTGACCGGCGGGACGAGATCGCCATCATGCGCATGGTGGGCGCCACCAACGGTTTTATCCGCTGGCCCTTCGTGTACGAGGGGTTTATGCTGGGCTTTTTAAGCGCCGTCATTGCGTTTGCTTTGCAGTGGGGGCTGTATGCGGCGGTGGCCCGGGGCGTTGATACCAACGATACCTTGCAGCTGATCCACGTGATCCCGTTCCGGCAGCTGTGGCCGGCGGTGGGAGGGACCTTCACCGGCGCGGGTATTTTGATGGGCGTGGGAGGCAGTTTGTCCGCGATTCGGAAATTCCTGCAAGTGTGAGAGGTGCGCCGTGAAAAACTGTAAACACAAAAAACGGATCTGGCAGGGGCTGCTGGCACTACTGCTGGTTTTGGTGGTGGTGTCGGTGGATTTGCTGCCGGCGGCAGCGCTCACCCAGGCCGATATCGACGCGCTCAAGAGTGACGCCGGCGACCTGAACGCAAAAAGGAAGGAACTGGAGGGCAAGCTGGACGATCTGGCGGACGACAAGACGCAGGTTCTTCAGCGGAAAAAATATCTGGATGAGCAGGTCAGCAACACCAGCGCCCAGATCAAGAACGTGGAGGCGCAGATCAATGATTACGCCGCGCTGATCACGCAGACAGAGGTGGAGCTGGCGGATGCACAGGAGAAAGAAGCGGCGCAGTACGAGCTGTTTTGCCGCCGGGTGCGAGCCATGGAGGAACAGGGCACCGTGTCTTACTGGTCCGTGCTCTTCAAGGCGGACAGCTTTACGGACCTTTTGGGCCGTCTGGATATCATCAACGAGATCATGGACTCCGACCAGCGGGTCATCAATGATTTGCAGACCCTCCAGCAGGAGATTTCCGACAAGCAGGCGTCCTTACAGGACAGCAAGGCCCAGTCCGAATCCGCCAAGGCGGAGCTGGTGAGCCGAAAGAGCGAGCTGGACAGCCAGCGGGCCAAGGCCGTCGCGCTGGCGCGGGAGATCGAGGCCAACGAGGGCGAGTATCAGGCCACGCTGGACGAGCTGGACAAGGAAGAGGAACGGATTCAGGCCAAGATCGTGCAGCTGTCCAAGGAGCTTGCCGCGCAGCAGGCCGCCGCGGGGCACGGGTCCAACGCGGCGCTGGGCGGGTATATCTGGCCGGTGAGCAGCCATAAAATTTCCTCTCCCTTCGGAAACCGTTCCTCTCCGGGCGGCGTGGGCAGTACGAACCACAAGGGCGTGGATATTGCAGGTGTGGGCTATTCCACGGAAATCCACGCGGCAAAGGCCGGCACGGTGATCGTGTCCCAGTATTCCAGCTCCTACGGCAACTATGTGGTGGTTTCCCACGGCAGCGGAAATACCACGCTGTATGCCCATATGAGCAGCCGAAAGGTCTCGGCGGGACAAGCCGTGAGTCAGGGCGATGTGCTGGGTATTACCGGCTCCACCGGCCACTCCACAGGCCCTCACCTCCATTTTGAGATCACGGAAAACGGCGCGCGGATCAACCCGCTGACCTATTTGACGGATTATACGCAGGCCTGGTAAACCAGGTGGCCGTCCGAAGCGTTTTTTGGCAAGCGGTTTGACATGAATCGCCCTCTCGCACCATACCATGGGAGCGGGAGGGCGATTTTTTATGTTTGGATTGATTTTATGGACAACAGCGGAAAAAGGGAAGCGGGCGGTGCGTATCGCGGAGCGCAGCTGCCTGCATATGCGGTTTGTCTGCGCGGAGATTTCCCGCACCGCCCGGACGCCGGAGGCGGTGGTTCGCCGCCGGGTATCGTCTGCCGCCAAGCGCCTTGGAAAACTCGGGGTGAACACCGCCGTGCTTCCCGAGTGCTTCGCCTATGAAAGCCAGCTGGAAAAGTACGGCATTCGCCGCGCCTCCACGCTGGCGCTGCGGCGGAGAGTGGCGGCGGAGTGGGTGCGGGTGGAGCTGGCGCAGCAGGGAAAGCCCACAGGCAGCGCTCGGGTGGCCGTCGCGGCCGATCAGCTCACCGGCGAGGCGGTGCGCACCATCACGGAGCTGGTGCTGCGCCACCGCTATGTGCTGGTAGATCTGCCCCGGGGCGGGGAGGAGCTGTGCCGTCAGCTGCGCCGGGACTACGGCGTATCGCTGCTGTTGGGGCCGTCCAAAGAGCAGATGGAGGACGCGGAGGCGCTGGTGCTATTTTCTCCCAGAACGGAATTGGCAAAGAAAAACGCGGTGGTGCTGCCGCTGTACGATGAGACGGCGCCCCTGCCGGGACTGAGCCTGCCTCCCGCGCTGGAGGGCCAGCTCCCCGCCGGAGCGGATCGTGGGCAGCTGCTGGCGGTCCTTCAGGACGCCGGAGCGCTGAAGCCCGGACAGATTTCCCTGGCGTCGCCTTGCTGCTTGACATTCTGATTGACAGCCAGTATAATACTACTCTGTGATAATGTAGAATAAGTATATGTGGAAAGGCCGAAAGGCTTTTCTTCATGAACGGATAGCAGAAAGGAAACGGACGATATGGAAAAAGAATACAAAATGAGTGCTGCCCGGGCCGACGAACTCCAGGAGGAGCTGAACTACCTCAAAACGACGCGTTCCGATGAAGTTGCCGAGCAGATCAAGGTAGCCCGCGGCTTTGGCGATCTCTCCGAGAACAGCGAGTACGACGAGGCGAAAAACGAGCAGGGCAAACTGTATTCCCGCATCGCCGAACTGGAAGAGATTTTGCAGCATGTGGTCATTCTGGACGAGAGCAACGCGCCCACCAATGTCATCACCATCGGCTGCCGGGTCGTGGTGGCGGACGCCGCCGGAAAGGAAATGCCCGCGTACAAGATCGTCGGCTCTCAGGAGGCGGACCCCATGCACGGCGTCATTTCCGAGGAATCTCCCTTTGGCAGAGCGCTTCTTGGCTCCAAAGAGGGCGACACCGTGACGGTGGAGGCTCCCCGGGGCGCCATCACGTATACGGTAAAGAAGATCGAGCGGTAAGGAGTAAGAGCATGGCTGAACAAAAGACAACGCCGGAGTTGGATCTGAGCGAGCAGCGCAGAGTCCGCCGGGAAAAGCTGAGCGCACTGCAAAGCGCGGGGCAGGACCCCTTCTGCCAGACACGGTTTGACTGGGATATGACCTCCGCCCAGATCAGAGAGGATTTTGACGCGCTGGAGGGGAAGGCCGTCAAAGTTGCCGGACGGCTCATGAGCAAGCGCGGCATGGGCAAGGTGAGCTTTTGCGATTTGCAGGATCGGGACGGCCGCATCCAGCTCTACGCCCGGCAGGACGAAATGGACGAGGACGTCTACAAGGCCTTCAAAAAGTACGATATCGGCGATATCGTGGGCGTGGACGGCGAAGTGTTCCGCACCCAGCGGGGCGAGATGAGCGTCCGGGCCAAGAACATCGTGCTGCTGTCCAAATCCCTGCTGCCCCTTCCGGAGAAGTTTCACGGGTTGCAGGACCGGGAACTGCGCTACCGCCAGCGTTATGTCGACCTGATGGTCAATCCCGAGGTGAAGAAGAATTTTGTCGTCCGTTCCCGGTTCATCAAGCATGTGCGGGACTTTTTGGACGGTCGGGGCTATGTGGAGGTGGAGACGCCTGTTTTGAACACCATCTCCGGCGGCGCCACGGCGCGGCCCTTCATCACCCACCACAACACGCTGGACATCGACATGTTCATGCGCATTGCCACCGAGCTGCCCCTCAAGCGGCTGATCGTGGGCGGGATGGACCGGGTGTATGAGATCGGCCGCATCTTCCGCAACGAGGGCATGGACCCCAAGCACAACCCGGAGTTCACCACCGTGGAGCTGTATCAGGCTTACGCGGACTTCAATGATATGATGGATCTGTTTGAGGAGCTGCTCTCCTCCGCCGCCCAAAAGCTGCTGGGCACCTATTGCGTGCAGTGGCAGGGCGAGGACATTGACCTCACGCCGGGCTGGCCCCGGATGACCATGGCCGAGGCCGTCAAGCAGTATACGGGCATCGATTTTATGGCCATTTCCGATGACGCGGAGGCCGTGGCCGCGGCCAAGGGCATCGGCGTGGAGCTGGCGGAGACGGCCGACAAGACCTGGGGCAATGCGCTGTACGAGTGCTTTGACCAGCGGGTGGAGGAAAAGCTGGTGCAGCCCACCTTCATCACCATGCACCCTGTGGACGTGAGCCCCCTGGCCAAGCGCAGTCCCAAGGACCCCCGCCTCACGGAGCGGTTTGAGCTGTTCATCTGCCGCAGCGAGATGGGCAATGCCTTCTCCGAGCTGAACGACCCCATCGATCAAAAGCAGCGCTTCCAAAAGCAGGTGGAGCTGCGGGACAAGGGCGACAGCGAGGCTGGCATGATGGACGAGGACTATATCACCGCGCTGGAATACGGTCTGCCCCCCACCGGCGGATTGGGTATCGGCATCGACCGCTGCGTGATGCTGCTGACCAATTCGGACACCATTCGGGAGGTCATCCTGTTCCCCACCATGAAGCCCATGGACTGATCGCAGGCCCGCATCAACTATGCGGGCCTGCTTTTTCTAAGATTGTGGAAAAGCCAATCTGCGCGGTGGGTGCGCACAGGGGGACTACCCCGGCGGTTTTGCCTGATTTTCAAGCGTTTGCGCCCCTTAAGCGAAAGGAAAGTCGTTGACTTGACCGGTTTGGCGGCGTATGATATATTTGCTTTCGCATCAGCATGTGATGTGTTTTACCTCTGCGCGGCCCGTCCGGGCGGCACAAAAGCTTGCGGCGAAGCTGCGGAAAGGAGACTTGGACATGGAGAACATCACCAGCCGCACAAACCCGCTGTGTACGCACCTGCGCAAGCTGGCCTCCTCCGCGTCTTATCGCAGACGCACCGGCGAATTCCTCTGTGACAGCCCAAAGCTTCTGGAGGAAGCGCTGGCGTGGGAAGCCCCGCTTCACACCGTGGTATTTACCGAGAACGCCGGTCTGGGGCCGCTGCCCGAGGGGGTCCGGCAGGTTTTGGTTTCGCCGGAGCTGATGGCGTTTCTCTCTCCCATGGAGACGCCCCAGGGCGTTCTGGCCGTCTGCGGTTTACCGGAGCAGCCCCTGCCCGAGACGCTGCCGGGCCGACGCTACGTGGTGCTGGACGGTGTGCAGGACCCGGGCAATGTGGGAACCATCCTGCGCACGGCGGACGCCTTCCATGCAGACGGGCTGTTTTTAGTCAATGCCTGCGCGGATCTTTATAATCCCAAAACGGTGCGCTCCACCATGGGCGCGGTGTTCCGCTGTCCGGTGTGGAAATGCACGCCGGAGGCGCTGCGCCAGCTCCTCACTCAAAGCGGACTGCCTCTCTACGGCGCCGCGCTTCGCGCCGATACTGCCGACGCCCGCACCGTGGACTATACCCGCTGCGTCATTGCCATCGGCAGTGAGGGTCAGGGCCTTTCTTCGGAGCTGCTGGCACTTTGCGACAAGACCGTGCTCATTCCCATGAGCGCCCATTGCGAATCCCTGAACGCCGCTGCCGCTGCCGCAGTGCTGCTGTGGGAGGCCGCTCGGGGCGACGGAAGGGAGCCGGGTCTATGCTGAAATTTTGGCTGTGGCTGGCGGAGCTGCCGGGGCTGAGCAATCAACTGCGACTGGCGCTGCTGCGCCATTTTGGCACGCCGGAAAACGTCTTTTACGCGGACAGCGGTGAGATTTTGCTCACAGAGGGCATCAGCGTGGAGAGCGCGGTGCTGCTTAAAAACCATGATTTGACCACCGCCGAGCGCATTTTGGCGGAGTGCCAGCGGCTCAGTCAGCATATTTTGACGATTCAGGATGCGGCATACCCAAGCCGCCTGAAAAATATTTACGACCCGCCCTGCCTGCTGTACTGGAAGGGGCACCTGCCCGCCTTCGACGAAGAACTGGCTGTGGCGGTGGTGGGCACGAGGACGTGCACGCCCTACGGGGTGAGCTGCGCGGAAAAGCTGGGCTATGGACTCGCCGGCGGCGGCGCCATGGTGGTCAGCGGCCTTGCCAAGGGCATCGACGGCGCGGCCATCCGGGGCGCGCTTCGCGCCGGCGGGATCACGGCCGGCGTTGTGGGCGGCGGTCTGGATGTGCAGTACCCTTATGAAAACCGATATCTCTACGAGGATATGGCGGCGGCAGGGGTCTTGCTCTCCGAGTATCCGCCGGGAACAGAGCCTGCGGGACGCCACTTTCCCGCCCGAAACCGAATACTCTCCGGGCTGTGTGCCGCCGCGCTGGTGGTGGAAGCGCCGGAGCGCAGCGGTGCGCTCATCACGGCGGAAACGGCGCTGGAGCAGGGCAGGGACCTCTTTGCGGTTCCCGGACCCATCGACGCCCCCGCCAGCGTGGGCTGCAACCGTCTCATTCGGGAGGGCGCCGGTCTGGTCACCGACGCGTGGGACATCCTTTGCGAATACGAGGCCCGTTTTCCGGAAAAGCTGCGGGAGACACCAGCCCGCCAAACCCCGAAAACGCTGGGCTATCAGGCAAGAACCGTGACGCCGCCCAAGGAGGTCGCGCCGACGCTAAGCCTTTCCGCCGCCAGTCTGACGGACGATCAAATCGCCCTGCTGCGCGTCCTCTCCGACGAGGAAGAGACGCTGGTGGACGACCTGATCGAAAAGACCGGCATCCCCACAAGAAGGGTTTTGTCTGCCCTGACTGTTTTGGAAATTGAAAATCTGGTCCGGCAGCACAGCGGAAAGCGCTATACCCGCGCCGTGACTTTGGTGTGATTCCCGGAAGCATAAAAAACGCGTCCCTGCGGGGCGCTTGGAGGTAACTATGGCGAAGCACAGCCTGGTCATCGTGGAATCTCCCGCGAAGGCTAAAACCATCGGCAAATATTTGGGCAAGGATTTTACCGTGAAGGCCTGCATGGGCCATTTGCGGGACTTGCCGAAAAGCACCCTCGGCGTGGATCTGGAGCACGATTTTGAGCCGGTCTACAACCCCATCAAGGGGAAAGAGGAGATCATCAGCGATCTGAAGAAGTCCGCCAAGGCGGCGGACACCGTTTATCTCGCCACCGACCCGGACCGCGAAGGAGAGGCCATTTCCTGGCATTTGAAGCAGCTTTTGAATCTGCCGGATGAAAAGACCCAGCGGGTCACTTTCAATGAAATTACCAAGAAGGTGGTGCAGGAGAGCATTTGTCAGCCCCGGGACATCGACCAGAATCTGGTGGATGCCCAGCAGGCCCGCCGCATTCTGGACCGGATCGTGGGGTATGAGCTTTCCCCGCTGCTGTGGAAAAAGATTCGCCGGGGACTTTCTGCCGGACGGGTCCAGTCTGTCGCCACCCGGATGGTGGACGACCGGGAGCGGGAGATCGAGGCCTTCCAGCCGGAGGAATACTGGACGCTGGACGCCAACGTGCTTGGCGGCGATAAAAAGGGCGTGCCGTTTGCCGCCCGGTACCACGGAAAGAGCGGCAAGAAGGTGGAACTGAAAGCCGCCGCCGAGGTGGATGCCGTGGTGCGGGAGACGGAAAACGAGACGTTTACCGTCAAAAGCGTGAAGCGCAGCGATAAGCAGCGCTCGCCCTCCCCGCCCTTTACCACCTCCACCATGCAGCAGGAGGCGTCCCGCAAGCTCTCCATGACGCCCCGGCGCACCATGGCCATCGCCCAGCAGCTCTACGAGGGCGTGGACATCGAGGGCGAGGGGACCGTGGGTCTCATCACCTATATGCGTACCGACTCCCTGCGCATTTCCGAGGAGGCCGTGGCCGAGACCAAGTCCTTTATTCTGGGCCGGTACGGCGAAGCCTATTATCCCGCGCAGGCCAATCATTACAAGGCCAAGGCCAACGCGCAGGACGCCCATGAGGCCATCCGCCCCAGCAACGTGAACTGGACGCCGGAGCAGCTCAAACGGGACCTCACCGGGGAGCAGTATCGCCTCTACCGCCTGATCTGGAGCCGCTTTGTGGCCTGTCAGATGGCAAACGCCGTGTATGACAGCGTCTCCGTGGAAATTGAAGCCGCGGACCACAGCTTCCGCACCAGCTCCTCCAGTCTGAAGTTTTCCGGGTATACCGCGGTATACGAGGAGGGGAAGGACGAGGAAAAGGAGGAGCGGGAGTCTTTGCTGCCCGCCCTGCGGGAAGGGGAGACCCTGCGGCTGAAGGATTTTTCCAAGGATCAGCATTTCACGCAGCCCCCCGCCCACTATACGGACGCCACCCTCATCCGCGCCATGGAGGAGCAGGGCATCGGACGGCCCTCCACGTATGCGCCCACCGTGTCCACCATTTTGGACCGGGAGTATGTCATCAAAGAGGGAAAGTATCTGCATATCACGAATTTGGGCCGGGTGGTCACGGAGCTGATGAAAGAGCGGTTCACGGATATTGCCGACTTGAAATTTACCGCCAACATGGAGCGGAGGCTGGACTCCGTGGAGGAGGGCTCCACACCGTGGAAGGGCGTTTTGCGGAATTTCTACGGAGATTTCGACAAAAGCCTCAAGCAGGCGGAAAAGGATCTGGAGGGGGTCCGTATCAAGGTCCCCGACGAGATTAGCGAGGAGCTTTGCCCGGAGTGCGGACGCAATCTGGTGGTGAAGTCCGGCCGGTTCGGACGGTTCCTGGCCTGTCCCGGCTATCCCGATTGCAGCTTCACCATGCCGCTGGTGGTGGAGATGCCGGGCCGCTGCCCCAAATGCGGCGGCCGCATCATGAAGCGCACCGGCGTCAGCAAGAAAACGGGCAAGCAGTACACCTATTACTGCTGCGAGCATATGAACAGCCGGGATGAGGCCAGCAAGTGCGACTTCATGACCTGGGACGTGCCGGTGAAGGACGATTGCCCGGTTTGCGGCCAGACCATGTTCAAGAAGGCGGGCAAGGGCTTTAAGCGGCCCTACTGCATCAATTCCAATTGCGCCAACTTCCTGCCGGAGGACAAGCGGGGCTATCCCAAAAAGAGCGCCACGGAAGAAAAGAAGGCCGACGAGGCCGCCGGCGCGGAACAAGCAGCCGAAAAAGAGACTGCCAAAAAGCCTGCGGCCAAGAAAACAACCGCCAAGAAGAGCGCCGCCAAGAAGCCCGCGGCGAAAAAGACCGCCGATCAGAAACCGGCGGCAAAGAAAACCACGGCCAAAAAGGACGCGGCGGAGGAAACGCCTGCGGCTAAGAAAACGACCGCCAAGAAGAGCGCGGCGAAAAAACCGGCGGTAAAGAAGCCGGAAGCGAAGAAAGCGACCGCGAAAAAGGCGGCTCCCAAAAAGACGGAGAACTGAGGCGTCTGCGGCGCTTTCCGTGGGCCGAGAGAGACAACAAAGCGGGAAGGATAAAGAATGAATGTAACAGTGATCGGCGCGGGTCTTGCCGGAAGCGAATGCGCGTGGCAGCTGGCCCAGCGGGGCATTGACGTGACGCTTCGGGAGATGAAGCCGGAGAAAAAGACCCCCGCCCATATAACAGACTATTTCGCGGAGCTGTGCTGCTCCAACTCCCTGCGCAGCGACCAGCTGGAAAACGCGGTGGGCCTTTTGAAGGAAGAACTGCGCCGGATGGACTCCCTGATCCTCTCCTGCGCCGACGAGACCCGGGTAGAGGCGGGCGGCGCGCTGGCAGTGGACCGGGAGGGCTTTGCCGCGCTGGTGACGCACAAGGTGCAGGATCACCCCCGCATCACCGTGGTTCCCGGCGAGGTGACCGAATTGCCCGAGGGCGAGGTGGTCATCGCCTCCGGCCCGCTGACCTCCGACGCCTTGGCCCAGCAGCTTCAATCCCTGCTGGGTACGGACAGCGACCTGCATTTTTACGATGCGGCGGCGCCGCTGGTATCCGCCGAGAGCGTGGACATGGAAAAAGCCTGGTTCGGGTCCCGGTATGACCGGGGCACTGCGGATTATGTAAACTGCCCCATGACGGAGGCGGAGTACGACGCCTTCTGGGAGGAGCTTAAGAGCGCGCAGGCGGCGGAGGTCCACGGCTTTGAGGACAAAATGGTCTTTGAGGGCTGTATGCCCGTGGAGGTCATGGCACGGCGGGGGCACGACACCCTTTGCTACGGACCGTTGAAGCCCAGAGGGCTGAAGGACCCCCGCACGGGGAAGGAGCCCTATGCGGTGGTGCAGCTGCGGCGGGACAATACGGGCGGCACCATCTATAATCTGGTGGGCTTTCAGACCCATCTGCGGTTTCCAGAGCAAAAAAGGGTGTTTTCCATGATCCCCGCCCTGCACGACGCGGAGTTTTTGCGCTACGGCGTCATGCACCGCAATACGTTTTTGAACAGTCCCCGGCTGCTGGACCGGTACTATCGGCTCAAGGCGGACCCGCGCATTTCCTTTGCCGGACAGATGACCGGCGTGGAGGGGTATGTAGAGTCGGCTGCCAGCGGCTTTCTGGTGGGAGTGGAGACCGCCCGCCGGCTGCTCGGCAAGTCCCCCATCGATTTTCCGCCCGAGACCGCCATCGGCGCGCTGGGATTGTATATATCCAACCCCTCCGTCACGGTGTTCCAGCCAATGAACGTCAACTTTGGCATCATTCCTCCGCTGGATCACCGGGTGAAGGGAAAGCGCAACAAAAACGCGGAGCTGTCGGAGCGGTCGCTTGCAATCATTGAGGCGCTGAAAGAGGAGGTCCTTTCATGAAGATCATTGTAGACGCCATGGGCGGCGACCATGCGCCCGGGGCCGTTGTGCAGGGCGCGCTGGACGCCCACAAGGCCCACGGCGTGGAGATTCTTCTGGTGGGCCGGACAGCGGAGATTTTGCGGGCGGTGGAGACCTGCGGCGAAAAGACGCTGCCTGCGGGCGTGGAGATCCGGGACGCCAGCGAAGTGGTGGAGATTGCCGACGACCCCGCAACGGCGTTCAAGCTGAAAAAAGACTCCTCGCTGACAGTTGGATTGAACCTTTTGAAGGAGGGAGCCGGCGACGCCTTCGTCTCCGCCGGGTCCACCGGGGCGCTGCTCGCAGGGGCCACGCTGGTGGCAAAGCGCATCCGTGGTATCCGCCGGGCAGCCATGGGCCCCGTCATTCCCACCGCCGCAGGGCGGGCGGTTTTGTGCGATTGCGGCGCCAATGCCGAGTGTACGCCGGAGTATCTGCTTCAGTTTGCCTACCTCGGAAATTACTATGCCAAGCGGGTTTTGGGAATCGAGTCGCCCCGGGTGGCCCTTTTGAACATCGGCGCGGAGGAGGAGAAGGGCGACGCCCTTCGCCACGAGGCCTACGCGCTGCTCAAAGCGGCGGGAGACGCGGGCCGGATCCGCTTTACCGGGAATATCGAAGCTAGCGACGTGATGATGGGGGAAGCCGACGTGGTGGTGACGGACGGCTTTACCGGAAACGTGATGCTCAAGTCGCTGGAGGGCACCGGGAAATTTTTGCTCAAGGAGCTCAAAGCGGTGTTCCTTTCCAGCACCAAGACGAAGCTGGCTGCCGGGCTGGTGAAAAAGGACCTTGGGGCTATGAAAAAGCTGCTGGACCCCAGCGAGATCGGCGGCACGGCCTTCCTTGGTATCTCCCGGCCTGTGATCAAGGCCCACGGCTCTTCGGACGCCCGGGCTATCGCAAACGCCATCCTGCGGGCCAAGGAGTACGCACAAAGCGGGTTTATCACCGATATTGAGACCAATATCGAGCAAATGAAAGTGGAACGCTCCGCGCCTTGAGCGCGCCGCCTGTTTCCTCCGCCAGAAAAAGCAGAAACCCTCTTGACAGAGGCGCGTCACTTGCCGTATGATTACCCCAGCAAAGATAAACCATGAGGAGTGAACGTCATGTCGATTGAAGAAATTTTCCAAACGATGCGGGATCTGGTGGCGGAGCAATTTGCGCTGGAACCCGAAGAAGTCTCTATGGATACCGCGTTTGAAGAGGATCTGGGCGCTGATTCTGTGGACCTGGTGGAATTGGTCATGGCCATGGAAGAGGAGTTTGAGGTCGGCGAAATTCAGGAGGATGAACTGGGTACGCTGAAAACCGTGGGCGATGCGGTCAATTATATCGCCGGAAAGCTAAAGTAAATTGAGGGATTGCCCCGCGCCTGCGCGGGGCTTCCTTTTGGAAAGGACCAAAATGCAGGGACTGGAAAGAAAACTAAATTATGCATTCCGGAACCCGGCGCTGCTCTCGGAGGCCCTGAGTCACAGCTCCTACGCCAACGAGCACCGCGCCGCCCACTTGAACAGCAATGAGCGGCTGGAATTTTTGGGAGATTCCGTGCTGGGTTTCGTGACGGCGGAATTTCTCTTTGCCCAGCATCCGGATCTGCCGGAGGGGGATTTGACCCGCATCCGGGCAGCGCTGGTCTGCGAGCAGAGCTTGTATGAAGTTGCGCGAAAGCTGGAGCTGGGCCGGTATTTGAAGCTGGGCCGGGGCGAAGAGGCCGGCGGCGGCCGGGAACGCACGTCCATTCTGGCGGACGCCACGGAAGCGGTGTTTGCGGCAGTCTATCTGGACGGGGGCATCACGGCGGCTTCCGCCCTGATCCACCGGTGTTTGCTGGAGGCGGAAAAGGAAGAGGCCGTGGAGGAGCGCCGCCGGGATTACAAGACCGCGCTGCAGGAGCTTGTCCAGCGGCAGGCGGATCAGGTTTTGACCTACCGGATGGCGGGGGAGCAGGGACCGGACCATGCCAAAACATTTGCGGCAGAGGTGCTGCTAAACGGAGCGCCGCTTGGCAGCGGCCTTGGGCACAGCAAGAAAGAGGCCGAGCAGGCGGCGGCAAAAACCGCCTTGGAACAGCTCAGCGAAGAATAAAGTCCACCGGGGACCGCCGTCAGGCGGTCCTTTTCCGTGCGCGGGGCGGGGGAATCCCGGGGCGGGCTTCCCTTTGCGCCGGAGAGCGGAAATATGACTGGAATTTGCGAGCCGAGCGTGGTATACTGCATTTGTGAAAATTTTGAAATAAAATAAGGAGCGTGAACGCGGTGACATTGCTATCATCCATTCTGCTGGGCCTGATTCAGGGCGTGGCGGAATTTTTGCCCATCTCCAGCTCCGGCCATCTGGCCATTGCGGAGCATCTCTTGGGGATGTCGGGCGCAGCGGATATCCCGGAATTTTTTGACGTATTGCTGCATCTGGGCACGCTGGCGGCGGTATTCATTGCCTATTGGGAAGAGATCCGGGACATGGTGCTGGAGCTTTTTCGGGGCGCCCGGGATTTGGCCCGCCATACCACGCCCACGCCGGTCCCCCCCGCGCGGCGCATGATTTTGCTGATCGTGATCGGCACGCTGCCGCTTTTTGCGGTGCTGCCCATCAAGGATCAGATCCAGGGCCTGGCGGACAACATGTACTTTATCGGCGGCGCGCTGCTGGTGACCGGCGGACTGCTTTTTTTAAGCGACCGTGTGAAGCGGGGCCGCAAGACGGAGCGCAGCGCCACCTTGCTGGACGCCCTGATCGTGGGCGTTGCCCAGGCGGTGGCTACCTGCCCGGGCATTTCCCGCTCCGGTACCACCATCACCACCGGATGCTTTGTGGGCTTCGAGCGGAAATTTGCCGTTCGCTACTCCTTCCTCATGTCCATTCCCGCGGTTTTGGGCGCCAATATTTTGAGCTTGAAGGACGCCTTTGCGGCGGGTATCGTCTGGGCGCAGGTCCCGGTGTATCTGGTGGGCGTGGCAGTGGCCATGGGCGTGGGCTATGCCTGCATCCGCCTTTTGAAAATAATTGCCGACAAGGGAAAATTCGGCTTCTTCGCTTACTATTGCTGGGTGGTCGGCGTGCTGACCATTGTTCTGGCACTGATACAGAAATAACCAACGGAGGTACATCACCGTGGCTGCCACGACACAAAAGAAATCCACAACCACCGGGAAGAACAGCAAAAGCGGTTCCTCCCGCGCAAAAAAGCCCGCGCAAAAGCAGTCCCAGCCCATCCGCCGGGAGGTCGGCGGCGTGGCGCTGCTGATTTTGATGCTGTGCGTCTTTGTCAGCTATCTGCAAATCAGCGCCCTGTTTATCGACTGGTTCGCCATATTGCTGAAGGGACTCTTTGGATACGGCTACTGGCTGGTGGGGCCTGCTCTGCTGCTCTCGTCGCTGATATTGCTGTTTCACCACGGCCGCCCCGTTCAGCTGCGGGTGACCTGCGCGCTGCTGCTGCCCGTGCTGTTTGGCGCGCTGGGGCACATGGCCTTTTGCAAGGAGACCTATCGCTCCTCCGTTGCCATTTTGCGGGACCTGTGGATCTCCGGGAGAGCGCTTGGCTCCGGCGGCGCGATTTCCGGCGTACTGGCGGAGGGGTCCGTGGCGGTGTTTTCCAAGTTTGCGTCCGTGATCATCTTTACCGCACTCTTTGTGATTCTGCTGATGACCGCCCTGCGCCTGACGCTGGGGGCGCTCCTTGAAAGACACCGGGAGCGGCCCCGCTATGAGGCGGAACCGGAGACACCCGCCATCCGGATGGTGCCGCTGGAAACGCCCAAACGCCGTGGGGAGGAGCAGGGAAAACCGCAGATCGATTTCCCGCTGGACGATGGGCCTGCGGCGGCACAAAAAACCGCAGAACGCAAGGAAGGCGGCCGCTTTACCGGCTTTTTCCGCCATAAGTCCGACCAGCAGAAAACACCGGATCAGGTGCTTGCGGAAAAAACTGCCGCCGCGCCGGTGGCAGCGCCTTCCGCCGCCCCGGTGGCCCCAGTTTTTGCGGCGCCTCCTATCTCTGTGCCGGAGCCGTCCATAGCGCCATCCCCGGTTGCCGCCATCCCAAATCCCGCGCCTGTCCCCGCGCCGCCGCTGACGCAGGCGGAGCTGCCCGCGCGCAAGGAAAAGGCCGGCACCGCGCAGGAGGTTGCGGCCCAGACCCAGGCAGTCGCAGCCGAGATCGAGGAAAAAATGACTGCGGGGGAGGACGAGTACCACTTCCCGCCGGTTACCCTGCTGTATGCAAGTCAGGGGGAAAACCATATCGAGGCCGGAGCGGAGCTTCGGAACAACTCCCGCCGTCTGGCGGAGACCCTTTCCAGCTTTGGCGTGGATGCCACGCCCGGCGATGTGGTCCACGGCCCTGCCGTCACCCGGTATGAGTTTGTGCTGGATCAGGGCGTGAAGCTCAGTAAAATCACCAATCTTGCGGACGACATCGCGCTGGCGCTGGGCGCCACCGGCGTGCGCATTGCCCCCATTCCGGATAAAATTTCCGTTGTGGGAATCGAGGTGCCCAACAAGCAGGTGACCCCCGTGCTGATCCGGGACGTGATCGAGTCCCGGGAGTTTACCGAGCACAAGTCCAGAGTGGCCTTTGCGCTGGGCCGGGACATCGGCGGACGGAACATTATCGGCAACATCGAAAAGCTGCCCCACGTTTTGATCGCCGGTACCACCGGCTCCGGTAAATCCGTGTGTACCAACTCGCTGATCATCAGCCTTTTGTATAAGTCCACGCCGGACGAGGTCCGCTTCATTATGGTGGACCCCAAGATGGTGGAGCTGGCGCCCTACAACGGCATTCCCCACCTGCTGATCCCCGTGGTGACGGACCCCAAGAAGGCCGCCGGGGCATTGCAGTGGGCCGTGTTTGAGATGATGAAGCGCTACAAGACCTTCTCCGAGCATGGCGTGAAGAAGCTGGAGGAGTTCAATAAGCTGGCCCGTACCCGGGAGGACATGGAGACCATGCCCGCCGTGGTGGTGGTCATTGACGAGCTGGCGGATTTGATGCTGGTTGCCGCCAAGGAGGTGGAAGAGTCCATCTGCCGTGTGGCCCAGATGGGCCGTGCCGCCGGTGTCCACCTCGTCATTGCCACCCAGCGTCCCTCCGCGGACGTCATTACCGGCTTGATGAAGGCCAATATCCCCAGCCGCATCGCCTTTGCCGTGGCGTCCTCGCTGGAATCCCGGATCATTTTGGATACCACGGGAGCTGAAAAGCTGGTGGGCAAGGGCGACATGCTGTACGGGCCGCTGGGGGCCGGCAAGCCCACGCGGGTGCAGGGCTGCTTCATCGCTCCCGAGGAAATCGAGGCGGTGGTGGAGTTTGTAAAGCAGGGCGGAGAGGCGCAGTACTCCGACGAGGTCATTGCCAAAATCGAAGAGACCCTTCAGGAAAAAGAGAAGGGCGGCTCCAAGGGCGGCGCAGTTTCCGCAGACAGCGGCGACGACGAGGGCGACGAGCTGCTGCCCGCCGCCGTGGATGTGGTGCTGGAGACCGGACAGGCCTCCGTATCCATGCTCCAGCGGCGGCTAAAGCTGGGGTATTCCCGGGCCGCCAGACTGGTGGACCAGATGGAAGAACGGGGCATCGTCGGCCCCTTTGAAGGCTCGAAGCCCCGGCAGCTGCTGATCACCCGCGCCCGGTGGCAGGAGCTGCAAATGGGCGCTTCCGCCGAGGAGGACGAGCCGCCCTTCCCAGTGGATGGAGACGGCGAGCTGTGACGCGACCGAAAAAAGGAGTGGGTAGCCACTCCTTTTTTTCATACCCCCCTATGCGAAAAACTATTGACAACTTGAAAAAGAGTGCTACAATAAAGATACTTTGAATATGGCAAGGAGGCCACAGTGATGAAATTTTCCAGCAAGGTCGAGACGTGCGGACTTTCCCCCGTCCGAAAATTTTACGCTTACGAGGTGGCGGCGGAGGCAAAGGGGCGGAAGGTCCGGCACCTGAACATCGGCCAGCCGGATATTGAAACGCCGGAGGTGTTTTTTGACGCCATCCGGAATTTTGAAGACAAGGTTGTGGCCTATGCCCCGGCGCCCGGCACTCCCAGTTTTCTGGAGGCTGCCCGGAACTATTACAGCCGCCTTGGCTGTGCGCTTACCTGCGATGATATCATGGCGACGTTTGGCGGCAGCGAGGCGCTGCAAATCGTCATGAGCTGCCTTTTGGACGACGGGGACGAGGTGCTGGTGCCGGAGCCTTATTATCCCAACTACGATACCTTTATCCGGATCACCGGCGCCAAGATTCGGCCCATCAAAACCACAGCGGCGGAAGGGTATCATTACGCCGACCGCAGCCGGATCGAGCCGCTGATCAATGAACATACCCGCGCCATCCTCATCACGAATCCCGGCAACCCCACAGGCGTTGTGCTCAGCGATGAGGAGCAGCGGACGATGGTGGACATTGCCAAGGAGCATGATCTCTTCCTCATCAGTGACGAGGTCTACCGCGAGATCGTCTACGGCGGACGCAAGGTGAGCACCATGATGGCTTACGAGGACGCATCGGAGAACATCGTGGTGGTGGATTCCGTGTCCAAGCGGTTTTCCGCCACGGGCTGCCGCGTGGGCGCGCTGATTTCCCGAAATCGAAAGCTGATGGAAGAGGCCTCCAAGCTGGCCCAGAGCCGCCTTTGCATTGCCACGCTGGAGCAGGCAGGCGCTGCGGCCATGTATGAAAAGCTGACGAGCGCTTACTATGCCGACGTATTGTCCCAGTATGACCAGCGCAAGGAGGCCATCGTGGCGAGCCTATCCAAGCTTCCCGGCGTGACCTTCAACTCTCCCGAGGGGGCGTTTTACCTGATGGCGACCCTTCCGGTGGATGATACGGAAAAGCTGCAATACTTTCTGCTGGAGGAGTTTGAGGACCAGGGAGAGACCGTTATGTTCACCCCCGCCGACGGATTTTATGAAAATCCGGAGGACGGCCGCAACAAGGTCCGTATCGCCTATGTGACCAACCCCGCCGACCTCACCCAGGCTGTGGAGATTTTGGGGCGTGGTATCGAAGCCTACAACGCGCGGAGAGCGTGAGATGATCCGCCATATCGTCATGTGGAAATTCCGCCCCGATACCGAGGCGGAACAGGCCCTGTTTCTGGACGGTCTGCGGAGCTTGCAGGGCGTGATCCCGCAGCTGCTGCGCAGCGAGGTTTCCATGAATGTGGGCAAGGGAAACTACGATGCGGTGCTGGTGAGCGAGTTTGAAAGCCTTGAGGCGCTGGAAGCGTATAAAAATGATCCCCGCCACCAGGCGGTGTCCGCCCTGTGCAAGTCCATTCGGGAGCAGCGGGCCGCCGTGGACAGCGAGATTTTTTCAAAATAGCGCGTCAGGAGAGCATCCGGCGGCATCCGGAATGACCCGATGCCGCCGGTCTTATTTGTGGGACTGTCCGCAAAAAAGCTGCGCGAAAAGAAAAAGCTGCCCCTCTTGACACGAAAAGGGAATCCTGCTAATATAGTGTTCTATAAGTAAATAGCGTGATGAACGGAAAGAGTAGTAATTGTCCCAATGGACAGAGAGGGCGCGTCACCGGCTGCAAGCGTGCCTACGGAGGGGATTGCGAAGTGCGTCCGGGAGCGCGGGGGATGTGGATGCCCTCCGCACGGCCTGCGTCAAGGGCCTTCCTTGAGTGATAAAAGAGAGTGGAACCGCGATACGTCGCCTCTCGTACTTTGGTACGGGGGGCGTTTTATTGTTCCCCCGACCGACGACACAAGGAGAACAAAACCATGTCAAAACGAGTGACCCGTCTGGGCGGCCTGCTGGCTGCCTATCAGCGCCGCGACCCTGCGGCGCGCAGCAAATTGGAAATTTTCCTGCTCTACCCCGGCGTTCACGCCATCATCTACCACCGCCTTGCCCACTGGCTGTACGGACACCACCGCTTCTTTCTGGCCCGGTGCGTTTCCCAGTGGAGCCGCTTTTGGACCGGAATCGAAATCCATCCCGGCGCCACCATCGGGCACCGGCTGGTCATTGACCACGGCATGGGCATCATCATCGGCGAGACCACGGAAATTGGAGACGACTGCCTGCTGTATCAGGGCGTGACCCTTGGCGGCACTGGCAAGGATAAGGGCAAGCGCCATCCCACGCTGGGCAATAACGTGCTGATCGGCTCCGGCGCGAAAATTTTGGGGCCCTTCACCGTGGGGGACAACGCCCGCATTGCGGCGGGCGCCGTGGTGCTGCGGGAGGTGCCGCCCAACGCAACGGCCGTGGGCGTTCCCGCCCGGGTGGTTCGGGTGGCGGGCAAGCCGGTCTACTATGCCGACGATGTGGATCAAATCCACATGGACGATCCGGTTCTGGAGGAGCTGGCGACGATGTCCCGGCGTATTGAGGAACTGGAAAAAGAACTGCGGGAAGTGCAGACTGCTGTCAATAAAACGAAAGAGAGGACTGCCTGAATGTATTTGTACAATTCGGCAACGCATAAAAAAGAGGAATTTCGGACCCACACGCCGGGCCATGTAGAAATGTATACCTGCGGACCCACCGTCTACCATTTTGCCCATATCGGCAACCTGCGCAGCTATATCATGGAGGACGTGCTGGAGAAATACCTGCGCTATACCGGATACGATGTGAACCGCGTCATGAACATCACCGACGTGGGGCACCTGAGCTCCGACGCCGATACCGGCGAGGATAAGATGGTCAAGGGCGCCAAGCGGGAGCACAAGTCCGTGCTGGAGATCGCCCAGTATTACACCGACGCCTTTTTTGAGGACTGCCGTAAGCTGAATATCAAGCGCCCGGATGTGGTCCAGCCCGCCACCGGCTGCATCGACGAGTATATCAAGATCGTTTCCGCCCTGCTGGAGAAGGGCTACGCCTATTCCGCCGGCGGCAACGTGTATTTCGACTCCTCCAAGCTCTCCCGCTACTATGTCTTTAACGACCACGACGAAGAGGACTTGGCGGTGGGCGTCCGGGAGGGCGTGGAAGAGGACACCAACAAGCGCAACAAGAACGACTTTGTGCTCTGGTTTACGAAAAGCAAGTTTGAAGATCAGGCGCTCAAGTGGGACTCCCCCTGGGGCGTGGGCTATCCCGGCTGGCATATCGAGTGCTCCGGCATCTCCATGAAGTACAATGGGGAGTATCTGGACCTCCATTGCGGCGGCGTCGACAACGCCTTCCCCCACCATACCAACGAAATCGCCCAGTCGGAGAGCTATCTAGGCCACCCCTGGTGCGCGCAGTGGTTCCATGTGCATCACCTGAACACCTCTGGCGGCAAGATGAGCAAGTCCAAGGGAGAGTTTTTAACGGTCTCCCTGCTGGAGGAGAAGGGGTACGACCCGCTGGCCTACCGCTATTTCTGCCTCCAGAGCCACTACCGCAAGGCGCTGGTGTTCTCCTATGAGAATCTGGACAACGCGGTGGCGGCTTACCAGAAGCTGATTTCCCGGATCGCGGCGCTTGTGCCCGGCGATGGGGAGGTGGACACGGCGGTATTTGAGGCCTATCGGACCAAATTCAACCAGCAGATGGGCAACGATCTCAACACCTCCATGGGCGTGACCTCCATTTTCGACGTGTTGAAGGCCCAGACCAACGACGCCACCAAGCTGGCGCTGATCGGGGATTTTGACGCGGTGCTGTCCCTGGGCCTTTTGGAAAAGGCCGCGGCAAAGCGGACAGCGGAGAAAACACCTGCCAAAACCACCGGCGGCTATACCGTCACCGGGGAGGGCGACTCCGCCATCGACGCGTTGGTTTTCCAGCGCTACGAGGCGAAAAAGGCGAAGAACTTTGGGGAAGCGGACCGGATTCGCGAGGAATTACGCGCGCAGGGAATTGAAATCACGGATACCAAGGACGGCGCAAGCTGGGCGCGCGCGTAAGAGAAAACTTAAAACGGGGCGGCATGGCCGCCCCGTTTTTCTTGACAAAAAACGTGAATTCCGCTACTATAAAGAAAAAAAGAGCTAATATATTGGCTCTTTTAAGAAGAGGGACAGGCCAATGGAGTTGAATCGGGCAGTGGCGGAGAACATCAAGCGCATCCGGAAGGGCAAAAAACTGAGCATGGAGCGCACGGCGGTCCTCGCGGGCGTGTCCCGCAGTATGCTGGGCCAGATCGAGCGGGGAGAGGCCAACCCCTCCGTGGCCATCATCGGCAAGCTGGCGGCGGCACTGAAGGTGCCTGCGGAGGTGCTGCTGGAAAACGACGATTTCGACTCGCTGCTTCTGGTGCGGGAGCTGGATCAAAAGGCGGCCCGGCTGGACGGCGGCAAGGCCGTGCTGCGGCCCAGCTTTCCCTATGACGACACGACCCGGCAGGAAAGCTTTTTTCTGGATCTGTACATCAGCGCCCACTACGCGCCCGATCCCTCCGTGCCGGGCTGCGTCTGCCATGCCACGCTGATGTCCGGCAGCGTACAAGTGAGCGCGGAGGAGCAGAACTTTCAGCTGCTGGAACGGGACGCCCTCCGTTTTGCGGCGGACCGGCCCTACTATTTTGAGAACATGTCCAATTCCACGGCCCGGCTGATGCTGGTGTACCGATATTTGAAGTGAGGAGCGATGAGTATGCGCATCCGTACCGCCGTCATGGCGGACCTGATGGCGGTGACAGCCGTGGAGAAAGCCTGCTTTCCGGCTGCGGAAGCCGCCACTGCGGCGGATTTTTCCGCCCGCCTTGCCAGGTATCCCAACCACTTTTGGCTGCTGGAGACCGACGGGGGAGCGCTTGTCAGCTTTATCAACGGACCGGTGTGCGACGAGGCGGAGTTGCGGGATGAAATGTATGGCGACGCGTCCTTCCACAAGGAGGATGGCGCGTGGCAGATGATCTTTGGCGTGAATACGCTGCCCTCATACCGCCGCCGCGGGCTTGCCGCCATTGTGATGGAGCGAGTGATCGCGGACGCGCGGGCGCAGGGCCGACAGGGATGCGTGCTTACCTGCAAGGAAAAGCTGATTCACTACTATGAAAAATTCGGCTTTCGGCAGGAGGGCGTGTCCCAATCCGTCCACGGCGGCGTCACATGGTACGCCATGCGGCTGACCTTTTAGAAAAAGAAGCGCCCGGCTTTCGGCTGGGCGCTTTCCTTTGGAAAACGGCGCGTCTGCCGCCGTTTTTAAAGATCGGTGTGGGTACACAGCTCCTGTATTTTTGCCTGAATGGACTTGAGGTCCTCAAAGGTCTCCGGCCGCTTTCCAACGTCCCGCAAAAGGGCGGCGGGATGATAAATGGCAGTCATCTGCACGCCGCCCCGGCTAAACCAGCGGCCGTGCTCACTGGTGATTTTGAAGTCCTCCTTGATGATGGCCTTGGCGGCAATGCGCCCCAGGCACACAATGAGCTTGGGCCGCAGCAGCGCCGTCTGCCGCCGAAGCCAGTCCTTGCAGGCGTCCTGCTCCACGTTCAGCGGGTCCCGATTCTGGGGCGGGCGGCACTTGACCACGTTGGCGATATAGACTTTCGTGCGGTCCAGACCGATGATCTCCAGCATATCGTCCAGCAGCTGACCGGCCTTGCCGACAAACGGGACGCCCTGTTCGTCCTCCCGCTGGCCCGGTCCTTCGCCAATCAGCAGGATTTCGGCGTCGGTGGCGCCGTCGCCAAAGACGACGGTGCTGCGCGTTTGCGCCAGAGCACAGCCGTCACACTGCCCACAGGCGCTTTTCAAGGATTCCCAGGTATCCGCCATCCCATTGCCTCCTTTGTGACTTGTTGCTCAAATGATAGCACACAACAGCCCCTCGCGCAACGCCGGAAATTTTGGGTTCGAGCGGAGAGATTTTTTTGCTTGACTTACCTAGAGAACCTATGTATCATATACTTAGACAATCTAGGTATGTTATTTGAGGAGGCGTCCTATGAAAAAGACCATGGAACACAGCCGGCTGCTGGTGCTGTCGCTGCTGGCGGGAGAGGATATGTACGGCTACCAGATGATCGTGGAGCTGGCGCGCCGGTCCGATCATACCTTTGAGATGAAGGAGGGGACGCTCTATCCGGTGCTCCACGCGCTGGAGCGGGAGGGACTGGTGGAGGCCTACCAGCAGGACGCCCCCACGGGGCGGGTGCGGAAGTATTACCGCCTGACGCGCCGGGGCGGCGCGCTGCTCAAGACCGAGACGGAGGCGTGGCAGAGCTATTCCACCGCCGTCAACGCCGTGCTGCGCAGCAGCGCGGGACGGTCCATGGCGTGATATGGAGCGAGGAGAGTATTGCGACCGGGTGCTTGCCGCGCTGCGGCGGCTGACGCCGGAGGAGCGGGCGGCGGTCCGCAGCGAGATCGACGGCCACATCGAGGACCACATGGAATCGCTGCTGGAGCTGGGATACACCCCGGAATTGGCCCAGGAGCGCACCATGGCCGCCATGGGAGACCCGGAAGCGGTGGGTCGTGGGCTGGAGGCGCAGTATCCCCTGCGGTGGCTGCTGCTGGGGCGGTGTGCGGTGGTGCTGGCAGTGGCGGCCTGTTTGCAGGCGCTGCTGGCGGTGGGGATGCTGGGCATGGTTTGGGACAGCGTGACGGCCCGGATCTACCCCAACGAGGAGAGCAGGATGAACGGCGTGGCAGCCACGGAGCGGGTGAATGTCCGCGTTCCGGTGGGGGACGATGTGCTGCGGGTCTACCGCTTGGCGGTGGGGCAGCGGGGAGAGGTGCCGGGCCTATGGGAGGCGGAGGTGTCCCTTTGCGCCTATGACCATCTTCCCGGCGGCATTGTCTCAGACCGGCTGCTGAGTGCCACGCAGGTGAAAAATGAGCGGGGCGAGGCGTCCTCTCATGGTGGCGGACGGGGCAGTTGGAAGGCGGACTACACGCGGCTCTACGCCCCGCTGCAGCCGGGAGATACCTTCGTCACGCTGGAATATGAGCGGCTGGGAGAGCGGGTCTATCTGGAGCTTTCCCTGCCGGGGGAGGGGATCTCGTGAAAAAGAACGTACTTTTCTCTCGGCGGCGGACGGCGCTGCGCCGCATCCTGCGGACACTGGTGTGCCTGCTGCTTGTCCAGCATATCCTTGGCGTGGGATTGCTGCTGCCCCGGCAGGCCATCCGTCAGGTGGAGCAGCGCAGCGGCGTCACCGGGACGCGTGTGGTGGCCCGGCGCTGGATGCCGAAGCTTTACGCCACCCATTTGCTGTATCTCACGGAAAATGAAGCGGCCACTCAGCTTTGCGACACGCACTGGACGATTTTTGGCTGGGAGGGCGGCTTTGGCTGGACGCTGGACTGCACCACTGGGGAACCTCTTTACATCGCGGAGCGGTCCATGTCCCGGTCTGATGAGACCCTCTGGTATTACTACGGCCGGGTGGACAATGTCCGGATCGCGGACATCAGCGTCAGCGTTCAGGCGGAGGAATTTGCGGACGGCAAGAGCGTTTCCCGGGAGGTGGACCGGTTTACCGCGGCAAAAGGAGACTGGCTTACAAAGGAAGGACGGCGGTACTTCCTGCTGCGGCAGGCGGATGGGACGTGGCCCTATGAGCAGGAGCGGCGTCGCGCGTTCGCCGTCGCGCTGGACGCGGAGGGGAAAGAGCTTTTCCGGCAGGAGATCGAGCAGGGAACCTTCAGTTATTATTGAGAAGAGGAGGACGCTATGAAAGATTTTCTCGCAATGTTTTTGCTGTGGTTTGTTGTTTGCTATCTGGTGGCGGCCTTTGGAAGTTCCAATATTTGGGCGCTGCTTTGCCTGTCGGCGGTGGTGCTGTCGGTCTTTAGCGGTGCGTTTTTGAGCCAGTCCAAAAAGATGGAGGAGCTGGAAGAACGAATCCGCCATCTGGAGGAACCCAAGGAATAAAAGAACGCCCCGCCGCTTTCGCGGCGGGGCTGCTTGCGTAAAAGATTGACACATGCGGTACAATAGAAAAGAAACAAAACGAAATGGGAGGGAAAACCGTGAAGCGAAAGGTACTGCGGCGGCTGCTGGCGGGTCTGGCGGTACTGGTGCTGGTATTTCGGATGGGATTCCTTCTGTATTTCGGCGATTTTTATCACAAGGCGGAGCGGGCGTTTCAGGTGCCGGGGCTGGACAGTGATTTCATTCCCCAGGGAATCGAAAGCTTTGGCGACGGATTTCTCATCAGCGGATATCTCTCCCGTTCGGGACGGGCCCGGCTCTATCACGTGGACGCCATGGGCAACGCCGGTGCGCTGCGGCTGCTCCGAGAGGATGGCAGCGCGCTATCCTGCCATGCCGGGGGCGTCACGGCGGTGGGGGAGTTTGTGTATCTGGTGGGCGGCAGTCAGTGCTACGTGTTTTCCGCCGAAGAGGTTTCGGACTGGGACCGGAAATCCGTGACGGCGTTGGGAAGCTTTGCAACGCAGAATCGGGCGTCTTTTTGCTGCATCTGGGGAGACGGGCTGCTGGTAGGGGAGTACGCCATGGGAGAGCGCTATTTCACGCCGGAGAGCCACCACATCGTCACGGCATCGGGAGAGGAAAACGCCGCCATGGCCATGGTGTTTCCCCTGGATGATACGGCGCCGCTGGGCGTTTTGGAAAAACCGGCGGCGGCCGTCTCCATGCCGGAGCGCATACAGGGCCTGAGCCTGACGAACGACGGGAGGATCGTCCTTTCCGCCTCTGCCGCGCTGGGCGTGTCCCAGCTGTATCTATATGACGCTGCCCTTGTGGAAAACGGCACGCTCCGGCGGTTTCACTGGCCAAACGGGACGAGCATCCCGCTGTACTGCTTTGACGGCGACGCGCGCCTCGAGACGCTGTATCTGCCGCCGCAGACGGAGGAGACCACCTTTCGCGGCGGAAAGCTGTACGTCCTGTTTGAATCCGCCAGCTTTCGCTTTCAGTACGGAAAGCTGGTGGGAGCCGACTCCGTATACCGAATGCCCCTTCCAGAATGGAATTCCCCGGCTAAATAGCCGGGGAATTCAGCTTGTTCAAAAGTCTTACTTCAGTTTGCCGCAGGAGCGGAAAAAAATGAAATCTGTTTTCTCCCGCGACCTGTGCGTGGGAGAAAACACTTTGCGCGAAGCGTGCGTCGAACAGTCCGCTGAAAGCGGACATATGAGGCGCAAAGCGCAGCGAAGCCCTTTGCCCCAAAAGCCCAACGGCTTTTGGGGCAGTCTCAATTCCCCGGCTAAATAGCCGGGGAATTTTCACGTTATTCCGTATAGTGCGTGTGGCTAAAAATGTGGTCCTGACAAAAACAGTGATACCCCGCGCAGCGGGAGCAGTACCGAAACTCCAGCTCGGGAAAATCCGCGTCGGTGCGGCCGCAGACGGCGCACTTATGGCGGTAGCCCCGCTCCGCCTCCTTCTTTTTCTGCTGCCGGACAGCGGATTTAAATTGCACAGTCTGGGGAGAGCGCTGGTGCCGGGTGAGAAAGCCGATGTCCGCGAGGATGTCCCGGATGCGGTCCCAGAAAAAAACGGCATAGGCAAGCCATGCTGCCAGCAGCACCGGCAAAATGGCCGGTAGCAGCAGCTTCACCGCCAGGGTGTTCATGCGGATGATGTCGGAGAAGGTCAAAAAGACGTAGAACAGGGCCAGCCACTTGGCCCGGATGGGAAGAACGAAATAAAACCGGATCAGGGCGTCGGGGTAAAGGGTTGCAAAGGCCAGAAACAACACGTTATTGAGGTAGCTGTTGGTGACCATGGCAAAGGGACTCCACAAAAGACTGATGGACCCGAAAATCACCGTCAAAGCCGCGCCGGTGAGATAGAAGAGCGTGAATTTCGCGCTGCCCCACGACTCTTCAATGGAGGTGCCGATGGAGTAATAGAAAAACATACCCAGCACCATCCAGAGCATCCGGTCGTATTCCGGGATAAACAGCCACGTGATAATCCGCCAAAGCTCTCCGTGCAGGATCGCCCCCGCGTCGAAGCTCAGCATGGCGGAAGCGGCGTTGCCGGAAAACGAGTCCAGCAAAAATACCGCGGCGGTGATGAACACGACGTAGCGCATCAGATTGGGAATGCCGAAGCGGGGGTGGTTCAGACAGAAACGGTCCACCGCGTCACAGAGTTTCCTCAAAATCAAAACCTCCAACATTTATGGAATCTTTACTCTGAGAGCATTATACCCGCTGGAGTCTCAATTGTCATCAATAAATTTTAAACGTTGCCAAAAACAGATAAATTTCCCAAACATTTTACCGTCTTTTATCTTGACAAACGGGCGGGAGAAAGATAAAATAGTGCTTACAATTACATCATCCCTTATCAAGAGTGGCGGAGGGAACGGCCCTATGAAACCACGGCAACCTGCGTTGTAAGGTGCCAAATCCGACGGATACCGATAGATGAGGAGCGAGAAAAGGATACTTTTTGCGCGTTTCGTCGTCGAAACGCGCATTTTTTTCGACTCTTGAGGGGGATCACAAAAGGAGAACAACTTATGGCAAGACATTACCTCTTTACATCCGAGTCCGTGACGGAAGGACATCCGGATAAAATCTGCGATCAGATTTCCGACGCCGTGCTGGACGCTATTTTGGAGCAGGACCCCCAGGGACGGGTGGCCTGCGAGACCACTGCCTGCACCGGATTGATCCATGTGATGGGCGAGATTACCACCAACTGCTATGTGGACATCGCGCATATCGCCCGGGAAGTGGTGCGGGACATCGGCTACGACCGGGGCAAATACGGCTTTGACTGCGATACCTGCGCCGTGATCACCTCCATCGACGAGCAGTCCTCCGATATCGCCATGGGCGTGGACAAAGCGCTGGAGGATAAGTCCGGGGCCGACGCGGGACTTGGCGAGGGCGCCGGCGATCAGGGCATGATGTTCGGCTACGCCTGCGACGAAACGCCGGAGCTGATGCCGCTGCCGCTGTCGCTTGCCCAGAAGATGTGCCGCCAGATGGCGCTTGTCCGCAAGACCGGTGTGGTGCCCTACATGCGGCCGGACGGCAAGAGCCAGGTCACCGTGGAATATGACGAAAACAACCGCCCCGTCCGGGTGGATACCGTGGTCATCTCCACGCAGCACAACCCCGATGTGACCCTCGATCAGATCCGCAGAGACATGATCGACCAGGTGGCCAAGGTGGTCATCCCCGCTGAAATGCTGGATGAAAACACAAAGTATTATGTGAACCCCACCGGCCGCTTTGTCAAGGGCGGTCCGGCGGCGGATGCGGGACTCACCGGGCGGAAGATCATTGTGGATACCTATGGCGGAAGCGCGCCCCACGGCGGCGGCTGCTTCTCCGGCAAGGACCCCACCAAGGTGGACCGCAGCGCGGCGTACGCCGCCCGCTGGGTGGCCAAGAACATCGTGGCGGCCGGGCTTGCCCGCCGCTGCCAGGTGGAGTTGGCCTATGCCATCGGCGTGGCGCACCCGGTCAGCGTTTTGGTGGATACCTTTGGCACCGGGACCGTGGGCGATGACAAGCTGGAGAGCGCGGTGCGCCGGGTGTTTGACCTGCGGCCCGCGGCCATCATCCGGGATCTGGACCTGCGCAGACCCATCTACCGCGATCTTGCGGCATACGGCCACATGGGCCGGGAGGATCTGGGTGTCAGCTGGGAAAAGGCAGACCGCGTGGAGGCTTTGAAGGCCGCCGCTGCGGAATAAACCATCCGCAACCCCTGCTGCCGTGAGGCGGCAGGGGTTGCTGCATTGCCGGGCTTGCCGCAGGCCGGATCGATGGGAACCGGGGAGCACCCGTACGGCCTTGGCGCCGTTGGGCGCGGCGCATGGATGAAAAGGGCGGAAGGGACGAGTTGACAGCTGTCTGCTCGTCCCTTCCGCTTTTGGGGGGGATTGACCGGTTTTTCCTGCTAGGAGCGCTTGTCGGCATCGCCGATGAATTTTGCCAGAGTGCTGTAAAGCAGCTCCGGATCGATTGGTTTTGCGAGGTGGGCATTCATACCGGCATCCCCGGACAGCTTCCGATCGCTGTCAAACGCGTTGGCCGTCATGGCGATGATGGGAATGCGTTTTGCGTCCTGCCGCGCCATCTTGCGGATCGCTTTTGTTGCGGTCAGTCCATTCATGTTTGGCATACGCACGTCCATCAAAATCGCGGCATAGGTGCCAGGGGGATTCGCCGCGAAAATCTTTACCGCACTTTCTCCGTCATTGGCATGGGTGACGGACATTCCTCGTTTTTCAAGCAGTTTGGTGGCAATTGTTGCATTCAGAGGGTGATCCTCCGCCAGAAGAATCCGTTTTCCGACAAGTATTTGCTGGTTATGAGACGGCTCCTGACGCGGCTCCGGGACCTCGGCAGCATTTGAGAGTCTGTAATGATAGGGGGAGGTGACGGTAAAGACGGAGCCTTTCCCCGGCTCGCTGGTGGCTGTGATATCGCCGCCCATCAGCCGCGCAATGGACCGGGAGATTGAAAGCCCCAGTCCGGTTCCGGGAATGGAGGCGGTTTCCTTTGTGCGCTCCTGCTCGAAGGGGAGAAACAGTTTTTGAATAAATTCGCTGCTCATGCCGCAGCCGTTGTCCTCAATAACGGTTTGGTCCACGGCCGTTTTGGCTTCGTCATCGCGGGTGATATTATGAAAGCTCAGCTTGACGTGCCCGCCCTCCGGCGTAAACTTGCAGGCGTTGTTCAAAATGTTCATCAGCATCTGCTTTGTCTTTTGCGGATCGACAAAATACTCATAGGGCGGTTTCTTCCGAATGCGCGGGTTGTACTCAAAATGAATATGCTTCGCCGCCATCATGGGTTCCATCATGTCCAGCACGGCGGAGAGCACTTCGTTTGGAGAGACCCACTCTTCTTCCAGCGTGACTTTTCCACTGTCGATCCTGCTCATTTCAAGAATATCGTTGAGGATTCCAAGCAAATACGCACTGGATTCCTTGATTTGCTCCAAATATTGCGCCGCCACGGTGCCTTGCGCCACTTCACTTCCCGCCAGCTGCGTCATGCCGAGAATTGCATTCATCGGCGTGCGGATCTCATGGCTCATATTGGCGAGAAAATCAGATTTTGCCCGGTTTGCCTTTTCTTCCGCCTCAAGGGACGTTTGCAGCGCGTGCAGCCGCCGCTGCTCCGTAATGTCGTTATAGGTGATATAGGCCAGCACCTTCCCGTTGGGCTGGAGAATGCTGCGGCCCTTGGCCGACAGCCAGATGTATTCACCGGTCTTTTTGTTGCGAGTGCGGTATTCGTAATCGATGGCGCTGTCGGGAATGCGCAGCGTCTTGATGACCTTCCTGACCGTCGGCATATCGTCGGGATGCGTCAACTGAAAGACTTCTTGATTCTGTATGCCGGTGGCTTTTGCGCTGTCAATGCCCATCATCTCGCAAATGGCAGGGTTTGCAATGACGATGCGAACATCCTGCTGGGAAAGCTCAAATACAAAAACGCCCACTGCGATGTTTTTCAAGACATTGATGAGCGTCGATTTTTGCTCGTTCAGCAGATTTTCTTTGGTCACATCCGTTGCAATCGCCACAACGTAATGCGGCAGCTCATCCCGTATGTAGATTGCCCGGCTTTGCATCAGGCGAAATGGAAAGGTGTTTTTCAGGCGATACCGAACGGTGACCTCTTCAGCGCCGTTGGCGTCTGACCCGTTTTCCAGCAGTACCGCCGGAGAGAGCAGCCGCCGAACCTCATCCACATCATCGGGATGGATCTCCGCCTGGCACATATATTCAAAAGCGGTCGGGTAGTCGCCGGCGGACGGCACAGAAAAGACGTCTGGATTTTGCAGGGTGATCTGCCGGTATTGCATGGTTTCCAGATTGATCTCCGTGTAGACGCTCACCGACTTTTGCAGAGCGCGGGTCATCCGATTCATTGACTTTTCATCTTCTGACTGAAAGGGAAGGTCCACTTGCTTTTGCACTGCCAGGAGGTACGAGGGTTTCCCGTTCCAGTCGATCTCCACCGAGCGGACAATGAAGATCATATTGGCGTCGGAGTGATTGACAAAGCTGACGTGATCCTTGCTGCGAATGGGGCAGGAAGCGCACATCTCCTTGTTTCCGTGAATGGAATAGCAGGGCTTTCCAATTCTGTTTTTGACGGAATAGGCTTGGGCCACGGGATTTTCGTAATAGGTGATCAGGGTATCCCGATCCACAATATAAATGCCGGTATGCTTGAAGTTGTCAAATATATCCTCGACGTTCATGGTGTATCACCTCCTGCGCAAGACTTTGTGCTCAGCGCAATTATATACCCCCGTAAACAATAATTCCATCGTTTTTACACAATTTGGCAAAGGGCGGTGTTTTGTATCAGGTCCACGTGCTGGCAACAGGTGATTTCCTGTTCGCAAGTCCCCTCCAAGCGCCTGAGCGCAGCGCTGAAGCGGAGTTTTCTGCAAATAACCGCCGCCCACTGCCTGCCCTGCGAAAGAGGTGCGGCGGGGGACCCGGGCTGTATGAAAGCGACAGTTTTTAACGAAATCTTTACTTTGTAGCAGAGGTGTGGTAGACTCCCTATCAATTGGAAGGCGCGTGTTGCTGCAAGACACGCTTTCTTATGATTGGTTGGACCCGATGGGGAGAGAGGGGGCGTATATGAAGTATAAGGAGTATATCGCGCAACGGAAAGACAATATTCCGGAGACAGCGTTTCATTTGTTTGCCAGGCGCGGCATTGAGGCGGTGACCATGCAGCAGATCGCGGACGAGAGCGACTGCGGCATTGCCAGTTTGTACCGGTACTACGGCACCAAGCTAAAGCTGGTCATTGAAATTGCGGCGCTGAAATGGCGGGCGTATGCCGAGACGGTGGAAGCCGACTATGAAAAGCAAAACGGCGCAGCCATGAATGGCATGGAGGAGTTTGCATTCTGCCTGTCGCGGTACATGGATTTATATCAGAATTACAAGGAGCTTTTGAAGTTCAACTTTAATTTCGACCTCTACGTCATTCACGAGCAGGCGACGAAAGAGGATATGGCGCCCTACTATGAAAGCGTGGGGCTGTTCGCAAAAAAATTCCACGTGCTCTATGAAAAAGCGCTGAACGACCACACCATGCGCACGGATATTGACGAGACGCAGCTCTATTTCGGCTCCATGTATGCCATGCTGACGACGGCTGCGAAGTATAGCTACGGCACGGTTTACCCGGTGGATAGCGTGCTGGATTATACCAGCGCGCTGGAGATGCAAATGCGGATGATTCTGGACTACGTGAAAACGAGGTGAGCGCAGGCGGCGGAAATAACAGGAGCTGTACCGTAAGGATATTTGATACTTTGGCGCGCTTGTGGTATACTTCTATAAGGTTGCCGTCCCAGTGATATCTGGAGCTGTGACGAGCATGGGCGGGAGAGCCGCGCCATGACCGCGACAAGCCGACGGCACCAGAACGGAGAATCGTTTTCATGACCTTTGAGCAATTGCAACTTTCCCAGCCGCTGCTGGCCGCCATTTCGCGTCAGGGCTACATAGAGCCCACCCCCATTCAGCAGCAGGCGATCCCATACCTCTTGGAAAAACGGGATCTGATTGGCTGCGCACAGACCGGCACCGGAAAAACTGCCGCCTTTGCCCTGCCCATCCTCCAGATTCTGTCCAAAGAACGGGCCAAGCAGGTGCGCGCGCTGATTTTAACACCCACCAGAGAACTGGCTATTCAAATTCTGGACTGCTTTCAAAGCTATGGGGAAAACCTGCCCCTGCGCTCTGCGGCCATCTTTGGCGGCGTTGGGCAGGAGCCGCAGGTAGCGGCGCTGCGGCGCGGCGTGGACATCCTGATCGCAACGCCGGGACGTCTGTGCGATTTGATGCAGCAGGGCTACGTAAAGCTGGCTGGGCTGGAGATTTTTGTGCTGGACGAAGCGGACCGGATGCTGGATATGGGCTTTCTGCGGGACGTAAAAAAGGTGCTGGCTGCTTTGCCAAAGCAGCGCCAGACGCTGCTTTTCAGCGCCACCATGCCCCGGGAGATTGAGACGCTGGCGCACACCATGCTCCACGCGCCTGTAACAGTAAAGGCAAATCCCGTTACAGACACTGCTACTGCCGTACAGCAGAGTGTGTATCTGATCGACAAGAAAAACAAGAAATTTCTGCTTCAAAATCTGCTCAAGCAGGGCGTTACCAGCGCTCTGGTTTTCACCAGAACCAAGTACGGCGCCAATGACGTGGTGAAGGATCTTGCAAAGGCGGGCATTGAGGCCATGGCCATCCACGGAAACAAGAGCCAGACCGCAAGGCAAACGGCCCTGAGCAGCTTTAAAAGCGGGAAAATCAAGGTGCTGGTCGCCACCGACATTGCCGCCCGCGGCATCGACGTGCCGGAACTGTCCCATGTGATTAACTACGAACTGCCCAATGAGCCGGAGACCTATATCCATCGGGTGGGCAGAACCGGTCGGGCGGGACTGGGCGGTATCGCCATCAGCTTTTGCGACTATGATGAGCTGGACTATCTGGAGGATATCGAAAAGCTGACAGGGAAGGCCCTTCCCCGGGAAACGTCGAAGTGGCCCATGGAGGTTTTGCAAAAGACGGTGAAGCAGCCCCGCACAGCGCCGGGCACGAACCGGCGGCGGACAGCCGCCCCGTCCGTGAAACTGCGCGGGGACAAGCAGGACGCGCCCAAACGGCAGCCGTCTGCCGCCAGAGGCGCTCGAACGGAAAAGCGCGGAAGGCGACATCCGTAAAACGGAGGCAAGGACCTGTGGGTGCCCGCCGGCTGTTGATTTGCCGCAGTATGCCGCAATTTATTTACAAATTTGACCTTTACAGACATAAATTCCCATGGTATCCTGTTTTCCGGTGATAAAATTGACAAAGGAAAAAATTTGCGCCGTTTTAAAAGGGATTGCGGAAAAGCTGCCGGTATTTCTCTTCTGTGTCCTCTTTATCAACGGCTACAACACGTGGTTTGGAAAAGAAAACAGCATCGTAGGCGTGATTTTGCTGATGGGACTGCTGATGTTCCTGAAGGCGGATTTCGGTATGGACGCTAAATACAGCGCCCTGCTGGTGCCGGTGCTGCTGGTTTTGATGGGGCTGTGCGCCAAGCTCTCCACATGGAGTCCTCTGGTGGGGTTGGCGGTGGATGCGATATTTTTGGGCGCCGCGCTGCTGTTTACCCGGCGGGATGCCACCCACAGCGCATATCTGCCCTTTTTTATGGGGTATCTGATGTTCCGCGGCTATGATGTGACGGGCGATCTGTTTGTCAAGCGGATGGTGAGCCTGACCGTGATCGGCTGCGTGATCGGTCTGCTGCACTGGCTGGGCAGTCGGAAAAGCTGCGGGCACGATGCGCCCACGGTGCTGCTTGCCCCATTTTCCCTGGACAATCAGTGGGAGCGCTGGGCTTTGAGCTTGCTGGTCACGCTGCTGGTGACCATGCTTTGCGGTGATTTGCTGAGCATTCCCAAAAGCATGTGGGTGAATCTCACCGTGCTGTCTCTGATGACGCCCATTGAGGACGATTTGATGCGGCGGCGGCGAATGCGCATTCCGGCCACTATTTTGGGGTGCGTGCTGTTCATGGCGCTGTTTGGCTGGCTGATCCCTCCCGATTACCAGACGGCGGTGGTGCTGCTGGCGGGATTTCTGTCCATGTTCATCACCTCCTATTTTATCAAAACAGTCTATAATTCCTTCAGCGCACTGGTCACCGCCACGCTGATGCTGCCCGTCAAGGCCGCTGTTCTGACCCGCATTGGCAACAACCTCATCGGAGCGGCTGTGACATTGGTGAGCCTCTTCCTGTTCAATCGGGTATTCGACCGATTGGACCACCGGCGCCAGAGAGTCGCTTGATCCCATGAAAAACTGCCGGGACGGCTTCTGCGCTCCAGCGGTCGGTCTTAAAAAAGGTTCAGCTTCGGCGGTGCAGCGGTGGAGAGGGAATGGAATTTTTTGCTCCATCATTGCTATCGCGGCAAATGCCATGGACGATGCTGTGTGAAATTCAATTCATGCAGAGGTGCATGCGTACCGGGCAAAACCCGTCGAGCCGCAGAGGCGCTATGCTGCCTTCCATATAATCCTGTGGGGCAGAGAGGATCTGGCATAATGAAAGAAAGTCTATCGTTCATTCATAAATCGCAAATCATTTCCGTAATCGAAAAAATGCTGCTTTATTTCGATCCCAGATTGGTTGACCACGGAGAGCGCGTTGCCTATATCGTTTTAGAAATGCTGCGACATGCGCAGCCACCGCTTGACATTGATCAAGACAAGCTTCTCATTCTTAGTTTGCTACATGATGTTGGCGCTTATAAAACGGAAGAAATTGATGAAATGGTTTCTTTTGACAGCGGGTCTGTCTGGAGCCATGCTATCTATGGGTACTTATTCTTAAAATATATGTCCCCGATTGGTGACGAAGCCGAAGCAATTTTGTATCATCATCTTGATTACCGTGATTACGATAAAACGGATAGTCAATATCTCAATTACGCGGGGCTTATTTGCCTGGCAGATCGGATTGACATTTTGAATGTCACCGACGCCGGTCAGCGCGATTTCAGCCTTATTTTAAAGCATAGCGGCAAGCGCTTTCACCCGGAATATGTGAAGCTTTTCTTTCAGTCCGATCCGAACCAGATTGCGGAGAATTTGAGAAACGGAAATTACCGTGAAACCGTTACAAAGGCGGTGGAACAGCTCGATCTGACAGTGGAGCAAGCCTTTGAATATCTCAAAATGATGGTGTTTTCCGTGGATTTCCGCAGTGAATATACTGTGACGCATACCATGAATACCACTGCCATCAGTCTGGAACTGGGTAAATGCCTGGGACTCCCCATTGAGGAAATCAAAAAGCTTTATTTGGGAGCGATGCTTCATGACGTCGGCAAAGTAGCCATCAGTCCCGACATTTTGGAATTTCAGGGCCGGCTGACTTCGGAGCAAATGGAGATCATGAAGCGGCATGTTGCGTATACGCATGAAATTATCGAAGGACTGGTGGATGAGGAAATTGTTAAAATTGCTTCCCGTCACCACGAAAAATTGGACGGCAGCGGATATCCGGAGGGATTGAAAGAAGCGCAGTTAACGATGCCGCAGCAGATCGTCGCTGTTGCGGATATTGTCAGTGCCCTGACCAGTAAACGAAGCTATAAAGAAGCTTTTTCAAAGGAAAAAACTGTGGATATATTGCGCCGCATGATGCAATCAGGCCAGCTATGTGCGGCGGCGTGTGAAATCATGATCAGCCGTTTTGATGAAATCCTGTCAGTGACGGATACCAGCCGTGATCCGATCATCCGGTTGTATGGTACCATAAATTTTGAAGCCCCGCAACGCGCAGAAAGGCCGGAAATACTGAACTTTCAACCCGTGAAGCGTCGCTTGTCGCGGGTAGGTTAGAAACACATTAGAAACATTATTTTAGCCCATGTTTAGCAATCTCGATCAACGTTAGACGGCGGGTTCATTGTGCTTTCAAAAACAATTCCATCCTTGGTATTTTCCGCCGTGGACTTCTTATAATACGCATTTTGGCTTACGGCATATGCGCCCCAAGCTACACTTGGAAGCGCCGTTAACCAAGGCAACGAAGCCGTGAATCCTTTATGGACACAGTAAAAAGCCAGCACGATATATGAAATCGTAATGATCCAGATTAGTAAACTATCCTGACGAAGAAGCGTTTTTGAAAACGCTTCTTTTCGTTCATGTTTGCCGCGCATTACGCTTTACCGATGAATTGAGCAAACCGATACATCATGACACACATGGCTTCACGGGTTAAAGGCGCTTCCCATTGATAATTCCCGGTTCCATCACCAAGAATAATACCATTGTCCATGGCCCATTGTCTACCTGTTTCACTCCATGTCGAAGCGTCGTTATCCTTCAAAGGGGCCATAAGCTTTCCCCACAGGGCCGTGATTTGATCTTCAGTCAACGTTTCAATGTTAGGCATTTCTTCATTATCCTCCATTTCAGATTTTGTATAATAACCGGGAATACCATAGCCCCTGATGTACTTTGAATTAACTTGAAGGGTTCTTTTCTTTACAGAATTAGAATAATTCCCTTCAATGACAGTGATCGTGCTTCCAATCACGCCCGCAACAATACCGACGTGATCCGCCGAACCAGTGTTATTTCCGGCCCCGGTATCTTCCCAATCGTAAAAAATAACGTCCCCCTTTTGCGGAGTAACGCTTTCATCTTCTTCCCATTGGCTGACGTCATGGGCCTTATAGAGTTGGATCATACTTTCACAACCACATTCAGTAGGCATAATATCAGTAAGACCAACTTTTATAGATACCGCAGAAACAAACGTGGCACACCAAGCGTCAGTGTATTTCACAGCGTAACCCCGCGCCAAAGGTTTATGGGAATTATAAAGGTCTATGATCTGCTTATGGGTTCCATCTTGTTCATTACAACCAAGATAGCTTTGGGCAGTTTCAACAACCAAGTTTCTAAGCTGTTGTTCCGTCATTGGTTATTCACCTTCTTTAGTAATAGCTTCCACGGCGTTCTGTACGCCTTCCACGGCCTTTTTCACGGCGGCGGAATCAATCTTCCCTTCAGTGATGATGTACGTCACCACGGACGCTACAGCAACCACAGCGCCGGAAACCGTGCTAATGATCCCTTCATCCAAACCGAATACAAGACCAAGGCCGGTAGCAATACCGACCACAGCGGCCCATAATTTGCGGCTGGATAATTTCTTTATAATTGTTGACATAAACTTTCCTTCTTTCATTCTTTTACTTGATAGGGCTTTACAATATCATCCAAGCGTTTATGGGCTTGCTTGGCGGATTCCTCCACCCGAATGAGCCGTTCCCGATCTTCTTTAACGTCATTCTTTACGTTGGTCATTTCAGATTTGATTTCGGTGATTCCTGTTCCAATGTTTTCCAGCTTGACAATCACGGTTGTCATTTCGGTGGCGTCCTTTTTATCATCTGATTTGGCGCTCCGGCGTTGGGTAGAAATACCAAAAAAGATGGAGAAGGCAAGCGATAAACCTGAAATCAAAAGAGCAACTTCAACCGTCATAACATCCTTCCTTTCTTCAAAAAAATGGCCCCCTGCCGGTATTAGGAACCGACAGGGGGAAAGCCGGATAGGGTGTTATTCGGCCAATTCGGGGCATTCCAGATCAATCAAGATTTGCTTTACCTGATCCCTGATCGTAAGCGGGACTTGATCGATGGTTTTCTTGCCTTTGACGATCAGGGTTGCATAAATAACAGCCATTTCAGTCACTTCCTTTCTGAAGAAAATTTTAAGCAAAAAATCAGACCACATTGGATTCACTATCCAAAATGGCCTGAACTTCAGCTTTCAGTTTTTCGGGGACGTCATTGATTGTTTTCAGTCCCTTTCGGATAAGATCAGCATAGATTTTAGTCATACGAATTCACTTTTCCTTTCTTATGCGGTAGTAGTTGAAGTAACCAATTCGTAAACATCTACCAACGCAAGTTGTGTGTTGGTCATTTGGGTGTCCAGTAATTGGATGTATTCATCTTTGCTGTACTGGATCAACTCATACTGATACCCGGTGAACGTATCTTCTCCCACCGGTTCCGTAATTTCGGTGATATTGCTGCTAATCCACACGCTGGAATCATCAATCGCCAAAGAAGAAGGTTTCACGGTGCTTTTTACAACTCCAAAGTTTTTCATATTTTACCCTGCCTTTCGTTTAATTTTGCTTAAATAATATTGATCGCAATAGGGCCGTAATGGTTCAAGATATTTTTGGGATAATCGAAACCCATTGCAATGGATCAACCAACCGTGATATGAATTAACCGAACACCATTCTGAATAAGACATTTCGCCGTCGTGTTGCAGCTTGGCCAATATTCCGTTCATTTTTCGCTTCATCTGTATGCAAGTTGATTTTCGTAATAGTGTATAGCCGGGAAAAATACGATAACCGACAAAGTCAATACCTCTGGATGAAACCGGGAACACCTGCCAATTTGGTTTAAGGGTTAATTTCAGTTTTGTCCAAAGGTATTCAGTTATTTCAGTTTTCAAAGCGTGAAGTTCTTCTTTGCTGCTTGCCAAAATAACAACATCGTCCATATATCTGAAATAATGCCGAATTCGCTTATTTTCTTTCATCCAATGATCAAAGGATGAAAGATAAAAATTTCCGCCATATTGGGAATGATAGTTCCCAATCGGAAGCCCTTTGTGATCAGCGGCGGTTGCCTGTAAACGAATAAGATCATCATTGTCAGCGGTGTCAATGCTGTCTATAATTTCATCCAAAGATTCCAATAAATCACGATCTTTGAACAGGGTTCTGTATTTGGTTTTTAAAATGTCATGATCAATGGATTGATAATAGTGCCGAATGTCGAACTTCAGGCAATACCGGGTTCCTTGGGCATCTTTAGTGATTGCCGTTTTAATATCGGTCAACGCCTTATGGATTCCACGGTTTGGAATGGCTGAATAAGTGAATGAAACAAGATTCTTTATTAGAACCGGCTCGATTACCTGAAGGATTGCCCATTGTGCCACGCGGTCTGGAAAATACGGTAATTTATAAATAGTTCTTAGCTTTCCACCTTCTTGTTTGGTAAACGTTTCATAGGAAGAAGTTTTGAACGTATGGTTCAAAAGCATTTCTTGAAGATTTGCCAAATATCGGTTTGGATCACTGTCAATTTCTTTTACTTCTTCATACCAACCTTTTCCCTTTCTCGCGTGTTGGTGGGCCAGCTTTAAATTTTCAATTGAACAAACCTGTTCCCACAAATGCCCATACCGTTTCATTTGCGTTCCTTTGTGTATGCGATTAACCGAACCTTCAATTATAAAATTTACCAATACGGTTTATCTTAGATTTTATGTTTTGCCAAGTGGCAGGGTAAAACAGACGAACTATATTGAAACCCCCTTTGAATGTTGAATCCAAAGGGGGCGTTCAAGCAAACCATGGCGCATTTACAAGCTGCCTGCTGATATTCTGATTACGATTACTGGAACTGTTATTCAGATTCACATAGAAACCACTGGCATTAGAACTGTTATTCCAATTACTGCCTAATTTACAAACTTAGTTTCTTTTTTTTTATGAATAATCAGTCAAGCGGTCTGTTTTACCCACAATTGATTAAGCTACAAGAGAAGGAATATACACAAGCCGCCCGCCGATACGCCGATCACGATTACCGGAACCGTTACCCAGAAACACATAGAAACCACCGGCATAAGAACCGCTACTCCAATTACCGCCCAATACACAAACCCGCCAGCCGGAATTTACAATGTCCTGATAGTAGTAATCCCCCACGGGAAGGGCGCTGCTTCCAGTTGTTTCAGACGGAATGAACAGCCAATCAAAGGATTCATTATAAGCAAACGCCGAAATGTACCCGTTGACTTGGGCGGCGCTGATTCCCGCGTCAGAATAGGGGGAAGCGTCCGTATCATCTGTGAACGAATGATCGGCTACATATACATAGCCAAGGTTCGGCCCATTTTTGATGTTGATCCCGTCAACCCATTTCCAAATGTTGCCATAAAAGTTTTCTTCACCGCGATAAGAAACCACGTTGAACCCGTTGGTGTTGGTTACAGAACCGCTTGCATTTCCAAGGGTTGCGGTAGCTCCGGTAATTTCAGTCATGGACGTGGTGCCATCGTCTGTTTTATTGGTTACCCCAACGCCCAATTTGGATTGCATGTCCATAGAACCATATTCGATGGTGAACAGAAGTTCGGTCATGGCCATAGTTTGGATTAACTGTTGTTCCCACCCGATTCCGCGATTTTCAGCTAACTTTCGGACATTTGCGCGGGTTAAGGTGTTCAAAAGTCCACTGGCCGGTTTTGCCCCATTGATGGAAGAAAGCTTATCCCCCGTAGACACGGTGAAGTCCGCCGTCACATCATCGTTCAAAACGTAGGCCCCGACTGAAGTATCAAAGATCGTTCCTTCAAAAGCGGAAAGATAAATGTAATTATTCACTTTACCGTTGCAGACAAACGCGGGATGAATTTTAAATCCGGCTTGCTGATAAGGGCTAACGTAATACCGGGCTTTTCTCATGTGGTGGCCTTTACCGATATATCCCGGCATCGTTTTCGTAACCGTTGCAGTAACCCCGGTGCTGGCCCCGTCGAAAGTGGCCGTGACTTTTGTGCCGGTTTTGTTGCAAGTAAAAATTGCAGATGTTCCACTTCCGCTTACAGTCCAGCCGCTAAAGGTTGCCGCTCTGATTTTCGCGGCAATCAAAGCCGCTGTATTGTCCGTACTCAAAACGGCAACCGTGAAGGCGATACCGTCAAGGGTGATCGTTAAGTTTCCAGCCGCCGACGCTCCCGCAGTTACGGCGATAGTGTCAACTTCTGCGAATTCAATTTTACTAAGGGTAATCGGAACAACCTTGTAATAAAATTTAGGTTGTTCAACCATTACTTGAACTTTTGTCCCAACGGGGTAATTGACATTGTTCTTGGTGATTGCTACGATCAACGCACCAGTTTCGGTATAGCCGGTTTCACCGTAATAAGCCAAAACAATCCCGGCGTCGGTCATAATGCAACGCTTACGCCCACCGAAACACGGGATTGAATCAAATGAGCTTCCCGGCGTTTTTCCGATTGCCCCGGCCAAACGAGTGAAGGTTTTATTGGTATAGTCAACTTCCGCCCCATAAATGGACGTGTCAGAATATCCAATATAGCCTTTAATATCGGAAATTTCATTTTCCAGCGTTTGGATTTCCGCAATTGTGGCCGTCGCTGCCGGATCAACCGTTAAACTGACATTGCTGGCATTTGTCACCGCCGTGGTCAAAGTCACATATACCCCGGACACGGTAAGGCCATTATATGCCGGTACATATCCAGTTACCGAAGCGCCGGAAACACCATAGAGAATTTCACCTTCATCAGGATCAATGGCATATACCGCAATTGTGGCCAAAGTATACCCAACGGTAACGGCGGTATTATCCAAGGCTGTTTCAATTTTCACCGTGGCGGTGTTTACTTTTGTAACCTTGGAAATGGCAGCGCTTTGTTTGATATTGGAAATGCTTGTAAGCGCTGGAATTTGATCATCCGTGTACACCGTGGAAGATGTAACGACGCGGGTAAATTGAACCCCGGACGATCCCGCGATTATTTTTGCAATCAAATCACGGCCTTTGTTCGTCGGAATCATGGTTCTGAATTCTGCCATTAGAAAACCTTCTTTCAAAAATTATTAGTCTGAAATATTTATTGCTTCAGCATAAACAATGCCGGTTGCCAATTTGTGTTCAACGCTTATGGCCGGTTTCATGATTACGGCATCAGAAAGATGAACAATATCACATTGCCCAACCACACCGATCAGCTTCTTGGTTTCATTAAGTGAAGCATAAATATTTCCAGCGTCAGAAAGGTTGATTTTATCGCAAACGGTCATTCCCGTTGCAATGTACTTAGTTTCAGCGGGGGGAATGGACAAAATTTTATTTATGGAATTGATAACCAAATTGCATGGAATCATATCATCCAATACAATTTTAAGGGCGTCGATCTGTCCGGCCTGATCCCAATAGGTGGTTAGATTCAACAGGTAGGTTCCTTTTTCAATTTCAACAATGAAGTCTAAACCATTAGACATAGAATCCATTTTTGAATTCAGTAAACTGATGGTATAGGGAAAATCGTTGTCAATTCTCGCTTTTATACGGAACCGCCGATAATCTAACGTTTCACTTCCTTTCGGGGTAATGGATAGAATTTTTTCCCATCTGGAAAGACCATATTCGCTGGACGTATCAACAAACTGATCATTTAGCCCTTGATCTACCGCGTCCCACGCTTGATCAAGGGCGAATTGCTGGCCATCGGTAAGGGCCTTCATTTCACGAACGGCCCTTAAAACGTGGGGAATGTAATTTATGATTTGTCTATCCATTCAGTTCACCCCGGATTGGGATATTATTGGCCCCAAGAATCAAGTTCGCCGCCGTGCCATTGATTGTGGTTCCGGCAACGTCAACCACGCCCGGACAGGCTAAAAGCGTGGTTTCAATACCGCTGATCCTTACCACTAATGGATCATTGGAATTTGCCCATCCTTTAGACAAGCCAAGCAAATAGGCATCAATGGCGCTTTGGGCATATGATTTTACATCGTCCCAAGTCCAACCGCTTTGGTACGTAATTGTTACGGCAATATTCACCGCCGTGTTATTGACGCCTTCAACCGTTACAAAATGGCCAATAGGAGCAAGGCCCAAACCTTCAGCATGAGCGGACGCCGGATCAATAGTTTCTTGAACCAAGTCCACAAGGGCCATGGAAGGCTTGCTGAAGGTGGAATCAATCACAACCAACCTGATACACCCGCCAACCGTCAACAGCCCGTCTTGCGCCGCCGTAGACGTCGCAGCAAGCCACGTTTGAATTGCTGCCGGAACATCGGTTAAAGAAGCGTACCATGTCGCATAATCCGTAGGAAGGGCCAGATCAGCCGGTTTTATATTGCCGTTCCATTCGCGGTAAACTTTGACGCCCCCCACGCCGGAAATGGCGTTGACCTTTTCTTTGTAATCGGCCACGTTTCCGCCAAAGGCTTGGGCGTCCAAACTGTCAAAATATCGCTGCCGGAAAACCTCGGTATCTTCTTCATCCTCGCCGGGGATCAAGATTTCCGTAAGCTGGGCGGTTTCTAAACCATTGATATATTCCACCGGGATCAGGGTTCCGACGTATTCATTGCCCTTTTCACCCTCGGTTTCGCATTGCAGCTTATAAACGCCGTTGGAAATCTTTTCGGTTATTTTATAGTTCAGATCGTTCAGGCTGAATCGGGTTCCCGTGGCCAGTTCCAACGTTGTGGGGGTAAATTCCCCCTTGCAGATCGCTTTTGTGGCGGAATAAGGCGTCAACCCCCGTTCAGCTGCCCGAAGGATCAGATAAGGGCGGCTTGCAGTATCGGCAAAGGTTTCATTCAGGATTGTATCAAGTTGAATGTAAAGGTTTTGCAATTCCACCGCCGAAGGCGCTTGGCCATACCAAACCAATGAACCTTCTCGGGTGTCCACGTTGGCGTTCTTGGCAATGACCACGGCCAGCATGGATTTCAGCAAGCTTTCATAAGTAATATTTTCATACATTAGATTTCCACCGCCTTTTCTGTTTGAATGTCACCAAATATCGTTGTGACCGTGAAGGTGGCGTGAACTTTTCCACGGTTCACTTCAAATTCAAAATCATCAACGGCGGTGATCCGTTCATCCTGAAGCAACGCTTCCGTGATCCGGCGCTTCACTTCAGGAAGTACGAATGAAATTGGTTGCCCAAATAAATCCTTCAGTTCCACGCCATAGTTCCAAGTGTGGATCAGGTATTCATATCGTTCCACGTTCAAGATCAGGTAAATGACTTGTTTCATGGCTTCAATATTATCCACATGTCCGGCAACCGTGCTTTGACTGATGTTCAGTTTGAAGGTGTTGGTTGGAAATTCCGCAAATTCAAAATCCTGTTGCAGATCATCCGATACTTCAGGAATCATGTTCAAGCCCCCAATCGGTCAATGACCAAGTATTTTTGACCGCCCTGAACGCGGATCAGAATAACTTTTTCCCCCACGGCCAAGCCGTTATGAATTTGAAACGCCTTTTTTCCCGCGTAGGCGTGATGATGGGATTCAAAAGCAGCGTCCCCGGAACCCCCGCCCGTATCTTCAGTTTGGTGGTTTACAGTTTCATAAACTGTAAAGTCCGTAACGTTTCGGGCGAGAATCAGCATTTTGGCCGAAAGGATTAATTTTTGATCTACTTGGATTTTCAACGGGGACGCGGAAACAACCGTTCCAAATACAACGTTGACCGGCTTTCCGGCTTCTACGGCGTCCACCGCTGCCGTTTTCACAGTTTCAAGAAATTTAGGCAATGAATTCACCGCCAATCAAGGTTAAATCCATAAGGTGTTCACTTTCGGTGAACGTATGCTTAACTTTTTGAACTACCATGTAATTTTTCGTGATAATATCGCCAAGGTTCAGATTGACCACAACCGCGCAACCGGCATGAACGCGGGGATCACCGAAGGCGTTTTTTACGGTCAAGGTTCGGGTTTTCTTATCGTACAAGCCCAATAGAGCGGTGGCCCGTGCAGCGGCCCCGGTATTATTTTGAAGGGCTTCATGGTATTGCAGGACGCCCCAATTGTTTATGTTGCTGCCGTCTTGCGCAATATAAATTTCACGCTTGCCGGTTTTATCATTGTCATAGATCAACTTAATCTTGTTATAGGTCTGATCGTCAATACTGGACGCATAATCAAAATCTTCAGCGGTTTCAGCGTCGATCAGCAAATCCAGTTTCATGGATTCAACGTTTTTTAACGTCAGTTTTCCAAAATCATCATAGAGAACATAAAGCTTCTTGGTATTCCGAAGGGTGACGTCCAAAGCGTTTTGGATCATGTCGAATAGGCCCGTGTTTTCCTCCACGGCGGATTCAATTACATAGCCGGTATCTTCCAGCGTTCCGCATTGAAGATTGAAATCATCGGCCAGCATCTTGACCACTTCAGACGCCTTTTTCCCTTCATAGGTAATGGTATCTTTATTTTTTAAATACCGCAGCTGATCATAAGCGGTAACAGAAATAGTGTTGGCTTTGGAACGCTTTTTGATGAACACGAAACCGTAAAACATTTTGGTTCCGTCTACCGTAAATCGAACGGCGTTTCCTTCCTGAAAGTTTAACGAAGCGTCTTTCACAACATCGAACGTCAACTTTCCGGGCGTTCCCTTCCGTTCGGTGGTCAGGCTGATTCCTTCCACGACGGCGGGTTGATAGATTTTTGAACCGTTCTGAATAAGAAGTTCCACCGTCATGGTTTCATCCCTTTCACGAAGGCAAGGTTAAAACTTGCCCGGCATAGATCAAATTTGGGTTCTTGATCTTGTCTTTGTTCAAATTATAGATTTCCGTATACCGGGAACCATTGCCAAGATATTTCTTGGCAATGTTCCACAGGCAATCGCCTTTTTGAACGGTATAGGTTTTTACTGCCGGGGCCGTGCTGGTGTCCCTTGTCGCGGTGGCCGTTGCTTTTGGGGTAGCCGCTGCAACCGGCTGTTCAATCGTGATTACTTTGGTTCCCCAAGGTTTATATTGCTTCAGCTTCACGGTTGCCTTGACGTCCATTCCATTGGCTTTAGCATCTTCATCAAGGGTGTAATCCTCCATGGAAACTGACAAATTAGTGTCAAACAGAAGCTTTCCACCGGGGGTGGTTCTGGAAACGATGAATCGGAAGCTTTTTTTATTCGTTTTCAGGGCTTCCAATTTGTCCAGATAGTATTTCGGCGTCTTGGGCGTTCCATTGACGAACGGATAACTGACCGCAGGAATGTTCATTTCAAAGGAAACTTCAGTCAGCCCGGCTTTTTTCAGAACATTGATTTCACCTTCATTGATCAAGGTAATGGTTTTGTTCTGATTATTGATCTTCAGCTTCAGCGCCCCCGGCGTGATCGGAAGAAGAACGCCGTCCAGATAAAAATTATACGGCATCAGTCATGCACCCCTTCCGCCGAAACGTCAACTTCTTCAACCATTTTGGTGGCCAAACCGTCCATGATTCCATCAAGGTCAAGTTCGCTGTTAATGTGATTTTCATTGGTCTGATGGATCGTAACTTCAGCGGTAGTAAAACGGTTAATTGCTTCACGTTCCGCAATATCGTTCAGGTATTCCAAACTATCTTCCGCAATGTCAAGAGATTTCCCCGTATTATCTGCCGTGGTGCCGGTATTTGCTGCCGTAGCGTTCGCAGCATTTCCAAGGTCATAGGCTCCCAAAGCATCATTGGCACCGCTAAATAGGCCGGAAACCTTATTGGCCACACCGTCACCCCAAGCCGCGCCAGCTGAAAAAGCATCAGACGCCCAACCGCTTTGATAGGTGTCGAATGTGTTCATGCCTTTATTAAAAGCGTCGGCCACAGAAGTATAATCTTCCATATTGCCGGACGCAGCGGCGCTTTTTGCGGCGTAATCACTGGCCGCGTTGGTAATGCCGGAATAATCGAATTCTACGAAAGGAAGCTTGTTCAGGGCTTCACAGATACCGGCCACAACCGTCAAAGCGGTGGACAGTAAATTGTAAAACCAAGATTGAACGCCGCTGATCACGTTATGAAATGCGGTGCCAATATTACTGGCACAGGCGCTTAAAGCGTTCCAAATGCCCAAGGCAATGTTAGCCACGGACAAGCCCAAATTCTTGAAAAAAGCAATCACGACGTTAACGCCGCCGCAGATCACCCCAAACCCGGACGTGGCCACGCCGGTAAATTTAGCGATTGCCGCACATACGGCATAGATAACGGCAATCAGCGCAATGATCAAAAGAACGATCCACGTCAACGGACAGGCCAGCAATGCGGCATTCAGGCCGTATTGGGCCGCAGTTTCAGCGAAGGTGGCCCCGGTTGCCAGGGCTTGGGCCGACGCCTTGACGCCTTCAGAAAGGGCCACAGCGCCATTGATCAGGCTGACAATGGCACCAACTACGTTATAAGCAACAAACGCGGCCACAAGCGCCCAAACAATAGGTTCCAGAATAGACCAATTATCAGATACCCAAGCCGCCGCACTCACCAAACCGTCAAACACGGCGGTGGCAACAGCTGCCAGAGTATAAAGGCCATTGATCAAGCCATTGACCATCTGTTGAAATCGTTCAGAATTTCCAACTTCATTCAGCTTTTGCAAAATCGGTTGAAAAGCCAAAAGCGCCTGATTCTTCATAGAAGTCCAAATTTGATCCCATGTCTTGGGCATGGCGTCAAACTTGGCGTTGGTTTCATCGGTGGCGGCAAGGATCGCGTTTTTCACAATTTCCGCCGTGATTTGGCCTTCTGCCGCCATATCTCTGATTTGTCCAATAGGAACGTCCAAATATTTTGAAACGGCTTGAATCAGGGTGGGCGCTTGTTCAAAAACGCTTCTTAATTCATCACCGCGCAGGACGCCGGACGCCATAGCTTGGGTAAGCTGAAGAAATGCGGCGGACGCTTCAGCGGTTGAAGTTCCGGCAATGGTGAAGTTTTTCTGAACCTGTTCAGCAAACTGAATTAGTTCATCGTTATTGGCGAAAGCATCAGCGGCATTCACACCCAATTTGGAAACGCTTTGAATCATGTCAAGATAATTGGCGCGGGAACGCTGGGCGGAAGCGTAAATCTTGGCTTCCAAAGCGTCCACGCTGCCGCCATCGTCCACGATCAGGTTCAACCGGGCGGTTCCTTGGGTAAGCTGATCAGAAATGTTAAGGACTTTTTGAAGGCCCATAACCCCGCCAATAGAAATGGCAATGCCTTTGATTTTATTCCAAAGATCATCAGCGGCGGAACCGCCGTTTCGGATCGCATTGTTAAAATTATTTTGATTTTGTTGGGATCGACGGATACTTTCATCAATACCATCAAAGGCGGTTTCCGCTTTGGCCAACTCCACCCGCGCTTGTTGAATGGATTCCGTATCAACGGCGTTTCCCGATACTGCTTGCATTTTTTCAAAGCTGTTCAGAACAATTCCCATTGCCCGGTTCATGCTTTGCAGCGGGGCGGTCATACCGTCATATAAGGCGATTGCCGTTCTAAGGGTTGCCATGGAAGTCACCACCTTTGATAAAAGTAGGACGGCGGATCAATGCCGCCGTCCCCGTCTGGATTTCGCGTCAATTTCTTTTTGCCGTTTTTTCTCCCGATCTGCCCGAATTTCCAAACAAGCCACGACCACGGCTTGTTCATTATCTGACAATTCAAAAAATTCATGTGGCCATTTATGAAGTTCGTGAAGGCAAAAGTAAGCGATAGCCGCTTCACCATCACCTTCACTGATTAGTTTTTTACTTCATCCACCTTGTCCCTGAAATCCACGTCGAAGCCGCAAATTTCCTGAATCTTGTTCAGGTAATCGGCATATTCACCGGGCGTCAGCATCTTTTTCAACAGGGCGTCGGCTCCCATAACGCCATAGCTGTCCTGAAGTTCCTTATCATTCAGATTGGGGAATACGGTACAGGCCACGGCCAATTTGCCAACATAAAGGTTGCTGTCAGTTTCATTGGTGTATTGGTTGCGCTTGCCGGGAACGGGCATCCTTTTTGTACAGGATTTGCGGATCGCTTCATCCTCGGCGCTGTCAATGGCCTTGATTTCCCATTCCATGGGCTGGCCGTTTTCATCCAAGAACCGTTTAGAAACAATGTGTTTCACATTGTCAATGGGAAGGGCGTTTTGTGCCAAAAAAGCGGAAATACTCATAATTCAAACCTCCTGAATTAAAATAGAATTAAATGGAAAAAGGCCCGTCCGCTGAAAATAACGGACGGGCCTTCTGAATTACACCATGCCGTCCAAATTGGTGAAGGATTCCTGAAGTTCAAAATCTTCAAAGGTGAAATCCATATCTTCATCCAGATAATCAGCATCGGCGTCAAACTTGGCCAGAATGCCGCCGTCCATATTGCAATCCTTCAGGATCACAGTTTGACGGCCAACCGAAGAAGTGGGATCTTCATTCGTTACCTGAATGTCAAAATAGACGTCCTCGCCGCTGTCCTTGTAACGCTTCATCAGCTGCCGGAAGATCGAAGTGTTATAGTGGAACGTGGCGGAACCCGTACCCTTCCAGCCGGTGGCCTTGTTGCCTTTGCCGGTTTTGCCAAGGATCGGAACTTCTGTTTTGTTCTTGTCAAATTTGGCTTCAAGGTTGATCGCTTGCATGAAGCAATAGCGGTTATCCTCGATAGTCACGAAGCATTGTGCCAAAGAAGCAGAAACGGCGTCTTTGGCGTTCATAACATTGTTCATACCGTTTTACTCCTTTCTTACTGAACGTAAACGGTCATGTAAAGCTGGGCCATTGCGTTCACCGGCGTCACATAATCCGTCACGACAACTGCTTTCTTGTCCGTGCCTTGGGCAACGGTGACATTATCACCGCTGAAGTTCTCAATGGCGCGGATGGTCTGAAGATCGTTGTGGTGTTTCACAATGTCATTCCACAGGCTTACGCGGCCAGCGTTGTCATTGGGAACCTTGCCCAAATATTTGGTGCCGAACAGAAGGGCAATATCATTGCCGATCTGATCCAGAACGCGGATGGTCTGATTGCTGGAAAAATCGGAAGATTTCGCGTCCGTCACAGATACGAAAGTGTTAATGTCCTCCAACACCCGAACGGTATCGTCAACCTTATGGAACATCAGCTTTCCGGCCTGAATCCCGGCTTCCAGTTCGCTTTGGGTGTAATCCGTATCAACGGAGTATTCACCGGTGTAAGTGGCGTTTGTCAGGCTCTTATTGACCGGACAACCGGCTTCCGCTCCCGTGGCCCAATAGATCAAGGCCGGGTTGGTAAGATCGCCAACCAAACCGTTTTCAACGCTGATCACGCCTTCATAATCGAAAGCGTTGTATTTGAATAGAACGGTTTGGAACTTCACGCCGTTATCATCACGCATACGCTTATTGAACGCGGCGAACAGGCCCTTGATCGTGTCCGTGGTTGCCAAGCACCCCATGACGTTGAAGGAATACGATTCAATCTTATCCAAATACGTCTGATAGGAAGCATCTGCAACCGTGCCGTCCGTGCCGTTTGCCAGCGGCGTCCCTGCCGTCAAAGCAATGGTGGCCGTGGGAATAAAGGTCACATAATCGTTGGCCGTCAGGCCGGACATGGCGGTAACGCCCTTTTGGACGTCAACCACCAAGGAATCCAGCACCGTGGAAACGTCATAGATCGGATTTTCGGTTGTGCTGTTTTCATTCGCTTCAATCACGATCTTCAGAGAATTGCCACGGGTGCCGGTATATTTAGCCGTTGCGTAGTTGTTGGCCGCTTTTACGCCGCCCGTGTTCAGTTTGTAGAAATAGCCGGTCTTGATGTTCTGGAACAGATCACGAAGGCCCTTCAGCTTATCGTTTGTATACGCATAGCCGAAGATTTTCAGGCTGTTTTTCTGGAATTCATCAGCGGTGACGGTGAAAACCTCGCCGTCCGCGCCCCAATCCAAATCAAGGGGCATGGTTGCGAAGCCACGATCAGAAAGCGTTGCGGACGCTTTGGAAACGCTGACGAAATTGATATAGCTGCCGGGAAGAACTTTGTTTTGCACCAAGAAGGTGCCGCCGCCCAAAGCCATATTCAGTCACGTCCTTTCATAAAATCGTTGATGATGGAATCCACGTCCGCCAAAGTGTATTCCACGCCATCTTTAAGCAGGGTGGCCAACAGGTCAACCCGCTTCCGATACCGCTTGAAGGTCAATAGTTTGGCCTTGCTGAACTTTATTTCAACGGGTTCAGCGTCAGCGGCAACGGGCTTGTTCTTTGTTGCCATAAAAAATCACCCTTTCGTCACCCCAACGTCAGAATCCACGCTTTCCATTTCGGGCGGGGTGTACTGCTTGACTAAATAAACCGTATAGGTCACAAAGCAATGAAGAACGCCGTCAATGATCTGAAAGGATTTATCCAAGCCCCGCAGCGTGTCACCATTGGGAAGGGTGACGTACTCCAAGACGGTCAGAATGTCGGCGGCTTTGTTGATCATGTCCCCGTTATTCGTGCCGTCAAGCGGGAAATAATGCACGTCCAAGGGAACAATCAGTTTTGAACGCCGGTTCAGTTGCGGCGTCCATTGCGGTTGAAGAATAGCGATAAAAAAACAGGGTTCTTTCAAATCCTGTTCCACGCCATCCTTATAAATTTCGTAGGCGTCCCCAAAAACCCCGTTCAGCCCAAGGGAAACGCCTGTAATGATTTCATTGACCATTTAAATGTTCCCCCAAAAACTGAATCAACTTCTTTTCCAACAGGGCCGGGGATTGGGCTTGAAGTTCCTGTTCCGAAATCGTCAGCATGAACCGCCCTTTCACCCAACTGGCCTTCAGGCGTTTCCCAATGGCCGGAACATACCGCCCCGGCGTTTGCCGGTGGCCGTATTCAACATAAGACGCATAATGAACCGGGTTCACGATTTCAATTATGAATTCGTTGCCCTGATGAACAACGGGAAGGCTTTTCGCATAGGTCACGCCGTCCGCGTTGCCCCCTCCCGCTGCCGCTTCCTGTTCCGTTTTAGCCGTCCAACCACGGCGCAGGGTTCCACCCATGTGGGTGGTGATATAGGTTTTTTTAACCTTTCCGTTCTTCAGTGTCTTGGGTTCGCCTTCCTCTTTGATCGTTTCGCCCACGGGGGTTCGGCGAGATCGGAAGA
>NZ_JAQUVF010000042.1 GCF_028693505.1 Oscillibacter sp.
ACTGGCGCCGCGACCCCAAGAAGAATGCCGAGTAATACTCGATCACAGTAGCCCCAATGCCGATGGCAAGTCAGATGACAGGCCATCGGCATCTTTTTTGTTGAAAAAATCCACCGTATCGTATATAATAATCCGATAGAACACCTGGGAAGACTCGGCGACAATTTCATAGCGCCGGGTCTTTTTAGTGGGGTGATTTACCCCAGTCAAGGGTATCCCCTGGGGTAACTCGTATTTCTTGATGCAATATCAACCCCCCGCCATTGCTAAAAGGTATCTAACGCATCAACTGTGGGGCGTTTTGTTTCTGGATGAGCTGCCGGAGTTCCGGCGGGACGTGCTGGAGTCCATGCGCCAGCCGCTGGAGGACGGAGAGGTCACCATCGCCCGGGCGGGCGGCACGCTGCACCTTCCCGCCCGCTTTCAGCTGATCTGCGCCATGAATCCCTGCCGCTGCGGCTGGCGGGGCCACCCTTCGGGCAAGTGCACCTGCTCCGAGCGGGAGGTGGAGAAATACGTTGAAAAAATTTCCGGTCCCCTGCTGGACCGCATCGACCTCCACGTAAGCGTTCCCTCCGTGGAATACGAAGTGATGCGCCGCCGGGAGATTCCCGAGTCCTCCGCCGACGTGAAGCGCCGGGTGGAGGCGGCCCGCGCCGTGCAGACCGCCCGGTTCCTCGGCTCCGGCGTCTCCTGCAACGCCTATATGCCGCCGTCCCAGATCGCCGCGTTTTGCCGTTTGGACGCTGCGGGAGAAGCCCTGATGAAAAGCGCCTTTGACCGCATGGGGCTTACCGCCCGCTCCCACGACCGCATTTTAAGGGTGGCTCGCACCATCGCGGATCTGGACGGGGCCGAGGACATTGCCCCCGAGCACCTTGCGGAGGCCATTCAATACCGGAACACCGACATTTTAAAGGGCTGAGCACGGCCCTTGGGCGAACGGTCCGCTTTGGCGGAGAAAATGGGGCTTTTTTTCTTTGCGAACCACTGTATAATAAGATATCTGTAAATTCCAGTTCGGAGGACAATTTTTTATGATGAATCACAACGAGATGCTGCTTTTAAAGCTGGGCGAGGTCGTTTTGAAGGGGCTGAACCGCCGGTCCTTTGAGGACAGGCTGGTCAACAATGTCCGGCGGCGGCTGAAAAACTGCGGCAGCTTCCAGATCTGCGTCCGGCAAAGCACTATTTATGTGGAGCCGAAAACCGACACGTGCGACATGGAGGCGGCCTTCGCCGCCTGTCAGCAGGTGTTCGGCGTTGCCGCCGTGGCCCGGGCGGTCCCCTGCGAAAAGACGGTGGCAGCCATTGTGGAGACGGCAAAAACCTACCTTGGCGGCGAGTTTGCCGGGGCAAAGACCTTTAAGGTGGAAAGCCGCCGGGCGGACAAGACCTTTCCCATGACCTCCATCCAGCTCTCTCAGGCCGTTGGCGGCGAGCTGGCAGAGGCGTTTCCCGCCGTAGCGGTGGACGTTCACGCCCCAAGCCTCACCGTCCACGTGGAAATCCGAGAGAAGTACGCCTACGTCCACGCCCCGGCGGTCCCCGGCGCGGGCGGTCTGCCGGTGGGCATGGGCGGCCGGGCCGTGAGCCTGCTCTCCGGCGGGCTGGACAGCCCCGTCTCCTCCTGGATGATGGCCCGCCGGGGCGTGGAGCTGGAGATGGTCCACTTTGTCTCTCCCCCGTATACCTCCCAGCAGGCCCAGGACAAGGTTTTAGAGCTTGCCCGGCTGCTGACGCCCTATTGCGGGCGGATGATCGTACACATTGTGCCCTTTACCGAAATTCAGGAGGAAATTCGCAAGAACTGCCCGGAGGAGTATTTCACCCTCATCATGCGGCGGTTCATGATGCGGCTTGCCCAGGGCGTTGCAAAAAAGGCCGGGGCCAAGGCCCTCATCACCGGCGAATCTCTGGGTCAGGTGGCAAGCCAGACCATGGCGGCGCTGGGCGTGACGGAGGACGTTGTCTCGCTGCCCGTCCTGCGGCCGCTCATTGGCATGGACAAGGTGGAGATCATCTGCATCTCCCGGGAGATTGGGACCTACGAGACCTCCATCCTGCCCTATGAGGACTGCTGCACCGTCTTTACGCCCCGCCACCCCGCCACCCGTCCCGACCTTGACGCCGTGCGGGAAGCCGAATCGGCGCTGGACGTGGACGCGCTGGTGGAAAAAGCGCTTTCCGGGGAAAACTGGGTGCGGGTGAAGGCCTGAGCGGCGGCAGACCCCGCCGCGTTCCACGCCACAAGGCCTTAACGCCACTTTTTTGAAAAAGAAGGAATTTTTCATGTCGCACACCGCTGAAATCATTGCCGTGGGCACAGAGCTGCTGCTTGGCAACATCGTAAACACCAACGCCCAAGCGATTTCCGAAAGTCTTTCCACCATGGGCATCAACGTCTTTTGGCACACCGTGGTGGGGGACAATCCCCAGCGGCTGCGCGAGGCGCTGGAGATTGCCCGCCGCCGGGCGGACATCCTCATCACCACCGGCGGGCTTGGCCCCACCTACGACGATCTCACCAAGCAGACCATCTGCGCCGCCTTTGAAAAAAAGCTGGTGCTCCACCCGGATATTTTAGAGGACATCCGCGCCTTTTACGAAGGGGCGCTCCACGTGGCCATGCCGGAAAACAACACCCAGCAGGCCGAGCTGCCGGAGGGCTGTGTGGTTTTTGACAACCCCGTGGGCACCGCTCCCGGCTGCGCCTTTGCAAGCGGCGGCGTCCACGTGCTGATGCTGCCCGGCCCCCCCATGGAGATGGAGACCATGCTCCGCCGCTGCGCGGAGCCGTATCTGCGCGGTCTTTCCCGCGAGGTCATCGTCTCCCACGACATCATGACCTTCGGCATGGGGGAAAGCTCCGTGGACGAGCTGCTCCACGAGGAAATGCGCCATATGGAAAACCCCACGCTGGCCACCTACGCCAAGCCCTCCGAGGTGCGGCTGCGCTCCACCGCCAAGGCGGAGACCTTGGAGGCGGCGGAGGCCATGCTTGCCCCGGTGGTGGCGCAGGTGCGCGCTGCTCTGGGGGACGTGGTGTACGGCGTGGACGTTGCCGGGCTGGAGGAGGTCTGCCTCCGTCTTTTGAAGGAGCGCCACCTCACCCTTGCCACCGCTGAAAGCTGCACCGGTGGCCGGGTGGCGGAGCGCCTCACCGCCCTTCCGGGGGCCTCTAGCGTCTATCGGGGCGGCGTGGTGAGCTACTGGACGCAGGTGAAGGCCGACGTGCTGGGCGTTCCCCGGGAAATTCTGGACCAACACGGCGCCGTTTCCGAGGAGACGGCCCGGGCCATGGCGGAGGGCGCCCGGCGCATCACAGGGGCCGACCTTGCCGTCTCCGTCACCGGCGTGGCGGGGCCGGACCCAGACGAGCGGGGCGTGCCGGTGGGCATTGTGTATATCGCCCTTGCCACGCCAGATGGCACCTTCTGCCGCAAAATGGATTCCGGCAGGAGACGCCGGGACCGGATTCAGGGCCTGGCCGCCAACCACGCCTTTGACGTGATTCGCCGGTACTTGGAGGGACTGCCCATCTGAGGGCATTTCAAAAGCTCCCGGCGGAAGATCCGCCGGGAGCTTTTTCAGCCAAGGGCCACGTCCAGCACCATCATGACGAGGAACCCCGCCACAAAGCCGCAGGTGCCCGCCCGGCTGTGGGCCTGCGGCACCAGCTCCTCCACCACCACATACAGCATGGCGCCGGCGGCAAAGCTTAAAAGCCACGGCATCAGCGCATGGGCCCAGCCTGCCAGAAACACCACCAGAATACCGAACAGCGGCTCCACGCTGCCGGAAAGGGTCCCGCCCGCAAACGCCCGCCGTCGGCTCCAGCCCTCCTGCCGCAGGGGCAGGGCAATAGCGGCGCCCTCCGGAAAGTTTTGGATGCCGATGCCCAGCGCCAGCGCGGTGGCCCCCGCAAAGCTGTCCCCCGCGGCTGCCAGCGCAAATGCAAGGCCCACCGCCATGCCCTCGGGGATGTTATGTAGCGTGATGGCCGTCATCAAAAGGGTATTTTGCCGCCAGACGTCATTTGCACGCTCCTTTTTTTTGCGCAGACGGGGCAGCAGCCCATCCAGCGCCGCCAGAAACGCCACGCCCAGCAGCATACCCGCCGCGGTGGGCAGCCAGCCGGGGAACGGGCCCTCTGCCTCCGCCTGCTCAATGGCCGGCAGCAGCAGACTCCACACGGAGGCCGCCGTCATGACCCCGGCGGCAAAGCCCAGCATTGCGCGCTGAAACCGGGGCTTCGGCTCCCCGGCAAAGAAAAACACCATGGCGGCGCCCAGCGTGGTCATCAGGAAAGTAAATCCTGTGCCCAGCGCCGCCCAGCCAAGAGATTGCAGCATTCTTTACGCCTCTTCCTACCGATTCGGGCGGAGCATCGCCCGTATGCCAGTATAAGCGCAGCGCCGCCGAGAGGTGACGCCCTTGCATTTTTCCCGTGCCTGTGCTATGGTAAGAATAACCGCATACAAATGAATAAACTCATATAATTTCGCTGTATCCTGGCGCGAAAGTTTCTACGGAGCCGCCGAAAGGCTCTGCTATGAGTGTCCAACCGGTGGAGCAGCGCTCGACCGGAGGGGACGCTCTTTTCTTTTGTGCGGAATTTGATGAATGGGGTGTTTGTATGGCTTTGACGATTATCAAGGGCACCATTCTCTCCGCCTCCGCGCTTGGAAAGCTGGACGTCACGCCCGGCGGGTATCTCGTGGCGGAAGAGGGGATCATTACCGGCGTATATCCGGTTCTGCCGGAGCAATTTTCCGGAGCGCCCGTGGAGGATTTCGGCGACGCGCTGATTTTGCAGTCCTTCGCGGACCTGCACCTTCACGCGCCGCAGTATCCCATGCTGGGCATGGGGATGGACCTGCCGCTGCTGGACTGGCTAAACGCCTATGCCTTCCCCACGGAGGCCCGGTTTGCGGACACGGACTATGCCCGGGATGTCTACCGCCGCCTTGCCCGGGAGCTGGTGGAAAACGGCACCACCCGGGTGTGCATGTTCTCCTCCCTCCACCGACCCGCCACGCTCATTTTGATGGAGAAGCTGGAAAAAGCCGGTGTCACGGGGTATGTGGGCAAGGTCAACATGGACCGCAACAACGTCCCCGGCCTCCTGGAGGAGACTACGGAGGAATCCCGACGGGAGACGCTCCAATGGCTGGAGGCATGTACGTCGTTCCCCCACATCAAGCCCATGCTCACCCCCCGCTTCATCCCCTCCTGCTCCGAGGAGCTGCTGGCGTTTTTGGGCCGTCTCGCGGCGGAGCGGAACCTTCCCATCCAGTCCCACCTTTCGGAAAACCAGGCGGAGGTGGAGCTGGTTTCCTCTCTGCATCCCGACTGCGCCCAGTACTGGGAGGCCTATGCCAAATACGGCCTTTGGAACGAGCGCACCGTGATGGCCCACTGCGTCTGGTCCGACGAGCGGGAGCGGCAGGCCATGAAGGAAGCGGGCGTCACCGTGGTCCACTGCGCCGACTCCAACCAGAACATCTGCTCCGGCGTGGCCCCGGTGCGGACCATGCTGCAAGAGGGTCTGCGGGTCGCCCTTGGCAGCGACATTGCCGGTGGCGACCATCTGCACATGTTTGACGTGGTGGCCGCCTCCATCCGGGCCTCCAAGGCCCGCCGGATTCTGGACGGCTGGGAGACGGACTTTTTGACGGTGCCGGAGGGCTGGTATCTGGGCACCTCCGCCGGCGCGGCCTTCTTCGGCGACGCGCCGGGCTTCGCCCCCGGCAATCCGCTCCACGCCATTGCGCTGGCGGACGACTCTTTGCCCTGCCCCCACCCGCTCACGGCGGCGGAGCGGCTGGAGCGGTGCGTCTATACACGCCAGCAAGGCGCCATCCGGGCCGTCTGGTCCGCCGGGCGGAAGGTTTATTCCGGGACATAAACGAAATAGGCCGCAGTCCCTGCGGAGAAGAATTTTAAAGACGGCAGCCATGAAGCGTTTTCACGGCTGCCGTCTTTTGTTTCTTCAGATTGTCTTTTATCTTCCTGCAAGATACATCTCTTCGGTTTCAGATTGCGCTTCTTTTAAAATCGTAACGCCTTTGTCCATTTCTTCCGTTACAATTTTTGATTGAAGAAACGCATTGACAGCGTCTGTCATGGAATTAAACAAAATGGCATACGCTTTTTGATAATCCCCAAGAACCCTCTCCTCCGCTATGGGGATTATATCCCCTTAATAAAGAGGATTATAACCCCCATAATGGGCAAAGTCAAGTACGGGGGTGCACCATGATAAAATTTGACAGATTGTGGAATATCATGAATGAAAAAGGCGTGACGACATATAGCCTTCGGGAGAAATGTGGGATTGACAGCAAAACCGTCAGACGCCTGAAAGCGAACGAAAATATTGAAACCAAGACATTAAACAAATTGTGCGCCGCTTTAGACTGTCGCCTGGAGGACATTGCGGAATATAGCAAAGATTAGGGCAGCGCCGCGCACCGTCCCAAGGGAGTCGGCTCAAAGGGCGTCCCCGCTATGCAGCGGGGACGCCCTTTCACTCTATTCTGAAGTCTGATGGCGGGATAGGTTAAAGCAGGTGGACGACCCCCATGGTGATGGCGGTGGTAATGGCCCCCGCCATCACGAGGCCCAGAAAAATGGCGGGCAGCGCGTGGCGCAGGCGGATGTCCAGCAGGGCCGCCACCAGCGCCCCCGTCCATGCGCCGGTCCCCGGCAGGGGGATTTCCACCAGAATTGCCAAACCCACCAGACGGTATTTTCGGACAAGGCGTCCTTTTAAGTGGGCGCTGCGTTCCAGCCAGACGACCTTGGGACCAAACCATTTGGTGTTTCGCAGCCAGTCAAGGATTCGGCGGGCCAGCAGCATGATGAAGGGGACCGGCAAAAGATTTCCCAAAATGGCCGTGACACACGCCACCGCCGGAGGAAGTCCCGCAGCCACGCCCACAGGAATGGCGCCCCGCAGCTCCAGCACCGGCACCATGGCTGTTCCAAAGGTCAGCAGCAGCTCACCCCATATCGTTTCCAAACCCGGCATACGCCCTCCCGTCGCCCTCTCCCGGCCCCGGAACTATTTCGGGGCCGGGTTTTTTCGTTACTTACTCCAGATTCAAATGCCTTTTCAGGCAGTACGCGGTGATGAAATAGAACACAGCCCCATAGAGCACCACGGCGGCAATGCCGATCCAAATGGCGATATGCATTCCCGCAAGGCCCTCCAGCTGCCAGTCCGGCAAGAGGTCAAAGACGCCGATCTTATCCAGCAGATTCACCACAGTGGCGCTGATGATTTGCAGCGCAAACTGGAATCCGAAAAAGAACGCCACGCTCAAAAGAGACTTGCGGTTTGCAAAGCTGTGACCGGCCGCCATGGCGGCATAAAACAGCAGGCACATGGCGCAGCAGGAGAGGAAGGCCAGCAGGATCAGCTCCGCCGCCAGCGCCGCGCCGTTGATGGCGTAATAGCCGGTGATATGCTGAATCAGCTCCCCCAGTCCCTTCAGGAACTGTTTCATAAAGTCCACGTCGTACACCATGATCCCGCCCGCGAGGCACACCGCAAGGAAGGTCGCGGCAAACCACACGGCGGAGACGATCAGTTTGGACCAGATCTGCTGATGAATGGAAACCGGCAGCGTCATCATCACATAGCCCTCGTCCCCCAGCAAATTTCTATAAAACCGCTGGACCATCAAAACAAGGCTCATCAGGCAAACGCCCATAATGGCCACGGTGAACGCAATCACCAAAAGGCCCCCCAGCATGTCGAGGAACCATCCGTCGCCCTCCAGCAGGCCCCGGGTGGAGAAATTGGCGCCAACAGCCGTCACCAGCAGCACCAGATACAGCGGCCCCATGATCCGTCCGGTTGCACGAAATTCGTGCTTGAGCAATTTCCTCAGCATTTGAACACCTCCCGGAACAGCGCGTCCACGCTCATGCCCTTTTCCTCCCGGATCTCGTCCACAGAGGAGCGGAGCACCAACCGGCCCTGATTGATGAAAACCACTTCGTCCAGCACTTTTTCCACATCGGCGATCAGGTGGGTGGAAATCACCACCGCTCCCTCCGGATTATAGTTCCCGATAATAGTGGAGAGGATGTAATCCCGGGTGGCCGGGTCCACGCCGCCGATGGGTTCATCCAGCAAATAGAGCTTTGCCGCCCGGCTCATCACCATGATGAGCTGCACCTTTTCCCGGGTGCCCTTGCTCATCTGCTTGATCCGCTGCTTGGGCTGGATATTCAGGTGGTGGAGCATCTCTTCCGCGGCGTCCCTGCGAAAATCCGCATAGAAGTCGCCGTAAAAATCCAGCAGCTGCGCGGCGGACATCCACGTGGGGATCGCCGTCCGCTCCGGCAGATAGCTCACGGCGGCGCAGGTATTCTTCCCCGGCGCCATGCCGCAGATGGTGATGCTCCCCTCACTGGGGGTCAGCAGCCCGTTGGCCAGCTTGATCAGCGTGGTCTTGCCACTGCCGTTTGGCCCCAGCAAACCCACAATGTGCCCCGGCTCCACCGTAAAACTCACATGATCCAGCGCCGGTGCGTGACCATAGTTTTTGCTGAGGTCCTTACATTCCAGAATCGACATTGCTCAATCCCTCCTCTTGCGTTTGCTGTTGCAGCAAAGATGCAATTTCATCCCTTTGAAAGCCCAGCCGGAACATCGCCGCCAAAAACGCGTGGATGTGATGCTGCGCCAAGTCCCGCTTCGCATTCTCGATCATCACCTTGTCCTCCGTCACAAATCTGCCCGCGGTCCGCTGGCTGTACACCAGTCCGTCCCGCTCCAGCTCCGTCATGGCCCGCTGCATGGTATTGGGGTTCACCCCCGCCTCCGTTGCAAGATCCCGCACCGACGGCAGCCGCTCTCCCGGAGGAAACATGCCGGAAACAACGCCCACCTTGATCTGCTCGATCAGCTGGGAATAGATGGGCAACTCATTGGAAAACTGCCATCTCATCAGGCACACCTCCCTTTCGTGTGTTATTGTCTTAAGCAATTAATACAATAACACATCTTTGGCACTTGTCAAGGCCTTTTCGGAAAAATAATTTGTGCCGCAGCGAAAACCGCTGCGGCACAGTCGCTTCACAGATTCTTTTTTAGAGGGCCTCCCATTGACGTGGAAGCTTCCCGGGCGTTTTTTCGGGAAAGGGGCCGAAAAGCGTCAACGGTATTTTTCTCCCAGCCGCGCAACCACGTCCGCCAGCGCGTCGGCCGTGGCGTCGGCCACCACCGTGGCGCCGCAGGCGCGGACGGCGTCCACGCAGTTGGCGGGGGCAAAGCCCTCCGCCGCCGCGGTAAGCATGGGAATGTCGTTGGCCTCGTCCCCGACGCAGTAAACGTGGTCCATGGAAATGCCCAACCGCGCCGCCAGACGGCGGACCATGCCGCCCTTGTTCGCGCCCCGGGCGGTCATTTCCAGCAGCGTCCTGCCAGAGAAAATCAGCTCGTAGTCCTCGCTCCATCCCTGGCGCTCCAAAAAGGCACAGACTTCCTCCAGCTGCGCGTGGTCCGCCTCAAAAAGCAGCTTGCCGAGGGGCAGCGGGACTTCCAGCAGCGTGGGGGTCTCCGTCACCTTCACCTTTGTCAGGTGTTCATGCTGCCGCGTCACCTCATTGGGGTGGACCGCATGGATGACGTTATCGATGTGGTACGCCTCCACCGCCACGGCGGGAAACTGCTCCAAAATCAGCTGGCCCCGACGGCGGGCGTCATCGTCCAGCGTGGTGGTTTCCAGATACTCATTTGTTGAAAAATCATACAGGGCCGCGCCGTTGCACACCACGCAGGGCGCATTCTTGGGCACCATCTCCGCGTAATGGAGGAAGGCCGCCAGCGCCCGGCCCGTGGCCACGGCAAACCGTCCGCCCTCTGCCATAAAGTACTCCAGCGCTTCCCGGTTTCGCGCAGAAAGCGGCGGCACCGGCTGCCCGGTGCGCAGCGCGCCCTCCGTATAGATCAGGGTATTGTCAAAATCGCTGGCCAGCAGGCAGCCGTCGAATCTTCCCATTCCGTTCTCCTTTTAAAAAACGCCCTGCCGTCCTTGATACGGGCGGCAGGGCGAACTGATTCATTCGCTCTTCGGAGTTCCGTCCTCGCCGCTTTTCCCGCGACCGCGCCCTCCCCGGTGATGGGGCCGACGGCGGCGTTTGGCCTCGCCGCCATCTCCTTCGCCATTTTCCGCTTTTGGCGGCTGGGGCGATTGCTTGGGCGGCTGGGGCTTGGGCGGACGGGGCTTTGTCCCCTTCTTCTCTTCCTGGGGCGGCTTAATCTCCGCTTTGGGCTGGGGGGCAGTTTCCCCGGCGGGCTTTCCGGTGGTGCGGCGGCGTCCGCCCCGGTGCCGGCGGCGGGGTTTTCCGGACTCTCCGCTCTCCACGCCCATTTTCTCCCGCACCGGCGCATCTTCCAACTCCGGCGCCATATAAAAGGGCGTTGCGGTGATGACCGGCGTGGGGATCTCCTCTTCCGGCTTCTCCTCTACATACCGCGCGGGCCGCTCCGGAATCTCGATACCATCCCGGCCGCCCTTTCCGTTGCGCAAAACGCAGACCTCACAGCCGCGATAGCACTTCGGCGGCTCCGTTGCCCCGTCCAGACTGACTTTCATGGTCTCCCGCAGCAGGTCCACGCTCTTCACGTTTCCCGGCCCGTCCGGCGTCTGCACGAAGGATTCCGCCTTGGGCATCCGCTTCGCGGCGTCCTCGTAGGCGTTTTGCTCATACTTCAAACAGCACATGAGTCTGCCGCAGGTGCCGGAAATTTTGGCGGGATTCAGGCTGAGATTTTGCGTCTTTGCCATTTTAATGGAGACGGGCAAAAAGCCGTCCAAAAACTGGGAGCAGCAAAAGGGGCGGCCGCAAATGCCCAAACCGCCGATCATCTTCGCCTCATCCCGGACGCCGATCTGCCGCAGCTCGATGCGGGCGCGAAACACGCCTGCCAGATCCCGCACCAGCTCCCGGAAATCCACCCGTCCGTCGGCGGTGAAATAAAAGACGATCTTGCTGCCGTCAAAGCCGGCGGAAACGTTTACCAGCTTCATATCCAGCTTGTGATCCGCGATTTTCCTCTCGCAGATGTCAAACGCTTCGCTTTCTTTCTTCTTGTTGTACTCCACCGTGCGGCGATCATTCTCCGTCGCCATCCGCATCACGGCGCAAAGCGGCTTGACGATGGCGGAATCCTCCACCTCATGGTTCCCCTCCGTGCAGGTCGCAAACTCGGGACCCTGGGCGGTTTCCACCACCACCTGATCCCCCATTTTCACCGAAATACCCTTGGGGTCAAAATAATAATTCTTACATCCGCCCCGAAAGCGGACGCTGATCACTTCTGTCAAAGGATGCCCTCCAATTCCACCGCGAGCGCGCCCAGCACGTGGCCCGGGCCGACGTTGTAGACACATTCCCCGCGATACTTCTGCAATAATTCTATTGTGCGCATAATTTGGTTTTTTGTCAAGTTTTTCGCAAGAAATGCGCCGATTTCCCGGTACACTTCCTCCGCACTTTGCCCATACGCCGCCAGCAGTGCCGATGCGAAAATCGCCCGGCTCTGCTCCAGCAAAAGGGCCAGATCCTCGCGGGTGGTCCGCTTTTTCTCCAGCCGCACCGCAAATTCCGCCACCGCGCCGCGCTTGCGTTTCCCAATGCAGCGGCAAAGCGCCTCCGCCTGCTCCGACTGTTCCGCCGCGCCGTCCGCCGCCGAGTGCAGCTTCAGCTCCACGCAGCGGGAGCGGAGAGTCCGGAGCACCACCGCCGAATTTTCCGCGCAGAAAAGGAATGCCGCGTAAGGCGGCCCCTCCTCCACGATCTTCAAAAGCACATTCTGGTCCTGCTCCGTCAAGAGGGCGCAGTCCGGAAAAAGGTAGACCTTCCGCCGCCCCTCGTTGGGCCGGATATACGCGTCCGCGCGCACAGCGCGCACCACGTCCACCGCAATGTTCTTATGCGCCTCGTCCAAAACAGTCACCACGTCCGGGTGGATGTGCGACGCCACCTTGCGGCAGGCGGGACAAACGCCGCAGGGGCGCGCCCCTTCACCGGTGCATTCCAGCGCGGCGGCGGCATAGCGGGCAATCCCGGCCCGGTCGCCGCTGCCGGTAAGCAGCAGCGCGTGGGAGAGTGTGCCCCGGGTGGCCGCTTCCCGAATTCTGACGACGGCGGGGTCCTTTTCGTCCAGACCGAACGGATTCATCATGTGCGCTCCTTCCTCTCCGGCGGCAGGGCCTTCCATTTAAGCGCCTGCCCACAGCGTGGCAAAATGCGCATATCATAGCCGCTTCGCGGTTCGTATAGCACAGGCGCAAAGCGCCGCTGTACTATATGTTTTTTAATTTAAGCGCCTGCCCACAGCGTGGGCGGATGCGCATATCATAGCCGCTTTGGGGTTATTATAGCAT
>NZ_JAQUVF010000043.1 GCF_028693505.1 Oscillibacter sp.
GCGTGTTCTGCGCGGAAGGCGGCATTCTGCCTTCCGCGCGGTGTTGCCTAAAAAACAGGAGGAGATTATGACGACAAGCGCAATGCAACCCGTGCGCCGTGGACGGCTGAGCGAAGAAGCGGATTGGCACCGGCAATATGAGGAATTGAAGGTCACCGCCGAGGAGGCGGCGGCTTTGATTCAGGACGGCGACGGCGTTGCCATGCCGGCGGCCGCCAGCTGGCCCTACGCGGTGGACGAAGCCCTTGTCCGTCGCCTGCGCGCCATCGGGGGCAGGGTGGAGCTGTATTCCCTCTTTACGCCCGCCGACACCGTGTTGCTCCAACCGGAAAACCGGGATCTTGTTGAATATTATGTAAACTTTCTCTCGGGAGACCGGGCGTTGATTTCCCAGGGCAATGTCCACTTTGTCCCCACGCATCTCAGCGAGGACGGCGCTTGGATCTGCGATCGCCACCCCCGGGTAACGGTCATCACCTGCGCGCCGCCGGATGAAAACGGCTGGATGAGCCGCAGCATCTCCGCCTCCCATCTGGACCGGACCGTGCTGGAGCAAAGCGAGCTGGTGATCGTGGAGGTCAACCCCCGCCTGCCCGCGCTCTCTAGCGACGGGGAGTGCCATTTGCTGTTCCACGTCTCAGAGGCGGACGCCATCGTGGAGAGCGATCATCCTCTGGCGGAAAACATTCCCGCGCCCGCGACGGAGGTGGATGAAACCATTGCGGGCTATATTGCGGAGATGGTGCCTAACGGTGCCTGCGTCCAGTTTGGCCTGGGGGGACTGCCCAACGCCATCGGAGAATGCCTTGCGTATGCGGGAAAGCGGGATCTGGGACTGCACACAGAGGTGGTGACCAACTGCGCCATGAAGCTGATGGAGCAGGGCGTGGTGAACAACAGCCGCAAGCAGCTCTATCCGGGGCGGTCCGTGGGGGCGCTGTGCGTGGGGGACCGGGACCTTTGGGCCTTCGCAAACGGCAACCGGGACCTTTGCTTCAAGGAGGTCAAGTGGGTGAACGACCCGCGGACCATCTGCCAAAATGACGGCGTGGTTTCCATCAACAACGCCATGGAGATCGACCTCACCGGGCAGGTCAATGCCGAGAGCGTGGGGCCACGGATGTACTCCGGCACCGGCGGCCAGCTGGAGTGGGTCACCGGCGCCCAGTGGTCCAAGGGCGGAAAGAGCATTATTGCGCTGCGCTCCAGCTATCGGGACCGCAGCGGCACGCTGCACAGCAAAATTCTTCCCCAGCTGTCCCCGGGCGGCATCGTTACAACGCCGCGCACGATGGTGCAGTATGTGGCAACGGAATATGGAGTTGCAAATCTGAAGTATCGAAGCTGCCGGGAGCGCGCCAAGGCCCTGATCGCCATTGCACACCCGGCCTTCCGGGAAGAGCTGGAGCGGAATTTACCGCTATAAATCAGAGAAAAGCACCCGTTCGTCAAATGCGAACGGGTGCTTTTTTGGAGGGAAAAGAGCCTCCCTGCAAACGGGTGACAAAAAATTTGTAAACACGTGTAAAACAGCACTTGCACATTGGAAGTTCCTGTGCTATATTGAAAATAAAAGAATCATTAGATACCGGAATTTAAGAACCGGTACAGAGGAAAAGGGAATCCATGACCGGGAAAGCGTTGCTTTTTTCAAAATGGTCACGTGTTCAACTTGGCCTTTGAGCAGGATGAGAAGGAAAGGATGTTTTACAATGGGCGTTGCAATTTCTTTGAAAGGCAAGAATGCCATTGTCACCGGCGGCGGCGGCGGAATGGGCCGCTGCACGGCACTGATGCTGGCGGAAGCGGGCGCGAACGTGATGGTCTCCGATATGGACGGTGCGGCAGCTGCTGCCGTGGCCGCTGAGATCACGGAGCGCTTCGACGTCAAGGCAGTCGCCAACACCTGCAATGTCACGGTCAAGAGCGAGATCGACGCGATGGTGGAAGAGGCTGTGAAGGCCTTTGGGCGCATTGATATCCTTAACCATGTTGCCGGCGTGTTCGGCGCCGTGGATTTCCTGGAGGCTACCGAAGCGGACTACGACAAGCAGCTCAACATCAACACGAAGGGCACGTTCTTTGTGGATCAGGCTGTGCTGAAGGTCATGATCCCCAATCGGGCTGGCAAGATCGTCAATATGTGCTCTCAGGCCGGCAAGTACGGCTTCCCCACCAATGTGGCCTACACCACCTCCAAATTCGGCGTCACCGGCATGACACAGTCCATCGCCCAGTACGCCGCCCCCTATAACGTCAACGTCAACTGCGTGTGCCCCGGCATTGTGCGGACAAACATCTGGGAGCGCGCGCTGGAGGATATCCGCCGGCAGGGCGGCGATGCGGAGGCGTACTTTGAGTCCCGCCTGCAGGGCATTCCCCTGAAGCGGGCCCAGACCATGGAAGATATCGCCCACATGTTCTTGTACCTGTCCTCGGACTTTGCCGATAATATGACCGGTCAGGCCATTAATATTACCGGCGGCCGAGTGATGCATTGATTTTTAGAAGGGAGACAGAAAAATGACCAGTCAGGAGATTATGAACCAGTTTTCATTGAAGGGAAAGACCGCGCTGGTGACCGGCGGATGCTACGGCATCGGCTTCGCCATCGCCACGGCACTGCACGCAGCAGGTGCGCGGGTGGTTTTCTGCGCAACCAGCGAGGGGTCCGTTGAAAAGGCACTGAAGGCTTATGCAGCGGAAGAGATGACCGACGTGAAGGGGTATGTCTGCGACGTGACGGACGAGGCGTCCGTGCAGAAGCTGATCGCCCAGATCGAAACCGAGGTCGCGCCGCTGGACATTTTGGTCAACAACGCGGGCATCATCAAGCGCATCCCCATGTGCGAGATGGCAGTGGAGGATTTCCGCCGCGTGGTAGACGTGGACCTGACGGCCCCGTTCATCGTGGCCAAGGCAGTGCTCCCCGGCATGATCCAGCGCGGACACGGCAAGATCATCAACGTCTGCTCCGTGCTCAGCCAGCTGGGCCGGGAGACGGTGGCGGCCTATGCAGCTGCCAAGGGCGGCTTGAAGCTGCTGACTCAGAACATCTGCTGCGAGTTTGGCGGACAGAACATCCAGTGCAACGGCATCGGGCCGGGGTACATCGCCACGCAGCAGACTGCCCCCCTGCGGGAGCCGCAGGCGGACGGCAGCCGTCATCCCTTTGACCAGTTCATCATTGGCAGAACTCCCGCAGGCCGCTGGGGCGTGACGGAAGATCTGATGGGGCCGGCAATCTTCCTGGCTTCCGATGCTTCCAACTTCGTCAACGGCCACGTCCTGTATGCGGATGGCGGCGTTGTGGCTTACCTCGGCAAGCAGCCCTGAGTGAACGCCTGAGTTTTTCCTGCAATAAACGAGAAAGCCCCATCCGAACGGATGGGGCTTTTTTATGGCTTGGAGCCGGGACTGCCGGACTTGCATGTGCTGATACTGCTGCGAAGGGTCAAGGTCACTTTGGGAATCACATAGTCGCAGGGCGTGACGCTGCCCTGTTCGATCAGCTCGATCAGTCGTACCACGGTGAGCTTGGCGATCTCCTCGCAGCAGGTGGAGACGACGGACAGCGGCGGCGAGGTGTAAATGGCGGTGTCGACCTCGTCAATTCCGATGAGGGAAATATCCTCCGGAATGCGGAGACCGAGGTCCCGAATCGCTTCAAAGGTGCCCATCAGCATGGTGGCGGAACCGGCGCACAAAGCAGTGGGCAGGTCATCGCGATTGCGCTGAAGAAGGCGCTGCGTGGCGCCGTAGCCGCCGGAACGGCGGTTAAATGCGCCGTATTCCAGATACCGCGCCCGATCAAAAGGAATACCGGCCGCGGTGAGGGCGGTTTCAAATCCTTCCAGACGGTCCCGGACGGAGAGCTTGTTGGGTTCGCCGGTGACGTGGGCAATCTTGGTATGTCCCTGCCGGACCAGCTCCTCACCGGCCAGACGGCCGCACTTGAAGTTGTCATAGTTGACGACAATGATATTGGACGCGGGACTGCGGCGAATCTGATTGTACAGCACCAGCTTATAACCCCGGGCGGAAAAACGGGCCAGCGCGTTTTGATCCAGATGGTCGCCCATGATAATGCCCCCGGAGATGCTGCGGCTTTGAAACAGGCGGTCAATGTCATCCATACTGTCCTCGTGGACAATGGTGGTCATGAGATTGTATCCGTGCCGGTTGGTTATATCGATGGCGAAGGCAATATAATCGTAAAAGAACTGAGAACGGGAAATGGTGTATTCGTCGCTGGTTGCCGCCACATCCATAATAAAAAGCCCCAGAACCTTGTTTTGCTTGCCCACCAGGTTCCGGGCGGCCGCATCCGGAAAGTAATTGTGCTCGCGGATGACAGCCTCCACCCGCTCCCGCGTTCCCTCTGAGACGCTGGCGTGCCCGTTGAGAACCCGGGATACGGTGGTTCTGGACACGCATGCCAGCTTTGCGATTTCGGAACTGTTCAATAGAGTCCCTCCTTGACAGAAACTACACTATATTGCTTCTATTCTATCAATTCTCCCGAAGTTGTCAACTAATTTGTGGACACTCCGGTGAGATTGCGGGAAGAAGCGGCCGTATCTGACATAGTGCACAAAGAAAAGTGGAAAAACATAGAAAGAAGGACAGTTGACACAAATTAAACACGTGTAGTATAATGAAAAACATCAAGGGGATTTGTTCACGGGCGGATGCTCTTTTTCACAAAAGAAGAAGCGCTATAAGAAGCGGCAAAAGTGCTTGTTACTAAAAAAACGCAAACATTTGCTTTTGCGTCAAAAATGGACACGTGTTTCAATTCGCGCCGGTCTCCGGACCGATGCGGAGGAAATAAAAACAAAAAAGGGAGAACGATGTCATGGAAAAGATGAAAAGAGTTCTTGCAATGCTCATGATCGGCGCATCCTTAATGGGCCTGACCGCTTGCGGCGGCTCCAAGAAAGAGGAAGCTCCCGCCCAGGGAGGCGAGACCGCGGCACCCGAAGCACCCGCAGAGAAAATTGTGATTCAGGTTGGCTACGGCAATAACCCCGGCGAGCCCACCGACCTCGCCATGCAGAAATGGCAGAGCCTGCTTGCTGAAAAGAGTGGCGGCACCATGGAACTGGAGCTGTTCCCCTCCAGCCAGCTGGGTTCCCAGTCCGATCTGACCGATCAGATCGTGATGGGCGAGCCGGTCATTTCCATCAGTGACGCCTCTTTCCTCGCAGAGTACGGCGCACCCGAGATCGCAATTGCGTCCTGCCCCTATATCTACAATTCCTGGGACGAGTGCTGGAAGCTGACCGAGAGCGACTGGTGGAAAGAGCAAGAAGCTCTGCTGGCCAAGAGCGGCATTCACATCATTGCTGCCAACTATGCTTACGGCGAGAGAAATATCATGACCACCAAGCCCGTCAACACCATTGAAGACATGAAGGGCCTCATCATTCGTACCCCGACCACCCCCAGCTACATGAAGGCTTTTGAGTATATGGGCGCAGCTCCCACCGCTATGGCGCTGGGCGATGTGTACACCGCCACCCAGCAGGGCACCGTGGAGGGCATGGAGAACCCCATGGCCACTCTGTACGGCCAGGCTTACTATGAGGTTGCCAAGTACATCACCCTCACCAAGCACGTGAAGATGCCCACCCAGTGGATCTGCAACGAGGACTTTTTCCAGGGCCTGACGCCCGAGCAGCAGACTTGGCTGACCGAGACCTGCCAGGAAGCCGGTGAGTACAATAACCAGCTGCAAGACGAGATGATCGATCAGTACATGAAGGACATGGAGAAGAACGGCGTTACCATCATCGACCTGAGCGATGAGGAGCGGGCAAAGTTTGCAGCCGCTTCTGCCAAGGTGTACGACGACCCCACTATCACCGAGGGCTGGCGCGACGGTCTGTATGATTATATCCGCGACCTGGTCAGCTAATCCGAAACTGCGAAACGTTTAATGCAGTAAATAGGAGGAGGGATAAGTGAACTTGCTTGTCCCTCCTCCTGCTGTTTAAGGAGAGTTCTAAAAAACAGGAGGAATCATTTATGAAATCAGTCAAGATCACAGGAATCACGGTGGAAGACCGGCGCTTTGATTTGGAAAACGGCGCTGGGTCCGACGCAGTACACACGGTCCCGGTCTACGCATATGCGGTGTGCCGCCTCAAAACGGATACACCGTTGGATGGCGTAGGCTTGGCATTTACGCTGGGAAGTGGCAACGACATTGTCTGCAAGGCCATCGAGTATTTAAGTACCGAACTGGTAGGCCGTGAAATCCACGAACTGATGAGTGAGTTTGGCAAGGTGTTTGCCGGGCTGACAGATTCCCCCTGCTACCGCTGGCTTGGGCCTCACAAGGGCGTTGTCCATCTGGCGCTGGCAAGCATCACCAACGCCTGCTTTGACCTGTGGGCCAAGGTGGAGGGCGTTCCCCTGTGGAAGCTGCTCATTGACCTCAAGCCGGAGGAGATCATCTCCCTGCTGGATTTCCGGTATGTGGAGGATTTCTTGACGAAGGACGAGGCACTGGAGATCCTGCGGGCAGGCTGGATCGGCCGCGAGGAGCGCGAGAGCGTGCTTCGCACCGGTTATCGCGGCTACGATACCTCCGTGGGCTGGTTCAACTATCCGGACGATCTGGTGGTGCAGAACACCAAGGAGGCGCTGGCGAAGGGCTTTACCGCCATGAAGCTGAAGGTCGGCTCCGCCGATCCCGAGCGGGATATCCGCCGCGCCGCCCTGATCCGGCAGACCGCGGGAGACGCCGCCACCATCATGGTGGACGCCAACCAGCAGTGGACGCTGCAAAAGGGACTCTATGTCATCGATAAGCTCAAGGCCATCAACCCCTACTGGGTGGAGGAGCCTACCGATCCGGACGACGTGCTGGCACACCAGACCCTGCGCCGGGCGTTCCACCCCATCCGCATCGCTCTGGGCGAGCACGTGCCAAACAAGGTCATCTTCAAAAACTACCTGCAGGCAAACGCCATGGACATCAACCAGGTGGACGCTGTCCGCGTGGGCGGTATTTCCGAATTTATCCTCATCAGCCTGATGTCCAAGAAGGCCAATGTGCCGGTCATTCCTCACGTGGGCGATATGGGCCAGATCCATCAGCATATGGTGCTCTTCAACCATATTGCGGTGGGCCATCCCAACATGTTCCTGGAGGCCATTCCTCACCTCAGGCAGTATTTCAAATATCCTGTGGAGCTGGAGAACGGATATTATGCCGTGCCGCAGGTTCCCGGCAGCACCTGCGATTTCGCAGAGTAAGAAACGGAGAAATTCGTATGAAAGCAACGGTCATCGACGAAAAGGACAACGTGGCGGTGGTCCTCGGCGCGGTGAAGGCGGGGGAGGAAATCACCTGGGTGAAGGGCGGAGCGCCCTTCACCGCCCCGGCTTTGCGGGATGTGCCCGTCTACCACAAAATCGCCACGGCGCAGATTCCCAAGGGCCAGCCCGTCGTCAAGTACGGCGAGCATATCGGCATTGCCGCGGAGGATATTCAAGTCGGCGACTATGTCCATGTGCACAATGTGCTCAACAACCGTGAAGAACTGTGAAGGAGGCGGCGGTATGAATTTTTTGGGATACCGGAGGAGCGACGGCAGAGTCGGCATCCGCAATAAGGTCTTGATTTTACCGGCTTCCGTTTGCGCGGCGGATACCGCGCGGATCGTCGCCTCACAGGTGCAGGAGACAGTCACGTTCCACAATCAAAACGGCTGCTCTCAAGTACCCAGCGATATGGAGCTGACCATGGATGTGATGGCGGGCTTTGCCGCCAATCCGAACATTTACGGGACCATCGTGATCTCTCTGGGCTGCGAAGGCTGCCAGATGGACCTGGTGGTGGAGGCCATTCAAAAGCGCACCAATAAGCCCCTTCGTCAGTTTATCATTCAGGAGGAGGGCGGTACCATCTCTACGGCGGAAAAGGCCGTGCGGGCCGCCCGGGAGATGGTACAGGAGGCTTCCTTGCTGAAGCGGGAGGAATTCCCCGTCAGCGAATTGATCCTTGGCACCGAGTGCGGCGGCTCCGACATGACGTCCGGCCTTGCCTCCAACCCCCTGATCGGGCACACCTGCGACAAGCTGGTGGACCTTGGCGGAACGGCGGTTTTGTCCGAGACCACGGAATTTATCGGCGCGGAGCATATTCTGGCCCGCCGGGGCCGCACGCCGGAGATCCAAGCGCGGATTTACGACATCGTGCACCGCTATGAGGCGGCGCTGAAGCTGGTGGGGGAGGACCCCCGGGGCGGCAACCCCTCTCCCGGCAACATTGCCGGCGGCCTTACCACGCTGGAGGAAAAATCGCTGGGCTGCATCCACAAGGGTGGACACCGCCCGGTGGAAGAGGTTTACGACTACGCCAAGCAGATGGAGCCCGGCAAGGGTCTCGTCATTATGGATACGCCGGGCAACGACCCCTCCTCCGTGGCGGGCATGGTGGCCGGCGGCGCGCAGATCGTGGTGTTTTCCACCGGCCGCGGTACGCCCACCGGCAATCCGGTGGCCCCTGTCATCAAGATCACGGCCAATCCCCTGACCTACGGCAAGATGAAGGATAACATCGACGTGGATGCCAGTGTGCTTTTGGACCATCCCGAGGAGATGGAGGCTGTGGCGTCCGCGCTGCTTTCCGAGGTCGTGGGGACGGCAAACGGCAAGCTGACAAAGTCTGAAGCACTGGGCTTTTATGAAATGGCAATTGCCCGGGTATGTAACTACGTATAAGTGTAAAAGGAGAAAAGGAGGTTTCTGAATATGCAGGGAAAAAAGGCCAAGAAGATTCTTGGTAATCTGGACGTTACGATTGCCTGCGTTTTGATCGTGTGTTTGATCTTGCTGACGTTTGTCGGTGTGCTCAAACGGTATCTGCTGCGCAGTCCGATTACCTGGATGGAAGAAATACAGATGCTGCTGTTTTTATGGGTGGTGTTTCTGGGGGGCAGCGGCGCCTTCCGGACGGGTTCCCATATCGCCATTGAAATCGTTGTGGACGCACTGCCCAAGAAAATCGGCGGCTTTGTGGAGCGCTTTGACGTGCTGCTGGAGCTGGTGATTCTGGGGTATCTCTTTGTGCAGGAGACCACATATTACCTGCAGCTGATCGATGCCGGAAAGCTTACCACGCTGCTGCGCCTGCCCTATGGCGCGGTCTATCTGGTGGTTCCGGTTGGCGGCGCGCTGATGATTATCAGCATGTTGGTTGGAGCTTACAACCAATTTATCGCTAAAAAACCCGCACAAAAGGAGGCTGACGCATGAGCACAGAGATTGCCGTCGCATTAATTGTGATGCTGGTGCTGCTGTTTATCAAGGTTCCGGTCTTTCTCTCTGTGATTGCAGGCAGCGCGATCTACTTTTTCATCAACCCGGGCGTCAGTTCCATGATTTTGGCACAGCGTCTGGTGTCGGCCATTCAAAGCTCTTCTTTGCTGGCCATTCCGTTCTTCGTCTGCTCCGGCGTGTTTATGAACTACTCCGGCGTGACCCGGCGCATCATGGCCCTGTGCGATATTCTCACCGGTCGGCTGTGGGGCGGTTTGGCACAGGTGAACGTGCTGCTGTCCACGCTGATGGGCGGCCTCTCCGGCTCCAGCTTGGCGGACGCCGCCATGGAGGCCCGGATGCTTGTGCCCGCCATGGAGCGCAAGGGCATGAGCAACGCGTTTTCTTCCGTGGTCACGGCGGCCTCCGCAATGATCACGCCGCTGATCCCGCCCGGAATCGCCATGATCCTGTGCGGCTCCCTGGCAAACGTGTCTATCGGAAAGCTGTTTGTCTCCGGCATTGGTGTGGGACTGCTGCTGTGCGCCGGTGAAATGATCACGGTGTCCATCATTTCAAAAAAGCGCGGGTATGCCCCCTCCAGAGATAAGAGACTCACGTGGCGGGAGGCCCGCCCCGTGGTCATGGAGTCCATTCTGCCCATGTGCCTGCCGGTCATCATCATCGGCGGCGTCCGCTTTGGCGTATTCACCGCCACGGAAGCCGGCGCGGTGGCAGTGGTGTACTCCATCATGCTGGGCTTGGTGTACCATGAGCTGGATTGGGAAACCATTAAAAACGGCCTCAAGGAGACGGTGCTCTCCACCGCCGGAATCATGCTGATTATCGGCGCCGCTTCCGCGCTTTCCTGGATATTGACCAAGGAACGCATTCCCCAGATGCTGACGGAAATGATGCTGGCGGTCAGCGCCAACAAGTACATCTTCCTGCTGCTGATGAACCTCTTCCTGCTGTTTGTCGGTATGTTTATCGAGGGTAACGCGGCGATGATTATTCTTGTGCCGCTGCTGTTCCCCATTGCAATGAGCTACGGCATCAATGAGATCCAGTTCCTGATGGTGTTCATCTTCAACATGGCCATCGGCTCCCTGTCTCCACCCATGGGCACCTTGATGTTTGTGGTCTGCGGAGAGACGAAATGCAAGCTGAAGGACTTTATCATAGAGAGTATCCCCTTCTACATTGTACTGATCGTGGAGCTTCTGGCATTGACCTTCATCCCCTTCCTGACCACCGGACTGGTGAATTTGCTCTACTGAGTCTTTTCAAACAAGAAAGCGCTGCCGCCGAGAAATTCGGCGGCAGCGCTTTTGTTGTGCCTCCCTGCAAGGCGGCGGAGATTTCAGGATAAAGTGAACTGGTCCGTGGATGCTTCGCCGCTTTGCTCCGAAGGCGTAAAGGAATTCTCCGCTTTTCGCGTTTGCTTGAAGTGATACATCCGCTGGTCGGCCAGAGAAAGCGCCTCATCTATGGTAGATTTGTTTCGGTTATAATAGGAATACCCGATGGACACCAGCGGCAGCCGCAGCTCCGTGCTGCGCATGGAAACGATCTCATGCAGAAAACGGTGATAGGCCCGTTGAACGGAAGCTTCATTTGCCGTTTCACTGATGACGCAAAATTCGTCTCCTCCAGTCCGAAAACACAAACCCAGCTTTGAAAACACGCTTTTAATGCAGGAGGAGACGGCTGTGATGCAGAAGTCCCCGAAGAGATGGCCGTATTGATCGTTGACGGTTTTAAAATCATCGATGTCGAAAATGATGATCATAACATTCTTCCGGTTGCGAATCCTGCGAAGATAGCTCTCGTAAGTCTGCCGGTTCAGCAGTTCCGTGAGTCCGTCGATTTGATGGCACAGCTCACAGTAGTAGATGTAATAGAGCCCGATGGCAAAAGCGGTGCACAGCCAGGAGAGATAAGCCTGCGGGAAAAAGACCTGCACCGAGGTGCCGAGAACCACAAAGAAAAAGAGAATGTATAAAATATAGCGGTTGCTGTTTTGATATTGTTTACTCGCCAAAAGCGTTTTAAAAAAGAGACCAATGACGGCGCCGACATAGGAGAGAACGAAAAACCACCAAAAAGGTCCCCGGGCGTATATGTTAGCTGCACTGATTTCAAAAATGATGGGAAATGCGGCGGAAAGAACTGACAGAATAATGTTGACGCAGGGGAGAATCCAAAGTAAGGCGTCGCCTTTTCGGCGGCGGCTGATTGCCCCGCCGATCAGCAGGGGAATAAACGGCGAGATGGAAAAACCGATGACATTGGAGAGGATGTAAAGTGGGAGATACCATGCCGCCGCCGCTTCCAGAGAGATTGTGGTGACTTCCGCAAGAAGCACCACAGTGGTGGCGACAATGGAAAGATGAAAAAAATGCTGCGCATCAGCTGTCGCAACATCACTTTTTTGAATAATGCAGTCTAAAATCAGCAGAAAAAAATGCTGACGTAAGAAACTGCTACATAATAGAAAATCATAGCTGTCTCCTCATCCAAAGAACAAGGTTTTGTTTTATTATATCAGAATGCTGGGAATTTGTCACTGAAATTTGTCGATTTGGGCATAAATAAAAGCAGGTAAAGTAAAAATGGGCAATTTAGAATTGGCGCACTCGCTGGGGATGCCGTTGCTTTTTAAAAGAGAAATCTTGTGAATGTCAATGAATATTTGAGCCAGGTGCTAGCGAATATTAGAGCCACTTTTGCTAACGAATACTTGAGCCACCTGACCAATTTGTGCTACTCAACACTTGAGCCACTTTGCGTTTCCAACAGC
>NZ_JAQUVF010000001.1:0-24936 GCF_028693505.1 Oscillibacter sp.
CCCTGTATGAGCGTCTTTCACAGGAGGACGGGCAGGAGGGCGAAAGCAACAGCATTGCCAACCAAAAGAAGATTTTGGAACGGTATGCCCGCGACCACGGCTATACAGGTGTCCGGCACTATGAGGACGACGGATACAGCGGTACAAACTTCAACCGCCCCGGCTTTCAGGAAATGCTTGCAGACGTAAAGGCGGGAAAGATAAGCCGCGTTATTGTCAAAGATATGTCGCGCTTTGGGCGTGACTATCTGCAAGTGGGTATGTATACCGATATTCTCTTTCCCGACTTTGGCGTACACTTCATAGCCGTAAATGACGGCGTGGACAGTACACGCGGGGACAATGAGTTTACCGCTATCCGCAATGTGTTCAATGAAATGTATGCGCGGGATACGTCAAAGAAAATCCGCGCAACGTGGCAATCAAAGGGCAAATCTGGCGAACACCTTACCACAATCCCGCCCTATGGATACCGCAAAGACCCGGAGAACAAAAGGAAATGGATTGTTGACCCGGAAGCCGCCGCAATCGTTCAAAAGATATTTGCCTTGTGTGTAGATGGCATGGGGCCGACGCAGATAGCAAAATGGTTGTGGCAAAATAAAGTCCTGAACCCTACCGCATACAGCCGGACGCACGGTTTACCTACTTCCAACAAGCCCACCGCCGACCCCCACAAGTGGACGAATGAAACAGTATCCCGCACTTTGGAGCGCGTCGAGTATTTAGGGCATACGGTAAACTTCAAGACGAAAAAGCAATCCTACAAGAGCAAGAAAAAGCTATGGAATGACCCGTCGGAATGGGCGATATTTGAGAATACGCAGGAGCCTATCATAGACGAAAGCGTGTTCCTGATAGTCCAGAACATACGGCAATCCCGGCGACGGCCTAACAAAATGGGCGATATGGGTATGTTTTCCGGCCTGTTGTTTTGCGCCGATTGCGGCGGCAAGATGTACCAATGCAGGACAAACGAGTTTAAGCCGGAGCAGCAATACTTTATCTGTTCCACCTACCGCAAAGACCATACCGTATGCGACAATACCCATTCAATCCGCAATGTAGCTTTGGAAGAAATCGTTATCCGCAATCTACGGGAAGCTATCGCGTATGTGGCGCAGTATGAAGATGATTTTATCCGTGAAGCTGCTGAAACCGATACACGGGCGCGGGATAAGGCGTTGGCACAGAAAAAGGATACCCTTGCACAAGCGGAAAAACGAATTGCCGAGCTTGATATTATTTTCAAGCGTATCTATGAGGACAACATAAGCGGGAAGCTGACCGACGAGCGATTTATAAAGCTGTCCCGTGATTATGAACTTGAACAGGATAACCTAAAGGCTACGTCAAAAATACTGCGAGAGGAAGTCAAGCAGCAAGAAAAGAGCAAATCCAATGTTAAGAACTTTGTTACTACGGCGAAGAAGTATACCGACCTGACCGAGCTTGACGCAACCATACTGCGGGAGTTTATCGACAAAATCCTTGTATCGAAAACTTCCGGCAAGAAAGGGCGCAGGGCTTCCGACAAAGTACAGGAAATCGAAATCGTCTATAACTTTATCGGTGCGTTTGACTTTGGAAAGGCCATTGAGCAAGCCCAAATAAACCATGAAATAGCGAAAGTCGGCATAGCCTAATGTGCCATGCCGACAATCGCAATAAATGTTTTCTTAACTCACCGCCCCATTGGGGCGATGTCCTTTTTCTTTAAGCCGCACTTAGTCTGTGGGAATTTTTTCAAAGCGCTGGCCCTGGGTATTGGACCAGAAGTGGGTCTCGTCCACACCGGTGACATAGTAGGTGAGCGGTCCGGAAAAGTCCCCCGCGCCGTGAATATCCACCTCCAGCGCCGGGCAGTATCCAAGATCGCTCCGATCCCGGACCCGCACGGCGTAGGCCGTGTCGCCCAGCTCCCCCAGATAGGGGATCACCACCCGGCATTTTCCGCCCAAAATCACCAGCAGCTCCCTTGCCGCGCCGTCGCACCAGATGCCGTCAACCCGGTCCAGCGTGGTTTTGTCATACGCGGTGGGGTTTTCATGAACGCTCCCGGTGGAATTTGCCGCGCACTGATCGAGAATTTGGGTGAACAGCGGGGAAAGAGACCGCGCCGCCGCGTGGTAGTTTCCGGCGTCATACCGGTCGTAGAGGGGGACGTAGCCCGCCTCCTCCCATTGCGCTGCAATCTCCGCGTCTCCTTGCAGCACACGGTCCGCAAAGTTTAAAACCGCCGCAAAGGAGCGCGCCATGTCGCCGGGGGCATACTTCGTGTCCGAAAGCCACCGCTCCACCGCCCCGGCGTCCGCCGCGTTTCCCGCCTGCGCCCAGTCCAGCAGTTCCCCCGCCGCCTTCGCCTGCTTCAAAGCGCTTCCGGCAGTCCCCGGCGCAGCGTTCCAGATATCCGCAAGCAGCGTCTTGAGCTCCACCGGCGTCTTTTCATTTTTCACTTGGGAGGAAAGCGGCGCGGCCAGCGGTTCCTCCGGTGTGGCGGGCACGTCGGCAGCCTTGCAGCCCACCAGCACAAACACCGCCAGCGCGGTGAAAAGGCATCGATACTTTTTCATAAGCTTCCCCTCCCCTTCAGCACATTGTAGGCAGACATCCCGTGAAAATCAACGCGCATTTTGAAACAACGGCTCAAAAAGCAGGGTTCTTTTTTCTTTTGCCGCCATGGGTCCTGTTTTCTTTTTTTGAAAACCTGTGGTATACTAAGATACTACGTTTCTTGGAGGTGCCTATGAAACGCCCGCTTTTTATTTTTGCACTGGCATGCCTTCTGGTTCTTTCCGGCTGTGCCCTGTCGCCCCAGCCTCCGGCCCAGCCCGTACCGCCGTCGGCGGACTCCCCCGCCGTTCCAGAGGTGGATCAGCCGGAGCCTGACCCGCCCACCGCACAAGAGATTGCCGACGCGCAGGTGGAGACGCTGCTCTCCTCCATGACTATGGAAGAGCAGGTGGGCCAGCTGTTTTTCGTCCGGGTGCCGGACACAGAGGCCGGAAACGACGTGCGCGAATACCACCTTGGCGGCTACATTCTCTTTGGCCGGAACACAAAGGACAAAACCGCCAATGAACTGATCCAAACCATTCAGAGCTATCAGGACGCAGCGGACATTCCCCTTCTCATCGGCGTGGATGAGGAGGGTGGAAGCGTGGTGCGCGTCTCCTCCAACCCCCATCTCCGCTCCGAGAAATTCAAATCCCCCCGGCAGCTTTACGCCAGTGGCGGCATGCAGGCCGTTGTCCAAGACACTCACGAAAAGGACGTGCTGCTCAAAGCCTTGGGCTTTAACGTGAACCTTGCCCCGGTGGCGGACGTTTCCACCGACCCCGGCGACTTCATCTATGACCGCACCCTGGGCCTTGGCGCGGAGGATACCGCCGCGTACACCGTGCGCTTAACGACGGCTATGACCGCCGACGGCATGGGCAGCGTTCTAAAGCACTTCCCCGGCTATGGCGATAACGCGGACACCCACACCGGCATCGCGGTGGACACGCGCCCTCTGGAAACCTTTGAAGCCGCCGATTTTCTCCCCTTTTCCGCAGGGCTGGGCGGCGGAGGGAAGCATTGCGCGGTGCTGGTCTCCCACAACATCGTCACGTGCATGGACGATCAGCTCCCCGCCTCCCTCTCCCCCGCCGTACACGAAACGCTGCGCCGTCTGATGAAATCGGCAGGGCGCGGGGAAAACGTGGTCATGACCGACGATCTGGCCATGGACGCCGTGGCGGCCTACGCCAAGGACGGGGCCGTGGCGGTGCTGGCGCTAAAGGCGGGCAACGACCTCGTTGTGACCACCGACTACCGCACGCAAATCCCCAAGGTGCTGGAAGCGATTGAAAGCGGCGCTCTCTCCCCCGAGACCGTCACCGTCGCCTGCCGCCGGGTCCTCCAGTGGAAACAGGCGCTGGGCCTGCTGCCGCAGGCGTAAAAACCATGCGGTTGATTTTAAAGATAGCATTGCAAGGAAGGAAGTTTTCCACATGGAAACAGAAAAGCTCTATTACGCCGACCCCTTTTTGAAGGAATTTACCGCCGTGGTCCTCTCCTGCGACGCCGGGAAGGACGGCTTTCAGGTGGTTTTGGACCGCACCGCCTTCTATCCGGAGGGTGGCGGTCAGCCCGCGGACCACGGCAGCTTAGGCGGCGTGGCAGTCACCGACGTCCATGAAAAAGACGGCGTGATTTTCCACACCTGCCCGCTTTCTGTGGAAATCGGCGCCCGGGTCACCGGCGTTCTCGACTGGGACCGCCGCTTCGACCACATGCAGCAGCACTCCGGCGAGCACATTCTCTCCGGCATTCTCTGTGAAAACCACCACTGCGACAACGTTGGCTTTCACATGGGCGCGGACATGGTAACCATCGACTATAACGCGGACATCTCCTGGGAGCAGGCGTTGGCGGCGGAAGCCGCCGCTAACGCAGTCATCTACGCCGACGCGCCTGTGGAGATTGCCTTCCCCTCCCGGGAAGCGCTGGGGGAGCTGCCCTATCGCAGCAAGAAAGAGCTGACGGGCCGGGTGCGGATCGTCACCTTCCCCGCAGCCGACTGCTGCGCCTGCTGCGGCACCCACGTGCTGCGGGCGGGACAGGTGGGGCTTGTGAAAATCCTCTCCTGCCAAAAATTCCGGGAGGGCGTCCGGCTGGAGATTGTCTGCGGGCAGCGGGCGCTGCGCTATCTCTCCGCCGTCTACGATCAGGACCGCTCCATTGCCCAGCAGCTGTCCGTAAAGCCGGTGGAGACCCTCGCCGCCGTGGAGCGTCTGAGTGCGGAGCTTTCCGCCCTTAAGATCCGGGAAGCGGAACTGGAGACGCAGGTCTTTTCCCACATCGCACTGGAAAACGCCCACTGCAAGCATGCGCTGGTGATTCAGCCCCCCCTGCGCCCGGACAGTGTGCGCAAGCTGGCGGACACGGTGGCCCGCGCCTCCGGGGGGCTTGCGGCGGTCTTTGCGGGAGAGGGCGATCACTATACCTACGCCCTTGTCCGCGCGGACGGCGGCGATCTCACGGCGCTGGTGAAGGCGCTCAATCAGGCGCTGAATGGCCGTGGCGGTGGGCGGGGCGGCTTTGCGCAGGGCAGCGTGCAATCAGACAAGACCGCCATTGAAGCATTTTTTCGGGAGCAAGGAGAGATTTCATGCGCTATTACATGATTGAACGGGACGCGGAGGAAGAGGACGACCCTTGCCGGCTGTATCTGGAGTTGGCGGACGACGGCATCCTCCAGCGGAAGATTGAAGTTTACCTCAACGGCGTTTACTGCGCCACGGGAAGAGAATCCGCCCCTGCGGATCTGGCTGCGCTGACGGGAGACGGACAGCGGCTGCTACTCTCCCCCCAGCAGTTTGAAGAGATGTGGTATCAGACCCGGGAGCTTCCGGACGGTTTTACGGGACTCTTTTTCTAAGGCACCTCCGGCATCCGCAAAAAAAGGTTCCTGACAAATTGTCAGGAACCTTTTTTCATGAAACGACGTGAGACTCAGTGGGTTAGGAAAAACGTCATGGCAAACAGCGCCACGATCACCCACGTGGTGGGCTTGATTTCCCGGGCTTTGCCGGTAAACACGGCGATAAAGGCATACGCGATCAGTCCGAAGGCAATGCCGAAGGAAATGCTGTACGTAAAGGGCATCATGGCCACCGTCAAGAAGGCGGGCACCGCAACATCCGCCGCGGTCCACTCAATGTCCCGCACGCAGTTCATCATCAGCACGCCCACATAGATCAAGGCCGCCGCCGTGGCGCAGGACGGGATCAGCTGCGCCACCGGGGAGAGGAACATGGCGATGAAGAAAAACACGGCTGTGGACATGGAGGCAAGGCCCGTCCGGCCGCCCTCGCCCACACCGGCGGAGCTTTCCACAAAGGTGGTCACGGTGGAGGTGCCGCAGACGGCACCGGTGGTGGTGGCGATGGCGTCCGCCAGCATGGCACGGTCCATCTGGGGGACCTCCCCCTCTTTGGTCAGCAGGCCGCCCCGGGCGCAGGCGCCGTAAAGCGTACCCAGCGTGTCAAACATATCCACCATGCAAAAGGCCAGCGCCGTGGTGATGAACATAATCAAAAAGCCACCCATGCCATGGGCTTCGATGTAAGGCGCAAATTGGAAGCCCTCCGTAAAGACCTTGCCGAAGGACAGCTCCGCAAACTCGCCAAAGGCGGTAAAGGGATTGAAGGAAAGGCTCTCGGCAAAGCCGTCGTAGAAGCCGGGCACCGTAAGGCCCAGCACATAGTAAGCCACCGCGCCGCCTAAGATTCCAAAGAGCACGCTGCCCTTGACGCCCCGACGGCTCATGGCGGCAATGCTTAAAAGCGCGAAGAACGTCACCAGCATGGGCATGATGGTGCTCCATGTGACGCCGCCGGAATAGACGTTAAAAGAGGCAAGGCTTACCAGCGTTGCGCCGTTGTCCACGATCAGTCCGGCGTTCTGCAAGCCGAGAAACGCAATGAACAAACCGATGCCGGCGGGGATCGCCATGCGGACAGCGGCGGGAATGGCGTCAAAAATCTTCTTGCGCAGGCCGGTGACGGTGAGAAGAATGAAGATGATGCCGTCCGTCAGCACCAGCACCAGCGCGTTGGCATAGGTCAACCCGATGCCAAAGCACACCGTGTAGACAAAGTAGGCGTTCAGTCCCATGCCGGAAGCCTGCGCCAGCGGCAGATTGCTCAAAAGTCCGATGAGCACCGTGCCGATCACCGCGGAAATCGCGGTGGCAATGTAAATCGCATTGTAGGTGACCTGGCCCTCCAAGGCCGAAAACATGCCCGCGTTGACCATCAGGATATAGGCCATCGCCATAAAGGTGGTGAAGCCTGCCATGATCTCCGTGCGGACCGTGGTCCCATGCTCCTTCAGTTTAAAAAATTGCTCCATATGCTCCCTCTTTCTCTGTTTTTCCGTAAAACACACGCAAAAAAATTTTTTATGTAGAAAAACAGATTTTGTAATTCTATCTTATAAAAAACGCTAAGGAATTGCAAGAACTTCTCTTACGGTAATTTTCCCAAAAAAGGTCCACCTTTTTAGAGAAAGTAACCATCCGCCTTTTTCTAAAAGAGGATCTTTTTTAAATCAAGGCCAGCGATTTAAGCAGATACAGCCAAAAGGTAAAGGAAAAACCGCTCAAAATGGTGGTCAGCATCACCGCGCTGGAGCTGAGAACGCCCTCGTGTCCCATACTGCGGGCCATGCTAAAGCAGCTCACCGTGGAGGGCGAGGCCAGCATAATGAGAATCACCACCAAAATCTCTCCCCGATAGCCCAGATAGACCGCCACGGGTAAAAACAGCGCCGCAAAAATCACCAGCTTAAAGGCGCTGCACACAGCCGTCGGCTTCCAGCAGCCCGCCGCCTTCTTCGGATCAATGCTGGCGCCCAGAGCCAGAAGTCCCATGGGGGTGGCGGTGGCCGCCAGACTGGAAACGCCCCGCTGGAGAATGACCGGCTGGGGAATGCGGAGCAGGGACCATACAAGGCCCACCGCAATTCCCAGAATGATGGGGTTGGTCACAATGCCCCGCACGCTTTTTCCGATGCTCTTTCGATCCAGATGCCCGTCCGGCCCCAGCAGCGTCAAAAGCATCACGGCGGCCACATTGTACAGCGGCACGGCTCCGATGAGCACCAGCGCCAGCGGACCTGTGCCGCCATAGATGTTTTGCATCAGGGCCGCGCCCAGCAGGGCCTGACTGCCCCGATACCCCGCCTGAACAAACTCCGCCCGCAAAGACCGCTCCCGCAGCAGGAGGGAAAGGCCCACCAGCAAAAGAATGGAGACCAGCGAGACCAAAAAGCAAAACGCCACAACGCCGCCATTCCAGAGCGTGCGAAAATCCGACGTCGCCAAATTCTCAAACAGCTGCACCGGCAGAGCGACTTTGAAAACAAAAATATTCAGCGCATCCGCAAAGCTATCGCTCAGCAGGCGGGTTTTTTGATGCAAAAGGAACCCCAAAATCATCATGAAAAAGACCGGCATGGTGGCGTTTAAGCTAAAGATCAGATTTTCCATCAGAAGTACCCCCGATTATTTTGCCGCAAGCAGCAGGGAAACCGCCCTCCTTCCGGAGGGCGGTTTTGACTGTTCCGGCTTAGTAAGCCAGTTTTTCCGTCAAGTATGCCTGCAATTGGTCGATCGGCAGGCGGACCTGCTCCATGGTGTCCCGGTCGCGGACCGTCACGCAGTTGTCTCCGCTCTTTTCCGCGTCGCCCACCGTGTCAAAGTCCACCGTCACGCAGTAAGGCGTGCCGATCTCATCCTCCCGGCGGTAGCGCTTGCCGATGGAACCGGTGTCGTCAAAGTCCACCATCCAGGTCTTGGCAAGCTCTGTCTGGATCTCCCGGGCCTTGTCGGAGAGCTTCTTGGAAAGGGGCAGCACCGCAACCTTAAAGGGCGCGATGGCGGGGTGGAAATGCATCACCACCCGGACGTCGTTCTTCTCCGCGTCCACAATCTCTTCGTCATACGCCTCCACCAGCAGCGCAAGCGCCATCCGGTCCGCGCCAAGAGACGGCTCAATGACATAGGGGATATAATGCTCGTTCTTCTCCTGATCGAAATAGGTGAGGTCCTGACCGGAGTGCTCCTGATGCTGCTTCAGGTCGTAATTGGTGCGGTCCGCCACGCCCCACAGCTCGCCCCAGCCGAAGGGGAAGCGATACTCAAAGTCCGTGGTAGCCTTGGAATAGAAGGCCAGCTCCTCCGGCTCATGGTCCCGCAGACGCAGATTCTCGTCCTTCACATTCAGACCCAGCAGCCAGTTGTGGCAGTAGGTCCGCCAATATTCAAACCACTCAAGATCGGTGTCGGGCTTGCAGAAAAACTCCAGCTCCATCTGCTCAAACTCCCGGATGCGGAAGATGAAGTTGCCCGGAGTGATCTCATTACGGAAGGACTTGCCCACCTGGCACACGCCAAAGGGCAGCTTGCGGCGGGTGGTGCGTTGGATGGCGGGGAAATTCACAAAAATACCCTGCGCCGTCTCCGGGCGGAGATACACCTCGTTGGAGGAATCCTCCGTGACGCCCTGATGGGTCTTGTACATCAGGTTGAATTTCCGGATATCGGTGAAGTCGTTCTTGCCGCAGCCGGGGCAGGGAACCTGCTTTTCCCGGATGAAGGTCACCAGGTCCTCCTGGGTCATGGCCTCCACATTCACGTCCAGATTGTTCTCGTTGACATAGGCTTCCACCAGCTTGTCCGCCCGGTGGCGCATCTTGCAGGCCTTGCAGTCGATCAGAGGATCGTTAAAGGTGGCCACGTGACCGGAAGCCACCCACACCTGGGGATTCATCAAAATTGCGGCGTCCAACCCCACGTTGTAGGGGCTTTCCTGCACAAACTTTTTCCACCATGCGCGCTTGACGTTGTTCTTCATCTCCACGCCCAGCGGGCCGTAGTCCCAGCTGTTGGCAAGGCCCCCGTAAATCTCGCTGCCGGGGAATACGAAGCCGCGGCTCTTGCAAAGCGCCACAACTTTTTCCATGGTCTTTTGCTTGTTATCCATAGTGCTTCTCTCCTTCTATCCTTCATGTGATTTTATCAGCCAATAAAAAACGCCCCGAGCCGATTTGGCTCAGGGCGAACTGAACAGTCCGTGGTTCCACCTGAATTTCCCCAAAGGGGACACTCTTCCCGGTAACGGCGGGGTCCGGCAAAGCATTTCCGCTTCGCAGCTCCAGGGCGCCTTCTCCCTTCCCCCGCAAGGACTTGCACCAACCGTCCCTTCTCTTTTCCGGGGAAAACAGGATACTTCTCCCTGTCACAGCCTGTATGGATATCGTTTGAAACTTTATCACGTTTTCCACACAATGTCAAGCAGCGGCGGAAAACTTTCTTCCTCCCGCCCGGCAGGATGGCTTCCATGTAAAAACCCGGCTCCGCCTGTTTTGGCGGAGCCGGGTTTTATCACTTTTTCTCTTTGTCGTAGGCCACGATGACCCGCCGGTTGGGATCGGTTCCGGTGGAATACGTGGTGATGCCGGGCATCTCCTGCAAGGCGGTGTGGATCACATGGCGCTCGTAGGCGTTCATCGGCTCCAGCGTGACGCTGCGGCGATACTTGAGGACCTTACCGGCCACCTTCTGTGCAAGACTCTGCAAGCTCTGCTCCCGCTTTTCTCGATAGCCCTCCGCGTCCAGCTGGACGCGGACCCGGCCGCCGGTGCGGTTCACCGCATAGCTCGTCAGCTGCTGAATGGCGTCCAGCGTCTCGCCCCGGCGGCCAATCAGCGCGCCAAGGCCCTGTCCCACCAAAAGGACCCGATAGCGGCCCTTCTCCGGGAGGTAAACCTTGATCTCCGCGCTGCTTTCCATCTGGGTGAGAAGGCCGGTCAAAAACACGCGAATGGCCTGCGCCTTTTCGTCGTCCACTTCTTCTCCCAGTTCCTGCGCGGGGACTGTGGAGACAGGCGCGGCAGGTGCCGGCGTCACTTTTTCCACAGGGGCAGATTTTTCGGCAGCAGCGGCCTTTTCTGCGCTCGCCGCCTTCTGAACGGGTTTTTCGAAAGCCTTCACGGGAGGCTGAGACGGCTTCTTCTCCACTGCCTTGCCGGGCGCCGGAGCGGGTGCTTCCTCCCGGTCCGGGCCATAGCTCACGCGAATTTTGGCCGGGCAGCCGCCCAGACCCAAAAAGCCGGATTTTGCACGTTCCAAAATTTCAACGGACACATCATCCCGGTCGAGACCAAGCTGAGCCAGTGCCTTATTGATGGCCTCTTCCTCATTTTTGCCCGTTACATCGATAAACTCTCTCATAACGGCTCCTTAATCCTTCTCGTCATAGCGATCCGCCTTATAGGCACGACCGCGGGCATAGGGCCGGTCTCCAACGCGGCCTGCCTCCGTTGTGCTGCCGCCGGATTTTTTTGCCTTCTGGGCTTTTGCCTCCTGCGCGGCTTTCCGCTTCTCCTTCAGGCTCTGCTTTTGCTCCGCCTGCTGCTTTCTCTGTTCCTGAAGGGCTTTTCCCTCTTCCATCCGGCGCTGGCGGTCCGACTGGCGGGCCTCATACCGGGCGTTTTCTTCCTCTTCCAGCTTCTTGTTAAAAATCTTTCCGAGGACGACTTCCTGAATCAGGGAAAACACGCTCTGCGCAATCCAGTAAATACCAAGGGCCGCAGGCATGACAAACGCGATATACACGGACATCAGCGGCATCATATACATCATGCTCTTGGTGGAGCGGGCCGCCGGGCCCTCCTGCTGGGGCTGCTGCTTCATGGTGATCATGGAAAGCACCAGCTGGGAAAGACCCGCCAGAATGGGAATCAAAATCAGGCCGATGACGGCCCAGGAAAATGCAAAATTGCCAAAGCCGGTGCTGGGATTGGCCGTCAGGTCCAGCCCCAGGAAGTTGTAATTCAGGTTCATCCAGCCATCCACACTGGCGCCGTACTCCGGCATCTGAGAGGTGATCTCTTTGACCAGGTTGATCTGACCGTAGGGCAGCAGCTGGGGAAGGCCGGTTTTGCCAAGCTCCATCGCGCCGTCCTCCGCCACCTTGACGATGGTGGAAACGGAGGCTCCCGCGTCTGCCAGATGGTTGATGATGCCGTACATCGCCTGCTCAGAGAGCATCATAAAGTGGGTGACGGGCTGACGGATGATGGAGTACAGCGCGATCAGGATGGGCAGGGGCAGAAAACTCCACAGGCATCCGCTCATGGGGTTGACGCCCTCTTCGGCATAGAGCTTTTGCATCTCTTCGCCCATCTTTGTCTGATTGTTGGCATACTTCTTCTGAATTTCCTGCATCCGGCCGGACATCCGGCTCATCCGCATCATGCTCTTTTTCGACTTCATTTGGAACGGCAGCATCAAAAGCTTGATTACCAGCGTAAATAAAATGATGGCGATGCCGTAAGAGCCGGTCAAATTATAAAATACACGGACCAGCCACGCGAATGGAATACAAATGTAGTATCCAAGGGTTGAAAACATAGTTGTTTCCTCCAAATCGTGATGAGACCAATGTTTTTCCATAAAAAAGCACTCGGCAAAAAAACCCGTTTTTACAAAACGAGCTTTCAAAGAAACATTGGCCCGGCCGCCACAGGCGGCATCCGCCGGTGTGTTTACCGGCGGCGGGAATCCGCAAAAGGGATTTTTACCCTCTTTGGAGCTTACGGTACGGGATCGTATCCTCCCTTGTGAAACGGGTTGCAGCGCAGGATGCGCTTGAAAGCAAGCCAGCCGCCCTTGCAGGCGCCATATTTTTCAATGGCCTCTAGCGCGTAGCGGGAACAGGTGGGCGTATAGTTGCAGCAAGAGTGCCGATAGGGGGAAATTGCCGCCCGGTAAAATTTTACCAAAGCAATCAGCACGCGCTTCACATCGAACCCTCCAAAAGATTCAATTTTCGGCTCAGCTTCAAAAAGGTCTCGTTCAGCTCTTTCCAGGGGGCCGTGACCGTCCGTCTCCGGGCGACCAAAATGAGATCATACCCCTGCCGGAGCTGTGGTCCGTTTAACCGATAGACCTCCCGCAGCCGCCGCCGGGCGCGGTTGCGCACCACGGCATGTCCCAGTTTGACGGAAGCGGTCAACCCAAGCCGGTTCCGGCCCAGTTTATTCTTCCGGCAATAGAGAACCATGCCGCTTCCCACTGCGGACGCCCCTTTTTGATACAGCCGGCGAAACTCATGGTTTTGCTTCAGTGTCGCCTCTTTTTTCATATGCTCTCCCTGCTTTTCTGCCTGCACACCAAAACAGCGCCCTTTGAAAAATGTCAAAGGAAACTCTTAGAGGGACGGAGGAATCCAAAAATTCCGCCGTCCCTGAAGACGTCTGTTCAAGTGTCTCCTGCGCGTTCCGTTTCGCTTAGTAGGACAGCTGTGCGCGGCCCTTGGCGCGGCGACGGGCCAGGACCTTACGGCCGTTGGCGCTAGCCATTCTCTTGCGGAAACCGTGGACCTTCTGGCCATGCAGCTTCTTGGGCTGATAGGTACGTTTCGTTGCCATGTTGAGACACCTCCTGTCAGTATTCAGGCCGCCCTTGGGCGGCACTTACTCGACACCCGCCCTTTTGGGCGAATGCAGTAAACGAGTATGAGACGTCTTGCGACGCATGGAATAGTATACAGACTTTTTTAAAAGGTGTCAAGAATAACTTAAAAAAACTATTAAAATTATCTTTTTCTCTTCTTTTCCGGCATTTTTTCTAAATCTAGTAGATTTAGGGAAAACTAAACCCTATATCTTGTCCCTTTTCCGCCAAAATTTTTCAATTCTTATTATTAGAATAGGTATTGCCACGCTCTCTCTTTTTTGCTATAATAATTTTGTATTATTTTGTCCATTTTTAACTAGAGAGAGGTGTTTCCTTTTGAATTCGGTCGCTGACGTATGGGACAATGTTTTGTCCCAGCTGAAACGCGAGCTCTCGGAAACTACCATTGCCACCTGGTTTGACGAACTTAGGGCAGTGGATATCCGGGGCAACACATTGATTCTTCATTGCGCCAACGATTTCAAACGGGGCTATATTGAATCCCTGTTTTTGAAAAATATCAAGGCCGCCCTGCAGGATCTCTTCTCCACTGGGTTTGACGTCTCTATTTTAGACGACGAGGGTCTTGCCGCGCTGAACGGGATTGAACAGAAAGAGCAAAGTGATCGGTTTACCTCCGATGAGTTCACGTTTGAAACCTTTGTGGTGGGTCCTTCCAACAAACTGGCCTATGCCGCGTCCATTGCGGTTGCGGACCATCCGGCGCAAAACTACAACCCGCTTTTGATCTATGGAGATTCCGGCCTTGGAAAGACCCATTTGATTTACGCCATCGCCAACGTCATCCGCAAAAACGATCCGCGCTCGAAAATTGCCTATGTAAAAGGCGACGATCTGACCAACGAGCTGGTCTCCGCCATTCAGGCCGGTCCCAACAAAACGGCCGAGATGCGGGAAAAATACCGGCAGGCCGACCTTCTGCTGGTGGATGACGTGCAATTTATTGCCGGCAAAAAGCAGACGCAGGAGGAATTTTTCCATACCTTCAACAACCTCTATGAATCCGGGCGTCAAATTGTGCTCACCTCGGACCGTCCCCCCTCTGAGATGACCCAGCTGGAGGACCGGCTGCGGACCCGGTTTGAATGGGGTCTTTTGGTGGATGTGGCGCCCCCGGATTTTGAAACGCGGCTTGCCATCATCAAAAACAAAGCCGCCCTTCTGGGGTTGGAGCTGCCCAATAAAATTGCGGTCTACATTGCGCAAAACGTCACTGCCAACGTCCGTCAGCTGGAAGGGACCATCAATAAGATCATGGCCTTCAAAGATCTGCTTGGAAATGATTCCGATGAGGAGACCGTCTCCCGGGCGATTCAGGACATGCTGCGCCGCAACAACGAATACATTCCCACGCCCGAAGCCATTTTGGATTACATCAGCAAATACTACAATGTGGAAGAATCCGTCATTCGCGGCCAGCAGAGAATTCGGGACGCCGTGGCCGCCCGTCAGATCGCCATTTATCTCATTCGGAGCATGACCAATCTCTCTTTGGACGATATCGGCAAGGTATTCGACAATCGAGACCACTCCACCGTGCTCTACTCCATTCAGCAGGTAGAGAAAAAAATGAAAAAGGACTCCTCCTTCGCGGAAACCGTGAAGGAAATCAAGACCAATATTAACGCGAAGCGATAGTTTTTTTCTCCACAACGCTGGTGGAAAAGGAAAACTTCTCTGTGGAAAAATGTCCCGTTTCAAAACGTCGTGGAAAAAGGCGGTTTTTCCTCCACATGGGGTGTGGACCCTCAAAACCTTGTGGGATCTGCCTTTTTCTTTCTTTTCCACAGTTTTTTTTCCTATGACTGCTTTTTCTAAATATTACTTTCTTTATTCTTTTAAAAACGTCCACCCTACCAATATATAGAGAGGAAGCCTGCGTTTATGATGAAATTTTCCTGTGAGAAGGCGCTGCTGCAAAACGCCATCACCGTGGCCAGCCGCGCCGTTGCCCAGAAAAGCTCGATTCCCGCACTGGAAGGGCTGCTGCTTCACGCCGATCAGGAGCTGACGATCTCCGGCTACAATATGCAAACCGGTATCCGCACAAAGCTTTCGGCGAACGTGACCGATGGCGGAGACCTGGTGCTCAATGCTCGACTGTTCGGCGATATCATTCGCCGGATGCCGGACGACGTGGTGACATTTTCTGCCGACGAAAAGCAGATGGTCCATCTTTGCTGCGGCGACGCCGATTTTGATATTCTCGGCTTAAGCGCCGCGGATTATCCGGATATGCCGGAGGTGGAGGACGAATATTCCGTCTCCCTCCAGCAAAAAACCCTGCGCGCCATGATCGAAGAGGTGGCTTTTGCCGTTTCCACAAATGAAAGCCGCCCTGTGCATACCGGCGCTCTGTTTGAAATCAGCGACAGCGGTCTCACCATGGTCGCCGTGGACGGATTCCGTCTGGCGGTGCGGAGAGAACCTCTGGAAAAAATGGAAGGCGGCGCTTTTTTCTTCGTGGCCCCGGGCAGCGCGCTGAATGAGGTCAAAAATATCTGCGGCGATGTGGAAGATCTGGCTGCCGTGACACTGGGCAAGCGCCATATTCTCTTCGAGGTCGGTAATACAGAGCTGATCTGCCGCCGGCTGGAAGGCGAATTTTTGGATTACAAAAACGCCATCCCCAGAAAGAACCCTATTTCTGTCATCGCGGATACGAAACAGCTGATTGAAAGCATCGACCGCGTGTCCGTGGTGATTTCGGACAAGCTGAAAAGCCCTGTGCGGTGCCTGTTTGATTATGATAAGGTGGTGCTTTCCGCCAAAACGGGCAACGGCGAATCCAAGGACGTGTGCCGCCTCTGCGGAGACGGCGGCGGTCTGGAGATCGGCTTCAACAACCGCTATTTGATGGAGGCGCTGCGCTACGCCCCCGCCGATACCGTGAAGATCGAACTGAACACCGGCGTGTCTCCCGCCATTATCGTGCCGACGGAGGGGGCGGAAAATTTCCTGTACATGGTCCTTCCCGTGCGTTTGAAGGGCGAATAAAGAGGGAGAATACCAATGAAAACCATTTTTATCAAAACAGAGTATATTAAGCTGCAGGACCTTTTGAAATTTGCCAATCTTGTGGAGTCCGGCGGCGCGGCAAAGGAATGCATTCAGGCCGGGGCCGTGGCAGTGAACGGCGAGGTCTGCTCCATGCGGGGAAAGAAAATCCGCCCGGGGGACGACATTTGCTTCCAAATGCAGCACTATACGGTCGCTTATGAGAATTGACCGGCTGGAAGTAGACGCTTTTCGAAACTTCCTCCATCAAAGTGCGGACTTTGACCCTCTGTGCAATGTGATCACGGGAGAAAATGCCCAGGGAAAAACCAATTTGCTGGAGGCAATTGTCTACCTCTCCTCCGGAAAGTCCCCCCGGGCCAGAACGGACCGGGAGATGATTGCCTTTGACGCCCCTGCCGCCGCAGTGCGGGCCCAGGTGTTTTCCCGGGAAAGAACGTTTCAGATGCAGGTGGAGCTGTTTCGGGACCGGCGGCGAAAGATGTCCGTCAACTGCGTTCCGGCAAAAAACAATGCCGCCCTCAGCAGCGTCTATCAAACGGTTTTCTTTTGCCCGGAGGACTTGAATCTGATTCGGGAAGGGGCCGCTGCCCGCCGAAAATTCATGGATACGGCTTTATGTCAACTTCGCCCCCGCTATGCCGCCGCGCTGGCGGAGTATAACCGGACGTATGAGCACAAGACCCGGATACTGCGGGATGCGGAGGAGCGCAGCGATCTTCTGGCGACGCTTCCGGATTTTAATGAGCGGCTGATTTTTTATGGCGCGGTGCTGATTCACTATCGCGCACAGTTTGCCGTTCGATTGAACGAGTACGCGGCTATCCATCATTTTGAGTGTTCCGGCGAGCGGGAGCGCCTGGAGGTCAGCTATGAGACGGTCTCCACCGTGAAGGAGCCCGGCGCAGAGGTTGACCTTTTAAGGCAGCAGCTGCGGGAGCATATGGAAACCCATCAGGAAGCGGAGCGGGCAAGTCGGCTGTGTCTTTCCGGTCCCCATAAGGACGATCTGCGGGTGCGCATTGACGGACGGGACGCAAAAGCCTTTGCTTCCCAAGGGCAGACCCGGACGGCGGCGCTTTCCATGAAGCTGGCGGAGCGGGAAATCTATAAAAACGCCACGGGAGAATATCCGGTGCTGCTGCTGGACGATGTGCTCTCCGAGCTGGACCCCAAGCGGCAGGAATTTGTGCTCAACCGGATTTCCGGCGGGCAGGTTTTTATCACCTGCTGCGAGGATGACCGTCTGCCGCAGCTGCTGGGCGGAAAAGTTTTTCACGTGGCATGTGGAAACATTCGATAGACAGGGGGATTTTCGGTGTATCTTCACCTTGGACAAACGGAAATTGTATCGTCCCGGCGAATCATCGGTATTTTTGATCTGGATAAGTGCTCTACCAGCAAACGGACGAGGGACTTTCTCACCACCGCGGAAAAGGATGGCGTGGTTTTGGACGTCTCCGGCGATCTGCCAAAATCCTTTGTGGTCTGCGACCATCCCTATCACAACCAGATCGTCTATCTTGCCCAGCTCAATTCCGTCACGCTGCAAAAAAGAGCGGAAAGTCAGAAACTGGAATTGTAATACGAATAAAACGCGGGGCAAGGAGAAACGGGCCGGAAATCGGTTCCGGCCCGGCTCTTCTTGCCTTGTTACGGAAGGAGAACCCATATGGCTGAAAATGAGATTCTGCAATCCACGGCTGTGGATGTCAAAAACGAATACGATGCTTCTGAAATTCAGGTGCTGGAGGGATTGGAGGCGGTTCGGAAGAGACCGGGCATGTATATCGGCTCCACCTCTGCCTCCGGATTGCACCATCTGGTCTATGAGATCGTGGATAACGCCATCGATGAAGCGCTGGCCGGGTATTGCACGGATATCCAAATCCTCATCAATCCGGACAATACCATCACCGTTGTGGATAATGGCCGGGGCATCCCGGTGGACACCCAGTCCCAAACCGGAAAGCCCGCGCTGGAAGTGGTGTACACCGTGCTCCACGCCGGTGGTAAGTTCGGCGGCGGGGGCTATAAGGTCTCCGGCGGTTTGCACGGCGTAGGCGCGTCGGTTGTCAACGCGCTGAGCGAATGGCTGACCGTTCAGGTCCACCGGGACGGGAACATCTATGAGATGCGGTTTTCCCGAGGCCAGATCACGCAGGAAATGAAGATCGTGGGCGCCACGGACCATACCGGCACCACCGTCACCTTTAAGCCGGACCACGAGATTTTTGAGGAGACCGTCTACAATTATGAGACCCTCCACACCCGCATGCGGGAAGAGGCCTTCCTCAATGCCGGATTGCGCATCCAGCTTGTGGATCAGCGCCCCGGCGAGGAGCAGGAGGACAACATGTGCTATGCCGGTGGCATCCGGGAATTTGTCACATGGCTCAATAAAAACAAGGATGTTCTGCATAACGACGTGATCTACATGGCGGGCCAGAAGGACGATTCCATGGCGGAGATCGCCCTGCAATATAACGACGGCTATAACGAAACCATCTTGTCCTTTGCCAACAACGTGCACACGCCGGAGGGCGGCATGCATGAAGAGGGCTTTAAGCGCGCCATTACCACGGTGCTCAATAACTACGGCCACAAGATCAAAATGCTCAAGGACGATGAAAAGGTCTCCGGCGAGGATTGCCGGGAGGGCCTTACCTGCGTCCTTTCCGTGAAGCTGACGGACGCCCAGTTTGAAGGGCAGACCAAGGCAAAGCTGGGCAACAGCGAAATCCGGACGCTGGTGAACACCATCGTCTCCGATAAGCTGGATACGTTTTTGGAGGAAAATCCCCAGGTTGGCCGGATGATTCTGGATAAGGCGCTCACCGCCAACCGGGCCAGAGAAGCGGCCAAAAAAGCGCGGGAATCCATTCGCCGCAAGACCGCCCTTGGCGGCGCGGCCATGCCGGACAAACTGCGCGACTGCAATGAAAATAACCCGGAACTCACCGAAATTTACATCGTCGAGGGTGACTCCGCAGGCGGCTCCGCCACCCAGGGGCGGGACTCCCGGTTTCAGGCGATCCTGCCGCTTTGGGGCAAGATGCTGAACGTGGAAAAGGCCCGGGCAGACAAGGTGTACGGCAACGATAAGCTCCAGCCCGTCATCACGGCGCTGGGCGGCGGCATCGGGGAGGAATTTGACTCCTCAAAGCTCCGGTATCATAAGGTCATCATCATGGCCGATGCCGATGTGGACGGCTCCCATATCCGCACCTTACTGCTGACCTTCTTCTTCCGCTTTATGCGCCCATTGATCGAAGAGGGGTATGTCTACTCCGCCGTTCCCCCGCTCTATAAGCTCAGCCGTGGCAAAACCACCCGGGTCGCCTTCTCCGATGAGGAGCGGGACTGCATTTCCTCTGAGATGCGGGGAGACAATCCCAACACGAAAATTGACATTTCCCGCTTCAAGGGCCTTGGCGAGATGAACCCCCACGAGCTGTGGGAGACCACCATGGACCCGGAAAAGCGGACCCTGCGCCGCATCACGCTGGATGACGCCGTGAAGGCGGACGAGACCTTTACCATCCTCATGGGCGAAAAGGTGGAGCCGCGCAAGGAATTCATCGAGAAAAACGCGCGGTACGCCGTGAATCTGGATTACTAAGGAAAGGATACCGATATGAGTAAGAAACCCCAATACGATCCTGAGGAGATCCGGTATCCGGAACAAAAAATCCTGGAATCCCCGCTGGTCCCCGAAATGGAGAAATCCTACATCGAATACGCCATGAGCGTCATCGTCGGCCGGGCCCTGCCCGACGTGCGGGACGGCTTAAAGCCCGTCCACCGCCGGATTCTCTACGCCATGTACGAGGACAATCTCACCTCCGACCGTCCCTTCAAGAAGTCCGCCACCTGCGTGGGCGACGTGCTGGGCCGGTATCATCCCCACGGCGATCAGTCCGTGTACGACGCGCTGGTACGTCTGGCGCAGGATTTTTCCATGCGCTATATGCTGGTGGACGGACACGGCAACTTCGGCAGCGTGGACGGCGATCCCCCCGCGGCCTATCGATACACCGAGGCCCGCATGAGCAAGCTCTCCGACGAGATGCTCCGGGACATCGACAAGGAGACAGTGGACTGGGACCCCAACTTTGACGAGAGCCGGAAGGAGCCCCGGGTCCTCCCTGCCCGCTTCCCCAACCTGCTGGTAAACGGCTCCAGCGGCATCGCCGTGGGCATGGCCACCAATATCCCGCCCCACAACCTGCGGGAGGTCATCGGCGCGTGCATCTGCGTGCTGGATGACCCCAACGCCACCCTCGCGGACCTCATGCAGCACGTCAAGGGGCCCGATTTCCCCACCAAGGGCATTATCATGGGCCGCTCCGGTATCCGCGCCGCCTACGCCACCGGCCGGGGCCGTCTGGTCATCCGGGCGCGGCACGAGTTTGAGGAATTCGGAAAAGACCGCACCCGCATTATCATCACGGAAATCCCCTATCAGGTGAATAAGCGGATGCTCATCAAAAATATGGCCGAGCAGGTGGAGGATAAGCGGCTGGAGGGCATCTCCGACATCCGGGACGAATCCGACCGAAACGGCATGCGCATCGTTGTGGAGCTGAAACGGGACGCCAATCCCCAGGTGGTGCTCAACCGTCTCTTCTCCCAGACACAGCTGCAAACCACCTTTGCCATCAATATGCTGGCGCTGGTGCAGAACCAGTCTCAGCCGAAGATTCTCTCTCTGCGCCATATCATCGACGAATATCTCGCCTTCCAGGAGGAGATCATCGTCCGCAGAACGAAATTCGATCTGAAAAAGGCACAGGAGCGGGCGCACCTGCTCCAAGGCTTGCTAATCGCGCAGGACAACATTGACGAGGTCATCAAGATCATCCGCACCAGCTATGATAATGCCAGAGAAAATCTGATGAATCGCTTCGGACTGGACGAGATTCAGGCGCAGGCCATCTGCGACATGCGACTGATCGCCTTGCAGGGCTTGAACCGGGAGAAGCTGGAAAATGAATATCAGGAGCTGGAGGAGAAAATCAACTGGCTCAATAAAATTCTCTCCGACGACGCTTTGGTGCGCCAGATCCTCAAGGATGAGCTGACCGTCATTGCTGAAAAATACGGCGACGAGCGCTCCACCGAGATTCAGGACGTGGAAGATGAGATCGACATTGAGGACCTCATCGAGGAAGAGCAGTGCGTCTTTACCCTCACCAGCGCGGGATACATCAAGCGGACGCCCGCCAGCGAATATACGGCCCAGTCCAAGGGCGGTATGGGAAAGAAGGGCATCACCACCCGGGAGGAGGATTTCGTGGTGGATGTGTTCACCGCCTCCACCCACGATTATCTGCTCTTCTTCACCGACACCGGCAAGGTTTACCGGAAGAAGGGCTATCAGATTCCCGAGTCCGGGAAAACCGCCAAGGGCACGAACATCATCAATATTTTGCAGGTGGAGCAGGGCGAGCGGGTCCAGACCATGGTCCACACCCGGAATATTGAGGAGCAGGAGAGCCGCTACCTGGTGATGGTCACGAAAAACGGCACCGTGAAGCGGCTGCCGGTGGGGACGCTGCGCAACCTGCGCAACAACGGCATCCGCGCGCTGCGGATGGACGAGGGCGATCAGCTCATCACCGTCCGGGAGACGGACGGCACCCAGAACATCCTCATCGCCACCCATGACGGGCAGGCGGTCTGCTTCGACGAAAACGACGTCCGCCCCATGGGCCGGGACGCCGTGGGCGTGCGTGGCATCCGGCTGCGCGAGGGCGACTACGTGGTGGGCGCAGCCCGGGCCAAGGAGGACGCACAGGTCCTCTCCATTACGGAAAAGGGCTTTGGCAAGCGCACGTCGGTGGCGGAGTACCGCATCACCAACCGGGGCGGCCTTGGCATCAAGAACTATATGGTCACGGAAAAGACCGGCGGCGTGGTGGGCATCAAGGTAGTAGACGGGTCGGAGGACCTGCTGCTGGTGACCCAGGCCGGCATTTTGATCCGTACCGCTGTGGAAAACATCCGCTCCGCGGGACGCGCCACCCAAGGCGTGATCGTCATGCGCTTTAAGGAGGAGGGCGATCAGGTCATCGCCATGGCCCTCACCGAAAAGGACGAGGCCGAGGAGACGGAGACCATCCTTGACTCTGATGCGGAAAACAGCCCGGAAATCGGCGCAGAAACCGGCGCGGAGACCGGCACAGAAACCGGCACGGAGACCGGCACGGAAGCCGGTACGGAAACCGAAGCATAAGGGAACACTCCCGGGAGGAACATGAAAGAAGTCACGATCTATACGGACGGCGCCTGCTCCGGAAATCCCGGTCCCGGCGGCTGGGGCGCGGTTTTGCTCTACGGCGCACACAAACGGGAGCTCTCCGGCGGAGAGGCCGCCACCACCAATAACCGCATGGAGCTGACCGCAGTCATTGAAGCGCTGGCCCTTTTAAAAGAGCCCTGCGCCGTGGCGCTGTGGTCCGACTCCAAGTATGTCATTGACGGGCTGGAAAAGGGCTGGGCCGCGACCTGGCAAAAACGGGGCTGGGTGAAAAGCGACAAAAAGCCTGCCCTGAACCCGGACCTGTGGGAAAAGCTGCTGGCGCTGACGAAGGTCCATTCCATGCGCTACCACTGGGTGAAGGGCCACGCGGAAAACGCGTATAATAACCGCTGTGATGAGTTGGCGGTGGCGGAAAGCCGAAAATACCGATAAAAAAAGCGATCATTTACAAACTGTTCATACCAAACACACAATTCGGTAAAAATTATCGGGTATCTTATACTCAAGCAAAGGGAACTCCCAACCCGATGCGATTTCTCCTTCCTAAAACACACACACAGCAAAAAGGACCGCCATTGGCGGTCCTTTTTGTGCCCTTTTCTTGTAAAGCGGAAAGAATCGGTGTAAAATATGAAAATGAAAACAGTCAATACGACTTGATCGGGAGGTTTTGCGAAATGAAGGACGGGTTCATTTCTGTTGCCTGCGGTACGCCCAAGCTGCGTCTGGCGGATTGCGACTATAACGCCGAGCAGACCTTTACCATGATGCGCGCCGCTGAAAAGGCGGGGGCTAAGGTTTTGGTACTGCCGGAGCTGGGCCTGACGGGCTATACCTGCGGCGACCTTTTTTATCAGGACACGCTGCTGCGGGGCGCTGAAGCGGCCATTGGCACCGTGCTGGCCGCAACCCGCAATCTGGAGGTGGTCACTGCGGTGGGTCTGCCGGTGCGGGTAAACAACAAACTGTATAATTGCGCTGCTATTATACAAAAAGGAATGATTTTGGGCGTTGTTCCAAAGACGCACCTGCCCAATTACGGTGAATTTTACGAAAAACGGCAGTTCGCCTCGGGTCCGGAAAAGGGTGGCTGTTTGATCTCCCTTTGCGGGCAGGAGGTTTGGTTTCAGGCCGGGCAGATTTTCCGCTGTGAGACACTGCCGGAGCTGGTGCTGGGCTTTGAGATCTGCGAGGACCTGTGGGCGGCGGAGTCTCCCTCCCTTGCCATGGTGCGCGCGGGCGCCACGGTCATTGGCAATCTCTCCGCCAGCAATGATCTGATCGGCAAGGACGCCTACCGCCGTCAGCTGGTGACCACCCAGAGCGCCAAGCTGCTGTGCGGCTATGTGTATACCAGCGCGGGGGAGGGAGAGTCCACCTCCGACGTGGTCTTTGGCGCGCACCAGATGATTGCGGAAAACGGTTCTCTGCTGGCGGAGCGGCGGTTTGAAGGCGGGCTGCTGCTCTCCGAGATCGATGTGCAGCGGCTTTGCTATGAGCGCCGCCGGACGCAGGTGATGGACGAGATCACTGCCCCCGGCGGAAAACCCTTCTCCCTGACCCTCTCCCCCACCAAGCTCACCCGCTATGTGGCCCCGCAGCCCTTTGTTCCCGAGGGGAAAGAGGACCGGGACGAGCGCTGCCGGGAGATTTTGATGATCGCCTCCCTTGGCCTTAAGCAGCGGCTGGAGCATACCGGCGCGAAAACGGCGGTGGTGGGTCTTTCCGGCGGGCTGGATTCCACCCTGGCGGTTTTGATCACGGGGCTTGCCATGAAGATGCTGGACCGGCCCATGACGGAGATCGTGGCGGTCACTATGCCCTGCTTTGGCACCACGGACCGCACGAAAAACAATGCCGTCATTCTGGCGGGGCAGATGGGCGCCACGCTGCGCACAGTGGATATCTCCGCCAGCGTCCGCAGCCATTTCCGGGACATCGGGCACGACATGGAGGACCACTCCGTCACCTTTGAAAACGGGCAGGCCCGGGAGCGGACGCAGGTGCTGATGGATATTGCCAACCAAAGCGGCGGCATCGTCATCGGAACCGGCGATCTTTCGGAGCTGGCGCTGGGCTGGTGCACGTATAACGGCGACCACATGAGCATGTACGGCGTGAATGCCTCCATTCCCAAGACGCTGGTGCGGCATCTAGTGGGTTATCTGGCCCGGGACAACGCGGAAAAGGATGAGGCGCTGCACGACGTGCTGGAGGATATTTTGGATACGCCGGTCTCGCCGGAGCTGCTGCCCGCCGTGCAGGGCGAGATCAGCCAGCGGACCGAGGATCTGGTAGGGCCTTACGAGCTGCATGATTTCTTTTTGTACTACATGCTCCGCTGGGGTTTCTCCCCACAAAAAATTTATCGTCTGGCCCTGTATGCGCTGGGCGGTCGCTATGGAAGAGACGTCATTTTAAAATGGCTGAAAACCTTCTACCGCCGCTTTTTCGGCCAGCAGTTCAAGCGCAACTGCGTGCCGGACGGGCCGAAGGTGGGCAGCGTGGCCCTCTCCCCCCGTGGCGACTGGCGGATGCCCAGCGACGCAAAAATGGCGCTGTGGCATGCGGAGCTTGAAGCGCTGAGCTGACAGGATACGAAAAGCCAGTCGCCCCAAAA
>NZ_JAQUVF010000001.1:25036-163468 GCF_028693505.1 Oscillibacter sp.
GGGTTCCCGCGCAAACGGAGTTTGCGTGGGAAAAGGAGGCGCAAGGGAGCGAGCGGAGCTTTTGCCGAAGGCGGAAGCGAAGAAGAGCGGACTTTGCACCGACGCGGCGGATGCCCAGCGACGCAAAAATGGCGCTGTGGCAGGCGGAGCTGGAAGCGCTGAGCTGACAGGATACGAAAAGCCAGTCGCCCCAAAAGGGTTCCCGCGCAAACGGAGTTTGCGTGGGAAAAGGAGGCGCAAGGGAGCGAGCGGAGCTTTTGCCGAAGGCGGAAGCGAAGAAGAGCGGACTTTGCACCGACGCGGCGGATGCCCAGCGACGCAAAGATGGCGCTGTGGCAATCGGAGCTGGAAGCGCTGGAGGACGCCTTCGCCGAAAAGAAATAAAACAATTGAAAAGCAAAAGGACTCCCCCGGCACTGCCGGGGGAGTCTTTTTAAAAGGTTTATGCTTCCGAATTCTGAAGATACCTTGTGAGAATCACCGCGATCTGCGCCCGGGAGGCCTGCGCCTGCGGCGTTAAGGCGGATGCGGAGGTTCCGCTCACGATCCCCTGCCCCACTGCCCACTGCATGGCAGGCACTGCGTAGGAGGAGACGGTTTCAAAATCCGTGTATCCGCTCAAATCCAGTTTGGCGGCGGGGGAGCCGGCAAAGCGCCAGAGAAAGGTGACAAATTGCTCCCGAGTCACCGCATGGGTGGGGTTGCGGCCGTCGCTCATGCCGCTTTCCACTGCCCAGACCCGGGCGTCTGCCATGCTGGGGGGCTGCTGTCCGGCCATGCGGGAAAGGACCATCCACAGCTGTTCCCGGGTCATGGCGGCGGATGGGGAAAACGTCTTATCCGAGGTTCCGGAAAAAAGGCCGTTTCGGTATACATAGGCAACCGAAGGATAGTACCATGCCGTTTCCGAAAGGTCCGTAAAGGGCAGCGTGCCTTGCGCGTAAATGGCTTGCAATACCGGCTCCATGGAAGGAATCCAAAGAGCGTTCTCCCGGTCGTAGAAATGGGTATCCGCGTTGACGGCAAAGGGAATCCCGGCATCCGTCAGCGCCTTTGTCATATAGGAAGCAAAAACCGTCTGCTCGGAAATCGTATAGGTGTTTCCGTCGTTGTAGTTGCCCGGCATCCATGCGCCCACCCACGTGGGAATGCCCGTATCCTTTTGCCACTGAAGCGCCGCGTTGATTTTATCCAAAATCAGCTGCTGTTCCTGCATCGTCCCGGTGGTCCAAAGCTTTCGCGGATTTTCCTTGGAGGGACCGGCGGCGTAAAAATGCCACTCCGCCATCAAATAGCCGTTTGCCGCCGAAGGAATGGTCAGGTCCTTCAAACAGGCGGCGTCGGAGCGCAGCCGGGGAGAAATCATCACAATGCGGCGGGGATTGCTCTCCCGCACGGCGGAGACAAGCTGCTCATAGAGTTCATTCAGGCGGTCCGGCTGATCGTTCAGCGCGTCGGTCACCTCAATGATGAGATCGAAGGACAGCAGATAGGATCGGTCCGCATACCGCTGGGCAACCGTTTTCCACCATGCCGTCACGCGATCTAAGTTTTTGGAAGAGGGGTCGTTTTTCAGCGCGTCCGCCTGATAGGCAATGATGGGAATCAGGCCGTTTGCAAGACAGTCGTCAATTTGCTGATCCAACTGCTTCAAAAGCGCCTCGTCAGCATCCTCCTTGACGCGGAGGCGAACGTGAGAGATTCCGGCGGCTTTAAAATCCTTGGGAGAGCGTTCGCTGTATGCCGCCATACCGGACGCGGTTTTGCACCAGTCCACGTCCATCCCCTTCCCCAGCAGGGATTGATAGGTCCATGGGTCAATGGGCGCACTGCCCAAAGAGAGAGCAGTGGTCGCCTGCGCGAAGGAAGGGGATGCGGTGAGGAGAGAAAGTGCGCACAGGAGAGCGAAAAGCGGTAAAAAAATTCGTTTCACGGTTCCCTCCGGAATTCCGCCACATGGAGACACCGGGTGGCGTTGAGAATTGCCAAAAATGCCACGCCCACATCCGCAAAGACCGCGGCCCACATGGACGCAAGGCCGAACGCACCCAGCGCCAGCACACCGAATTTTACAACCAGCGCCAGCGTGATGTTCTGGCGGACGATTCGCACCGTCTTGCGGGAAATCCGCATGGCGGTGGCAATTTTGGACGGCTTATCATCCATCAGCACAATGTCGGCGGCTTCAATGGCCGCGTCGCTGCCAAGCGCCCCCATGGCGATGCCGATGTCCGCCCGGGTCAGGACGGGGGCGTCGTTGATGCCGTCGCCTACAAAGGCCAGCTTCCCCTTGGGGGATTTGCCCGCGAGCAGCTTTTCCGTCCAGTCCACCTTGTCGGACGGCAGCAGCTCGGCGTGGTATTCGTCAATGCCCAGCTCCGCCGCAACCGCCTTGGCAACGGCCTCCGCGTCACCGGTGAGCATCACGGTCCGATGGACGCCGCTGGCCTTCAAATCCGCGATGGCGGCCCGGGCGTCGTCCTTGGGAAGGTCGGAGATCACAATGTGCCCGGCGTAGAAGCCGTCCACCGTCACATGGACCAACGTGCCCGGCAGCTCACAGGGCAGCCAGTTCACGTTTTGCCGCTCCATCAGGCGGCTGTTGCCAACGCACACCTTCCGTCCGTCCACAGCGGCGCAGACGCCGTGCCCGGCGATCTCCTCCACCCCGGATACCCGTCCCGGCTCCGGCACGACGGGGCAGGCGGAGCGAAGGGAGACGGAAATGGGGTGGTCGGAAAACTGCTCCGCCAGCGCGGCGTATTCCAGCAGCTGCTCCGGGGAAAAGGACCCCTCCGGATGAATGGCGGTCACGGTAAAGGTGCCCTTTGTCAGGGTGCCGGTTTTGTCAAACACCACGGTTTCCGCCTTTGCAAGGGCTTCCAGATAGTTGCTGCCCTTGATAAGGATGCCGCACTTGCTGGCGCCGCCAATGCCGCCGAAAAAGCTGAGGGGGACGGAGATCACCAGCGCGCAGGGGCAGGAAATCACGAGAAAGAGCAGCGCGCGGTGCAGCCAGTCGGTCCAAACGGTCCCTGCCAGAAAGGCGGGCGTCTGGGGAAGAACGGTCAGCAGCGCGGAGGGGATCAGGAAGAGAGCCGCAGCGGCAACCACCACGCAGGGGGTATAGTACCGGGCAAAGCGGGTGATAAAGTTTTCGCTGGCGGCCTTTTTTTCACTGGCGTTTTCCACCAGATCCAAAATTTTAGAGACCGTGGACTCGCTGCATGGCCGGGTGACCCGGATGCGCAGAAGGCCCGACTGGTTTACGCAGCCGCTCAGGCACGTGTCGCCGGGGCCCACGTCCCGGGGGACGGATTCTCCGGTGAGGGCTGCGGTGTCCAGCGCGGAATGCCCCTCTAAAACCACGCCGTCCAGCGGGACGCGCTCGCCGGGCTTCACAATGACAACGGCGCCCACAGCCACCTCCTCCGGGTCCACCGGGCGGAAGGAGCCGTCCGCCTGTTCCAGATTCGCACTGTCCGGACGAATGTCCATCAGCGAGGCGATGGACGCCCGGGATTTGCCCACGGCATAATCCTGAAACAGCTCCCCAATCTGATAGAACAGCATGACAAACACGGCCTCGGCATACTCGTTTGTGGAAAACGCGCCCACGGTGGCCAGCGCCATCAGAAAGTTTTCGTCAAATACCTGCCGGTTTGCGATGTTGCGAATGGCACGGAAAAGAACGTCCCAGCCGATGACGGCATAGGGAAGAAGATAAGAAAGTGGCGCCCAGACGCCCTGTAACGGCAGCAATTTTGCGGCAATCAGCGCCACCGCCGCAAAAACGATTCGATAAAGCATGGTCTGCTGCGCCTTGGAAAAGTGATGCATAGAAGTTTCCCCTTCCAGTAAAAATCAAAAAAGTATTACAGATGCACGACGCAGTCCGGCTCGATTTTTTTGCAGATGCGAACCGCTTCCGCCATGATCTCGTCAAAACGGGCCTCGTCGGCCTCCACCGTCATTTTTTGCGTCAGAAAGCTGACGGTGGCGGACTGCACGCCGTCCAGCTTCCGAATGGCGGTCTCCATCTTCGCCGCGCAGTTCGCACAATCCAGATTGGTTAGTTGAAAACGTTTTTTCATCAAAAGTACCCCTTCCAGTCAAATCAAATTATTCCGCTACGTGTTCCAGCCCCTGATCGATGATGGTCTTTACGTGGTCGTCCGCCAGCGCGTAAAAAACGGTCTTGCCCTCCCGGCGGGATTTCACCAACCGAGCATTTTTCAGCGCCCGCAGCTGATGGGAGATGGCGGACTGGGTCATGCCCAGCAGCGCCGCCAGATCGCACACGCACATTTCCGCCTCGAAGAGCACATACAGAATCCGAACGCGGGTGGAGTCCCCAAAAATGCGGAACAGCTCCGTCAAATCGTAAAGCGTGTCCTCTTCCGGCAGCTCCCGCCGCACCCGCTCCACAACGTCCTCGTGGGCGTGGATAAAGTCACAGCAATCCAGGCCGCAGCGATCTTCCATGCAGATCCCTCCTTTCAAATGAATGATTGTTCATATGTTCATTATATGTAGCTAGAAAAAATTTGTCAACGTATTTTTAAAAAAAGTGGAAAACATACAGGGCGCGTGGTAAAATAGCGTAAAATAACAACGGAAAAAGAGGAGCATCCCATGGAAGAAAAGCTTTTGGAACATGTAAAACAGCGGGACAGCATGAATACATTCATGCATTATAATTTTAATGAACGGGTGGCGATGGAGCCGGATTATGCGGTGTGCAAGCTGGAGGTCCGACCGGAGAGTTTAAATCCCTTCGGCATGATCCACGGCGGCGCCATCTGCACGCTGGCGGACAACGCCGCCGGCGTGGCGGCCCATACCGACGGGCGGCTGTATGTGACGCAAAACAGCACCTTTTACTTCATGGGCAACCAGCGCAGCGGCACCATCTACGCCACGGCCCGGGTGCGGCACCGGGGCCGGTCCACCGTGCTGATTCAGGTGGATATCACCGGGGACAATGAGAAGCTGCTGGCAACGGCGGAATTTTCCATGTTCTGTGTGGGAAACGGCGTGCACGAGGAAGCGGCGGAAAAAGAGAAAAAATAATAGAAACAGCCCGCCTGCATTCGCAGGCGGGCCGTTTCAACAGGTCGAAAAAGTCTCACTTAAGTTCACCGCCGGGGCGGTTTCCTAGTATTCGGCGCTGCGCTTGAGCGGCAGAGTAAAGAAGAAGCGGGTGCTCTCTAAGTCGCTTTCCACCCGGAGCGCTGTCTTGTGCTCTTTGGCAATGGCGGCGGCGATGGAAAGCCCCAGTCCAAAGCCGGACTGTTCCCCCCGGGAGGCGTCCGCCCGGTAAAAGCGCTCAAAAAGGTGGGGCAGCTGATCGCTTGGAATGGGCGTTCCGGTGTTGGAGACGGTCACCTTGGCCTGCCGGTCCGTTTTTTCAAGGGTCAGGCGGATAACGCCGCCGTCGGCGCCGTATTTGATGGCGTTGTCCAGCAAAATGGAGAGGACCTGGCGCAGCTTGTCCCGGTCGCCGCTGACGGTGACTGCCTCCGCAATCTCGTATTCCAGGGGTTTTCCCGCCTCAAAAGCCACCGGCTCAAAGGCCAGTGCGCAGTCCGCGGCCAGATCGGAAAGGGAAAACGGCTCGCTGACAGCAGCGCGCGCCATGTTGTCCGCTCTGGCCAGCGTCAGCATTTCCTCCACAAGGGATTTCATCTGCCTTGCCTCGGAGTTGATGTTGTCCGCCCACCGGGCGGGCCGCTCCTCCAGCGTGGCAGTCTCCAAAAGTTCGGCGTTGGAAAGAATGACGGTGAGCGGCGTTTTCAGCTCATGGGAAGCGTCAGAGAGAAACTGGCGCTGCTGGCTCCACGCCTTTTCAACAGGGGCCGTGGCCCAGCGGGAGAGCAGAATAGACACGCCCAGCAGCAAAAGAAGCGCCGCGCACACAATGCCCAGATAGGAGCCGATGAGCTTGTGGAGCATGCTTAGCTCCATGGACATATCCACGAAGGCAATTTTTTGATAAAGACCGTTGTCCTGACGCAGATACCGCAGCCGGTACGTTTTCACGGTGCCTTCCGTCTCCTGCTGGCCCAGACACTCCGTTAAAATTGCCTGCAATTCCTCCGTGTCCTCCAGATTGGCATAGGTGCCGCCGGTGATATAGGCCCGGTTTCCCCAGACCTCCACAGTAAAATACGGCAGCAGCACCCGGTCCCCGCCCACGGTGATGCCGATGTCCGGCCGGACGATCCCGGAACCGTCCATGTAGGCGGACTCCTGCGCCACCCGGTGCAAAACCTGTCGGCTCAGGGTCTCCACGTTTCGCTCCACAGAGAAAAAGACCAAAAGAAAGACCACAGCCAAAATCGCGGTGACCAACGCCATGCAGATGGCGACAAACTTTAACCGCAGCTTTCGGATCATAAAAGGCCCTCCTCTCTGCCGAATGTCGAAAAATATGTGGAAAACGTGGAAAAAGACGTGGAAAAGTGGTTAAATGGCCGAAGCCTCCAGGCAATAGCCCACCATGCGGATGGTTTTGATCTTCACGCCGGAGTGCAGATGCTCCAGTTTTTTGCGGAGAAAGGAGATATAGACCTCCACATTGTTGTCCTCCGCGTCGGACTCGTAGCCCCAGATCTTCAAAAGCAGATTTTCCTTGGTGATGACAATGTCCCGGTTGCGCATCAAAAGCTCCAGCATGTCGAATTCCTTGCGGCTGAGGCGGACGGAGCGCTGGGCGCAGGAGAGGGCGAAGGTGTTTTTCTCCAGCTTCAAATCGCCGTATTCCAGCACGTCCGTGTTGCGCAGCTCCGGCTGGCGGCGGCTCAGCGCCCGGACGCAGGCCAGCAGCTCCTGGGGCTCAAAGGGCTTGGTAAGATAGTAGTCCGCGCCGCAATCCAGCCCCGTTACCTTGTCCGTCACCTCGGAGCGGGCGGTGAGCATCAGTACCGGCGTGGCGTTTGCGGCGCTGCGCAGCTGGCGGAGCACGGAAAATCCGTCCAGCTTGGGCAGCATCACGTCCAGTAAGATCACGTCGTAAATGTCGCTCAGGGCGTTGTCCAGCCCGGCTTCCCCGTCGTGGCACACGTCCGCCGTATATCCATTCAGCTCCATCAGATCCTGCAGCGTGGCGGCCAGACGCACCTCGTCCTCCACAATCAAAACTCGCATCCAAGCGCCTCCTTCCCGTCGGTCACAATTTTAAAGACCGCTTGCGGCAATCCGCATCAGCGGGTCCAGCGCCGCGGTTTCCAGCAGATAAATGGAGGGGTCCTCCCCCACCCGCACATAGCGCCCGGAGCCATCCGGCAGAGGGTTGCCCACGGTGAGGCGCAGCGTCTCCTCCCCGCCGCCGGTTTGATAGACGATGGCTGCCTGTGCCGCCGGAGAATCCAGACCGCAGATGGAAGCGGCCTCGCCGGAGGGGCGGTAGTCCACGCACCGGGCAAGGGAAAGCCCCGTGAGATCCTCCAGTAGTGCCTGCACGGAAGCATTGTCAGTGACGTCCTTGGTGTCAAGAAGCCATGTGACGGCGCCGCCGTCTCCATCGGCGTGCTGCGACAAAAGAACGGTGAGGGGGCCGTCGCCCGCCTCCGACGCGGGGCCTTGCAGCGTGACGGAGACAAGGCCCTCCTGCTTGAGAGCGGGCAGCTCCGGCAGGACCATCATGTCGTAAATGGGAACGTGCAAATAAGAAAACAGCGTATCGGCAAAGATGTAGACGGTGGAACTGTCCCCGTTCATCATGGCGTAGTAGCTGGCGCCGTCGGTGGTGGCTTTGCCGAAGGAGACGGACACGGTGGACTGGTCCGCGGCGACGGTGGCGGTGAGGGTTGCGGTGGGCACGTCCAGTCCGTAGCTCTCCGGCGTGTCGGGATCGGAAATGGTCTGCTGCGGCGTCAGCGAGGAAAGCGTCTCCAGAATGGAGGTGACGGTGGCGTCATTGAGCGGAAAGGCCGGGTCGTCGGTCCACACCCACACGCCGCCCTCCCGCAGGGAAAAGGAAAGCGCTGTGCTTGCGTTGCTGTAAGAAAGGGCGGAGTATTTGCTGTTCGCGGCGGCAGCGTTTTTCGCGGCCTGCGCCGCCGGATCGCTTTTCGCGGCCAGAGACTCCCGATACTTCATCCCAAGCACGATCAGCAGCGCGGCTAATAAAATTGCCAGAATGGTGCTCAGCACGGTAATGGTTCTTCTTTGCTTCCAAGTCATAAGGGTCCTCCTGCTGTCATCGGGCGAATACCCGTTTAATCTCAATTGCACCGGGAACCTGCGGCGGTCCGCCGGAAACAGTGTTAGGATACCCCGTCCGCGCTGCGGACATGGTATCATTGGCCATTGAGCCGCTTGTCGGCTTGGCCATAGAAAGTATAATACCTGCTTTGCAGGTATTATACCACACCAAAATGCGCCCGAAAAGTGCGTCTCGTAAAAAGCTTTTTATAAAGAATACCCGCATGACCTGAAATTTGGCTGAAATACCCGGCATCAAGTCCCTGTAAAATTTATAAAGTTGCGCCAAACTTCCGCGCCGGACCTTGCAAAGCGGCGGAGAATTCTATATAATACAATTGTTAACTCAATCACAAAGTACCCGCGGCAGAATGCGACTGTCCGGAGAAACATGGAGGAATTTACTATGAGAGGCGTACACAGCGCGGTGGATGATATCCGCCGGAACGTATTTACGGAGGTTGCCCGTCTGGCGTATGAGGGCGGGGACCTGCACCGGGTGGACCTGATCCCCTACAAGATGATTCGGGGCGAGGTCGCGCACCACCGCCACGATGTGTTTTTGGAGCGCGCCATTGTCCGGGAGCGGGTCCGTCTGGCGCTGGGGATGAATTTGCAGTTCGCGGAGGACCAGATGCCCATTTCCGCCAGCATCAACGAAGCGGCCACGGACCAGAAGTATTTTGAAGAGCCGCTGGTCAACATCATTCCCTTTGCCTGCAACGCTTGCCCGCCCAAGCAGGTCCGGATCACGGACAGCTGTCAGGGCTGCATTTCCCACCCCTGTATGAATGTTTGCCCGAAGGACGCCATCTATCTGGATAAGGAGAAGTTCTGCCACATCGATCAGGAAAAATGCGTCAAATGCGGCAAGTGCTTCAACCAGTGTCCCTACCGGGCCATCAGCAAGATCGAACGGCCCTGCGCCGCCGCCTGCGGCATGGACGCCATCGAATCCGATGAGCTTGGCCGGGCCAGAATCAATTACGACAAATGTGTTTCCTGCGGCATGTGCCTTGTGAACTGCCCGTTTGCCGCCATTGCGGATAAAAGCCAGATTTTTCAGGTCATCAACGCCATCCGGCGGGACGAAGAGGTGGTCGCCTGCGTGGCTCCCGCCTTTGTGGGCCAGTTCGGGAAGGACTCCACCCCCGCCAAGCTGACCGCCGCCATGCGGACGCTGGGCTTTGCGGATGTGGTGGAGGTCGCCATCGGCGCGGACCTTTGCACCGTGGAAGAGGCCCATGACTTTTTGGAAAACGTTCCGGCGAAGCAGCCGTTTATGGGCACCAGCTGCTGCCCGGCCTGGTCGGTCATGGCGAAAAAGCTGTTCCCCCAGTTTAAGGACTATATCTCCATGGCGCTGACGCCCATGGTCATCACGGCCCGCATGGTGAAAAAGGACCGGCCCAACGCCCGGATCTGCTTTATCGGGCCGTGTGCCGCCAAGAAGCTGGAGGCCAACCGCGGCTCGGTTCGCTCCGATGTGGATTTTGTGCTGACCTTCGAGGAGCTTCAGGGCATGTTTGACGCCAAGGAGATCGACTTTGCCGCCATCACCCCCGCCCCCGAGGACAATATGGACGAGGGAAGCGGCATGGGCCGGGGATTTGCCGTCGGCGGCGGCGTTGCGGCCGCCGTGGTGGAGGCCATCAGCCATATCGATCCCAGCCGCAAGGTGCCCATTGAGTATGGCGACGGATTGAAGGAGTGCCGCAAGATGCTTGCCATGGCCAAGGCCGGTAAGCGGGACGGCTATTTGCTGGAGGGCATGGGCTGCCCCGGCGGCTGCGTGGCCGGCGCCGGCACCATCCGCCCCGTCCGGGAGACGGCGCTTTGCGTGGAGCAATTTAAGAAGGAAGCGCCGGAGATGAGCTCCACCACCAGTCCCCATCTGGACCGGCTGGAAGAAGTGGAAGAATAAGAAAAAGACCTCTGCCTGTTCACAGAACCGGGCGGAGGTCTTTTTTTGTGAAAAGAACCCCCTGGCGTCTTGCCCGGCGGGCTGCGGGGGCGTACAATCAGGGCAGAATCCCGGCCCGGCGGGCCGGAGGACCACAGGAGGCAGAGCGTATGGAACTGAAAAATCCGGAGTATTTGGCGGAGATTGCCCGCCAGCAAAGCGTCACCCGGGCGGCGGAAAAACTGTTTGTCACCCAGTCCACCCTGAGCCAGTATCTTTTAAAAATGGAGGCGGAGCTGGGGACGCCCCTCTTCCTCCGGGACAAGTCCCGGCTGATCCCCACCGACGCGGGGTGCATCTGCATTCAGGCGGCGCGGGACATCCTGCGCATTCAAAACGCCGCCGGAGACAGCGTTGCCGCCTTAAAAAATGAGGGGCACATCGATCTGGGCGTCACCTCGGCCTGGGGCACGGAGCTGCTGGCGGACATTCTGCCTGTCTTTAAAAAGAACTTTCCCAACGTGACGCTGCGGCTGGAGGAAAACCGCTACTATTTGCAGATGAAGGCCCTGCTGCGCGCGGGAAAGATCGACATGGCGGTGATGGCGGTGGCGCCGGACGACGACGTCCCCCCGCAGGGCTATACCCACCTGCGCCATGAGGAGATCGTGCTGGTGCTGGCGGAGGACCATCCCTTCTGCGCCGCCCACGCTGGCGAGGAGACGATCACCGTACAGGCGCTCAAGGCGCTGCAAGGGGAGGATTTCCTCTACTCCGGAAAGGATTCCTCCATCCGCCGCATGGAAGAGCAGCTCTTTGACCAGCTCATGATCCGCCCAAACCCGGTTTGCGAGCTGAACAACAATATCGCGGCGCTGAAAATGACGGCGGGCGGCATTGGGGCCATGCTCTCCCCGCTGTCCTATGTGCATCAGGCGAAGGGGGTCCGGTCCTTCCGGTTTTCTCCGCCGCTGCTGCGGGAAAACGCGCTGGTGTTTCGCAGGGATGTGAAAAAAACGGAGGCAATGGCCTTTATGGAGGAGCTGATCGTGACCAATTCCCGGTTTCAGGAAGAGCCGCGACCTGTTTACCAAAAAAGAAAGTAAATCTTATAAAACCTTACAAAATTTTTGAAAAAATTTACGTCGCATGAAGAAAAGAACAAAGTTTTTTCCTACAAGAGCAAAGATTTTTCTATCGTTTTTTACAAAGCGGGGCGGTACAATGAACATGATCCAAAGGGAGCGCTTTCTGCGCCCGTGGAATCAACTTACTACATAGGAGGAACCATGATGAAGAAGTTTTTTGCACTTGCCCTCTCCGCTGTCATGATGCTTAGCCTGCTGGCCGGCTGCGGCAGCAAGAAAGAAGCCCCGCAGACCCAGGACCCCGGCAAGACGGAGCAGCCCGCCGCCAGCGAGCTGAATGTGGCCGTTTTCTATTACGACTACTCCGACGTGTACATCTCCAGCGTCCGCAACGCCATGGACGGCATGTTCGCAGACAAGGGTATTAAGCCCAACAACTACGACGGCGCCGGCAACCAGGCCCAGCAGACCGACCAGATCAACACCGCCATCTCCAACGGCGCAAATCTGCTGATCGTCAACATTGTGGAGACCTCTTCTCCCGACGCCGCGCAAAACGCGGTGGAGGTTGCCAAGACGGCCGGTATCCCCATCGTGTTCTTCAACCGCGAAGTTTCCGACGACGTGGTGAATAGCTACGAGCAGTGCGCCTTTGTGGGCACCAACGCCCCCGAGGCCGGCCATATGCAGGGCCAGCTGGTCGGCCAGTATCTGGTGGACAACTATGAAACCGCCGATCTCAACGGCGACGGCACCATCTCCTACGTCATGTTCAAGGGCCAGGAGGGCAACGCCGAGGCCGAGGCCCGCACCCAGTTCGGCGTCGAGGATGCCAACACCATCCTGACCGGGGCCGGCAAGCCCGAGCTTGCTTACTACAATGCCTCCGCTGCCGATAAGTATCTGGTGGACCAGGGCGGCAAGTGGTCCGCGCAGGCTGCCAACGACTACATGGCCACCATCCTCCCCGAGTATTCCGAAGCCAACGGCAACATGGTGGAGCTGATCATCTGCAACAACGACGGCATGGCCGAGGGCGCCGTCTCCGCGCTCCAGGGCGCCGGCTACAATCTGGGCAACGACAAGGACGGCAAGCCCACCTCCACCGTGATCCCCGTGTTCGGCGTGGACGCCACCGACTCCGCCAAGCAGCTCATCAACGAGGGCAAAATGACCGGTACCATCAAGCAGGACGCCGAGGGCATGGCCTCCACCATCCTGACGCTGGTCGGCAACATTAAGGACGGCGCCGCGCTCATGGACAACACCGCTTCCTTCAACGTGGATAAGGGCGTTGCCAAGATCCGTGTGCCTTACGGCACCTACACCGGCGAATAAGCTGAGGACAAAAGCGCTCGCCGCAGCCTGAACCGTCAAAGGGATGAGCGGGGCTGTCGAACTTCGACAGCCCCGCTTAAACCAAGCGGTGGCCGGAGCTTCCGGCAAACAGAGGGGCCTCTGCCTGAGATGTGCCTTGCGGCACGGCCGAGGCAGAAGCCCCGCATCACGCGACCAACGAAGGAGGAGAACGCATATGGAGCAGCCGGCATTGCTGGAGATGCAGAATATCAGCAAGGAATTTCCCGGTGTCAAGGCATTGGACGGAGTGTCCCTCACCGTCCGTCCCGGAACGGTCCACGCCCTGATGGGGGAAAACGGCGCGGGCAAATCCACACTGATGAAGTGCCTTTTCGGCATTTACAGTAAAGACAGCGGCACCATCCTGCTGGATGGGAAAGAGATCAACTTTAAAAGCTCCAAAGAAGCGCTGGAAAACGGCGTGGCCATGGTGCATCAGGAGCTGAATCAGGCCCTGACCCGCAGCGTAATGGACAACCTGTGGCTGGGCCGCTACCCCAAAACCGGCGGCATTATGGTGAGCGAGGCCACCATGCGCAAGCGTACCCGGGAGATTTTTGAAGAGCTGGACGTTCACGTGGACCCCAAGGCCATCATGTCCACCATGCCGGTGTCCCAGCGGCAGATGGTGGAAATCGCCAAGGCGGTCTCCTATAACGCCAAGGTCATCGTGTTTGACGAACCCACCTCCTCCCTCACGGAAGTGGAGGTGGAGCACCTGTTCCGCATCATCAATATGCTGCGCGAGAAGGGCTGCGGCATTATTTACATCTCTCATAAAATGGAGGAGATCCTTCGCATCAGCGATGAGGTCACCATCATGCGGGACGGCACGTGGGTCGCCACACGGCCCGCAAAGGACCTCACCATGGAAGAGATTATCCGCTTAATGGTGGGCCGGGAGCTGACCAACCGCTTCCCGCCCAAGGACAACACGCCGGGGGACGTGGTTTTGGAGGTGGAAAACCTCGCCGGAAAGTATACCCGCTTGAAAGAGGCCAGCTTCTCCCTGCGGCAAGGAGAAATCCTTGGCATCGCGGGGCTGGACGGCTCCGGTCGGACGGAGGTTTTGGAAAACCTCTTTGGCTCCATGACCCGCAGCAGCGGTACCATCCGCCTCCACGGCAAGGAGATTCGCAACAAAACGCCCCGGGAGTCCATCAAAAACGGCTTTGCGCTGTTGACGGAGGAGCGGCGGGCCACCGGCATTTTCGGCATCCGAAGCATTCTGGACAATACCGTCATCTCCAACCTGAAAAGCTATCTCACGGGCCGCATCTGCCTGAGCAACAAGAAAATGAAAGAGGATACCGCGTGGTCCATTGCAGCGATGCATATCAAGACCCCCAGCCAGACCACCGAGATCCGCTCCCTTTCCGGCGGCAACCAGCAAAAGGTCATCATTGGCCGGTGGCTGCTCACAAGGCCCGAGGTGCTGCTGCTGGACGAGCCTACCCGCGGCATCGACGTGGGCGCGAAATACGAAATTTATCAACTGATTATTGACTTGGCCAAGGAGGGCAAGGGCGTCATCATGGTGTCCTCTGAAATGCCGGAGCTTTTGGGCGTGTGCGACCGGATTCTGGTGATGTCCGGCGGTCGTCTGGCCGGCGAAGTCCATGCGAAAACCACCAGTCAGGAAGAGATTTTGACCCTGGCTGCCAAATACGTGTAAGGAGAGGAGAACCACCATGAGCAACGAATCCAAAACCTTGGAAAAAGAGGCCCAGGCCCAGGTTCGGCAGCCCTGGACGGCCAAACGAGTGGGTGATATGCTGTTGAATAACGCGCTGACCATCATCATGGCCATCGCCATCGTCTGCATTGCGGTCATCAACCAGAACTTTATCAAGCCCGCCTCCATTATCAATATCGTCTCCCAGACCGCGGCGTATCTGCCTGCCGCCCTGGGCATCGCCGGATGCATCGTGCTGACCGGAACGGACCTGTCCGCAGGCCGCGCCGTGGGTCTCACGGCCTGTATTTCCGCCTCCCTGCTGCAAAACGCCGCCAATGCCGCCAATAAGATGTGGCCGGGAATCGGCACGTTGCCAATCCCTGTCGTCATCCTGATCTCCATGGCCATCGGCGCGCTGATCGGCTGCTTCAACGGGTTTTTCGTGGCAAAATTCAAGCTGCACCCTTTCATCGTCACATTGGGCACCCAGCTGATTCTGTATACGGTTTTGCTGCTGTATGTTCAGATGGGCAACAACAAGGGCATGGCCATCTCCAATCTGGACGCCTCTTATACCGGCGTCGTCAAGGGCAGCCTCTTTAAGGTCGGCGGCACCCCCATTCCCAACTACGTCCTCTTTGCCATTTTGCTGACGGCCATCATGTGGTTCGTGTGGAATAAGACCACCTTCGGCAAAAACATGTTTGCCCTCGGCTCCAACGAGGAAGCCGCCCGGGTCTCCGGCGTCAATGTGTTTGCCACCACCATCGCCGTGTTTGCGCTGGCGGGCGCCATGTATGGCTTTACCGGCTTCATTGAGGGCGCGCGCATCGGCTCCAACACCGCCAACACGGGACTCAACTACGAGCTGGACGCCATCGCGGCCTGCGTCATCGGCGGTGTCAGCTTTGTGGGCGGCATCGGCAAGATCCGGGGCATCGTCGTGGGCGTTTTGATGCTGCGGCTGATCTTCGTGGGCCTTACCATGGTGGGCGTGCCTCAGGATCTGCAATACCTCATCAAGGGCGCCATCATCCTCTTTGCCTGCGCGCTGGATATGCGTAAGTATCTGGTGAAGAAGTAAGGCCCTTTCCCCTGTTTTTTGAACGGTTCTTCCGTCTGCGCGGAGGGCACGCACTTTGCGCGTGCCCTCCGCGCATTTTCGGTTTGCCGGTACCGAAAAGTGTGGTATACTGACGAAAAAGGGAGGGATCTTTGTGGAGCTTTACCGCGTGCTGCTGGTGGACGACGAGGAGGATATCCGGGTGGGCATTAGCCGGAAGATGGACTGGGCCAGCCTTGGCTTTGCGCTGGTGGGCGAGGCGGAAAACGGCCGGGACGCGCTGGAGCTTGCGGAGGCGCTGGAACCGGACGTGGTCCTCACAGACATTAAGATGCCCTTTATGGACGGGCTGGAGCTTTGCCGCATCCTGACGGAGCGGCTGCCGGCCTCCAAATTTGTGGTTTTTTCCGGCTTTGACGAGTTTGAGTATGCCAAGCAGGCCATTCGCATGAATGTGTCGGAGTACATTCTCAAGCCCATCAACGCCACGGAGCTTGGCACCGTGCTGCAAAAGCTGAAAGAGCAGCTGGACCGGGAGCGGACACAGCGCCAGAACGTAGAGCTGCTGCGCACCCGGTATGAAGAGACGCTGCCGGTTTTGCGGGAGCTGTACTATACCCACCTTCTGGAGGGGCGCATTCCCCCCGGGCAGGAGGAAGAGCGGGCCGCCCGACTGGACATCGACCTCTCTGGCCAGGCTTGGGTGGCGGCGCTGGTCTATATGGACGCCTCCCCCACCCGGGAGCTGCGAACGCTTTCCGTGCAGCAGCTGCTGGAGGAAAATTTGAATCTGGACGGCTGCTGCAGTAAGGTGTTTCTCTACGGAGATTCGGTGGCGGTGCTCACCAGCTTCCAAAATCTTGCCTCCGTCTATGAATATATCGGGGTGATGAACCGGGTTTGCTCTCTGGCGGAGAGCTATCTGGGCCTTACGATTACCGTGGGCGTCGGGACGCCGTGCACGGAGCTTGCGGGGCTGCCCCAGTCGGCGGAGGGCGCCCGCAGCGCGCTGGATTACCGCCGCATGGTGGGCGCTGGCCGGGCCATTTATATCGGCGATCTGGAACCGGACACGGGCGCCCGGCTGACCTTTGATGAAAACGACGAGCGGGAGCTGAGCGCCGCCGTGAAGCTGGGGGGCGAGGCAGAGGTCCGGGACGAGGTGGACCGTCTGATGGCCCGGCTCCACGCCTCGGGGCTGCCGCTGGCCCAGTGCGGGCTGTTTTTTCTGGAGCTGCTCACCTGCCTTTTGAAGCTGACGCGGGGTGCAAACCTTTCGCCGGAGGAGGTGTTCGGCATTGGCTTCACCGGTGCTGTGCAGGTAACGGATTTTGCCTCCCCGGAGGCGCTGGGGGCGTGGTGCTTAGAGCGATGCCTGCGCATTCAAAGCTCCATTCGCCGCCAGCACACGGACACGGCGGGCAAGACGGTGGAGCGCGCCAAGAGCTATATCAGCGAGCATTACGGACAAAGCGATCTTTCCGTGGAGCGGCTGTGCGGCTATCTGCATTTGAGCGCCGCCTATTTTTCCACCCTCTTCAAGCGGGAGACCGGCATGAGCTTCACCGCCTACGTGACCGTGGTGCGGATGGACGCGGCGGCGGAGCTGCTGCGCAACACGGAGGAAAAGACCTACCTCATCGCCCAGCGCTGCGGGTATGAGGACCCCAACTATTTCAGCTATGCTTTTAAGCGCCACTTCGGCATGACGCCCACCAAGTTCCGCGCCGGCTGAGCGCGGCAAAAAACTGCCTTGGAAAGGAGGGACGCGGATGAAAGAGCGCATCCGTACCCTGCGCCGCCGGTGGCAGGCGCTGTATCACCGCTCCAGCATCCAGATGGTCCTCTCCCTCTCCTTTACGGCGGTGGCTGTGGTGGGGCTGGTGGCGCTGGGGCTGACGCTGTTTCTCCGCTTTTCCCACCTCACCAACACGCAGATGGCGGAAAACAGCCGCCGGGTGCTCTCCCAGGTGAATTTGAATCTGGACGGGTATCTCCGGGGGATGATGCGGATTTCCGATACCGTCTATTATCAGGTCATCAAGGATACCGACCTGGCTCAGGAATCGCTGGTGGAGCCGCTGGACCTTCTCTACGAGGGCAGTCGGGACTCGCTGGTGTCCATCGCCGTCTTTTCCCGGGAGGGCGGACTCATCGCCGCAACGCCCTTGGCCGCGCTGAAAAACAGCGTGGCCCCGGAACGGGAGAGCTGGTTTGTCACCGCGCAGCAAAAAATCGAAAATCTGCACTTTTCAACGCCCCACGTGCAAAACCTCTTTGAGGACCCGGACTACCGCTATCGGTGGGTGGTTTCCCTGAGCCGTCAGGTGGAGCTGACGCGCTCCGGCGCCATCGAGGGCGGTGTGCTGCTGGTGGATATGAGCTTTGGCGGCATTGAGCAGATCTGCAAGGATGTGGATTTGGGCGGCCGGCAGGGCTATCTCTATCTCATCGACAGTGACGGGGAGATCATCTACCACCCCCGTCAGCAGCTGATCTACGCGGGACTGCTGGAGGAAAACAATCTCGCCGCCTCTATCTATCGGGACGGCAGCTATACGGAAACCTTTCTGGGACAGCACCGTCAGGTCACCGTCAAGACGGTGGGCTATACCGGCTGGAAGCTGGTGGCGGTGGTGCCGTCGGAGACCGTGTGGGACGATTACGGGCAGTTGATCGCATTCTTTTTCTTTGTGGTGCTGTTTTCCGTTTACCTGCTGGTGTTTGTGAATCTGCGGCTTTCCGGCTGGATCACCGCGCCGGTGAAAAAGCTGGACCGGGCGGTCAAGGAACTGGAGGCGGGAGAGGAGCAGGTGGACTTTGACGTGGGCGGGCCCTATGAGGTGGAGCACCTCAGCCACTCCATCCAGTCCATGGTGTCCACCCTGCGCCACCTGATGGACGATATCATCCAGCAGGAGGAGCAAAAGCGCCGCAGTGAGCTGGACGTGCTGCAATCCCAAATCAATCCGCATTTCCTCTATAACACGCTGGATTCCGTGGTGTGGATGACGGAAAACGGAAAAACGGAGGACGCGGTGGTGATGCTCACCTCGCTTGCCCGCTTTTTCCGCATTTCCCTCAGCCGGGGCAGCAGCGTCATCCCCATTGCCGACGAGCTGGAGCACGCCCGGAATTATCTCACCATCCAGAAAATGCGCTATAAAAACAAATTCTCCGCCGATATCACGGCGGAGGAGGGCGTGGAAGCGCTGTATACCGTGAAGCTGGTCATTCAGCCCGTGCTGGAAAATGCCATTTACCATGGCATGGCCTATGCCGACGGCGACGGGGAAATCCATGTCCGGGCGTTTCGCAGCGGCGGCGACGTGATCATCGAGGTGGCGGACAACGGCCCCGGCATGCCGGAGAGCGTGGTGGCAAGTCTGCTGGACCAAAACGGGCCGATTGCCGCGGCGGGGGCCAAGGGGTCGGGCATCGGCTTTCGGAATGTGGACCGGCGGCTTCGCTTGACGTTCGGGCCGTCCTACGGCCTCACCATCCTCAGTGAGCCGGACGATGGCACCACCGTGCGCATCCGGCTGCCGGCGCTTTCCGCTGAGGCGGCTCAAAAATACCGGAAGGAGGACAGGCCATGAAACGGAAGGTGCTGATCCAGCTGGCGGTGCCGCTGCTGGTGCTTTGCGCGCTGTTCTTCCTTCTGACCTATCCGGTGGGGCAATCTCACAGCCGCCCCGCGCCGTTGGAGCTGTCCGTCATTTTTCGGGAGCCGGACGGCGACCTCTGGTCCACCGCCCGGCAGGGAATGGAGCAGGCGGCGTCGGATTTGAATGTGGAGCTGCGATTCCTGCTGCCAACGAAGGCAAACGCCGCCGAGGAGCAGCGAACGCTGCTCTCGCGGGAGGTGGAGGGCGGCAGCGGCGCGATTTTGCTGATCCCGGCAGATCGGGCCGCGCTGGCGCAGGCCGTATCCGCGGCAGCGGAGAAGGTGCCCCTTGTAACACTGGAGACGGATATGACAGCTTACGGCGCCACCGCCTGTGTCAGCCCGGACAATGCCGCGCTGGGGAAAACATTGGGAAAAACGGTGCTCAACGGCGTGGCGGAAGGCGGCACGGTGCTGCTGCTTTGCAGCGTGCCGGGAGATAACGGCGTGGGGGAGCGGCTGGAAGCGGCGGCGGCGGTACTGAAGGCCGCCGGGCGAGAAGTGGTGTGGAGTACCTCCACCGACCCCGAGGCGCTGACGAGAGAGGGGCGGATCACGCAGGCAAAGGCGGTGATGGGCTTTGAGGCGTCCGCCCTGGAGATGGCGGCGTCCGTGGAGAATCAGCCGCTGCCGCTGGTGTATGGAATGGGGTCCACGGCGTCAATTGCCGCGGGACTGGAGCAAAGCCGCATTACCGCCATTGCCGCGCAAAACGAATTTTCCGCCGGGTATCTGGCCGTGGAGGCCGCCGTCACCGCCGCGCGGCACGAGACGCCCCGCTCCGTGGAAACATTGCCCTTTTCCCTGGTGCGGCAGGAAAATATGTACCAGTCCAAGAATCAAAAGCTGCTGTTCCCGGTGACACGGTGAGCAGAAGGAGGACCGCTATGAAACGAATCTGCGCGCTCTTTTTTGCGCTGGTCCTGGCGGGGACGCTGACCGCCTGCGGCGATACCGGCGTAACGCCCACCATCCGCATCGGCGTGGCGCTCTATCAGCAGGACGATACCTTCATCTCCACCGTGATGCAGGCGTTTCAGCAGCAGGCGATGGCCATGGAGCAGGAGCGCGGGGTGAAAATCAACCTGAATCTCGCGGACGGCCGCAGCAGCCAGACCATACAAAACGAGCAGGTGGACCGCTTTTTGGATCAAGACTATGATGTGATCTGCGTCAACATCGTGGATCGGACGGCGGCCGCCGTCCTCATCGATAAGGCGCAATCCGCAGGGGTCCCGGTGATCTTTTTTAACCGGGAGCCGGTGATGGAGGATTTGAGCCGCTGGGAACAGGCCTATTATATCGGCTCCCCCGGCGCCCGGGCCGGCGAGCTGCAAGGAGAGCTGGTTTTGCGCTCGTGGCAGAGCGACCCCTCCGCGCTGGACCGCAGTGGCGACGGAGTGCTGCAATACGTGATGCTGGAGGGGGAAGCCGGGCATCAGGACACCCTTTTGCGCACGGAGTACAGCGTCAAAACGCTGACCGGCGCGGGCATTGCCACGGAAAAGCTGGCAAACGAGACCGCCGATTGGCAGCGGGGTCAGGCGGGGACGCGGATGAAACAGTGGCTGGAGGAGTTTGGGGACGCCATTGAGGTGGTGTTTGCCAACAATGACGACATGGCCCTCGGCGCCATTGACGCCTGCTTGAACAGCGGTATGGCCCCGGAAGACCTGCCCTTTATCGTGGGCGTGGATGCCACGCCTCCGGCGCTGGAGGCGGTGGCGGAGGGAACGCTGAAGGGCACCGTGCAAAACGACGCCAAAGGGCAGGCGAAAAATATGCTGGCGCTCTCCTGCGCGCTGGCGGAGGGCACGGACCCCTCCCGGGCGGTGGAGCTGACGGACGGCAAGTACGTGTGGCTTCCCTATGTGAGCGTGACGAAAGAAAACCTGTCGGCGTTTCAACAGTGAAAAAGAGTTCCCGGTGAAGCTTCACCGGGAACTCTTTTTAAAGCTGATAGAGGGCGATCATGAGCGGCATGGAGACAATGCAAAGGAGCGTGGAAATCACATTGATGGCGCTGGCATACTCCTCGTCCCCGCCGTAGACCTGCGCCAGCTGGGTGACCATGGTGCCGGACGGCGCGCAGGCGGCCAGCAGACTGATGAGGAGGACGCCCTCCCCGTTTTCAATCAGCCCGGCAAGGCCGGTGAATTTCAAAAGGCACAAAATGACCAGCGGAAAGCCGATCAGCCGCAGGAAAACCACCTTCCACACGCCGGGAATGCGCACCAGCTTTTTTAGGTCCACCCCCGCCATCAGCATGCCGATGATGATCATGCTGATAGGGCCCAGCGTGCTGCCCACGGACTCCATGGCGCCCAGCAGCAGCGATGGCAGCGGAATGTCAAACACCAGCAGCGCAAGTCCCACCAGCATGGAAATGACGTTCAGATTGCCGAAAATGTTGCGAAAGGAAATGCGCTTTTCCCCGCTGAGCAGCATCCGGCAATGACTCCACAGCATCGTGACCTGCACGATCATGTACATGCTCACAAAGAGAATCATTTGCTTGCCGAGAATGGCCCCCACCACCGGAATCAGGAGATTGACGCAGTTGGAGTAAATAATGGAGGCCTGCTCCACCGCGCTCAGGTGCAGCGGCCTACGCAGAAAAACCGTCATCAAAACCATAATGGCGTGGATGGCAATGGCCACAGCAAAGGAAAAGGCCATGGAACGGAACATTTCCGGGGAACATTCGATCTGGTAGGCGGTGATGATGACGCAGGGATTGATGAGATAGAGACTGACGATGGAGAGCACCTTGCTGTCCTCCGGCTTTGCCCGGCCCAGACGCACCAGGAGCCACCCCATTGCCAGAGCAATAAACAGCTGCGCGATCTGCCGCAGCAGCAGGAGACTTATCAAAAAAACCGCCCCACATTCCTCGGATTATAAGACCAACCAAGCCATCATACAGGATAAACCAAGGCAAGGCAATCCCTTTTCGCCTAAATACTGGGAGAATTCCGTCATTTTTTGCCGGATGCGCGGTAAACGGAGGGGCTGCACCCCACCTCCCGTCCAAAGGCCCGGGAGAAATAAAAGGGGTCCTCAAACCCGACGGACGCCGCCACAGCCCCCACGGGGAGCGTGCTGTGGCGCAGAAGCTCTCCGGCTCGCTGGATGCGAAAGCGGGTGAGGTAGGCGCTGGGGGAGCAGCCGAATTCCGATTGAAAGGCGCGGTAAAGGCAGCTGCGGCTCACCCCCGCCTGCCGGGCGGCCTCCTCCACACCGATGGCGCGGGAGTAGTTTTGCTGGAGAAAGGCAGCGCCCTGCCGGGCGTACCGGGCCAAAGCGTCCTCCCCCCGCCGGGGGGCCTCCTCCATCAAAAGGCCAAGGGCGGCCTGTAAATAGCCCGCCATGCGCACGGCCCCGGGGTAATCGGAGCTGCGGGCCTTGTAAATTTCCAAAAGGCCCTGACGCAGCGCGTCCCCGGCGGCGGGCCGCAGCACGGGACGCTCCGGCGTGAAGGGCGTCTGCGCCAGCAGCAGCGGCGCGGCGGGTCCGGAAAAGCCCACCCAGTAATACTCCCACGGGTCCGTCTCGTCGGCCCGATAGTAGATGGGCGCGTCGGGCCTGGCCAAAAACGCGTTTCCGGCGTCGAGGACGAAAGTCCTGCCCTCCGTCTCGTAAATCCCCCGGCCGGAGACAATGTAGTGGAGCAGATAGTGATCCCGGACGCCGGGCCCCCAGCCGTAGCTTGGCGGGCACTTTTGAAAGCCCACGTTGTAAACCACCAGAGAGAGTTCCGCCCGTCGGTCGGTCTTAAAGGAATGCTTGAAATCCCCTGCCATGCACCCGCCTCCCCCGTCAATCGTGTCTGTCCCTTCAGCATATACCCACGCAACCGATTATGCAACAAAAATCCATGGAAAGGGCGACGCAATCCCATGGAAAACGGGGAGTGGTACTGGTACGGTAGAACCAGAATGAATCGAGGAGGTATCCGTCATGGAACGCACGAAACTGGAAGAGCGATTGAACCGGGGCGAGCTGGACACGGCACTTGCCCGCCTGTACGGCGAGACGGGGGTGGAGGAGGGTCGCCGCCGCTGCGCCGCGGTGCTATCCGGGTTTGAAAAAACCTTTGCCTGTTCGCCGGAAGCGCTTTTCAGCGCCCCCGGCCGCACGGAGCTTGGCGGAAACCACACGGACCACCAGCACGGCCGGGTGCTGGCCGCCGCCGTGGATTTGGACATTTTGGCCGCCGCCGCGCCAAACCAAAGCGGCATGCTCCGCCTGCAATCCCAGGGCTATCCGCTGCTGGTGGTGGATCTTGGCGAGCTTACCCCCAAAAAGGAGGAGGAAAACACCTCCGCCGCGCTGATTCGCGGCGTGGCCGCCCGGTTTTCTGCCATGGGCTGCGCCTTTGCGGGCCGGGGCGCGGATGTGTACATGACCTCCACCGTTCCCGGCGGCAGCGGACTTTCCTCCTCCGCCGCCTTCGAGGTGCTCATGGGCGTCCTCTTCGACCAGCTGTTTTTTGACGGGCGGCGCACGCCGGTGGAGCTTGCCCAGATCGGGCAGTACGCGGAAAACGTGTTTTTTGGCAAGCCCTGCGGACTGATGGACCAGACCGCCTCCTCCGTGGGCGGCGTGGTGGCCATCGATTTTCGGGATACGGCCCACCCGGCGGTGGAGCAGATCGGGCTGGACCTCCGCGCTGCCGGGTACGCCTTGTGCATTCTGGATTCCGGCGCGGGCCACGCAGACCTCACCGGGGAGTATGCCGCCATCACCGATGAGCTTAAGGCCGTGTGCCGGTACTTTGGCAAGGAGGTTTTGCGGGAGGTGCCGGAGGAGGCCTTTCTCTCCGCCCTGCCGCAAGTCCGGGAAGCGGCGGGGGACCGGGCGGTGAACCGCGCCTTCCACTTTTACGCGGAAAACCGCCGGGCCGCCGAGGAGGCGCAGGCGCTGAAGGACGGGGCGTTCGACCGCTTTTTGGAGCTGGTGCGCGACTCCGGACACTCCTCCGCCCAGTATCTGCAAAACGTGATCCCCACCGGCGGGACCGTCCGGCAGGAGCTGATGGTGACGATTGCCCTGTGCGAGCGGATTCTGGCGGGACAGGGCGCCGTCCGGGTCCACGGCGGCGGCTTTGGCGGAACGGCGCAGGCCTTCGTGCCCCTTGCACTGCTGGCGGCGTTCAAGGCCCAAACGGAAGCGGTGCTGGGCGAGGGCGCCTGCCATGTGGTCACAATTCGCCCCGTGGGCGGCATCCGACTGGCGTAAGGAGGCGGGGAGATGATTTTTGGAGCTATCGCGGACCTGGTTTCTTATGCTGTTCGCACAAACCTCATTGAGGAGGCGGACCGGGTCTGGGCCGTGAATGTACTGCTGGAGGAGCTGGGCCTTCCCACTTGGGAGGAGACTGCGCCCCGGGAGCGGCCGCTGGAGCAGATTTTGCAGGAAATTCTGGACTGGGCTGTGGAAAACGGCCGCATTGCGGACGGAACTGCCAGCCGGGACCTCTTTGATACAAAGCTGATGGGCCGCCTGACGCCCCGGCCCGGCGAGGTGCGCCGGACCTTTTGGGAGAAGTATCGGCGCTCGCCGGAGGAGGCCACGGACTGGTACTATGCGTTCAGTCAAAATACGGACTACATCCGCCGCTACCGCGTCGCCCGGGACTGGAAGTGGGTGACGTCCACGCCCTACGGCGATCTGGATATCACCGTCAACCTCTCCAAGCCGGAAAAGGACCCCCGGGCCATTGCCGCCGCCAAAACCGCGCCACAAAGCGGCTATCCCAAGTGCCTGCTGTGCCGGGAAAACGAGGGCTTCGCCGGGGATTTGACTCGCCCCGCCCGGCAAAACCACCGGGTGGTGCCCGTCACCATCGATCAAACCGACTGGTTTTTCCAGTACTCCCCCTATGTCTACTATCCGGAGCACTGCATTGTCTTTAACGGACAGCACGTGCCTATGCGGATCGACCGCTCCGCGTTTCGCAAGCTCTTGGATTTCGTAAAACAGTTTCCACACTATTTTGTGGGCTCCAACGCGGATTTGCCCATCGTGGGCGGCTCCATTTTAAGCCACGACCATTTTCAGGGCGGGCGCTATACCTTCGCCATGGAGCGCGCGCCGGTGGAGCGGGCGGTCTCCTTCCCCGGCTTTACCGATGTGGAGGCGGGGATCGTGCAGTGGCCCATGTCCGTCCTGCGGCTGCGCTGCGAGGACGACGAGCGTTTGGTGGACTTGGCGGAGAAGGTTTTGAACCGCTGGCGAAACTATACCGACCCGGCGGCCATAATCTTTGCCGAGACCGACGGAGAGCCGCACAACACCATCACCCCCATTGCCCGGAAGCGGGACGGAAAATTTGAGCTGGATCTGGTGCTGCGCAACAACCTCACCACCAAGGACTACCCGCTGGGGCTGTATCATCCCCACCCGGAGCTGCATCACATCAAAAAGGAAAACATCGGACTCATCGAGGTGATGGGCCTTGCGGTGCTGCCCGCCCGGCTAAAGACGGAGCTTTCCGCGCTGGCCCGGGCGCTGACGGAGGGACGGGACATCCGGGGCGACGAGGCGCTCGCAAAGCACGCCGACTGGGCGGAGGAAGTGCAAACGCGGCACACCTTTACCCGGGAAAACGCCATGGAGATTTTGCAAAACGAGGTGGGCGCGGTCTTTGCCACCGTGCTGGAGCACGCGGGCGTTTACAAATGCACAAAGGAAGGCCGACGGGCGTTCCTGCGGTTTTTGAGAGATGTAAAATAAGGAGGAAATGCGTATGAAAACCATTTTAGTCGCCGGCGGGGCCGGGTACATCGGCAGCCACATGGTGGCGCTGCTGGTGGAAAAGGGGTACGACGTGATCGTGGCGGACAACCTGCGCACCGGGCACTGGCAGGCGGTGAAGGGCGCGCGGCGGCTGTATGTGGGCGATTTGCGGGACAACGCCTTCATGAATCAGATTTTTGAGGAGAATCGGGTGGATGGGGTCATCAACTTTGCCGCCTATTCTCTGGTGGGCGAGAGCGTCACAAACCCGCTGAAGTATTACGGCAACAACGTGGCCGGGTCCCAGTCCATGCTGACGGCCATGAAAGACCACGGCGTCACAAAGATCGTCTTTTCCTCCACCGCCGCCACCTACGGCGAACCGGAAAAACAGCCCATTGAAGAGTGCGACCGCACGGACCCCACCAATCCCTACGGCGCGACGAAGCTTGCCATCGAGGGCATGCTCAAATGGTGCGATGCGGCCTACGGCATCCACTATGCCGCCCTGCGGTACTTCAACGCCGCCGGGTCCAACCCGGAGGTGGGCATCGGCGAGGACCATGACCCGGAGAGCCACCTCATCCCGCTGGTGATGAAAACCGCGCTGGGCCAGCGGGCCCATATCGGCATCTACGGAGACGACTACCCCACCGCGGACGGCACCTGCGTCCGGGATTACATCCACGTCCGGGACTTGGCCGAGGCCCATTTGCTGGCGCTGGAGCATCTGGAAAAGACCGGGAAGAGCGGCGTTTTCAATCTGGGCAGCGGCAGCGGCTATTCCGTCCGGGAAATCATTGACACCGCCCGCCGCATCACCGGGCGGGAGATTCCCGCCGTGGTGGAGCCTCGCCGGGCGGGGGACCCCTCCGTGCTGATCGCCTCCAACCAAAAGGCTGCCCAGATGCTGGGATGGACGCCCACCCGGGGCCTTGACCAGATCATTGCCGACGCGTGGGCGTGGCACTCCACCCACCCGGGCGGCTACGGAAAATAAAAAAACAGCAGGTCCCGCATGTTTGCGGGGCCTGCTGAGACTGTCTAAAAAGCCGTCAGGCTTTTTAGACAAAAGGGTTCGCTGCGCTCTGCGCCTCATCTGTCCGCTTTCGGCGGACAATTCGACGCTCGCTTCGCGCAAAGTGTTTTCGTCCACGTACGCGCCGCGGCCGAAAACGAATTTTCATTTCTTTGCCGCCCCGGCGGCAAACGCTGTGAGACTTTTTTGGAGAGCTGTGCAGGTCCCGCATGTTTGCGGGGCCTGCTGTTTTTTATACCGTTACGGCTGCAAGAGGTTCACGAGCCGCTGGAGATCGGCGGCGGAATCCAGATAGTCCCGGACGCTATCCCGGGGCGCAAGGTCTGCGCCGTTTGCGGCGTTATAGGCCGCCGTTTTCTCCCCGAGGGTGTCGTTGACCTCCGAGAGCGTGACGGTGCGGGACTGATCGTCGCCACCCTCCAGCGGATAGGTCCACGAGATCTCCCCCAGATTGCCCACCAGCGCGAAAAGCAGCGGCGCGGCTTCCTGCATCCGTCGGTCCAGATCAACGGCGGCGCGTGCCGTGCAGGGAATGTCGTAGACAAAGGTCCACTCGTAAGGCTCCTCGGCGGTTTGCAGCGCCATGGTGTAGCCGCCCGGAAGGCCCGGAACCAGCGCAGCGGTGATTCGCCCCAGCGCCGAGGCGTTGCCCACATAGGGTGTTTTGGCGTCGTACAGCGCCGCCGTGGAGGGGAAGATGGTCACGCCGTTTTGCCAGAGGAGCTTTCCGCCAAGATACACCTCCCGCACGCCGGAAAGGTCAAGGGTGGTCCGGTAGTCCCCGGAGGGATACAGCGGCGAGGAGAGGACCTTGCGCGCGGTGATCGTCACCACGCCGTCCGTCTCCTCCACCCGCCAGCGGCAGTAGGACGCGGCGGACTCCGCTGTGAAAACCCGCAGCTGCAAGTCTGTTTTTCCGTCGGAGAGGACGCTCCAGCTCAGGCCGCTTTTCCCGGCGGCCTCTCCGATGAGGAAAAGCTTTGCCCCAAGGGCGCACAAAAGAAGCGCCGCGGTGCAGAGAATGCCCAGCGCCACCTTGCGCCGTCCCCTGCGGCGCAGGGCCTTGAGATAGTCCACCTCCCGCTCCGCCCCGGCAGGGGCGGTTTCCGTCTGCCGCATGGCGGCAAGGCTTGCCGCGCAGTCCGGGCAGACGGATAGATGCGCCTCCACCGCCGCGTTGGTCTCCGCCCCGGTGAGTCCCTCCGCAAAGCTTGGCAGCAGGTCCCGCACCACAGCGCAGGTCAAATCATTTTTCATTTGGCGTCCCTCCGTTTCTCAGCCGTTCTTTTCCCCGATAAAAAGTAACCCGCGCCCAAGTCTCCGTTCGGCCCAGCACCGCGCCGATCTCCCGAAAGGTGAGATTGCCGAACACCCGCAGATAGACGGCTTCCCGGTAAGGCTCCGGGAGGTCGTGGACCTGCCGCAAAAGGGCCAGATGCCCCTCCCGGGAGAGAAGCGTCTCCTCGGCGGAGACGCTCGCGCCTTCCTCCTCCGGCGCGGGCGCTTCATGCTGACGCCTGCGCAGGTGCTGGTACCAAAGGTGCTTTGCGATCTGGCACAGCCAGACGGAGAGCTTGCACGTGCCGTCAAAGCGGGCGATGGAGCGCACCGCCTGATAAAAAGTCTCCTGGGTCAGCTCCTCCGCAAGGTCCGCATCCCGGCATTGGGAGAGGAGAAATTTATAGACGGTTTGGGCGTGCTGACGGTAGATTTCACTCATGTCGTCCACAGAGATCCCCCTCCTTTCTGTTCTTATATCCCCGGGGACGGGAAAACGTTACAGCGGCGGAAAAAAACTTGACGGGGAAAGCCCGTCAAGTTTTCAATCCGGCGCGTGGGTTTCAAACATCTCCTCAAATGAGGTGAGGTAGTAATCTGCCAATCGCCGGATTTCCGCTTGATCTTCCTCGGCGGAGGCGTCGTAGACGGCGCAGACCCGGAATCCGGCAGCCTTGGCGGTCTGGATGGCGTGGAGCGCGTCCTCAAAAACCACGGTGTCCTTTTTGTTGGACTGGAGCCGACGCATGGCCCGCTCATAAATTTCGGGAGAGCTTTTCCCGCTGCCCGCCTCGGCGCAGGTGATGATCCCGCGAAAATACCCGTCGATCCCGGCGTGGCGGAGGGCGGCTTCGGCCAAATGACGGTCCGTGGCGGTGGCCACATACATCCAAACGCCCTCCATTTTCAGCAGCGAGAGAAACTTTTCCACACCCGGCTTGGCCTGCACCTGGTTGTGGTAAAAATCGAAGATCTGCTCTTCGATGAGCGATACGATGTCCTCCACGCTCTGGGGCATGCCATAGGCCTCCTTGCAGTAGGCCGCGCCCTGGCGCAGCGTCATGGTTTTCAGCTTTTCGTGCAGGTCCGACGTCGGCGTGATGCCCTGCTTATAGAGCATACAGGGGCCCAGCTCGTGCCAGATGTGCATGGAGTCCAGCAGCGTCCCGTCCATATCAAAAATTGCGCTTTGCAGTCTCATGTGTGATGTTCCTTCCTTTTGCCGCCACGGTCGGCGCGTGAATCAATCGCGGCGGATACAGCAGATATGAATATAAGTATAGCACCAAACGAATAAAAAAACACAACGGCAAAGGTCTTGCCGAAAAAAAGGAGTCCGGGCCAGCGGCCCGGACTCCTTTTGCAGGTTGTGTGTGTCTTTGGAAAAAAACGCTCAGCAGAGCTTTGCGCCTGCGGGGATGGCGTCGTCCACCATGATGAGGTTCAGCTTTTCCTCGCCCTGCTCGGTGTGGACGGCGGAGAGCAGCATGCCGCAGGATTCCTGCCCCATCATCTTCCGGGGCGGCAGATTCACGATGGCCACCAGCGTCTTTCCCACCAGCTGCTCCGGCTCGTAGAACTTGTGGATGCCGGAGAGGATCTGCCGGTCGGTGCCGGTGCCGTCGTCCAGCGTGAAGCGCAGCAGCTTCTCGCTCTTTTTCACGGCCTCGCAGGCCTTCACCTTCACCGCCCGGAAATCGGACTTGCAGAAGGTGTCAAAGTCCACCTGCTCGGAAAGCTGCGGCTCCAGCTCCACGGCGGGGAGAGCGGCTTTCCGGGCTGCCTGCTCCGCCTCTTCCAGCGCGGCAAGGGCCTTCTCCGCATCGATGCGGGGGAAGAGGTTTTCGCCCTTGGTGGTGGCGGCGGTTTCAGGCAAAACGCCCCATTCGGCGGCGGATTCCCAGCTCTGGCAATTCGCCCCCGCGCCGATCTGGCGGAAGAGCGCCTCGCAGGAGGCGGGCATGAAGGGGCTGAGCAAAATGCCGCAGATGCGGGTGGCTTCCAGCAGGTTGTAGAGCACATGGGCAAGGCGGGGGCCGTTTGCCTCCATGTCCCGGGCCAGCGCCCAGGGGGCCGTTTCGTCGATATACTTGTTGGCCCGCTGAATGACCTTGAATACCTCGGAGAGCGCGTTGTGGGGGGCGTAGGCCTCCATCTGCGCCTCATAGGCGCTTCGCAGCGCGCGGGCCATGGACAAAAGCTCCTGATCGCACGTCTCGGGGGCGGTCCACGTCCCACAGCCCTCCGGCAGGCTTCCCCCGAAATACTTGCCCACCATGGCGGTGGTGCGGGAGACGAGGTTGCCGAGGTCGTTGGCAAGGTCGGTGTTGATGGTCTGGATCAAAAGCTCGTTGGAGAAGTTGCCGTCGGAGCCGAAGGGGAAGGTCCGCATCAGGAAAAAGCGCAGGGCGTCCACGCCGAACTGCTCCGCCAGAATATAGGGGTCCACCACATTGCCCTTGGACTTACTCATCTTGCCGCCGTCCAGCAGCAGCCAGCCGTGGCCAAACACATGTTTCGGCAGGGGCATTTCCATGCTCATGAGCATGGCGGGCCAGATGATGGAGTGGAACCGGACGATCTCCTTGCCCACAAAGTGGACGTCGGCAGGCCAGTACTTTTCATAGTCGTGGTACTGGTCATTCAAAAAGCCCAGGGCGGAGGTGTAGTTGAAGAGGGCGTCCACCCACACGTAGACCACATGGCCCGGGTCAAAATCCACGGGAATGCCCCAGGTGAAGCTGGTGCGGGAGACGCACAGATCCTCAAGGCCCGAGTCGATAAAGTTTTTCACCATCTCGTTGACGCGGCTGCGGGGCTGGAGGAAGTCCGTGTTTTCCAGCAGGTCCCGGACCCTGTCTGCGTATTTGCTCAGGCGGAAGAAGTAGGCCTCCTCCTCCGCGTCCACCACGCTGCGGCCGCAGTCGGGGCAGCATCCGTCCTTGAGCTGGCTCTCCGTCCAGAAGGACTCGCAGGGGGTGCAGTATTTTCCCCGGTAGGCGCCCTTATAAATGTCGCCGTTATCGTACATCTTGCGGAAAATCTTCTGCACGGCGGAGACGTGGTAATCGTCCGTGGTGCGGATGAAGCGGTCGTTGGAAATGTTCATCAGCTTCCACAGGTCCTTGACGCCCCGGGGACCTTCCACAATGCGGTCCACAAACTCCTTGGGGGTGATGCCGCTCTCCTGCGCCTTGGTTTCGATCTTCTGACCGTGCTCATCGGTGCCGGTGAGGAAGCACACGTCGCAGCCGGTAAGCCGCTTGTAGCGGGCCATGGCGTCGGTGGCCACCGTGCAGTAGGTGTGCCCGATGTGGAGCTTGTCCGAGGGGTAATAGATGGGGGTGGTGATATAGAACTTCTTCTTTTCCATGGGGGTTCTCCTTTTTAAGCGGCCGCTCCGAATGGAAGAGGGCCGGTATTTCCAAAACAGTTCTATTATTATACCGGATACCTTCTGAAATTACAACGTTTGTCGCCGATTTTCCCAAAGAAAAGACGCCGAAGCATCGCTTCGGCGCCGTTTCCTGGATATAGGAGGTATCCATCATATATCAAATGGCGAATGCTGGGCAATCGCTCACTGAAGGCCGCCGAACTCCAGGAAAGCCTTCACGAGGTTGTAGAAACGAGTTTCTCTCAAGTTGATCATGGTCTGTTCCTTCTTTCTGAAAAATAAAGTTTGTAAGAAATTTCTTGTGGAAGGGGGCTCCCTTGCTGTAAGATAACAATAGTCCCGCAGGCGCGGAAAGTCAAAACGTTAAAAGTGATGCGACGCATCGGAAAAAGTAATGAGAATGCAAAGGAGGGCGGAGCATGGATATTAAAAACCCGGAGTACATTCTGGAAATTGCCCACCAGATGAGCGTCACCCGGGCGGCGGAGAAGCTGTTTATCACCCAGTCCACCCTGAGCCAGTACCTTTTGAAGCTGGAGGCGGAATTGGGAACGCCCCTGTTCCTGCGGGACAAAAACCGTCTGGTGCCCACCGACGCGGGTAGAATTTACCTGCAGGCGGCGGCGGATGTGGTGCGCATTCAGGACGCCGCCCGCGCCAGCATCGCGGCGCTGAAGAACGAGGGCTGCATCCGCTTGGGCTGCTCCTCCTGGGGACTGGATCTGGTGGCCAACAGTCTGCCCGCCTTTAAGGAGGCGTTTCCCTCCATCACGCTCAAGCTCTTTGAAAACCGGTATTTGCAGCTCAAAGCGATGATGCAGGCGGGAAAGATCGATCTGGCGGTCATCGCCATCACGCCGGAGGACGATTTGCCCGCCCAGGGCTTTACGCCGCTGTGCCGGGAGGAGCTGGTGCTGGTGCTGCCAAAGGACCACCCGTTCTGCGTGTCCCATCCCCGCACCCGGAAGATCGCCCCCGGGGTTTTGGCGGAGGAGCTGCGGGACGTGAGCTTTGTGTTCTCCGACGAGGGGTCCACCATCCGCAAGCTGGAGGATCAGCTGTTCGCGGATTTGATGTTCCGGCCCAATGTGGTGTGCGAGCTGAATCGGGACGACTTCACCCAGAAGATGGTGGCAAACGGCGTGGGCGCGGCCATCGTGCCGGCGGCGGACATCCGGGGCTTTGCCACGGTCCGCTCGTTCCGCTTTGACCCGCCGCTGTGCCGGGAGGATATTCTGGTTTTCCGCAAGGGGGCGGAAAAGACGGAGGCGCTGGCCTGTTTGGAAAAATTGCTGGTGCGCAACTCCCAATCCAACCGACAGGTGGAGTTTTTGGCGGAGGGATAAATAAAAAGGACGCCCGCAGGGCGTCCTTTTTTTGTGGCATTGGGAAAATCGCCGCTCAGGCGGAAGGGTCCGCCTGGTCCGCCAGACTGCCCCGGCGCTTCCAGCGGCCGGAGAGATAGTAGACAAGCGAGATGGTAAAGCCCAGCACCCAGCCCACGCCGATGCCATAATACATGTAGTCTGGGCCGAAGCGGTCCGCAAACCAGTATACGGCGGGCACCCGCAGCAAGATCAGGGAAAAGAGCACGTTCACCATGGGAAAAACGCTCTCCCCTGCTCCCCGCATGGCATTGTTCAGGCAGAACATCACGGCGAAGAGCGCGTAAAAGGGCATAATGCACCGGAGATAGACCGCGCCGGCGTGAATGACCGCGGGCGTGGGGGAGAAAAGGCCCACCAAAGCGCCGCCGAAGGGGATCAGCACCGCGGCCATCAGCAGCGACCAGAGAGCGGAAACGAGCACTGTCACATGAATGCCCTGACGCGCCCGGTCCAGCCGGTGGGCGCCGATGTTCTGCCCCACAAAGGCGGTGACGGCGGTGGAAAGGCTTTGCACCGGCAAAAAAGCCAGCTGGTCCAGCCGATAGCCCACGTTGTAGCCTGCCGCAAATTCCTTGCCGAAGGAGTTGATTTTGCTCATCACCACCATGGCCCCCAGCGCCACCAGCGACATCTGAATGCCCGCCGGCAGGCCGATGCCCATGATCTGGCCGAACAGCTCCCGGTCAAAGCGGCGGCAGAAGGGGCGGATGGAAAAGGCGGGGTATTTGCGGTTGATGTAAAAAATGCCGAACAGCCAGGAAAACGCCTGGGAAATGATGGTGCCGAGGGCCACGCCCAGCACGCCCAGCGGAATCACCAGCACCAAAACCAGGTCCAGCACAATGTTCATCACGGCGGAAATGGCCAAAAACAGCAGTGTGGTGCGGCTGTTGCCAAGTCCGCTTAAAATGCCCGCGTTTAAGTTGTAGCCGATGGTCCCCGTAAGTCCGATGCACACCACCAGCAAATAGACGAACGCCTCGCGGTAAGCCCCGCTTTCCACCCGCAGCAATAAGAGGATGGGCTTTACTGCCGCCACGGCCAGCACCGTCACCGGGATGACCGAGAAGAGGAACGTGGTATAGATCGTGTCCACCGCGTCCCGGACCCGGTCCATGCGTCCGGCCCCAAAAAATTGGGCGATTACCACGGTCCCACCGTTGGAAAGGCCCATGAAAAGGGACGTGAACATAAAAATGACCGGAAAGCCCACGCCCACGGCGGCCAGCGCCCCGTCGCCCACGTACCGGCCAACTACCCAGCTGTCCACCATGTTGTAGAGCTGCTGCAAAAAACTGCCCGCCAGCAGGGGCAGCGCGAAGGCGACGATATGTCCCGCGGGAGAGCCAACGGTCATATTTCTTGCGCCGGGAGCCGTCTGTTCCATAAAAACACCTCATGCCGTCAATAAAGACACTCTACTCCCTTTCCGGCGCTGGAGCAAGATTGTTTTTTGCGGGAAAATCGGATACAATGAAGAAAACAGGAAAATAGATCGGAGAAGTGTTATGAGACTGCTGTCCTGGAACGTCAACGGCCTGCGCGCCTGCCTTGGAAAGGGTTTTCTGGACCTGTGCGCCGTGGCCGACGCGGATGTAATTTGCTTACAGGAGACAAAAATGCGGCCGGAGCAGGCGGAATTTGACCTGCCCGGCTACCAGCGCTATTGGAACAGCGCCGATAAGGCCGGGTATTCCGGCACCGCCGTCTTTACCCGGCAAGCGCCCCTTTCCGTGACCTATGATTTTGGCGCGGACGAGCACCGCCACGAAGGGCGGGTCATTACGGCGGAGTTTGAAGAATTTTACCTCGTCTGCTGCTATACCCCCAACTCCAAGGACCAGCTCTCCCGGCTGGAGTACCGCATGGCGTGGGAGGACGATATCCGGGCGTATCTCCTGGAGCTGGACGCAAAAAAGCCGGTGGTGTACTGCGGCGATCTGAACGTGGCCCATGAGGAGATCGACATCAAAAACCCCAAGAGCAACCGCATGAATCCGGGCTTTTCCGACGAGGAGCGGGGCAAGATGACGGAGCTTTTGCAAAGCGGGTTTGTGGATACCTTTCGGTATCTGTACCCGGATAAAACCGGGGCGTATTCTTGGTGGAGCTATCGCTTCAACGCCCGAAAGAACAACGCGGGCTGGCGCATCGACTATTTTATCGTCTCCGAGCGGCTGCGACAGAAAATTCAAAGCGCCGACATCTGGAGCGAGGTCACCGGCAGCGACCACTGCCCCGTGGTGCTGGAAATCGGGGAGTGAATCCCCCCGTCCCCGGGGAATGGGGGATGAACCCCCCATTCTTTTTCACGCGGCGAAAAAGAACGGGCTGTTCACGGTGGAAGAAAAAGCCGTTTAGCCCCTGCCGCCACGGCAGGGGTTTACGGGGGTACTCCGAATCACTGCCCCGCAAGATTAAGCCCCCTGCCGGGCGCGTCTGTGCCAGTTCGGGAAACAGCCAACTTGCCCGCGCCGGAAGGCATGGAGCGAATCGGCAGGCAGACGTATGGACCAGCGACGATTTCCGCTGCCGCTACCGCTTGCTTTGTGGCAAAGTCTGATACCGCTCGCAGGCGGGCGCGTTGGGCTTGCGGGGCTTCAATCTTGGGAAAACACAGTGACCGCAGTTTGCCAAATCGTACCGCTTGCCGAAGCGGATAAAGTGCTGTCTGAAAAATTTGCAGGTTTCGCAGCAGGACCCTTCCATAAAAATCACCTCAACGGACAGTATAGCAGCCATTTTTCCGCAAAATAGGGTGATCGGGACCTATTTTGCAAGGCTTGTGCCCGTTGGCGCTGCCCTCAGCTCAGCAGTGCGTTCATTTCCTCGATCTCCAGATCCTGCAGCGCCCAGTTGATGCCGTAGCCCACCACCTTGGAAAGGTCCCGCACCTGCTGGTCGATATCCCGGGGCGTCACCATCAGGTTTTGATGGCTCTTGCGCAAGGTCTCCTCGTCCACGGACTGGATGCCGCTGCCCTCCAGCAGGTCCGCCGCCAGCGTGGCGGCGTCCACCACGGTGGGGATGCCCACGGCAAACACTGGCACGCCCAGCGTCTCCTGATTCAGCGCCCAGCGGTGGTTTCCAACGCCGGAGCCGGGGACGATGCCGGTGTCGGAGAGCTGCACCGTGGCGCACACCCGCTCACACCGACGGGAGGCCAGCGCGTCCACGGCGATGATGAGGGCGGGATGCACCTCCGCCACTAACCCCCGCACCGCCTCGGCGGACTCCACGCCGGTGGTGCCCAGCACTCCGGTGCGAAACGCCGCCACGGGGCGGAAGCCGGAAAAATGCTTGGGCATGGAGGCAATCAGGTGCCGAGTGATGAGGACGCTGTCCAGTGTCAGCGGGCCGACGGCGTCCGGCGTCATGGCGCTGTTGCCAAGGCCGATGACCAGCGCGGCCCCCTCCTGCGGGATCAGCGCCTTGAGCTGACTGCCCACGGCCCGGACGGCCCGCTCAAAAAAATCGGCCTTTCGCTGCCAGAAGGTGGAAAGGTCGATGGTGAGATAGGAGCCTTGGGGCTTGCCCAGCGCCTGCTCTCCCCGCTCGTCCAAAATGTCCACACGGGTGGTCGGATACCCCTCCTGTTTTTGCTTTGTGGCCTTCACGCCTTGCAGCCGCGTGGTCTTTTCCGCCGATTCCTGCCATAATTCCCGGGCCTCCAGGGCCAGATCCGTTCGCTTACTGAACAAAAGCAGTTCCCTCCCAACACAAAATCTTGTGGTTCCTGCCCTAGGTTTTGCGATATTGCATACAATATACAAAAAAGAGCAGAAAATGTAAAAAAAGACTTGATTTTTTGTTCGTTCCCTGCTAAAATATCATTCTGCACGGTGGAAAATCTACTGTGTGAATTTGCCGAAGGAGGTGTTTGGTTTGCCGAATATCAAGTCTGCCAAGAAGCGTGTGTTGATTGGTGAAGCGAAAAACGCACGGAATAAGGCTGCAAAGTCCGATCTGAAAACCGCCATCAAGAAGTTCGAGGTTGCTGCCGCAGATGGCAATCGCACCGAGGCCGATGGCGCTTACAAGGTTGCGGTGAAGAAAGTCGATCAGGCTGTTGCCAAGGGCGTTCTGCACAAGAACACGGCCGCTCACAAGAAGAGCGCTATGACCCTGAAGTTCAACCAGATTGGCTGATTGTGCTGAAATTGAAAGGACATCCTGTGGGATGTCCTTTTTATTTTATTCTGGCCCTTTCCACCGGTGCGGAGTGTGGTATACTAGAGCGGGAATCGTGTGATTTCGCTGAAAAAAGACAACAGGGGTGACGGAATGCTTTTGTTTGATACCCATGCCCACTATGATGACGACGCCTTTGCCCCCGACCGGGCGGAGGTGCTCTCCGCCCTCCCCGCCGCGGGCGTTGCGCTGGTGGTGGACCCGGGGTGCGACGCGGCTTCCTCCCGGGCGGCGGTGGCGCTGGCGGAGCAATTTCCCCACGTCTATGCCGCCGTCGGCCTCCACCCGGAAAACTGCCATGGGGCCGGAGATGCGGAATTGGAGGAAATCCGCCGCCTGTGCGGGCATAAAAAAGTGGTGGCCATCGGCGAGATCGGGCTGGATTATTATTGGCAGGAAAATCCGCCCCGGGACTTTCAGCGGGAGATTTTTCGCCGCCAGCTGGCGCTTGCGGGCGAGCTGCGCCTTCCGGTGATCGTCCACGACCGGGACGCCCATGGGGACGCGCTGGCCATCGTGGCGGACTATCTCGAGGTCCGGGGGGTGTTCCACTGCTTTTCCGGCAGTCCCGAGATGGCGGCAGAGCTTTTAAAGCGGGGATGGTTCTTGGGTTTTGACGGACCTATTACCTATAAAAACGCCCGCCGCGCCCCGGAGGTGGCTGCCATCACGCCGCTGGAGCGGATGCTGGTGGAGACGGACAGCCCCTATCTTGCCCCGGTCCCGTGCCGCGGCAAGCGGAACGACAGCCGGAATTTGCCGTATATTGTGGAGACGCTGGCCCGGTGGAAGGGCATCTCTCCGGAGGAGCTGGCCCGATGCACCTGTGAAAACGGAAAACGTCTTTTCGGATTGGAGTGAAGGAACATGGAAAAAGGATTTACGATCACGTATGAATACGGGGACAACCTGTATGTGAATACCACCAACCGCTGTGACTATGCCTGCACCTTCTGCCTGCGGCAAAACCAAAGCAGTCAGGGCAGCATTTATAACGACAACCTGTGGCTTACGCGGGAGCCTACCCGGGAAGAAATTCTCGCCTCCATTGAGGGGAGAGACCTTGGCAAGTACCGCCAGCTCGTGTTTTGCGGCTTTGGCGAGCCCAGCTACCGCATGGACGATATCTGCTGGGTGATCGACCATCTGAAGGAGCACGGAAAGAAAATCTTTACCCGCATGGACACCAACGGCACCGGAAATCTCATCCACGGCCGGGATATCTGTCCGGAATTTGCGGGCCGGTTCGACATGGTCTCCATCTCCCTCAACACCGATACGGCGGAGAAATACGAGGCGCTGTGCCGCCCCCGGCTCCCCGGAAGCTACGAGGCCATGAAGGACTTCGCCAAGGAGCTTTTGCGGTATGTGCCCCACGTGATGATGACCGTGGTGGATACGATCCCCGCAGAGGAGATCGAAAACTGCCGCAAGATCTGCGAAGAGGAGATCGGCGCCACCTATCGGGTGCGGGAATATATCAAGGACTGAGGGAGAAAAACATGATTGGTTCATTGATTATGGGCGCGCTGGTGGGCTGGATCGCGGGGCGGGTGATGCACGCGGAGGGCGGCCTTGTGCGCAGCATCGCCATCGGGATGCTGGGTTCCTTCGTGGGCAGCGCCCTCTTCGGTCTGCTGGGCTTTTACGCTTACGGCCTGTTCGCCAATTTGCTGGTGGGCGTGGTGGGCGCGTGCCTGTCCATCTGGGCGGGGCGAAAGCTGTTTCATTAAAAAAGAGACGCCAAAAGGCGTCTCTTCTCTTTTACAGCATTTTCAAAAGCTCAATCTGCTCGCCGGAGGGGCCGGTGAAAAACCAGTTTTCCAAACCGCCGAACAGGTGGGGCAGCACTTTCTTCTTCGGTGCAAGGAAGGTGTCCACCCCTGCGGCGCGGATGGCGGCGGCGGTGGCGTCCATGTCGTCCACATAGACGGCAAAATGGGGAATGCAGCCCTCCTCCATGGAAACGGGCGTGGGAGACTGGATCAGCTCCAGCGTGACGCCGCCGAGGTCCACCAGCGCCAGATGCTTTTCGCCATTGGGCGTGGAAAGAGTCTCCCGTTTCAAAAGGGAAGCGCCGATCTTCTCATAAAAGGCAATGCTCTCATCCATATCGGCGGTGTAGATCCCGATATGACCCAGGCCCCGGAAATGCTTGTTCATTTGAAAGTTCCTCCCTATTCATGATCCTCGCCGGCAAGCGGCGGTTTCTGGTACAGATATAGCACATTTTTTTGTAAAAGGGAACGCTTTTCTAAAAAGAAGCAAAGAATAAAAACTTTTTCTTGACATTTGCGCAAATTCTTATATAATAATAAGGCTCGCAGTCTGCGGGCATATCCTTGCTCTCATCTGAAGATGAGGGCCATTTGTCCAAAAGGAGGTGCAAACATGGCAAAGGTTTCTGCCAATTATGAGGTCGTCTACATTATCGACCCTGCACAGGGTGAGGAGAACACCGCCGCACTGGTGGCGAAGTTCAAGACACTGGCTGAGCAGAATGGTTCCGCCGTTGAAGTGGAAGAGTGGGGCAGCCGCAAGCTGGCTTATCCCATCAACTTCAAGACCGATGGATACTACGTGCTGATGAGCTTCAGCAGCGAGCCCGCGTTCCCCAGAGAGCTGGACCGTATCCTCGGCATTACCGACGGCATCATGCGTTCTTTGATCGTCTGTAAGGGCGAGTAAGGAGGCATAACATGCTGAACAAAATCATTCTCATGGGTCGTTTGACCCGTGACCCCGAGCTGCGCCGCACCGGAAGCGGTACGGCCGTCACCTCCTTCTCTTTGGCCGTGGACCGGGACTTCAAGTCTCAGGGCGGCGAGAAGGAGACCGACTTTATCGATATCGTGGCATGGCGCGCCACCGCGGAATTCGTCAGCAAGTACTTCACCAAGGGCCGTATGGCCGTGGTAGAGGGCCGGCTGCAAATCCGCGACTGGACGGATAAGGAAGGCGGCAAGCGCAGAAGCGCGGAAGTCGTGGCCGACAACGTCTACTTCGGGGATTCCAAGCGTGACGGCGCCGGTGAGTACGGTGCCGCTCCCGCATACAGTGCTCCTGCCGGACGGGCCAGCGCGGCTCCGATGGACGGGCACTCCGACTTTGCCGAAATTGGTGAAGAGGACGGCGAACTGCCGTTCTGATTTTGAAGTAAGGAGGAACCATATCATGGCTTTCGATCGTGAAGCGAGACCCTCTCGTCCCATGCGCGGCAAGCGCCGTAAGGTTTGCCAGTTCTGCGCGGATAAGTGCGAGAGCATTGATTACAAGGACGCCGCCAAGCTGCGTCGATTTGTTTCTGAGCGTTCCAAGATTCTGCCCCGCAGAACCACCGGCACCTGCGCCATGCATCAGCGTCAGCTGACCGAGGCGATCAAGCGTGCCCGTCAGATCGCTCTGCTGCCCTACGTCACCGACTGACGGCAGTACGGACAGGTTCTGAAAAGAGACGCATCCTTTTGGATGCGTCTCTTTTTTTTATTTGCTTCTGGCCTGCAAAACGTCCGCCGTACGCCGGGCAAAAAGCTTTCCGGCGAGAAGGGCCTCCTCCGGGGAGTTGCCCGCCGCGCCCACCTCCACCAAAAGGGACCCGGTGGTGGCGTGCTGGTTGTAACGGGAGTTGCGCAGCAAAATGGGCCGCATCAGCGAGGGGTATTCCGTCAGCGCGTCCTCCTGAATGGCAACGGCCAGACGCAGATTTTCCATCCAGTTGGGATGGGTCAGCCCGCTGCCGTCGCTGCCCACCACCAGCGTCAGCTGGGCGGCGGTCCCCTCCCCCTCCACGGCGGAGACCACCTTGTACTGGTTGCCCTGGGCGTCCTCGATGGCGTCCCGGTGAACATCCAGAATAAAGCGGATGGAGGGGTACTGGGCAAGATAGCTCTGAATGGCCGCGAGAGACCGGTCGTAGGCCCCGGCGTAGGAGAGATAGTCGTAGAGCGTCCGGTCGTGGAGAACGGAGATCCCCTCCTCCCCAAAGACCTCCGCCATGGCGTCGCCCACCTGCACCACATTGTAGCGGGTGTCCGTGGTGCGGTGGTCGCCGGACCAGACGATCCCTTCGGCGTTTGCCGGGGTGTAGCTCTCACTGCCGTGGGTGTGGAGAATCAGGACCTGCGGCCCCTCCCCGGTCAGCACGGCGGAAAACGGCTCCTGCAAATCCGGAATGGAGAGGGCGTGGTCGGTGGAGTTGCTGATGTAGGAGCGTCCGCACACGGTGTAGCCGCTGGGGTCCGTGGGCACCAGCGTCCGGGCGGCCACGCCGTTGTCCGGCGCGCCCGGGGCGTCCAGCGGCGTTTCCTCCACGGGGACCGTGACGGTGTTGTCCTCCTGAGCGGGAGTGGAGGTTTCCGCCTGCTTCCATAGCTCCGCCACCGCAGGCCGGGCCGCCAGCAGCAGCGGGGCCTCCCCCAGAGCCAGAGCCGTCGCCGCCGAGAGGGTGTCCCGGGGCCACAGGTCCCCCAGCTCCCATTGCAAGGCCCGCAGGGGCGAGGCCTCCCGCAGAGCCGTAAATGCGGTCGCGGCGGTTGCGCTGCCCGCCGTGACCGATACCGTCCAGAGTGTGCCGGCGGCCAGCACGGCGGCTTCCATCCGCCGCAAAAACATGCCGGGAAGGCGTCCCTTTTTCATTTCATTCACCTCTCGGACAACCTTATGCGAGGCCCGGGCGGGATATGCCGCCCGGGCGACCGCCAAGAAGAAAAAGCGGGGGCGCATCCGAATGGATGCGCCCCCGGCGTGCCGGAAAATCTCAAAAGAAACCTCAGCGTTTCGTGAGACTCGCCGCGGCCTCTTTGGCGAAGTCTTGAGCGGTGAGGGCGTACGCCGCGTCAAAGAGCGCCGCGCGGAAGGACCCCGGTCCCCGGCTGTCGGCGGCAATCTCCGCCCGGCGGGAGCAGACCTTCCAAAAGGCGGCGGCAAGGACCGCAGCCTCCAGCGTCTTTGGCGTCACGGCGGCAAAGGCCCCGCACAGCACGGAGAGCATACATCCGGTGCCGGTGACATAGGCCATCAAATTGCTGCCGCCATCCACCTGCCAGACCGTCTCCCCATCGGTCACAACATCCTCCGGTCCGGAGAGCAAAACGGTGGTTTGGTACTGGCGGGCCAGCGTCACCGCCGCGCTTTGCCGCTCCTGCGCCGTGGCGGGGGCGGGACTGTCCACCCCCTGCCCGCAGCCGGTGGTTTGCACCAGCGCCTGCGCCTCCCCCAGATTTACCCGCAGGATGGAGGGCGTAAAGCATTGCAGCAGGGCCTGTACGTGCTGGAGACGCCAGAGATTGGCGCCCACGCCCACCGGGTCCAGCACCACGGGCTGGGCGAGGGCGGCGGCTGCCTGAGAGCAAAGGAGACACACGCGGTACTTTTCCTCGTCCGGCGTGCCGGTGTTGAGCACGGTGGCGCTGGACGCGGCGGTGACGGCGGCCATCTCCCCTTCGCCCTGGGCCATTATGGGGCTGGCGCCCACGGCCAGCGCCAGATTGGCGCAGTCGTTGGCGGAGACCAGATTGCTCACGCAGTGGAGCAGGGGCCGCCGCTGCCGTAGGGCGTCCAGACGGGTGAAATCCATCATGAAAAGACCTCTTCTTAAAAAGTTTACTGCTCCATGGCGGCGCGCATGGACTTCATCGCGCCGCTGCGCTCCAGCGCGTACACCAGCGCGCCCGCCAGCACGGAACCGCCCACGGTGGAGACCAAAAACGGCGCCACATAGGCGTAAAAGGCGATGTCCCCGGCGCCCTTGCCCATGAAGGCGATGGCGATGGGATAAGAGAGCAGTCCGCCGAGAATGCCGGTGCCCAGCACCTCCGCGATCAGCGTCAGCGGCAGTTTTTTGGTTTTGTGATAGGCAATGCCGCACAGCGCCGCGCCGCACATGCTGCCCGGGAAGGCCAGTAGACTTCCAAGCCCAAAGAGGTTGCGCAAAAGGCTTGCCACAAAAGCCACGCCCACCCCGTACCAGGGACCCAAAAACACGGCGCATAAAATGTTCACCATGTGCTGCACCGGGGCGCATTTGCTGGCGAACACGGGGAAGGAAAACGCGCTGCCCATCACGGCCACAGCGCACAAAAGGCCTGCCAGAGCAAGCTTTTTCGCAGAATACTTTTTCATAAATAATAACTCCTTTGTATGAATTGAGATCGCAGGGAGAAAACGGTAAGGAAGCAGCGTTTCCCCCTTGCACGGCAAGGTGGCGAAGTGGGAGAGACCTCTCCCCTTCCGCGTGGAAAAATCGGTCGAGGCTTTCTGGCCTCCTCTCACGCCGGAACACGGCTTCCCATCGCTGCTCTGATGGCTTGGGACCCAGGGCGCTCCCCCTTGGTCCGCTCCCGGAATGTCCGGGGCGCCTTCGTTTTCTCTCATCCCTCCCATGCAAAAAAGTAAGAAACGGCGGGTCCTGAAAGGGCCCGCCGTTTTCAATCCCATCATGACTTCCTACGGTGGCATAACCCACATCAGGTAAAAGGGTCGAAGCAAACGCTTCCTCTCAGCCGAAACCGGCTCCCCCGTTTTTCGTAGCCCATTATGCCATTGAACGCAAAAAAAGTCAAGGGGAGGGTTGCAAAGAGGCAAAAACGGGCGTATGATGGGGAAAATGAAAAAAGGGGAGTCCGCTGGCGCGGGCTGAGAGGAAACCGCAAGGTTTCGACCCGGGACCTGATTTGGATCATGCCAACGTAGGGAGATAAGCGATGATTTCCGCAGACAGGCCGAATTGGGCATGTCTGCGGTTTTATTTTGGAGGAGCGATTTTATGAAACTTACATCGGAGCAAATGCGGCTGTATGCCGTGACGGACCGGGCGTGGGCGGCGGATGACGACGCCTTTTTCCGCCAGATCGAAGCGGCCATCGACGGCGGAGCGTCCATCGTCCAGCTGCGGGAAAAGCAGTTGGAGGACGCACACTTTCTGGAAGAAGCGACCCGGTTTGTGGCGCTGTGCCGCCAAAAGGGCGTGGTGAGCATTATCAACGACAATGTGGAGATCGCCGTGCAGACCGGGGCCGACGGCGTGCATGTGGGGCAGGAGGATCTGGAGGCCGGCCGCGCCCGGGCGCTGCTGGGACATGGCAAGCTCATCGGCGTCTCCGCCCACACGGTGGAGGAGGCGCGGCGGGCCGTGGCGGCGGGCTGCGATTATCTGGGCACCGGCGCGGCCTTCGTCTCCGACACAAAGTCCGAGGCAAAGCCCATCTCCCACGACACCATCCGGGCCATCACGGCGGCGGTGGAGGTTCCGGTGGTAGCCATCGGCGGGATTACCCGGGAAAATATCCGGGAGCTGGGCGGCTGCGGCCTTTCCGGCGTGGCGGTGGTCTCCGCCCTGTTCGGGCAAAGGGACGTGAGGGAAGCTGCGGCGGAGCTAAAGCATCTGTCGGAGGAGATCTGCCAAAAGTAAACGGGAAAAACGCGGCGTTTGCCGCTTTTTCGGCGGCGGCATTGGGGGCACCACCTTGCCGCCGCCTTAGGGCAACATCACACAAAGACCGCCTGACGGCTTTGCGCATGGCTTGCTTGCATATTTTCCGCCATCTTGCACAGAAATCTTTTGCCATACGTCAGTATGGCGGCAAAATTTCTGCATAATTTGACGAAAAATCTGACTGCGCAATCCACGCACAATCTCTGTGCGGTATTGCCCTAGAAATGCATTGCTGTGAAACAAGAAAGGGGTATTTTTATGAAAACAGCATTGACGATCGCCGGAAGCGATTCCAGCGGAGGCGCCGGTATGCAAGCGGACATCAAGACCATGACGGCAAACGGCGTATACGCCATGAGCGCCGTCACGGCCCTGACCGCCCAGAACACGACCGGCGTCACAGACATTCTGGAGGCAACGCCCTCCTTCCTGAAAGCGCAGCTGGACGCTGTGTTCACCGATATCTTTCCCGACGCGGTGAAGCTTGGCATGGTCTCCTCCGGCGCGCTCATCGCGGTGATCGCGGACGCGCTGACGCGCTATGGCGCAAAGCACATCGTGGTGGACCCGGTGATGGTGGCGACCTCGGGAGCGGCGCTGCTGCGCCCGGACGCCATGGGTGTTTTGAAGGAACAGCTGCTGCCCTTGGCGGAGATTTTAACGCCCAACATTCCCGAAGCGGAGCTGCTGACGGGCATGGAGATCCGCTGCCCGGCGGACATGGAGCGGGCGGCGCAGGCCATCAGCGAGGAGTATGGCTGCGCGGTCTTGTGCAAGGGCGGTCACGATTTGAACGACGCCAACGATTTGCTGTGGCAAAAGGGCACGGCCCGGTGGTTCCGGGGCCGCCGCATTAAAAATCCCAACACCCACGGCACGGGCTGCACCCTCTCCAGCGCCATCGCCTCGAATCTCGCCAAGGGCTATGATTTGGCCTCCTCCGTGGAGCGGGCAAAGGCGTACATCTCCGGCGCGCTGGCGGCGCAGCTGGACCTTGGAAAGGGGCGGGGCCCCATGGACCATCTCTTTGACCTGCGCAGCCGCTTTATTGGGGAGGACCGGGCATGAAAAAGACCTCTTCCTTTCAAAACGGACTGATCTGGTTCGGCGCGGGCGTGTCGCTGGCGGAAATTCTCACCGGTACGTATTTCGCCCCGCTGGGAATGGTCAAGGGCTTTGCCGCCATTTTGCTGGGCCACGTGATCGGCTGCGCCATGATGTATCTTGCGGGGCTCATCGGCGGGCGCACGGGCCTGAGCGCCATGGAGACGGTGAAACGGAGCTTCGGGCAAAAGGGCGGCATCTTCTTTGCCTTTTTGAATGTGTTGCAGCTGGTGGGCTGGACCGCCATCATGATTTACGATGGCGCGCTGGCCATCGGCGGCATCTTCACCGTGGGCCACTGGGTGTGGTGTCTGGTGATTGGCGGACTCATCCTTTTGTGGATTCTGGTGGGCGTCACCAACCTGGGCTGGATCAATAAAATCGCCATGGCGGCGCTATTTCTCTTGACGCTGGTTTTATGCAAGGTCATTTTCTTTGACGGCAGCATGAGTGCCTCCGCCGGGGAGGCCATGAGCTTTGGCGCGGCGGTGGATCTGGCGGTGGCCATGCCTCTTTCCTGGCTGCCGCTGATCGGCGACTATACCCGGGAGGCGGAAAAGCCCGCCCAGGCGACGCTCGTGAGCGTGGTGGTCTACGGACTGGTGTCCTGCTGGATGTACGTCATCGGCATGGGAGCCGCCATCTATACCGGGGAATCCGACATTGCCCAGATCATGGTGAAGGCGGGGCTGGGCATTGCCGCGCTGGTGATTTTGATTCTCTCCACCGTGACCACCACCTTCCTCGACGCGTGGTCCGCCGGCATTTCCGCCGAATCTCTCAGCAAAGTGTTTTCCGGCAAGTGGACGGCGGCGGGCGTCACCGTGGTGGGCATCGCCGGGGCCATCCTCTTCCCCATAGACGATATCACGAATTTCCTCTATCTCATCGGCTCCGTGTTCGCGCCCATGATCGCCATTCAGATTGCGGACTTTTTCCTGCTGCGGCGGGACCGGTTTGGAGCCGGGCTGGACGGGCGGAATCTGGTGATTTGGCTTCTGGGCTTTCTTGCCTACCGTCTGCTGATGAAAACGGACCTTCCGGTGGGCTATACCCTTGTGGATATGGCGCTGACCGTGGCGCTGTGCCTTGCGGCGGACAGGCTCGTCCCCAAAAAATAAGCCAAAAGAAGTGGGTGTGCCGGAAGGTATGCCCACTTTTTTTACCGAAAAATGCATAAAGAAAAAAGACATTTCAAAAAAAGGATTTGGCGGTTTCACTGAATTTGCAGGGAAGCCCCCTGCTTTTGGAGGACCTTTCAGGTTAATTTTAACTTCCCCCCGTATGCTGTGGACACTATGAAAAGCAAACAGCGGAAAGGAACGGCGAAGCTATGGAAGAAGTCGTAAGGGACGAAACGCGGGAGGCCGCCCCCAAAAAGAAATGGTTCAGGAGATGCAAAATCCGAAAGCGCTGGCTGGTTTTGCTGGTGCTGGTCCTTGCCATCGGCGGCGGCGTGATCGCGGCGCGGGGCATCGGCAGCAAAAAGACCGAGGCCGTCACCGTCTATCAGGAGACGGCGGCCGAGCGGAGGGATATCACCAACGCCCTCAGCTCCAGCGGCACGCTGGAACCAGCGAACGCCTATACCGTGAGCACGCTGGTCTCCGGGGAAATTTTAAGCGACGCCTTTGAAGAAGGCGATCTGGTGGAAAAGGGGACGCTTCTCTATACGCTGGACGCCTCCGACGCCTCCTCCAGCCAGACCCAGGCGCAAAACAGCTATTCGCAGGCCCAAAGCAGCTATTCCAAGGCGGTGAAAAGCAAGTATCCCACCGCCGACATGAGCGGCACCGTCAGCGAGGTCTGTGTGAAAAACGGGGACAGCGTCAGCGCGGGGACGGAGCTTTTGCGCATTGTGGGCGACAACAACCTCTACTTCAACTTCCTCTTTACCTATGCCAATGATGGGGACTTTTCCGTGGGCCAGACCGCCACGGTATTCATCAACGGCATGGCGGGCACCATCACCGGCACCGTGACGGCGGTCTCCAGCGGGTCCACCGCCTCGGACACCGGCAAGATGCTCACCACCGTCCGGGTCAAGGCTGCCAATCCCGGGCTGGTGACCTCCGGCTATACCGCCAGCGCGGTGATCGGAAGCTACTCCAGCTACGGCAGCGCGTCTATTGAACTCAGCGAAGAGAGCACCGTGACCGCCGGAGTGTCCGGAAAGGTCAGCGGGCTGAGCTGGCTTGCCGGCGACGCCATTAAAAACGGAGATCGGATCTGCACCATCACCGGCGACAGCGTGGACGATCAAATCGAAAACGCCCAGACGAGCCTGAACAACGCCCAGACCTCCCTGCAAAACGCCAAGGAAAAGCTGGATGATTATCAGGTCACCGCGCCCATCTCCGGCACGGTGGTCACCAAGACCGCCAAGGCCGGCGACAAGATCGAGGGCGGCTCCTCCGGCACCCTCTGCACGATCTACGACATGAGCTATCTGGAAATGACCATGAACATTGACGAGCTGGATATCGGCCAAGTGGCCGTTGGGCAGACGGTGGAGATCACCGCCGACGCCGTGGAGGGCAAAACCTATACCGGCACGGTCACTAAGGTCTCCGTGGCGGGCACCACCTCCGGCGGCATCACCACGTATCCCGTCACCGTCCGCATCGACGAGACCGACGGCTTGCTGCCGGGCATGAATGTGGATGCGGAGATCGTGCTGGAGGAAGAGAGCGGCGTGCTGGCAATTCCCAGCGCTGCGGTCAACCGGGGCAACACCGTGCTCATCACCAAGGATTCCCCCAGCGCCTCGAACGCGCTGGAGCAGGAGGCTCCGGAGGGATACGTTTACGTGCAGGTGGAAACCGGCGTGAGCGACGAGAGCTATATTGCCGTTCTCTCCGGCTTGCAGGAGGGCGACACCGTGGCCTATCTCCAAACCTCGTCCGGCAGCGGCAATGCCATGATGATGCAGGGCGGCATGGCGATGAGCGGCATGGGCGGCGGTATGGCCATAAGCGGCGGAGGAGGCGGCGGACGTCCCAGCGGCGGGCCGGGGGGAGGCTTCTGATGAGCGCGCTGATCGAGTTTCAAGACGTCTGCAAGACCTATCACATGGGCGATACCGTGGTCCGGGCGGCGGACCACATCTCCCTGCAAATCCAAAAGGGGGAGTTTGTGGCCATCGTGGGCCAGTCCGGCTCCGGCAAATCCACCTGCATGAACATCATCGGATGTCTGGATGTGCCCACCTCCGGGACGTATCTTCTGGGCGGGGAAGACGTGGGCAGGATGAATAAAAATCAGCTGGCGGAGATTCGCAATAGGATGCTGGGCTTCATTTTTCAGCAGTACAATCTGCTGCCCAAGCTCACGCTGCTGGAAAATGTGGAGGTCCCGCTGATGTACGCCGGGATGCCCAAGGCAGAGCGGCGGGACCGGGCAAAGGTGGCGCTGGAGGTGGTGGGCCTTGGTGACAAGCTCAAAAACAAACCCACCCAGCTCTCCGGCGGCCAACAGCAGCGGGTCTCCATCGCCCGGGCGCTGGTGGGCGAACCTGCGGTCATCCTGGCTGACGAGCCAACCGGCGCGCTGGACTCCCACACCGGGCGGGAGGTCCTCTCCATGCTGCAAAAGCTTCACGACGCGGGCAATACCGTGGTGCTTATCACCCATGATAACTCCATCGCCGTGCAGGCCCAGCGAATCATCCGGCTGGAGGACGGCCGTGTGGTCTATGACGGGGACGCCCACGCGCCAGAGGCGGTGGTCACGCCGGACCTTGCGGGAAAGGGAGGCGCATCATGAGCTTTTTGGAGACCTTTCAGCTGGCGATCAAAAATATTTGCAGCAGCAAACTGCGCACCTTCCTCACCATGCTGGGCATCATCATCGGCGTTTGCGCCGTCATTGTCATCGTGGGTCTTGGCAACGGCATGCAGGGCTATATTGAGGACAGCTTTGCGGACCTTGGCACCGACTCCCTCACGGTGATGGTGATGGGGCGGGGGTCCTCCCGCAGCGTGTCCGAGGAGGATATGTACCAGATGGTGGCGGATCACCCGGAGGAATTTAAGCAGCTTTCCCCCAGCGTGTCCGTTTCCTCCTTTTTGAAAATCGGCAGCGACACCGTTTCTAGCTCCACCGTCTCCGGCGTCAGCGAGGAGTACTTCTCCATGAAGGGCTACGAGATTTCCGAGGGCCGTGGGCTTCAGTATACGGATATCTCCGGGCGGAAAAAGGTGTGCGTGGTGGGCCAGTATCTGAACATGGCCTATTTTGGCGGCAGCGCCGTGGGTCAGACGCTGAAGGTCGGCAACACCACCTTTGAAATCGTGGGCGTTATGGCGGCGGAGAGCGACGATCTGGAGGAGGGCGGCGCCGACGACTGCGTGTTCCTCCCCTATTCCACCGCCGCCCGCATGAGCTATACCGGAAGCATCAACAGCTATACCGTCACGGTGCAGGATAAGGACCGGATTGCCGAGGCAAAAACGCTGGTGGAAACCACGCTCTACAATATTTTTGAGGATGAGGACGCCTACACCGTCATCAGTATGTCGGAAATGCTGGACACCATGAATTCCATGGTGAATATGATCATCGGCGTGCTGGCGGCCATTGCCGCCATCTCTCTGGTGGTGGGCGGCATCGGCATCATGAATATCATGCTGGTCTCCGTCACGGAGCGGACTCGGGAGATCGGCATTCGCAAAGCGCTGGGCGCCAAGGAAAGCGCCATCATGCGCCAATTCGTCATTGAGGCGGCCACCACCTCCGCGCTGGGGGGCGTACTGGGCATCGCGGTGGGGTATCTGCTCTCCTCCGTGGCGACGGTGGTCATCACCTCCGTGCTGGGGACCAGCCTTACCGTCAGCCCCAGTTTGCTTGCGGTGCTGGTGGCGTTTGGCGTGTCCACCGGCATCGGCGTGGTGTTCGGTTATCTCCCCGCCAAGAAGGCGGCAAACCTCAACCCCATCGATGCGCTGCGCTACGACTGAGAGAAAATAAAGGAGCAAGGCCCCGGGTTCCGGGGCCTTGCTCCTTTGATGCGGGCGTTATTCGGATAGGCTGCGCAGCAGGGCGATTTCCTTTGCGTAGCCCGGCAGCTCGTTTGGCGTCTCCAGACAAAAGGGCAGGGCTTGCAGCGCAGGGTGGCGTACCACCCGGACAAGAGCCTCCAGTCCCAAGGTCCCCTCGCCGATGCACGCGTGGCGGTCCTTGTGGCTCTCAAGGGGATTTTTGCTGTCGTTGAGATGGACGGCCTTCAGATGGGAAAGCCCCACCACCCGGTCAAACTCCGAGAGAACGCCGTCTAAATCGCCGGCAATGTCATACCCGGCGTCGGAGACGTGGCAGGTGTCCAGGCAGATCCCAACCTTTTCCCGCAGTGTCACCCGGCTTAGAATCTCCCGCAGCTCCTCAAATCGGCCGCCCACCTCGCTGCCCTTGCCCGCCATGGTCTCCAGCAGGACGGTGGTGGACTGGTCCGGCGTCAGCAGCGCGTTCAGCGCCTCGGCAATGAAGGCGATGCCTGCCTCCATCCCCTGCCCCACGTGGCTGCCCGGGTGGAAGTTATAGTACTGCCCCGGCAGAAATTCCATGCGGCGCAGGTCGTCCGCCATGGTCTCCCGGGCAAAGGCCCGGGTTTGCGCCTCTGCGCTGCAAAGATTCAGCGTGTAGGGCGCGTGGGCAAGGATGGGAGCAAACTGATGCGCTTGCAGCAGCGCCGTCAGGGCGGCGGCGTCCGCCGTGTCCAGCTCCCTGGCCCGGCTCCCCCGGGGATTGCGGGTGAAAAACTGAAAGGTATCCGCCCCCAGCTCCAGCGCCTGCCGGCCCATGGCGGCAAAGCCTCTGGAGGAGGAGAGGTGGCATCCAATGTGCAGCATGGCAGCCTCCTGTGTTTTTTTTCAGAATACCACACCGCTACGGCTGCTGTCTCCCGCAAATGCAACACTAGTTTGCCGGCTCCTCTCCGTCCGCCGGCTCCTCCAGGAACATTTCCTCCGCTTGCCGCTGCGCGTCAATCAGCTGCTGACGTAAATGCTCCAGGTCTTTTTCCGTGTTGGTAATGGCATTGAAAAGAAAGAGGTACTCTTTTGAAATACTGCCCATAACAGTCATCCTTTCTGAAGTAAACACCAGATGTTGAAGAAACTGTCGTTATCATACACAAAATCAGGGACGTTTCCTGTCCAAATTTGTCGACGGACAGTGAAAATTCAAAAATAATTAATAAACAGGGCGGAGCGGGGATAAAAAGGGAAAACCTTGAAAATTTCAAAGGTTTTTTGTCCCAGCCCTTGCCTGCCTGGCCGCCGGCGTGGTATGATAGCAAATACGGTATCGGAAAGCTATTGCGCAAAGAGCGAGGGGTTTCATGAGTCAAAAACAAGCTACCATTGATTTTTTGCGTCGGCAGTGTGCGCGCTATCCGGCTCTTTGCCCGCAGGACCTTTTGAAGGGACTGCACCAGAGCGTGTTTGGCTGCGGCCATTTTGTGAGCGATGAGGAGCGCGGCATTTGCCGCATTCAAGAGGAGGCGGCGACCCTCCCCGGGGACGGGGACGCGTTGCCGGAGCTGCTGGATGGCGCTTTTTGCCGCCTGCCTTTGCAGTATCTGCAAGAGAAGGGCATGACGCCCCGGACCTTATTTCGCCTGTTCGCGCTCTCTGCCAAGGCGCCTGTGGGCACGGCGGAGCTGCTTTCGGAAAAGGTGGACATCCTGCTGGCGCTTGCACGAGACGGGCAGCTGCCCGTTTCCTATGCGGAAACGGCGCAGGCAGCGGAGACGTTTCGCCGTGAGGGCTTTCCCGCCTGCCACCACTCCGAGGCGTTCCGGAACGCCTATCACCCTGCCTACCGGGTGATTTCCCGGGAGTTTCTCTGGATTTTGCCGCTGCTGGCGGGCATCGACCGCAAGATGGCGGAACAGTCCCAAGTTCTGGTGGCGCTGGAGGGCTGCTGCGCCAGCGGAAAGACCACGCTGGCAGGTCTTTTGGAGCAGATTTACGATTGCAACGTGTTTCATATGGACGACTTCTTCCTGCGCCCGGAGCAGCGTACGCCGGAGCGCTATGCGCAGCCCGGCGGCAATGTGGACCGGGAGCGCTTTTTGGAAGAGGTGCTGCGCCCGCTGGGGCAGGGACTTCCCGTCCGGTACCGCCGGTATGACTGCCAGACCCAGAGTCTGCTTGCACCGGCGGAAACGGCGCCCAAGGCGCTGACCGTTGTGGAGGGGGCATACAGTCTGCACCCGGACCTTGCCGACGCGTACGATCTTTCCGCCGTTTTGCGGATTTCTCCGGCGTTGCAGCGCGCCCGCATTGAAAAGCGCAACACGCCGGAGATGCAGGAGCGGTTTTTCTCCCGGTGGATTCCCCTGGAGCAGGCCTATTTCACGGAGATGGACCCCGCGGGGCGCTGTGACATGATTCTGGAGGTGGAGGCATGAGAGTCGTTGTGATCGACGGGCAAAGCGGCCGTATGGGGCAGCTTTTCATCGAGCGGGCCAAGGCTGCGGCGCTTCCCTGTGAGATCGTGGCCGTGGGCACCAACGGCATTGCCACGTCCGCCATGCTCAAGGCAGGGGCGGAGGCCGGCGCCACGGGAGAAAACCCGGTGCTGGTGGCCTGCCGCACCGCAGACGTCATTGTGGGCCCCATCGGCATTCTCGCCGCAGATTCCCTCATGGGGGAAATTACGCCCGCCATGGCGGTGGCCATTGGACAAAGCGCGGCAAAAAAGCTGCTGCTGCCTGTGAACCACTGCAACAATCTGGTGGCCGGTATTCAGCCGCTCTCGCTCTCCCGATTGATGGAGGAGGCCGTGGAGCTGCTTGCCACCTTGTGTCCGTAATGTTCCGGTCAAGCCGGTTTGATATTGATTTCTTGCGATTCCATCTGAATCGCGCCAACGAAGGCGCGCCTCCCGTTCAAGACGGCAGATCATCTGAAAGGGAGAATTTTTAAAATGAGTCATCCGATTGCAAACGAAGCCGCGGCAAAAGCGCCGCAATCTTTGGTCCGCCAGCTGGTTTCCGCCGGAATTTGTCTGGCGCTGTGCATGGTCCTGCCGTTTTTAACGGGCCAGATCCCCCAGATCGGCAGCGCGCTGAGCCCCATGCATATTCCGGTCCTTCTGGCAGGCTTTTTGTGCGGCCCGTGGTGGGCTGTAGCAGTGGGCGCTGTGGCCCCGGCCCTGCGCTTTGTCCTCTTTGGCATGCCCCCCATCTTCCCCACGGGACTTGCCATGAGCTTTGAACTGGCGGCATACGGTCTGGTCGCCGGGCTGCTGTATGCGCGTCTGCCCAAAAAGACCGTCAATATCTACGTCTCTTTGGTGGGCGCCATGCTGGTGGGCCGCATCGTCTGGGGAATCGTGCAGGTGGTGCTCTCCGGCGTCACCGGCGCCGCCTTCACGTGGGGTGCGTTTCTTGCCGGGGCATTTATCAACGCCGTGCCCGGGATCATCGTCCACATCCTGCTCATCCCCGTGCTGGTCATGGCCTTGCAGAAGGCCGGGTATATCCAAAAGTAAATGAAACGGCAAACGGAGCCTGCATTCAAAATGCAGGCTCCTTGAGACTGTCGAAAAAGCCCTTTGGGCTTTTTCGACAAGTGGCTGCGGCCTGCCGCGCGCAGGTTTTGGCCGCCGCAGGCGGTCAAAACCCACACTTGCAAGCCGAGAAGTGTTTTCCACGACGTACACGCCGCCGTGAAAAACGGATTTGAATTTTTTTGCCGCGTCGGCGGCAAACTCTGTGAGACTTTTTCGACATGCAAACGGAGCCTGCATTCAACATGCAGGCTCCGTTTTTCATAAAATTCCACCCCATGAAAATCGCTACAGCCGCGAGACAAAATGCCGCAGCGGCGGGGTCTCGTCCGCCTTTCGCCACACCGCGAGAATTTCCTCCGCCTCCTCCGCGCCCACCAGCGGCACAAAAACCAGATTGTCCGCGTTCGTCAGCTTCGCGGTGCAGTAGGCGGGCAGAATGGAAATGCCCTCCTCCGCCGCCACCATCATCAAAATGCTCTCCACATCGTTGGACCGCAGGAGGATGTTGGGCTGATACCCCGCCTGCCGATACAGCGCCAGAAAGTAGGAGTCGCCGTAGGAATCGCCGGTGGCGGAGGGCGACATGTAAAGGATGGTCTCGCTTTTGAGCTCCGTGCGGTGGAGGGCGGTGCGCTGGGCGAAGGGATGGCTGCCGTAGAGGGCCACCACCAGCGGCACCCGTTCCACCAGTTGCACCTCCACGGCCTCCGTGCGGATGTTGGTGCTGTCCCAGGTGAAGATCACGTCGAATTCCCCGTTCAAAAGGCCCGCCGCCAAAACGTCCGTGTCGCAGCGGTAGCAGGTGATGAGCACGTTGGGATATTCCAGATGGAACGCGCGCAGCTTGTTGGAAAGGTCGCTGCGCTCATACCCCTTCGTGTACCCCACCCGCAAGGTGCCCACCAGTCCGGTGGAGGCGTCCCGCACCCGCTCCAGCGCGGTGTCCATCCGGGAGAGGATGGTCTTGGCCTCCATAAAAAACACGCTGCCCGCCGGGGTCAGAGACACCGGGCGGCTGTCCCGGTCAAAGAGCTGGACGCCGATGGACTCCTCCAGTGAGCGGACCTGCTGGGAGATGGCGGTCTGGGAGAGGTAGTACTGGTTGGCGGCCCGGGTAAAGCTCTGCTGCTCCGCCACCGCCACAAAATATTTCAACTGATTGAGATTCATGGAGGCCCTCCCCGCTCATAACTTTTCCTTATTTTAGCATCAAAAACTACCGGTTGCAATCGAGAATATTTCCTTATTGAATGGCAAACAGTTATCAACAGGCAGAAAAAGGGAGCTTTTTAAAAATTATGGTCTATGAGGTCCGCCCCGATGAGCGGGAGGCGCTGCGAAACGGAGCTGACCGCCCAAACGGAACAGTAAGAAAGAGGGACGCCCGCTTTGGTGCTCCTCCAATAAAAATGTTTTTAAGGCATCCCTGTTAGCGAAACAGGGATGCCTTAGCTTTGCGTTATGCGCATAATCTGCCCGATAAACAGGAAGTTCGCACGTTTTTTGCCGCGATGGCGCGGCGGCTGTACGCCAATCTTGTTGGAACCCCTCCCGAACCCTCTAAAAGAGAAAGGCGGCAGCCATAAAAAATCGTCATGACTGCCGCCGTTGAGAATATTTTTATGAGATTGGGGGTTTGGCGCGTGCTTATGCTTGCGTCAGAATCTCCACCGCCTGGCGCAGCGTCTCCACACCACCCACGTTTCCCGGAAAGATCACGTAGGGAATCTGGGGGAATTTGCTGGCCTCGTCGGTCTGCCACACGGGAATGCCGGGGCAGATCTGGCCCAGTACGTTGGCCTTTTTCACGTGGAGCGCCTGCGTGCCCACGGTGCTGGAGGTGATGCCGCCCTTGGCCACGATAAAGGCGGGGGTTACCTGCAGCTGCCCCACCAGCTTTTGCACGGCGTCGCTGATTTTGACGCTGCGCAGCAGGGCACTTTCCGGCGTGTCGTTGTCCACGTTTAAAAGCGTCCGCTCGGTAAAGCACACCGCGACCTTCCCCGCGCGGATGGCGGCCTCTTCCAGCGCCAAGCAGCGGGAAACCTCACCGTTTAGCGCCGCGTCGCCCTCCAGCACGAGACTGCTGCGAAACGCAATGGCCTCCACGCAGGGAAGCGCCAAGAGCGCTTCCAGCTGGGCGGTGGTTTTCTGGGTGTGACTGCCAACGACCACCACGCCGCCGGTGCGGGTGGGGCTTTTGACCATGTCCTCACGCCGCAGCAGCGGAATGTCGCTGATGCCGCCCACCACCTTGACAAGGCCCGCCGCCGTGCGGAAAAGGAACGTCTTTCCCCGGGCCATGGCCCGGTACAGCGCCACGGCAAAAACCTTCACGTCGCAGTAATCCACCGCGTTCACGCAGACCTTGTTAAAGTTTTTCACCTGCTCCAGCTTGGCGGCAATGCCGTCGTAGTCCTGCCGCCGCAGTTCCTGCAGCGAAATGCAGACCACATCCTGCCCGGAAAACCGGCCGCCGGTCTTTTCCTCAATATAGCCGGGGAGATCGGAGTGGGTATAGCCGAAGGTGCGGTCTTTGGCAAATTCCGTCTGCGCGGCGGGGATCAGCTCGTCGCCGTAGCGCACGTAGTGGGTGTTGCCGATGGTAAACCGGCCGCCCTCTTTGAAAAACGGGCAGAGGATCTCGCCGTCCACCCGTCGCCCCGCCCGCTCCATGCCCTGGCGCAAAAGCTCCGTCTCCAGCGGAAAATGGCCCCGGAGGGTGGAGTCGCTGCGGCTCATGATGAGGTAGGACTGCCCCGTGGCCTTTGCCGCTGCGGCAATATTCGCGGCGATTTCCTCGTGGACGGCGGTGGTTTCCGCCGCCGTCAATCCCCGGCTGTTGGTGAGGATATAAAAAAGCTTCCCCTCCTCCCGCAGGCCGCTTTCCATGCTCTCCACAGACCAGTCCGTATACACGGAGACGTCGTGGACGGTCTGGACGCCGGTGGGATCGTCGTCCAGAACGATAAATTTCGTGGAGCTCGCCGCGATTTCCGAGCGCAAAAGGGCGTCCACCGCCGCCTCGTTCACGGCGGGAAAGGAGGAGAGAATGTCCGCGTGAAGGGTCTGTTCCATGGCTCCGCCTCCCCGCACTCAGCGCTCGTCGGACCGGACGGTGACGCCGGCAAGCTGCTCGAAGTACTGCACATACCCGGCGTGGTCGTCGTCCATATGACCGCCCACCTTCAGCGCCTGCTGGATCTCAAAGAGCTGCGCGGTCAGCGGCAGGGGCACGTCGATCTCGTGGGCGGTGGCCAGCACGTTTTTGATGTCCTTGTGGTTTACCCGCACGGTGCCGCCGGGGGTAAAGTCCCGCCGGCACATCATGGGCGCCTTGGCGTCCAGCACGGTGCTGCCGGCAAGGCCGCCGCGAATAGCGTGATAGACCCTCATGGGGTCCACACCGGCCTTGGAGGCCAAAACCAGCGCCTCGGACACGGCGGCGATATTCAGGTTTACGATGATCTGGTTTGCAAGCTTCGTGACGCTGCCCGCGCCGGAAGTGCCGATCAGCAGCGCGCTGCTGCCCAGAACGTCGAACACGGGCTTCATCCGCGCAAAATCGGCCTCGTCGCCGCCGCACATGATGGCCAGCGTACCGGCAATGGCGCCCGGCTCCCCGCCGGAGACGGGGGCGTCCACAAAGCCGACGCCCAGCGCCTTCAGCCGCCGATAGCACTCCTGAGACTCCCCGGGCGTGACGCTGGACATGTCGCACACCACCTTGCCCGCCGTCAGCGCGGCAGAAATGCCGTTTTCGCCGAACAGGACCTCCCGGACGATAGCGCCGGTGGGCAGGATCGTGACAATGCGGTCGCACGCTGTGGCGATTTCCGCATAGGTGCCCGTGGATGCGCCCATGGCGCAAAGCTCCCGGACAATGTCGCCATTCAGGTCGCTGACCATCACGTCCAGCCCGGCCTTCACCAGATTCGTCGCCATGGGGCGACCCATAATGCCAAGACCAATAAAACCAACCTTACTCATTCTAGTACCCTCCTGCATCATTTGGGCAAACGGCCTTTGTGCCTGCGTAATTTGGCGCGTTGCGCAACGTTTGCCGACATTGCGTCTTTCTGCGGACAGTATATCGTATACCGGTATACCGGTCAAGAGAAAAAAGCGGACTCCCTATAAAATAGAAAGAAATCAGCGTATTTAACAAAAAAATGTTTCCTTTTCGGTAGATTTACCCTTGAACGGTATCCCGGTATTCTGGTAAGATAGCCCATAGACAGACCCTGGGGGGGTCAAAAAACAGGGCGAAGGAGGGTGCGTGTGGCGGGATATCGGTTTTTGCAGGAGGAAGCCTACGCCCACATCAAAGAGCAGATCGTCAGCGGGACGCTGTGTGAGGATCAGATCTACTCCGAGACGAAGATGGCGGCTGCCATCGGAATTTCCCGGACGCCGGTGAAGGACGCGCTGGTGCGATTGAATCAGGAAAAGCTCATCGACATATTGCCCAGCAAGGGGTTTCGGCTTCATCGCATGTCGGCGGAGGATATCTGGGCGACCTACCAGCTGCGCACGGCGGTGGAGGGGTTTTGCGTGCTGCACCTTGCCCACAGCAAGGATTCTCCCGCGGGCCGCGCCCGGGTGGAGGCGCTGCGTGGGGGCGTGGAGCGGATGGAGTCGCTGCGCCGCAGTGCGTCCATTGACGACTATTGGGCGGCGGACCTGGACTTTCACCGCGTGGTGGTGGAGTCTGCGGAAAATCCGGAATTTCTCCAGCTGTTTGAAAGCTATCACTATCGCATGTCCGTGATCGCCAGGCAGAGCTTCCTGAGCCCCAACCGGCGGGAGGTGGCTCTTGCGGAGCACCGCCAGATTTTGGAGGCGGTGTGTGCCTGCGAAGGACGAGACGACATGTCGGCCTTTGCCGCTGTTCGCCGCCACATGGAAGCCTCCCGGGATATCGTGCTGGGGGAGCGGATATAGAAAGGCGGAGCACCGTTTTGCGGTGCTCCGCCTGAGACTATCGAAAAAGGGTTTGCCGCGCGCGGCTCCGCGAAGGCCTCACGGCTTCCCTGCATCCGGCAAAAGAGAGCGGTCAAAGCCATAGGGCAGCAGCGCCTTGAGGGGCAGGGCCAGTTCCTCCCCGCTGCCATTGAGGCAAATGACCTCCATGTCCGGCGCAAATTCCTGCAGCACCTGACGGCAAACGCCGCAGGGGACGCAAAAATCCTCGCTGCGGCCCGCCACCGCAATGCGGACGAAATCCCGTCGCCCTTCGCTGACGGCCTTGGCAACGGCGGTCCGCTCGGCGCAGATGGTGGGGGAATATCCGGCGTTTTCAATGTTGCAGCCGGTGAACACGCTGCCGTCCGCGCACTCCAGCGCCGCGCCCACGGGAAAGTGGGAATAGGGGCAGTAAGCGCGCTCCAGCATGGATGTGGCCGCCGCCTTCAGTTCTTCACGGGTCATAAAAGGTCCCTCCTAACGGACATGATCTTTACGGGTATAGATGGTTCTATCATATCCGCCCGACGGAAAAAATGCAAGGTCCGGCGGTGGCAACCGGGCAAAAGCGCCGGTGCGTTGTCTGAGCGTCTTAAGATACAACGGGTGGGGACGAACGGGCGAAAAACATGCAAAATTTAGATATTTCTTACAAAGAATGTAAAAGCATTTCTGACATGTTTCAGCAAGGATACAAAGAAACGGCATAGAAACAGGTTTTCATTGTATTTTGACGAACCGGCTTGTATAATGAAACCCATCCAAGAAAACAAGAGGTTTTTCCATGATGATGCTCTCTGCTCTCATTTCCATTATGACTCTGCACATTATTCTGGTCCTGGTACTTCTGGTACGGGAAGAGAATAGTGCGATTGGTCATACCTGGAGCGGGGCGGAAGGCAATCGGTTTGAGGCTGCAAAGGCCGCATAACCGGAGGATTGCAAAAACACCCAAAAGCCTGTGGTTCGACCAACGAACCACAGGCTTTTTTCTTTTCACTGCAAGAAAAAAACGGGCCGAATCCTTCCCCGGGGAGGGAAACATGCCAAAGGGGGCTGCAAAAAATGGAGATGACTGGAGCACAGATTTTGGTGGAAGGGCTGCGCCGGGAGGGCGTCAGTCAGATTTTCGGTTATGCCGGGGCCACCATCTGCCCGATTGTAGATGAACTGCGCGCTGCGCCGGAGATCGGCTATACGCTGGTGCGGACGGAGCAGAACGCGGGGCATATGGCCTCCGGCTATGCCCGGGTCACCGGAAAGGTCGGCGTGTGCCTTGTGACCTCCGGACCCAGGGCCACAAACCTTATCACCGGCATCGCCACCGCTTATCTCGATTCCATCCCCATGGTGGCGATCACCGGGCAGGTGCCCTCCCATCTGCTGGGAAGAGATATCTTTCAGGAGGTGGACATCACCGGCGCCGTCTCCGCCTTTTCCAAGCACAGCTATCTGGTAAAGGACGCCGCCAGATTGCCCCGGATTTTGAAGGAGGCCTTTTACATCGCGGCCTCGGGGCGGCCCGGCCCGGTCCTCATCGATATCCCCATCGACATGCAGGAGCAGATGGCGGATGTCTCCTTTCCAAGCGAGGTGGACATCCGGGGCTACCACCCCAGCGTCCGGGGAAACGACAAGCAGATCGCCCATGTGGTGGAGGCCATCTCCCGCGCAAAGCAGCCGGTGATCTGCGCGGGCGGCGGCGTGTTTCTGGCGGACGCGGCGGCGGAGCTTTTGTCGTTTGCCGAGCGCACCGGCATTCCGGTGGTCACCACCATGATGGGCCTTTCCCTGCTGCCCACCGATCATCCGCTGAACATGGGCATGATCGGCAGCCACGGCAATGTCTGCGCCAACAAGGCGCTGGCCAAGTCCGACCTGCTCATCATGATCGGGACCCGGGTGGCGGACCGGGCCATCCTCTCCCCCGACGAGATCAAGCGCCGGATGCCCTCCATCCACATCGACGTGGACCCGGCGGAGATCGGCAAGAACATCCAGCCGGAGCTGCCGCTGGTGGGAAATGCGAAGGTCATTTTAAACCAGCTGCTGGAGCGGGACCTTTCCGTGGACGCAAAGGACTGGGTCGCCGCCCTTCGCAGCCGCCGCGAGGAGGAGCTTTCCCGGGAGGAGCCGCTTCAAAGCGGCAGCGTCACACCCCGGCTTCTGATGAAGTGTCTGGGGCAGCGTCTGCGGCCGGACGCGGCGGTGTGCACGGATGTGGGGCAAAACCAGATTTGGGCCTGCCGCCACCTGTGGCTGGGCGGGTGCCGCTTTCTCACCAGCGGCGGCCTTGGCACCATGGGCTATGCGCTGCCGGCGGCCATCGGCGTCAAGACCGCGCAGCCGGAGCGGCAGACCGTGGTCATCTGCGGGGACGGCTCCTTCCAAATGGCCATGAACGAGCTGGCGGCTGTCCGCGCCGGGGGCATGGACCTCAAGATCGTGCTCATCCAAAACGGGGTGCTGGGCCTTGTGAATCAGATCCAAAGCACGCCCCCCTACCACGGTCCCTTTGGCGTGGAGCTGGATGGCAGCCCCGACTTTGCGGCCGTTGCGGCGGCCTATGGAATTCCCAGTATGTACGTGGAGTCCGACGGCGATGTGGAGCGGACGCTGGATCGGTTTTTGGCTGCGCCGGGCGCGGGATTGCTGATCGCCCGGGTGGCGCCCACCGCTTCCACCAACGATTGAGGAGGTTTGGTCATGAAACAGACGATTTCCGTCCTGGTGGAGAATCAGGCGGGTGTTTTGAACCGCATCACCAGCCTCTTTTCCCGGCGGGCGTTCAACATCCACTCTCTGGCGGTGGGCGTGACCGACGACCCCGCCATCTCCCGCATCACCATTATTGTGGAAAGCGGCAACAGCGTGGTGGAGCAGGTGGAAAAGCAGCTGAACAAGCTGGTGGAGGTCATCAAGGTCCGCACGCTGGACGAGGGGACCTTCATTGGCCGGGAGCTGATGATTTTGAAGGTCAGCGCCAATGCCAAGACCCGTCCGGACATCATGACGCTTTGCGATATCTGCGGGGCCAAGGTGTCGGACGTTTCAACCACCTCCATGACGATGGAGGTCTCCGATACGCCGGACCGGCTGGATACGTTTCAGGAGATGATGCGAAAGTTTAATATTCTGGAAGTGGTCCGCACCGGCGTGATCGCGCTGCAAAAGGGCGCGGGAAAAATTTGAGTGCTTGGGCAAAGAGGGGGAATTCATTTTGAAGATCCGCGCAACACAGGCCATCATGGAATGCCTGCTGGAACAGGAGGTAGACACCGTATTCGGCTATCCCGGCGGAACGATTTTAAATGTCTACGACGAGCTGTACCGCTATCAGGGAAAAATCCGCCATGTGCTCACGGCCCACGAGCAGGGGGCTTCTCACGCGGCGGACGGCTACGCCCGGTCCACGGGGAAGGTGGGCGTGTGCTTCGCAACCTCCGGTCCCGGCGCTACAAACCTCACCACCGGCATCGCCACCGCCTATCTGGACTCCTCCCCCGTGGTGTTCATCACCTGCAACGTGGGAGAAAATCTGCTGGGCCGGGACGCCTTTCAGGAGGTGGATTCCACCGGCATTGCCATGCCCATCACCAAGGCGGCCTTTCTGGTCCGGGATGCCCGGCAGATCCCGGACGTCATGCGGCAGGCCTTCGCCGTGGCGGCCACCGGCAGACCCGGTCCTGTTTTGATCGACTTTTTGAAAAACGTGACTGCCCCCAGTCAGGAGATCGACTATACCTTCATCCCCTGGCGGGAAAACCGGGAAAACCGGGAAAGCAGCGGAATGCAGGCGTTGAACGAAAGCCGCCGGACCCAAAAACCGGAGCCGGATCGGCAGGACATCCGCATTTTGCTGGAGATGATCGCTAAGGCTAAGCGCCCGCTTTTGATTTGCGGCGGCGGCGTTGTCCGGGGCAGAGCCCACCGGGAATTCCGGGCGTTTGCCGAAAAGCTGGACGCGCCCGTGGCCATCACGCTGATGGGCGGCGGCGCCTTTCCCGGCGGGCACCCGCTCACCACCGGCATGATCGGAATGCATGGCTCCCGGGCCTCCAACGTGGCCTGCGACGAGTGCGATCTGCTCATCGCCGTGGGCAGCAGGTTTTCCGACCGGGTGGCGCTGGACCCCGCCACCTTTGCCGCCCAGAGCAAGATCGTGCAAATCGACATCGACCGGGCCGAGATCGACAAAAACGTGGTGACGGACCACCACATCATCGGCTCCGCCCGTAGGGTGCTCTCCCTTTTAAACGAGGAGATGCCCCAGTATCACCACGAGGAGTGGAAGACGCGGATTTTGCCCCTGCGCGCGCCCTCCGCCGCGCCGGAGAGCGAGCATTTGACGCCCCAGCAGATTCTGGAGATCATCCGCCAGCGCGCGCCGAAGGACGCCATCGTGGCAACGGACGTGGGCCAGCATCAGATGTGGGCCATCAAGTACCTGCATTTCGACTATCCCGGCCAGCTGCTCACCAGCGGCGGCTTTGGCACCATGGGCTTCGGCCTTGGGGCCGCCATCGGCGCGCAGATGGGAAATCCCGACAAGCGGGTGCTCCACATCACCGGCGACGGGTGCTTCCGCATGAACTGCCACGAGCTGTGCACGGTGGAGCATTACGGACTGCCCATCGTGTCCGTGGTGTTTAACAACGGGACGCTGGGCATGGTGCGCCAGTGGCAAAACCTCATTTACGACAAGCGCTTTTCCGAAACCACGCTGGACCGTGGCCCGGATTTTGTGAAGCTGGCGGAGGCTTACGGCCTCAGGGGCTTCCGCGTGACAAACCGGGCGGAGATGGAGGACGCGCTGGAACAGGCGCTTGCCGGGGGAAATGGCGCCGTCATCGACTGCGTGCTGGACGCAGACGAGATGGTGCGGCCCATGGTGGCGGCAGGGTCCCCCATCACCGACTTTTTACTCAATGAGGAGGGACGCGCATGAAACGGCAGCTGGACACAAAGCGCAAGCTCTACACCCTGTGCATTCTGGTGCAGGACATTCCCGGCGTTTTAAGTCAGGTGGCCCGCCTGTTTTCCCGGAAGGGGTATAACATTGAATCCATTGTCTCCGGCGAGACGGATCTGCCCGGCATCACCCGCATTACCATCGGCATTCTGGCGGATCAGGGCATGATCGAGCAGATTGCCGCCCAGTGCAGCAAGCTCCTGCCGGTGACGGCGGTGAAGATTTTGGACGAGGAGACCTCCATCCGGCGGGAAGTCGCGCTGGTGAAGGTGGGCGCGGCGGACCGCAACGCCCGGGACGAGGTCATTCAGCTGGCAAACATCTTCCGGGCCAAGGTCATCGACGTGGGACGGGAGTCCCTGACCCTTGGCATTTTCGGCAGCGGCAGCAAAATCACGGCGCTCATCGGAATGCTGACGGATTTCGGCATTCTGGAGATCGCAAAAACCGGTACTATCGCAATCGAGAGAGGGCGTAGCACGATATACGATGACAATAAATTGAAGGAGGAATATGATTATGGCAAACATGTTTTATGAGAAGGACTGTGACCTTGGAAAGTTGGATGGCAAGAAAATTGCCATCATTGGATACGGCTCTCAGGGCCATGCCCACGCGCTGAACCTGAAGGAGTCCGGCTGTGACGTTTGCGTGGGTCTTCGTGCCGGCAGCAAGAACTGGGCCGCCGCGGAAAAGGCGGGCTTGCAGGTCAAGACCGTGGCGGAGGCCGCCAAGTGGGGCGACATCGTGATGATCCTGGTGAACGACGAGGTGCAGGCGGAGGTCTACAAAAAAGAAATTGCCTCCAATTTGGAAGCCGGCAACACCCTGATGTTCGCCCACGGCTTCAACATCCATTACAAGCAGATCGTCCCCCCCAAGGACGTGGACGTTGTGATGATCGCCCCCAAGGGCCCCGGCCACACCGTCCGTTCCACTTATGTCAATGGCAAGGGCGTGCCCTGCCTGATCGCCGTAGAGCAGAATCCCACTGGCAAGGCCTATGACGTCGGTCTTGCCTATGCAGCCGGTATCGGCGGCGCCCGCGGCGGCGTGATGGAGACCACCTTCGACGATGAGACGGAGACGGATCTCTTCGGCGAGCAGGCTGTTTTGTGCGGCGGCGTGGTGGAGCTGATGAAGATGGGCTTCGAGACGCTGGTGGAGGCAGGCTATGCCCCCGAGAACGCCTATTTCGAGTGCATTCACGAGATGAAGCTCATCATCGACCTCATCAACAAGGGCGGCGTCGCCATGATGAACTACTCCATCTCCGATACCGCCGAGTACGGCGAATATGTCTCCGGCCCCCGCATCCTGCCCTACGACGAGACGAAGAAGAACATGAAGGCCGTCCTCACCGACATCCAGAACGGCAAGTTTGCCGGCAAGTGGATCGCCGAGAACAAGAATGGCCGCACCTTCTTCAATTCCTCCCGCGCCATCCTTGCCAAGCACCCCATGGAGACCGTGGGCGCGGAGCTGCGCCGCAACATGCTCTGGGGCGACGACACCGATCCCGATACCGCCTCTAACTGACGCGTCGGCCCATGAGAAGTGATGTAGTCAAAAAGGGCGTCCCCGCCGCCCCCAACCGCTCGCTGCTGTATGCCTTGGGGTATACCAAGGAAGAGCTGGAGCGGCCGCTGATCGGCGTGGTGTCCTCCTATAACGAAATTGTCCCCGGCCATATGAATCTGGATAAGATCGCCGAGGCGGTGAAGGCCGGGGTCCGGGCCGCCGGCGGCACGCCGGTGGAATTCCCCGCCATCGCCGTGTGCGACGGCATCGCCATGGGCCACGTGGGCATGAAGTATTCTCTCGTGACCCGGGACCTCATCGCGGACTCCACGGAGGCCATGGCCATGGCCCACCAGTTCGACGGTCTTGTGATGATCCCCAACTGCGACAAAAACGTCCCGGGGCTTTTGATGGCGGCGGCCCGGGTGAATATCCCCACCATCTTTGTCTCCGGCGGTCCCATGCTGGCGGGTACCCTCAACGACGGACGGCGCACCTGCCTTTCCCATATGTTCGAGGCGGTGGGCGCTTACTACGCGGGCAAGCTGGACGAGGCGGGCGTGGAGGAATATGAAAACAGCGCCTGCCCGACCTGTGGGTCCTGCTCCGGCATGTACACCGCCAACTCCATGAACTGTCTGACCGAGGCCATCGGCATGGCTCTGCGGGGCAACGGCACCATTCCCGCCGTCCACTCCGCCCGGCTGCGGCTTGCTAAGCACGCGGGCATGCAGATCATGGACTTGGTGGAAAAGGGCATTCGCCCCCGGGATATCATGACGCCCGCGGCCTTCCACAATGCCGAAACGGTGGATATGGCCTTAGGCTGCTCCACCAATACCATGCTCCACCTGCCCGCCATTGCCCACGAGTGCGGCATCGCCCTCTCCTTCGACATGGCAAACGAGATCAGCGGCAAAACGCCGAACCTGTGCCATCTGGCCCCCGCCGGAGACACCTATATGGAGGATCTGGACCGGGCCGGCGGCGTGTACGCCGTCATGGCGGAGCTTGAAAAGGCAGGGCTGCTGGATACCGGCCTTCTCACCTGCACCGGCAAAACGGTGGGTGAAAATCTCACGGGGGTGGTGAACCGGAATCCGGAGCTGATCCGAAGCGTGGAAAATCCCTTCTCCAAAACCGGCGGCATCGCCGTTTTGAAGGGCAATCTGGCCCCCGACGGATGCGTGGTGAAGCAGTCCGCCGTGGCAAGCGAGATGATGCATCACACCGGTCCCGCCCGGGTGTTTGACTGCGAGGACGACGCCATCCGCGCCATCTACGACGGCAAGATCGTCGCCGGGGACGTGGTGGTCATCCGCTATGAAGGACCCAAGGGCGGACCCGGCATGCGGGAGATGCTCAACCCCACCTCCGCCATCGCGGGCATGGGGCTGGACAAGGACGTGGCACTCATTACCGACGGCCGCTTCTCCGGGGCTACCCGGGGCGCGTCCATCGGACACGTCAGCCCGGAGGCCGCCTCTGGCGGACCCATTGGACTGGTGGAGGAGGGCGACCTCATTGCCATCGACATTCCGGGCCATACCATCGAGCTGCAGGTGTCGCCTGAGGCGCTGGCGCAGCGCAGGGCGGCGTGGGTCTGCCCGGAGCCCCGCATCAAAACGGGGTATCTGGCCCGCTATGCCAAAATGGTGTCCTCGGCGGACCGGGGCGCCGTGCTGGAATAAAACCCATCGGGCCGCGCTTTTCGGAGCGCGGCCCTGAGAGGAAGGAACCGATATGTACCGAGAACTTGCGCATCTGCTGCTGTACAGCGATCTGGGACGGGACGAAATTCTGGTCCGACTCAGTGAGATCTTCCGGGACTGGGAGGGCGGCGCGGCGGACCGGGACGCGCTGGTGGGCCGCATTTATGCCCAGATCAAGCGACTTTTGGACCTCGCCACCGTCTGCGGCTTTGACGAAAACCTCTGGCAGTGCTATCTCACGTGGCTGCTGATGACAAATCACAACTCCTTCACCCAGACCTGCGAGCGGGTGGGCGCCAGCGACGGCAGCGTCAATCACTTTGCCAAAAGCGATTTTGCTGTGTTCCGCCGCCTGATGGATTTTGACTTCGGCCCCATCGAGCGGGACCTTGGCATCGACTGCTTTTCCACGGTGTGCCAGTACCGGGCCATCCCCAAGCGGGAGCGGATGTACAACCGGGACATCAGCCAGCAGGTGGGCACGCTGCGCCGAAAGCTGGCAAGCGCCCGAAGCGCGGACGAGCTGTTTGACCGTTTGACGGACTATTACCGCCAGTACGGCTACGGCGTGTTTGCCATGAGCCGGGCCTTTCGCATCCGGCGGGAGGCGGAAGGGGCGGTCTCCTTCCTCCCCATCAGCAATATCGACCGTGTGATGCTGGACGACCTTTTGGGCTACGAGTACCAAAAGCAGGAGCTGCGATGCAATACCGAGGCGTTTCTTACCGGCAAGCGGGCCAACAACGTCCTGCTCTACGGCGACGCGGGCACCGGCAAGTCCACCAGCGTCAAGGCCCTCATCAACGAGTATTTTGATCGGGGACTGCGGATGATCGAGATCTACAAGCACCAGTTTGGGGACCTCTCCGCCATCCTGGCCCAGATCAAAAACCGCAACTACCGCTTTATCATCTTCATTGACGATCTGTCCTTTGAGGAAAACGAGGTGGAGTACAAATTCCTCAAGGCCGTCATCGAGGGCGGTGTGGAGACCCGGCCGGACAACGTGCTGATCTACGCCACCTCCAACCGCCGCCACCTCATTCGGGAGACGTGGAACGACCGCACGGACATGGAGCACCACGGCGACATCCACCGCTCCGACACCATGGAGGAAAAGCTGTCGCTGGCCAGCCGCTTCGGCGTGGCCATCAACTTCAACGCCCCCACGCAAAAGGAGTATCACGAAATCGTCCGGATGCTGGCGGCGCGCCATGGCATTGCCATGGACGATGATAAGCTGCTGGCCATGGCCAACACTTGGGAGATCCGCCACAGCGGCTTTTCCGGGCGGACGGCCCAGCAGTTCATCCAGTATCTGGAAGGACTGCCCAAAGAATAAGCGCAAAATCCCCGGCGGATGGATCCATCCGCCGGGGATTTTTGATAAAAGGCGTCAACTGCGGCAAAGAAGGCCGACGCGTGCGCGTCAGTCCTCAGCCTGCGCGGCCTCCACGATCAGCTTCACGCAGGTGTCGTAGCCGAGAGCGCCGCTGTCGAGGGTCATGTGGTAATTGTGGCTGTCGCCCCACTTTTTTCCGGTGTAGTGGTTATAGTAGGTGTGGCGGCTGCCGTCCTTTTTGGCAATCATTTTCTGAAGCTCCGTGGCGTTGGTGCAGCCGGTCAGCTCACTGACCCGGACGGCCCGGTGGGTCTCGTCCGCGTGAATAAAGACGTTGATGCACTCCGCCCCCGCCTGGCGCAAAATATCATCCGCGCAGCGGCCCAGAATGACGCAGGGTCCCTCCTGCGCGAAGTGCAGAATCACCGCCCGCTGCACGTCGTGGATGGCCTCCTGTGTGTCGTTGTAGTAAATGCTGGAGGCGGAGCAAATGGTTTTAAAGAAGGAATTGGTTCGGGAAACGTCCTCCTGCTCCTCTTCTACCAGCTCGGGGTCAAAGCCGCTGGCCTTCACGGTCTCCCGGACGATATCGCGGTCGTAGAACGGGATGCCCAGCTTCTCCGCCACCTGCTTGCCGATGGAGTGTCCGCCCGCGCCGTATTCACGGCTGATGGTGATGATTTTGTTCATAGTTCTCCTCCGCTTCCCCGCCGCATACGCGGTACAATTTTCCTGTAATTATCATATCATATTCCCCGCGTCGGCGCAATCAAAATCTCCGCATCTCCCGGGGGGGCGGGGGAAAGCTTTCGCCCCCGCCCGCAGGGGGCGTGTTGCCGGTTTGGCGTTGACAAACCCGGAAAGTGTGCCTATAATTTTAAGTGTTTACCCTGTGCCACCGGCGGTTTTTGGCGGTGCAAAACGGACGGACGGGCCGTGAGGGCACAAGCATGGAAAGGATGTGATGGTATGGAGCCGGAGCGAAGTACGGACGTACCTTTATTGGAGAGGAACCATTTATAAGACTGCGTCGTGCCTTTTGCGGCCCGGCGCCGCGAAAGGACGACTTTGATATGACACATTATTACTTGACGGAGCAAGAGCAGCTCAAAGAGCTCCCGGCCCCCCAGAGCGGCTGCTGGGTTTCCGTGGTGGCGCCGGACGAGGGGGAGCTAAACCATCTGGCGGAACACTATCAGCTGGATATGGACCTTCTGCGCGCCGCGCTGGATACGGACGAGCGCTCCCGCATTGACACGGACGAGGGATATACCATGGTGCTGGTGAATATCCCCACGGTGGAGGAGCAAAGCGACAAGGAGCTGTACAGCACCATCCCCATGGCCATCCTGATGACCGGGGACGCGATCATCACCGTGTGCAGCGAGGAATCCCCGGTGATTCAGGCTTTCGAGCGGGGGCGGGTGCGGGATTTTCACACCCAGATGAAGTCCCGGTTTATTTTGCAGTTCCTGTATCGGATTGACACGCTGTACCTCCAGTACCTGCGCAATGTGGATAAAAAGAGCGAAGAGGTGGAGGCGCAGCTCCATAAGTCCACGCAAAACCGGGAGCTGATCGAGCTTTTAAAGCTGGAAAAGAGCTTGGTCTATTTCACCACGGCGCTGCGCTCCAACGAGGCGGTGCTGGAAAAGCTGCTGCGCACGGACCTTGTGAAGAAGTATCCGGAGGACGCGGAGCTTTTAGAGGACGTGATCGTTGAAAACAAGCAGGCCATTGAGATGGCCAATATTTACAGCGGCATTCTCAGCGGCATGATGGATGCGTTCGCCTCCGTCATCTCCAACAACCTCAATATCGTCATGAAGGTGTTGGCGATCATCACCATTGTCATGGCCATCCCCACCATGATTTTCAGCGCGTATGGCATGAACGTCAATGTGGCGGGAATGCCGTTTTCCCAGAGCGCGTGGGGCTTTCCCATCATCATCGGGGTGTCGGTGGCGCTGAGCGTGGTGGTGACGCTGATTTTCAGCAAGCTGAAAATGTTCAAGTGACCACCAAAGGCTCCCTGCTTTAAGAAGCGAAAATAACAAGGCGGACGGCATTTGCCGTCCGCCTTGTTCAATATGGTCTGGAGGTGCGCTTCTCTCAGGCGGCCAGATCGGAGTCGGAGATCTCCTGGAACTTGGAGAAATCAGGGTAGGTGATCTTGACGGCGCTGCCGGTGGCCTTGATGGTCATGGTCATGTCATAGTCGTAATCCGCGGCGATGGTGCCAAGCTCCTCGCCCAGATCCATGGACATGCTGGCGGAAAAGACCATGGCGATGGTCTTGATCGCGCCGTCCCTGCCCACGGTATAAACGGCGGAAATGTCACCGTAAGAGAGGTCCATGCCGCCCAGCTGGGTCTCGCCCAGAACAGAGCCCACCAAGTCGTTGGCGTATTTGCTCATGGAGCTGCCGATGACGACGGTGTAGACGGTGTCGCTGCCGGACTTGGAAACGGCAATGGAGTCAAGCATGGCGAGGCCATTGATGTTGACTGCGCCGGTTTCCATGCCGCCCAGCGCTTCCAGCTCGGCAAGCGCGTCGGGGACCTGATACTTGAAGTTGCTCTGCTCGCCGTCGCTGGCGGTGGAGATGTATACCCAGCCGTCCTTCATCCACATGCCGGTGTCCACGGACAGCCCGTCCATCACGCTGGTCGTTTGATAGGCCATCCGGACGTCGGAGCCGTCCATGATGAACTTCATGTTGCCGGTGGAGACGGTGGGGATGGTGGTGGTTTCTCCGTCGGAGGACATGGACATGTTCATCTTCACGTTGATGTCGGCGTCCATGGCGGTTTCGTCCATCTTGGCGGAGACGGCGTTCAGGCTGCGGTAGGCCTCGATTCTCTCCGTCATGGCCGCGGCGGCCTTGGCGTCAATGGCGCCGCTTTTGACAAGGCTTGCGAGAAGATAGGTGCTGCCGTCCTTCAAATCGGCGGCCAGCGCCTGATAGGTCACGGCAGCCAGATCGTCCCGCAGGAAGGCACCGGTAAACAGCAGGGGGTCATAAAAGCCCTTGCTCTGGGCAAAGGTCAGGGCGTCGGCATAGGCAAAATCAGCGGTGTCCTGATAGCCCAGCGCCCGCAGCAAAAAGGTGACATAGTTCTGCGCGCTGCACGCCTTGGAAGACCCGAAGGTGGTGGCGCTGGTGCCGTTGGCAATGCCGTTGGTGGTAAGCCACGCCACATAGGGGGAGGCAAATTCGCTGACGTCCGTGAAGGGATGGCTGATCTTGCCGGCGGCGTAATCGGCCTTGGCGGTATCCTCCGCGCCGTAGAGTCTCACCAGCATGATGGCGGCCTCGGAGCGGGTGGGCGCACGGTCCAGCTCAAAGCCGCTGGCGGTTCCCCGGAACATGCCGATTTTGGAGAGATCCTCTGCCACAGAGTCAAAGTCGGAGGCAGATGCGCTCACGCACATGGCTGCGATCAACAGCATGGCGGTGATCAACGCGGTTACAATACGTTTCATTTTGGGTGCTCCTCTCAAATTTTTGCGGCAAACGCCGTTTCCAAAATAATTATAGGCCTGCAAAAAATTTCCGTCAAGGGCGCAGGAAAAAAACGGCAGGAAACTGCGCAACACCTTTACCCGCTTTCTTAGAAAAAATCACGCTGCCTGCAAAAAAGATGACATTGCATAAAAAGAATAAAACCGTTGAAACATTGATGTTTCAACGGTTTTATTTTGGCGGAGAAGGAGAGATTCGAACTCTCGAAACCCTTTAGGGGTTTACATGATTTCCAATCATGCGCCCTCGACCAACTAGGCGACTTCTCCATCAAGCCGGAGCGCTTCCAAAAGAGGCGCTGGGCTGCTGTTGAAAAGCGACAGCGTTATTATTATAGCAGAGATATTGATAAAGTCAAGCCCCATTTTTAAAAAAGAACGGAGAGCAAACCGCTCTCCGTTCCGCGCATCAGCGCATTTCCGAAACGATGTTATCCACGGCGTGATCCACGGCGACACCCAATTTGTGAATGCTTTTCCCAACTTGCGTTTTCATGGGATCTTTGCCGTAAGGCAGCATCATTCCAACTGCCGCGCCGACCATCAGTCCGGCGCTCATACCGACCCAAAATCCGGTACAGCTTCTCATTTCAGTCACTCCTTTTTCGGCATGGACCTAGTATGACCGGAACTTTGAAAAAAAAACAAAGCGGCGAGGTTTGCCAAAATGTTCCGAATGGTCTATACTAAAATAAAAAAACAAACGATCCGGGGAGGAACCATGACCAGAATTTATCTCATCCGCCACGCGGAGGCGGAAGGAAATCTTTATCGCATTGCCCAGGGTCAGTATGACAGCATTCTCACCGACCGGGGCTGGCGGCAGGTGCACGCGCTGGAGCGCCGATTTGCCGACATTGCCGTGGACGCGGTATATTCCAGCGATCTCTACCGCACCTGCGCCACCGCCAGCGCGCTGTGCAAACCAAAGGGACTTTCCCTCCATCGGCGGCGGGACCTGCGGGAGATCTCCGTGGGCGACTGGGAGCAGCAAACCTGGGGAGAGATCTATCGCCGGGACCCGGTGCAGATGGAAAACTTCAGCCGGCGGCTGACGCAGTGGCACACGGCGGGGGCGGAGCGGCCGGAAGCGGTCCGGGACCGGGTTTTGGGGGCCGTGCGGGAAATTGCCGAAAAAAACGAAGGCAGGACCGTGGCGGTTTTTTCCCACGGATATGCCATCCGGCTGCTGCTGGCGACGCTGCAGGGCTGCACGCTGGAGGAAGTGGGCAATACGCCCCACGGGGACAACACGGCGGTTTCCCTGCTGGAAGCGGAGAAAGGCGCGCTGCGGGTGGTATTTCGGGACGATAACAGCCACCTGCAAACGCCGGAGTTTCTGGCCGGGGAAAAGGTCCGCAGCAGAGATAGCGCGCTGGAGCCGGGGCTGTGGTTTGCGCCGCTGAAGCCGGAGGAGCAGGCCTCCTTTTTGACGGACTGCGTGGCGGAGGTTTGGCCGGAGGTGGGCGGAGGACGCCCCTTCCAAAAGGAGCGGCTGCTCTCGGACGCTGCCAGGCGGCCCACGCTGGTGGGGTATCTGGGGGAAGAACCGGTGGGCCTTTTGCAGCTGGGACCTGCCCGGGAGTGGATTTCTCTCGTGTGCGTCCGCCGCCAATACCGGACCCGGGGCTTCGGGGTCCAGATGATCGGGCAGGCGGTGCAGCATGTTCGCCCGCTGGGCGGAGAGGCGCTGCGGATTGCCCTGCCCAAGGACAGTTCGGCGGGAGCGTTTTTCGCCGATTACGGGTTTCACCCAAAGGGAGAAACGGATGGAGAGCGGGACGTGCTGGAAAAGGACATCTGCTTTCGGCCGGAGTTCCTTGGAGAATAGGCCCGGACAGGGGCGCATATACTGCCTTTGACGGAAAGGCCCGTCCGAGCGAGGGCTGCCGCTGACAAGAGATGCGCGCTCTTGTATCTGCTTTTCCGATCCGGCCTCATCGCACACGGCTGCGCGGCAAGAAGTTTGCAAACACAGGAAAGGATGGCGGAGAGCGGATGGAGATTTGGGTGACGATTGCCCTGTTTTTGGTGGGATTGGTGCTGATCATGAAGGGCGGGGACTGGTTTTTGAACGGCGCGGTATGGATTGCGGAGGCCACCGGCGTTCCCCGGTTCATCATCGGGGCCACCATCGTCTCCCTTGCAACGACCCTGCCGGAGCTGACGGTTTCCGTGACCGGGGTGCTGCAAGGACAGGTGGATCTGGCGGTTGGAAACGCCGTGGGGTCCGTAACGGCCAATCTGGGTCTGATTCTGGGGATTTCCGTGGTCTGTATGCCCTCTGTGGTGAGTCCCAAGCAGTTTAATATGAAGGCGCTTTTAATGGTGGGCGGCGCAGTGCTGCTGTTTGCCCTGTGCCGGGGCGGCACGCTGGCGTTTCTGCCCGGCCTTGCGCTTTTCGCGGTGTTTATTTTGTACCTTGCAAACAATGTGGCGGACGCCAGAACCGGCATGGCGGCGCGGCGGGAGGAGCATGGGCGGCGCACCGTCTCCCACAGACAGATGGGGATGAAGCTGGGTCTCTTCGCCGTGGGCATCACGGCAATCGTGATCGGCTCCCGCCTGCTGATCGACTACGGCAGTGAGCTGGCGCTGCTGCTGGGCGTTCCCTCCAGCATCATCGGCGTGACGATGGTGGCCATCGGGACTTCGCTGCCGGAGCTGGTGACCACGCTCACCGCCATTGCCCGGCGGGAGGCGTCCATGTCCGTGGGCAACATTATCGGGGCCAACGTGATCGATCTCACCATGATTTTGCCGGTGTGCGCGGCGGTGTCCGGCGGACGGCTGACCATCGGCGCACAGACCACGGCGCTGGACCTGCCCGCCTGTTTGCTGCTTTGCTGCGTGGCGGTGCTGCCGCCGCTGTTCAAGGGCCGGTTTTACCGCTGGCAGGGATTTTTGATGCTGGCGCTGTATGCCCTCTACGTGGTGGTGCTGATCGCGTAAAAGGCTGATTCAGAAAAGAAACCGCCCCCGGAATTTTTGATTCCGGGGGCGGTTTGCACTCATTTTTCCGCCACGGCACGGGCGATCCGGGCGGTCATACCCCAAATCACATGCCCTTCATAGTGCCACACCGGCACCTCCACATGCCCGTGGCTCCAGGGATAGCTCCGGGGAATGCCCACGGACTCGTAGGGGAAATTCTCCGGCACCTGCGGGGACAGTTCGTAGCCGTAGAGCGCTGGCGCGGTCTCCCGGAAAAAGGACAGCGGCACGGTAAAGACCTCCGCCACCTCCGCCGGGGAGGGCCGCATGGCGGTGAGGCCTGCCGGGGAGACAAGGCCCAATACGGGCTGTAATAAAAAGCCCTTTTGATTACAAATAAAATCCGGTGTGCCCAAAAGCCGGACCGTGCTGGGGGGAATGGAAAGCTCCTCCTGCGTCTCCCGCAGCGCGCACACGGAGGCAGTCTCCCCCGCCTCCATTTTCCCGCCGGGAAAGCAGACCTCGCCCCCCTGGCGCAAATGGGCGGCCCGGACCTCGAAAAGAAGGTGCAGCCCGTCGGGCCGTTCCAGCAGCGGGCACAAAACGGCATAGCTGTCCCGGGCGCCCAGCAGCCCCGGCACATGGCCATCGAATCGGCGGCGCAGCAGTTCCAACTCGTTTTTCATAGCAGAATGGACAGGGCCCGGGGGCGGTTTTCGATGTCCACCACCGGCATGCTGGGCGCATACTCGCCGTCCAGAGACCAGGGAAGCTCCGTGGCCGTTTCCAGATGGATGGAAGAGACGTGGCGAAAGATCAAGCCCTCCCGGTCGTATTGCTGCTCCAGCAGGGCCAAAACCAGATTTTGCAGGTCCACCGGGTTTTTGGGACTTGGGATCAGCAGCATTTCAAACTTGCCGTCGTCCAGCACCACGCGCTCCGGGTCCAGCTTCATGAGGCCCCCGATGGAGGTGGAGTTGCAGACGGCGCCGAAGAGATACTCCCCGTCCAGCACCTCGCCGTCGGCGGTGAGCTTCACCTGATAGGGCCGCAGGGTGTTCAGGTCCTTCATCCCTTCAAGAATATAGGCAAAGTGGCCCAGCGCGTTTTTGGCGGCCTGGGAGGCGGTATAGGAGCTGCTGGTAAAAGCGCCGAAGGACGCCACATAGAGGAAGTGGCGGCCATTCCAGAGTCCCACGTCCAGCTGCCGGGGCGCTGCCTGTGTCATGGCGCAGGCGGCGGTGACGGGATTTGCGGAAATGTGGAGACTGGCGGCAAAATCGTTGGTGCTGCCTTGGGGAAGGTAGCCAAGCATCGGCGGATTTTTCAGCTCCATCAGCCCCCGGGAGACCTCGTTGAGGGTGCCGTCGCCGCCGACAGCCACCACCACATGGAAGTGGGGGCCCTCTTTTGCGGCGTACTCTGCGGCGTCGCCGGCGGCTTTGGTTTCATGGATGGAGAGTAGGTACCCGGCCTCCGAAAACACGGTGGCCGCGTCAAACAGCGGTCCCCGGGACTTGTTCCGACCGGCCCGGGGATTCACGATAAAAAGCAGCTTTTTTTGTGACATGGGAAAACACCTCTCATTCGGGAACAAGGGCGGAAGAATTTCAAAAAGAACGTTAAGACGTGTAAAAGACAGTATATCACGGTAAAATGAGGATTGCAATTCCCGGGGGGGCCGTGTAGAATAATCTTAACAAAATGAGGTGGTGGCTATGAAACAGGATGCGCATGTGAAACTGGGCCTGGCGGCATTTGTGACCGTCAGCGCCATTTTGCTCTTTTATGATACCCTGTTTGGAAGCCGGGTCCTCCCCGATGTGTGGGCGCAGCTGATGTCGGCGATCCAGCCCATCGGCTTTGGCGCGCTGATGGCCTATCTTCTGGCGCCTGTGGTCAATTTTTTTGACGAAAAACTGCTTGCCCTCGCCCCCGGTAAGAGTCGCGGGCAGGACCGTCCGGTCTCCCCGGGCGTCCGGGCGGTCAGCATTCTGCTGACGTGGGCGGTCATCTGCGTGCTGATCTATCTGCTGGCCTCGGTGCTGCTGCCGGAGCTGTACCGGAGCATTCTCCAGCTGATCGCAAACGCCGAGACCTATTACCGGACGGTCAGCGGCTGGGTGGAGCAGCTCTTGGAGACGAACCCGTCGCTGGAGCGATGGGTGGCGGCGCAGATGGACACCTATTTTGCAGACGTCCAGACGTGGCTTGAAAAAGAGGCGCTGCCTCAGGCCCAGACCGTGATGAGCGCCCTCTCCGGGGGCGTTGTCTCCGCGCTGGTGTTTTTGAAAAATCTGCTGGTGGGCGTGATCGTGTCCGTTTACCTGCTGGCAACCAAGGAGCGCTGCGGCGCGTATGCCCGGAAGATGGCCTATGGCCTGTTTTCCACCAAAAACGTCCACTGGGTGCTGCGGGGCGTGCGCAAGGTGGACAGCATTTTTTCCGGCTTTGTCCGGGGCAAGCTGCTGGACTCCCTGATTATCGGTATTCTGTGCTTTATTTGCTGCAGTATTTTAAAGTTCCCCTACACGCCGCTGGTCTCCGTGATCGTGGGCGTCACCAATGTCATCCCCTTTTTCGGACCCTTTCTCGGCGCGATCCCCAGCACGTTCTTGATTTTGCTGGTCTCGCCCATCAAGGCGCTGTACTTTGTGCTGTTTATTCTTGCCCTCCAGCAGCTGGACGGCAACGTGATCGGCCCCAAAATTTTGGGCGGCAAGACGGGCCTTTCCAGTCTCTGGGTCATTATCGCCATTTTGGTGGGCGGCGGCTTTTTCGGCTTGCCCGGCATGTTTTTCGGCGTGCCGGTGTGCGCGTGTCTGTATAGCGCCGTCACCTTTTTCCTGGAGGTCCGCCTGCGCAAGAAGCATTTGCCGCTGGACATCGAGGCCTACCGCGCCGGCATGCCGGAGCCGAGAGGTGCGGAACCGATCCCGCCGGAGGAGGAGCCGCGGCCCTGACGGGCTCGAAACGTCTCGAAACGCGGGAAAAAGCTCTTGCAATCGGAATTTAAATCATGTACAATACAGCTTTGCAGGCGTATTCGTTATAAAAATAACGACAGCGCCCGCAGGGCTGTATTCATCGTAGGCCCCACCGGGAACGCGAAACCGCGGTCTTAAAACTGAATAGAGCCGATCATACTGTCTGGGCGGGGCACTTCCCGTCCAACACTGACTGCCACGGCAGCAGTGATAAAAGGAGAACGACATGAAGAAGAACCTTTTGGGACTCCTTCTCTCCGTCGCTTTGGTGTGCGCCGTACTCAGCGGATGCGGAGACGGCAGCGCAGCGCAGACGTCGGAGGACCGAGTGGCCGCCAACGCCATTGTCGTTGGCATCGCGCAAGATCTTGACGATAGTCTTGACCCTCACAAAACCGTGAAGGCAGGAACCAGAGAAGTCATGTTCAATGTATTCGAGGGGCTGATGAAGCCCACTCCAAACGGAGATTTGACCCCTGCCGTTGCTGAGAGCTACACGGTTTCCGAGGACCACAGAACCTACACGTTTTCCCTGCGAGAAGGCGTGAAGTTCCATAATGGTGAACCGGTGACGGCAGAGGATGTAGTTTCTTCCATCCAGCGCTGCGCCGCCGCCACCGAGACAGGAATTGTTCAGGTGGAGGCGTTTTCTGTTATGGAGGACATTCGGGCAACCGACGAGCGAACCGTCTCCATCACGATTTCGGAGCCCAGCAACGAGTTCCTCTCCTACCTGACCACCGCCATCCTGCCCGCAGGCTACGACCAGCAGGACACCGCCCCCGTGGGCACCGGGCCCTTCCGCTTTGTCTCTCGCACCGCGCAGGATTCCATTGTGCTGGAGCGGTTTGACGACTATTGGGGAATGCCCGCTCAGCTCAAGCAGGTCACCTTTAAGATCATCGAGAACGCCGACAGTTTGATGATGAGTCTCCAAAGCGGCGCCATCGATCTGTGCGGCCACCTCACCAGCACCCAGACCGCCCAGCTGGGGGACGATTTTGACGTGGCGGAGGGCACCATGAATCTGGTGCAGGCGCTCTACCTCAACAATGCCGAGGCACCCTTCGACGATGTGCGGGTCCGGCAGGCGCTGAGCTACGCGGTGGACCGGCAGGCCATCATCGATCTGGCCTTTGACGGGTACGGCAGCCCCATCGGCTCCAGCATGTATCCCGCCTTCGGCAAATATTTTGACGAAAGCCTCACGGATTACTACGCCTGTGACGCGGAAAGGTCCAAAAGACTTTTGGCCGAGGCCGGGTATCCGGACGGCTTTGAGATGACCATTACCGTGCCCTCCAACTATAAGCCCCACATGGATACCGCCGAGGTGCTGGTCCAGCAGCTGGCCGCCGTGGGCGTCCGGGCCACCATAGCGCCCATCGAGTGGGAGAGCTGGGTGTCCGACGTGTATACGAACCGGCAGTTCCAGTCCACCGTGGTGGGCGTGGACGCGTCCAACATGACCGCCCGAGCGCTGCTGGAACGCTTTACCTCCACCTATGGAAAGAATTTCATCAACTACAACAACGCGGACTATGACCGTCTCTTCCGGGAGGTCCTTGCGACCTACGACGACGAAAAGCAGACCGCACTGTACAAGGAGATGGAGAAAAACCTGACGGAAAACGCCGCCAACGTCTATTTGCAGGACTTAGCGGACCTCGTAGCAGTGCGCAAGGGCCTCACCGGCGTGACCTTCTATCCCATTTACGTGCTGGACCTCTCCGGCATCCGTTACACGGCATAAAAAATGACAGGCGGGAAACACTTTTCCGCCCACCCGGAAGGGAGATGAGACCAATGAAGTACGCATGCAGGCGTGTTGCCATGCTGGCGGTTACTATGGTGATCGTCTCCCTTTTGGCGTTTGTGGCGTTTGACCTGATCTCCGGCGACCCTGCCACCGCCATGCTGGGCACGGAGGCTACCCCTGAAAAGGTGGCGGCGTTGCAAAAGGAGCTGGGGCTGGACCGCCCGCTTCTTGTGCGCTACGGGGCTTGGCTGCTGGGCTTTTTTACGGGAGATCTCGGCGTTTCTTACAGCTATCACCAGAGCGTGTGGGACCTCATCGCGCCCAAGGTGGCGGTGACGCTGTGCCTGAGCCTTTTGAGCTTTTTGCTGATCGCGGCGGTCTCCATTCCGCTGGGGCTGCGCTCCGCGGTGCGCAGCGGCGGCGTGCTGGATGGGGCAAGGACCGTTTTAAACCAGCTGTGCATGGCGGTCCCCCCGCTTTTTACCGGCATTTTGCTCTCGTGGCTCTTTAGCACCACCCTGCGCTGGTTTATCCACGGGCAGTTTCCCGCCCTGTCGGCGGATTTTTGGGGCGCGATGAAGTATCTGCTCTTCGCCGCCGTGGCCATCGCCATTCCCCGCATTGCCATGACGGTGCGGATGCTGCGAAGCACGGTCCGTCAGGAGCTGCAAAAGGATTATGTCCGCACCGCCATCTCCCGGGGCAACGACCGCAGCGCCGTGCTGCGGCGTCATGTGCTGAAAAACGCGCTGGTGCCGGTGGTGACGTTCTTGGCCCAGACCATGGCGGAGATCGTAGCGGGCAGCATTGTGGTGGAGCAGGTGTTTGCCATTCCGGGCCTCGGACGGATGCTGGTGGCCTCCATCTCCAGCCGGGACTATCCCACCGTGCAGGCCATTGTGGTGATTCTGGCCTTTTGGGTGGTGCTGGCGGGCGCGGTGGCGGACCTCGTCAATCAGCGGATCGACCCCCGTCTGCGGCTGGGAGGGCGGTCATGAAAAAAACACAGAAAAACGGCTATCTGCGGGTGGGTCTGCTGCTGACGGGCCTGATGGCCGCGCTCATTTTGCTGGGCATGGTGTGGACGCCCTACGATCCCCAGGCCATGTCCGTGGGTCCCAAGTTTGCTCCTCCGTCCCTGCGCTTTTTGATGGGGACCGACAACTTCGGGCGGGACATCTTTTCCCGGGTGCTGCAAGGGGCGGGCGCCACCTTTGTCATCGCCCTTTCCACCGTGGCGATCGGCGCGGTCTGCGGCACTGTGGTGGGCGCGCTGACGGGGTATTTTGGCGGCGCGGTGGACGAGACGCTGATGCGATTGAACGACGCCCTGACCGCCTTTCCCAGCATCCTGCTGGCGCTGGTGGTCATCTCCCTGTTGGGGCCGGGAAACAAGTACAATGTGATTTTGGCGCTGGGGCTGGTGTTCATCCCCAGCTTTGCCCGGGTGACCCGAACGGCCTTCGCGTCGCTGCGGGAGGTCAATTACGTAAAAAGCGCCCGGCTGATGGGGGCCTCCACGGCGCGCATCCTGCTGGTGCATATGCTGCCAAACACCCTGCACGTGCTGCTGCCCGCCCTGACCATCGGCTTTAACAACGCCGTGCTGGCGGAGGCTTCCATGAGCTTTCTCGACATTGGCGTCACGCCCCCGGACGCGTCCCTTGGCTATATGCTCTCGGAGGCGCAGAGCCTTTTTACCGCCGCGCCGTGGTATGCCGTGGGCACCGGGGGCGCCATCGTGCTGCTGGTGTTCAGCGTGGGCCTTTTGGGCGAGGGCTTGCAGCGCCGGGACAAGGGGGTGGTCTGATGCTGGAGATTCGCGATTTGCATGTGAAATTCCACAGTCGATCCCGGGAGGCCGTCTCCGGCGTGTCCCTCAGCATCCACGACGGGGAGATTCTGGGTCTCGTGGGAGAGTCCGGCTCCGGGAAGAGCGTCACGGCCATGTCCGTGGCGGGCCTGCTGCCCCGCCGGCAGTGCGATTTTAGCGGGCAGATCCTGCTGGACGGCACGGAGCTGCTCCACGCGGATCGGACGGTTTTGCGCCGAGTGCAGGGCAAGGAGATCGGCGTGGTGTTTCAAGAGCCCATGAGCTCCATGGACCCGCTGATGAAGGTGGGCGAACAGGTGGAGGAGGTCTTGCGCATCCACACCGGCCTTGACCGGCAGGCGCGGCGAGAGCAGGTGCTCTCGGCGCTGACGGCGGTGGAGCTGCCGGACCCGGCGGGTATCTGCGAACGATATCCCCATGAGCTTTCCGGCGGGATGCTCCAGCGGGCGATGATCGCGGCGGCCATTGTCATTCGGCCCCGGCTTTTGCTGCTGGACGAGCCTACCACGGCGCTGGACGTCACCATTCAAGCCCAGATTCTGGAGCTTCTCAAAAAGCTGAACCGGGAGTCCGGCATTTCCATGCTGTTCATCTCCCATAACCTGCATGTGGTGCGCAAGCTCTGCACCCGGGTGGCGGTGATGCAGCGGGGCGCTATGGTGGAGGAGGGGGAGACGAATCAGGTGTTTTTCCATCCCCAAAAACCCTATACCAAACAGCTCATTGCCGCCATTCCCACCCGGCGGCGGAAGGAGGAGACGCCATGAACGAGGAATTGGTCCTCTCTCTCCGCCATGTCACCAGCGGCTATCACGGCGGCGGGCTTCTCCGCCGCGGCCCCTATCAAGAGGTGCTGCACGACGTCTCCTTTGACGTGCGGCACGGGGAAATTTTGGGCCTTGTGGGAGAGTCCGGCACCGGAAAATCCACGCTGGCCCGGACGATTCTCGGCATGGTATCGCCGGATTGTGGCGAGGTGGTCCACTTTACCAAGCGGCCTCAGATGATTTTTCAGGACCCGTACAGCTCGCTGAACCCGGCCTACACCGTGGGGTGGATTCTGGAAGAACCGCTGCGGATTTACGGCAAGTATGGCGCTGCCGAGCGCGCGCGCCGGGTGGGTGACATGCTGGAGCGGGTGGGCCTTCCAGAGGAGTGTTTGCGGGCAAAGCCGGCGGAGCTTTCCGGCGGGCAGCGCCAGCGGGTGAGTATCGCGGCGGCCCTCATTCAGCGGCCCCGCTTTCTCATTGCGGATGAGCCGGTCAGCGCGCTGGACGTGACCATTCAATCCCAGATTCTGGCGCTTTTGAAGGCGCTGCGCCAGGAACTGGACCTGAGCTACCTCTTCATCTCCCACGATCTCAACGTGATCTATCAGCTCTGCGACCGGGTGCTGGTGATGAAATCCGGCCGGATTGTGGAGCGGGGCACGGTGGAGGAAATTTTTGAACATCCCAAAGAGCCCTATACCAGGCAGCTGCTCTCTGCGGCGGAGTAGAATCATGAAGGCATTTTTGAAAAGACACGGAAAACTGCATCTTTGGCTGGCGGCGGACGTTTTTCTGCTGGCTGCCTATCTCCTTTTCCGGCAAAACCGGGGGTGGATGAACGCGCTGGCAAGCGGCGTGACGGGCCCGCTGCGCCGCGCGCTGGGGCGGCTGTGCTACCGGACGGAGGTCTCCGTGATGGAGATTCTCTGCGTGGCGCTGGTGGTGGTAAGCGTCGGATACCTTCTCTGGAGCGTCATTGCCGTTGCGCGGGCAAAGGGAGCGCGGCGGGAGCGGGCGTACAGCGCGGCGCTTTGCGGTCTCTGCGCCGGACTTTCCATTTATGCGGGCTTTTGCCTTTTGTGGGGCGTCAATTACTGGACGGACAGCTTTCAGGACAGGTCCGGCATCCGTGCCGAGGCAGTCACAAAAGAAGAGCTGGCGCGGGTGGCAGAACTGTTTGCCCGGCGGCTCACCGCGGCGGCGGGAGAGGTTCCCCGGGATGAGGACGGCCTTTTTGCCGTCTCCCGCGCTGAGATTCTGGAAAAGAGCCCAACGGTATACGACGCGCTGGAAGGGCAGTTCCCCTTTTTGCGCTTCGAGGATACCGGCGTGAAGGCCATGCGGTTTTCACGGCTTATGAGCGCCATTGATTTCACCGGCTTTTACTGCCCCTATACCGGAGAGGCCAACGTGAATGTGGACTCTCCCGCCTGTCTTCTCCCCTCCACGGCGGCCCATGAGATGGCGCATCAGCGGGGCATTGCCTCGGAGCAGGAGTGCAATTTTTTGGCGGTGCTCGCCTCCACCACCTCCGGCGAAGCGGCCTACGCCTATGCCGGGTGGCTGATGGGCTACATCCATCTGGGCAACGCCCTGTATCTCGCGGACCCGGACGCCTACTGGGCCATTCGCGGCGCGCTGCCAGAAGGGGTGGAAGCGGACCTGCGGGACAACACCGCCTATTGGGACCAGTTTCGCGATAGGGCGGCACAGAAGGTTTCCAACAAGGTCTACGACGGGCTGCTCAAATCCTACGGCGACGAAAACGGCATCCGCTCCTACGGAACCGTTGTGGATTTGCTGGTGGCGTATTACAAATAAAAAAGAACGGTTCGGCGTGATGCCGAACCGTTCTTTTTTCGTTTACCAGGGGTGTTCCCGCCAGGACTGTTCCGGCGTCATGCCAAAATAATCGTAACTGATGGTGCGCCCGCTGTCGCCCCACGTGGTGTCGATGTGGCACTGCGTCCCGTCCAGCGTGGCCACGGTCCAGATGTGCCCTTCGTTGGAAAGGGCGGTGCACTTGATGCCCTCCAGCTTCAAAAGCAGGTTGTACGCGCCGGTATAGCCGTCGCACACGGCGGTTCCGTCGGCGAAGAGACTGTATGGAATGTGGCTGAGGGAGGTATTGGTGGCGCTGTAATCGTAGACACAGTTGTTGCAGATCCAGGTGTAGTACACCCGGGCCATCTCCGTTTGCGTCATGTCTGCGGTAAGCTGCCCGGTGCTCCAAAGCTCATCGTGGACGGCGGCAGCAAACTCCATGGTGGCGGTGCGGTATTCCTCTGTGCGGCCGCCGGTCCCGGCCGCCGAAAAGCTCAGCCGAAGATCGCCGCTGGAGAGATAGGTGCAGGAGACGGTGTTGTAGCCTTGCTCGCAGTAGCTCTTCACAATCGACAGCGCCTCCTCCATTTTGGACCGGGCGCTGACGGAGGTGACGGATGCATAGTGCAAAGACAGCGTGGAATCCCCGCTGGAGAGCATATAGCGGACGCTCTCGTCCATTTCCGCGCTTGTGGAGGGGGCGGAGACCAGCGTACCGGGGGTCACGAGACTGGAAAGCGTGGTTCCCGCAGCGGAGGAATAGGTGGTGAGATTCCAGTCCGGCTTGACGCGCAGCGAGGGGTCCACCATGCGGGTCAGCATGGCTGCTGCGGCGCCCCGGGTAATGGGAGCGTCCGGCTGGAAGGAGCCGTAGGCGTCGCTTCCCAGAGAGATGCCGCAGCGATAAAGGAACAGAATATCCTGATAATAGGGGGTGTACTCCGTCACATCCGTGATAAAGCGGCGGGTGGCATACCCCTCCGTCACCACGGCGTCGTTCATCGGGAGAAGGACCTCGGATGGCAGGGTGCCCGAGAGCACGTGGGCCACCTGCGCGCGGGTGGCAAAAGCGGAAAACGGAGTGCCAAAGTCCGCGCCCACCACGCCCTCTTCCTGCAAATAGCGCAGGTAGGCGTCTGCCATCTCGCCGCCGCTTGTCCGATAAGGCTCCACGCCGTATTCCGGGTCGCCGGTGCGGTAAAGACTGCGGATGCGGCCGGCAAAAATGAGGATCTGGCCCAGCGTCACGGAATCGGTAAGACCGAAGGTCCCGTCGGCCTTTCCCACGGACAGGCCGTATTCGTACAGAGCCGCCACGTTATCGTAAAACGCGGAGGCGGTGGCGAGGTCGGAAAACTGCCCGGTGTAGGCTTTTTCCCGGACAAAGTTGGCTGTCGTGTTGGAAGCGGCAGCGGCGGGCGCCGTCAGCAGCAAAACTGCCGCGAGCAGCAGGGCGGAGAGTCGGAGCTTCATAGATACCTTCTTTCTTTGGAGCGGTGAGAAAACAAGGCGTCAGGACGGTATGTTCAGGTCCGCCGGGACCCGGTCTTCCACGTAGGGATTCAGGTGTTCGTTGACCAGCGTTAAAATCTCGTCCGCGTCCAGATGAATGTAAGGGGATTTCCACTCGCCGGGCAGTGTGGAAAAGGCGATGTTGTCGGAGCCGATGGAAATGGCCTGCCCGCCCAGCCATGCCAGATTGCCAAGGGTCAAATCGGTCTCCACGTACTTTTCGAAAATCTTGACAAAGGCGTCTACCCTGGCAAGATTGGAAACCTTCAGCGTCTGCCTGGCCACAGCCTTGAGGAAATTCTGCTGGGTCTGCATCCGCCCGATGTCCTGAGACGCGTACCCTTCCCGGAAGCGGACGACTTTGATGGCGTCCGCGCCGCTCAAATGCTGCATGCCCTTTGGAATGTGGATGTAGAGATCCTGATAGGGGTCCTCGTAATCCATGTCAATGGGGACCTCAAAATCCACGCCGCCGATGGCGTCCACTAGCGCCACAAAGCCCTTGAGGTTCACCAGCACCGTGTAGTCCACCGGAATGCCAAGCTGGCCTGCAATGACTTCGGAGAGCTTTTCCATGCCGCCGCTGTTGTAGGCGGCGTTGATCTTGTGGCTTTTTCCGTTCCACACCGCCTTGGTGTCCCGTGGAATACTGACGCCGTAGATGGAGTGGTTGGCGACGTCCACCGCCACCAGAATGTTGGTGTCGCTGCCGCCGTTTCCGTCGTCCACACCGGAGACAAGAATTGTATAAAAATCCGACTTTCGCTCCCGGTGGGACGATTGCTCTTCAGCCGTGTCCGCCGTTTGCCCTGTCTGCACGGCACCGGAGGAAACCTCCTGCGCGGGGGGGGTCCTCCTTTTGTTCGGGGGGGCGCAAAACAAAGCAGCGAAGCAGCGCATACAAAATGGCTGCCAGGAGAATCAGCAGTAAAATCAGGCGCAAGCGGCCCTTGCCGCGCCGCTTGCGGTGGTGGGAATTGGACATCAGAACAACGCTCCTCGGTAGCGCGGAGACCGCGCCGTGTGATCTCAAAGATTTACATAATGTATATTATACGGCGCGCTCTATAAAAAGACAAGCAGAAAGTCCCGCAATCTGCATCAGGCGCAAAAAAATAGCGGCTGTGCCGCTATTTTTTTAAGACGCAGGGGGCTTTATGTCTCGTGGGACGAAGCTTCGGCCTTTTGAGCCTCTGTCAGCTGCTCCAGCAGCGTTTTGATGTCCGCCAGCAGCTGGTTTTGATAGGACAGGGCACAGCGGATGTAGTAAAGGGTCGGGTCCGACACCCGGGGTGGTTCCGTGCCGGACACCGGATGGGGCCAGCGGTGGACGACGGGCTCCGTATTAGACTCCGCCGGGGCGGTTTGCCTGACAGGGACGGCTCGCGCCTGTCGATTTTGGCCGCAGGAACGATTTGCCATATACACTCCTCCGATATGAACAGTTTGACGAAAATAGGGCCGCTCTAGCTGCCGCGGTACTTTTTACGGGTGGCAATGCCGCCCCGGATATGCCGTTGGGCCTTGTTGACGTCCAGCACCTCCTTGACTTGCAGATACAGCGCCCGGTTGAATTGGGGCAGCCGTTCGGAGATGTCCTTGTGTACGGACAATACAAAAAGGAACGCTTTTGCGGGTCCGATAAAAATAAAACCCACCCCCTCCGCATATGGGAGAGGGTGGAGAATCAACGGAATCGCGGCGTCTTACGCCGTGTAATAGATCAGCAGGCTCAGCTTTGCCGTTTCCGTGCCGATGTTGCTATAACAGTGGGGAACGTCGGCGTTGAATTTCACGGAGTCCCCTTCCCCCAGCTCAAAGCGTTCGTCCGCCGCCCGAATTTCCACCGCGCCGCTGAACACCGTGATGTATTCTTCCGTCCCGGCCATATGGGGCTGCGCCTGGAAGATGCCGCCCTCCAAAATTTCGATGCGGTACCCCTCAAACATCCGGCCCTCCTGAAAGGGAAAGATCAGATAACTGAGAAACTTCCCCTCCCCCTCCACCATGGTGGGGGTCTGTTCGCTGTGGATCACGATGGAGCCGCCTTCCTTTTTATCCACCAGCGAGGAAAAGGAAACGCGATAGCCGTTTGCAATCTTCCAGAGGACCGAAATGGTGGGGTTCGCGTCCCCCTTTTCAATTTGCGCCAGCATACTGCGGGAAACACCCGTCAGTCTTGCGGCGGCGTCCAAAGTCAGGTGCTTTTGTTCGCGAGCGGCCTTAATGTTTTTTGCAACGGTATAGTTGATGTCCATTCCAACCTCCAGCTATTGACAACAGTTGCGGTTTGCGATATATTGGAAAAAAATACGATATAAAGGACTGACGGCGCAAACTGCCAGAAAAGGTGCTTTATAGAGTTTAACGTAGAATAGACCGTTTGTCAATTATTTGACGATAAATGACGGCAAAGAAATCAAAAAAGGGGGAGAAACGATGGCACTTGTTGACTTTACCGTAAAAGAGCAGATTGGCTATCTCACCATCAACCGACCCGAAGCGATGAACGCGCTGAGTGACGAGGTGCTGACGCAGTTTCACGAAGTGCTGGACGGCATTGATCCGGATGAGGTGCGCTGCATCATTGTGACCGGCGCCGGGGACAAGGCGTTTGCGGCCGGTGCGGACATTTCCCAGATGGCCTCCGCCACGCAGGCGCAGGGTGCGGCATATGCACGTCGCGGCAACGATCTGATGCTGCGGGTGGAGGCGTATCCCATTCCCACCATTGCCGCGGTGAATGGATTTGCCCTGGGCGGCGGGTGCGAGCTGGCGATGAGCTGCGACATTCGTCTGGCCTCGGAGCGGGCGGTTTTCGGCCAGCCGGAGGTGAAGCTGGGCATCACGCCGGGCTTTGGCGGGTCCCAGCGGATGGCCCGCCTGATCGGCATGGGCCGCGCCAAGGAGCTGATCTATACGGCCCGCAACGTCAAGGCGGAAGAGGCGCTTTCCATCGGGCTGGTGCAGGCGGTGTATCCCGCCGAAAGCCTGCTGGCCGAGGCGGAAAAGCTGGCCCGGCGGATTGCCGCCAACGCGCCCATTGCGGTGCGCCAGTCCAAAAAGGCCATGAACGCCGGCATCCAGACGGATATCGTCAGCGGCGTGGCAATCGAGGTATCCGCCTTTGGCGAATGCTTTGAAACGGCGGATCAGCGGGAGGGAATGGCCGCTTTCCTGGAAAAGCGGCCCCATAAGCCATTTATAAATCGCTGAGAAATCGGCGTTTATAGAAAGAAAAAATAATGGAACATAACAGGAGGAGTTCGCGTGAAAGTAGCAATTTTTGGCGCGGGTACCATGGGCAGCGGTATTGCGCAGGTCTTTGCGGAAAAAGGCCACACGGCACTGCTTTTTGCAAGCAACCCCGCTTCTGCCCAGAAGCACAAGGATAAACTGGCCGCTTCTCTGGAAAAACGGGTGCAAAAGGGCAAGCTGAGCATTGATGCAAAGCAGGCGGTTCTGGACAACATCCTCATCGAGGAGACCAGCGCCTGTGCGGACGCCGATTTGGTCATCGAGTGCATCAAGGAAGAAATGAGCGCCAAGAAGGCTCTGCTCTCGGAGCTGGACGCGCTGTGCAAGAGCGAGACGGTGTTTGCCACCAACACCTCCTCCCTCTCCGTCACGGAGATGGGGCTGGGGCTGAAGCACTCCGTCATCGGCATGCACTTTTTCAATCCCGTCCCCACCATGGCGCTGGTGGAGATCATTCGCGGCGCCAACACCACGCAGGAGACCTTCGAGTTTATCGAGAGACTGACCAAGACCATCGGCAAGGAGCCGGTGGAGGTTTCCGAGGCCCCCGGCTTTGTGGTCAACAAAATTCTGGTCCCCATGATCAACGAGGCCATCGGTCTGGTGGAAACCGGCGTGGCCTCCGTGGCGGATATCGACAAGGCCATGATGCTGGGCGCAAACCATCCCATGGGCCCTCTGGCTCTGGGCGACTTTGTGGGGCTGGACGTGTGCCTCGCCGTGATGGAGACGCTGCACCGGGAGACGGGCGATCCCAAGTATCGTCCCGCGCTGCTGCTGCGCAAGATGGTTCGCGGCGGTCTGCTGGGCCGTAAGACCGGCAAGGGCTTCTACGACTACTCCAAGTAAAATTTTTCAATACGGGCAGCTGAATGCCTGAAAATAACAGGAGGTTTTCCCCTATGGAGACAAAGGAAGTTGTGATCGTCAGTGCGTGCCGCACTGCCATCGGCAAGTTCATGGGCCAGTTCAAGGCCGTTTCCGCAAGAGAGCTTGCCATCACCGCCGGCAGCGAGGCAATCCGCCGCGCCGGCATCGATCCCAAGATCGTGGATTCCATGGTTATGGGCGAGGTTTACGCCGGTATGCAGGGCTCCCTGCCCGCCCGTCAGGTTTCCATGCGCGTGGGTCTGGACGAGTCCAGCAACGCCGTGACGGTGAACCAGAACTGCGCTTCCGGTATGCGCGCGCTGGAGATCGCCTGCAACGATATCCAGCTGGGCAAGAGCGAGATCGCGCTGGTGGTCGGCACGGAGAACATGACGCAGACCCCCTACCTGCTGGAAAAGGCCCGCATGGGCTATCGCATGGGCGACAGCAAGCTCATTGACTCCCTGCTGCACGACGCGCTGTACGACGATCTCAGCGGCGGACACATGGGCGTGACCGCCGACAACGTGGCAAAGCGCTACAACATCACCCGGGAAGAGTGCGACGCGCTGGCCGCCCAAAGCCATCAGCGCGCCTGCGCCGCCATCGACGGGGGCAAGTTCAAGGAAGAGATCGTCCCCGTGACCATCAAGAGCAAAAAGGGCGACCAGATCGTGGATACCGACGAGCATCCCATTCGCGGCTGCACGGCGGAATCCATCGGCAAGATGAAGCCCGCCTTCACCCCGGACGGCGTGACCACTGCCGCCAACGCCTCCGGCATCAACGACGCCGCCGCTGCCGTGGTGGTGATGTCCGCCGACAAGGCCAAGGAGCTTGGCATCCGGCCCATGGCGAAAATGCTTCATATTTGCAGCGAGGGCGTGGACCCCAACTACATGGGCATCGGCCCCGCCGTGGCGATCCCCAAGTGCCTGCGCGCCGCCGGACTCTCCTTTGACGATGTGAATTACTGGGAGATCAACGAGGCGTTCGCCGCCCAGTTCCTCGGCGTGGAGCGCAAGCTGAAGGAGGACTGCGGCGTGGAGCTGGACATGAGCCGCATCAATGTCAACGGCTCCGGTATTTCTCTGGGCCACCCCATCGGCTGCACCGCGCTGCGCATCATCGTCTCCATGCTCTATGAGATGCAGCGCAAGGACTACAAGGTCGGCTGCGCCTCCTTGTGCGTGGGCGGCGGTCCCGCCATGGCGTCCCTTTGGACCCGCGACGTGTAAAAAACAGACTCCCTTTTACCCGCGCGCAGAGGAGGACCTCCCTCTTTTGCAGCGCACCCTCTCAAAAAACGCTGCCATGGAGAAATCCATGGCAGCGTTTTTCTTATTGGGCCAACAGGAAGCGCGTCACGCTCTCCATGGCGGCAGCGGCCTTTTTAGTGGGGAACATCTGAAATACGTGCCACATGTCCTCACTGACCTCCAGCCGGGCGGAAACGCCCGCGCGGCAGAGCTTTTCGTAAAGCGCCTCTGCGTCGGAGTAGAGAATTTCGTGGTCCCCCACCTGAATGAGCACGGGCGGAAAGCCCGCAAAGTCCCCAAAGAGCGGAGAAAGCGACGGAAGATGCAGGTCGGCGGCACCTGCGTAGGCGCAGCGCACCGCTTCGATATATTCCGGCGTCAGCATGGGGTCCAGCGTTGCCCGCTCCGCATAGGACGCCCCGCTCATGGTCATGTCGGTCCAGGGGGACATCAAAACCAGCGCGCCGGGCAGCCGCCGCGCCGCGGAGCGCAGCCGGTGACAGAGCACCAGCGCCAGGTTGCCGCCTGCGGAGTCCCCCGCCAGCACCACGTTTTCCGCGCCGTAGCCCAACAGCATCAGGTAGTCCCACGCCTGCACGGCGTCCTGCACGGCGGCGGGATAGGGGTGCTCCGGCGCCAGACGGTATTCAAAGCTGAGCACGTCGTAGCCGGTGGCGTTGGCCAGCTTGGAGGCGAGGACCCGGGAATAGCCCAGATTTCCGCTGGTATAGCCGCCGCCGTGGCAGTAGAGGACCACGTGGCGGTTCCCGTGGGGAGTTTTTAACCGCATCCACGCCGCCGCCATGTCGCCAAGGCGGAATTCCTCCCACGCCATGCCCGACATCGGCGCGGTCAGCCGCCCTAAAATCTCCTGATTGCGCCGCTGGCGCTCCAGCTCCTCCGGCGTGAGAGCCTCCGGCGTGCTGGCGCTGTGCAGCGCTTTGAGCGCCCGCATCATCGGCGCAAGGCGCTTTTGCTCCGCCTCCTGCCGGGCAGCGCCCCCTTTGCCGCTTTTAAAAAGCCCTTCCATGCCGCGTCCCTCCTGTCGTTTGGTGTTTGCCATGCGCTCATACGGCCCTGTGCCGTCTCTAAAACACGGCCTTAAATTCAGACACCCACCCACGGCGTGGGCGGATGCACGTAAAATAACCGCTTTGCGGGTATTCTATCATAAATATTTCCGGAAAGGAAGTCCTTCGCTCTTCCTTGCGCATGAGAGCGCGCCGTGATACAATACCGGTATTAAAATTGCTCGCGGCCTGCGGGAGGCAGTTATGGAAAAAAAGCGCTGGTACAAACTGGACAACGCGGGAGTCCTTTATTCCGCCTTGCAGCGGGAGGAATATTCCGCCACATACCGCTTCTCTGCCCTGCTGCGCGACATGGTGGACCCGGCTGCGCTGCAGCGGGCCATCGACGCGGTGATGCCCCGCTTTCCCGGCTTTGCCATGCGGATTCGCCGGGGCGTGTTCTGGAACTATCTGGAGCCGAATCCCAGCCCCGGCCCCTTTTTGAAAGAGGATGTCTCCGATCCCTGCCAGCCCTTTCGCTTTCACGAGGACGACCGCTGGCTGGTCCGCTTCTATTATTACCGTACCCGCATTTCCGTGGAGGTATTCCACGCGCTGTCCGACGGGGCCGGCACGCTGGTGTTTTTCCGCACGCTGCTGGCGGAGTATCTGCGCCAAAAGGGCTGGGAGATCCCGCCGGGAGACGGCGTGCTGGACCTGGGGGAGGCACCCCGGGCGGAGGAGCTGGAGGACGCGTACGCCCGGTATGCCGGGTCCCACGCAAGAAAGCTGAAGCTGCTGCCCAAGGCGTTTTTAAATCTTGGCACCGCGGAGCCGTTTTATACCTTCCACGTGACCATGGGGTTTGTCCCCCTTGGGGCGCTGAAGGAAAAGGCGCGGGGATACGGCGTTTCCGCCACGGAATATCTGGCGGCCGTGCTGATCTGGGTTTTGCTGGAGCGCCAGCGGCAGGCCCACCCCTACCGACAGCGTCCGGTGGCGCTGGCGGTGCCCATCAACCTGCGGGCCTACTTCCCCTCCGAGACGCTGCGCAATTTCATCACCACGGTCCGCCCGTCCATCGACCCCACGCTGGGGGAGTATTCCTTTGAGGAGATCGTGGGGCAGGTCCACCACTATATGAAGCTGCACGTGAACCGTCAGGAGATGCAGTCGGCCTTCACCGCCAACGTGCGCTTTACCACCACGGCGGCGCTGAAGATCATCCCGGCCTTTTTGAAAACTCCGGTCATGGCCGCCAACTACCGGCTCCACGGTGTGCTGCCCTACTCCTGCACCTATACGAATCCCGGCCTTTTCACGGTGCCGGAGGCCATGCGCCCCCATATCCGGGGGATGGAGGTCATTTTGGGGCAGGCCACGGTCCCCCGGTGCCACTGCGCGTCCATCGGCTATGGCGACACCATGGAGATCACCTTTGCCGGCACACAGGCGGAGAGCGACACGGAGCGGGACTTTTTTCGCTTTCTCGTTCGCGCGGGCATTCCCGTCCGGGTGGAGAGCAACCGCTGAAAGGAGGGGCTGTATATGCCCTATTGCGTCAACTGCGGCGTAGAACTGAATCCGGGGAGTAAAAGCTGCCCCCTTTGCAAAACCCCTGCCTGGCAGCCGGAGGCCATTGACCCGCCCTACTTCCCCACCAAGCCCGCGGAGGTGGCGCTGGTTTCCAAACGGATGCTGGCGCTGATCGTCACGTGTATGCTGGTTTCCGTGGGGGCCAGCTGCGGCCTTGTCAACTTGATTTTGCCCACGGAGCGGCCGTGGTCGCTGTACGTCATCGGCGCGGTGGTCATGCTTTGGATTTGGCTGGTGCTGCCCATGCTGCTGCGCCGGATGCCCACGTTTTTGCGCCTGACGCTGGATGTGGCCGCCATCGGCATCTACGTTTACCTGATTTCCCTCGATCTCAACGGCACACACTGGTTCCGCGCTCTGGCACTGCCCCTTTTGGGCGTTTGCTGCGCGGTGGTGTTTTTGCTAAGCTTCTTGCTGCGGGGCAACCGGCGCTCCCGGCTCTCCGCCATTTCCCTCACCATCGGCGCGGCGGGCCTGATGGCGCTGGGCACGGAATTTTTTACGGACCGCTATCTGCACGGCGCGTGGGACCCCGGCTGGTCCCTTGCCACGGTGGTGATCTGCGTGGCGCTGATCATCCCCCTGCGCATCATCCGGCACGTGCCGTCTCTACGCAATGAGGTCCGCCGCCGCTTCAGCCTGTAAACAGTGCACGCCGCGTGAAGAAAGGACTTTTGAACAGTCCGACATCCCGCCTGATCTCCTTTGAGATCGGGCGGGATGCTTTTTTAAAGGGGTTTCCGCCGCTTCGCGGTTTGGAAAATGGACGGCGGGTCAAGGGCAAAGGTAGACGTCCACAGCGCCGTCTTTGTCCACCTCAATTTTTTCCACCAGCTGGCGCAGCTGCGCGTTGTTGAACCTTTCCACGCTGACAAGCGCGGGCAGACGCTGCGCAAGGCCCTTTGCAATGCGCTGCGCGGCGGCAAGGTCCGGCGGGGCGGAGGGCAGTTTGGAAAGCGCCGATTCCAGCCGGGAAAGCTCCGCCCTGCCCCGGCCGAGGGCCTGCTCCAGCTCCTCCCGGGTGATGAGATCGTCGGCATAGAGCGCGGTGTATTTGCCCCGCTGCGTTTCAAGCTTTTTCATCTGGGCTTGCAGGCTTTTGCGGTGTGCGTCGGCTGTTTGCCGGTCCCGAAAAAGCTGCCTGAGCGCCCCGCGCAGAAGGCTTTCCAGGCGGCGATGGCCTTGCAAAAGCGTGAGAAAGTACCGGTCCAGCGCCTCTGCAAGGGCCTGCTCGTCCACGGCGGCGGCGTTGGGACAGCTGTCGGCTCCCTGCCCGTTGTGCCGGCTGCAAACCCAGCGGACGTATGTGTTGCGGTAGGTGCGGCTGACTCGGCGGAAGGACCAGCCGCAGTCCTTACAGCGGATCAGGGTGGAAAATAAGTACCGATTGCTCTCGCGCCTGTGCTCTTGGTGAAACGCCCGGCTCCGGTCGGCCATCAGCGCGCGGGCCCGGTCAAAGAGCGCGTCCGGCAGGATGCGCAGCTCCGGCGCGCTGACCACCAGCCAGGTTTCCTCGTCCCGGTCGGCCCGGGCGCTGGTGAGAAAATCCGCGATCTCCTGCTTGCCGTTGATGACTTTTCCGGTGTAGAGGGGATTTGCGAGAATGCGGCACACGGCGCTTTGGTTCCAGCAGCAGCCCCGCTTGGTCCGCACCCCCTGCCCGTTTAAAAGCGCGGCAATTTTGCCGCCGCCATAGCCATCCTCCACATACCACTGGTAGATTTGGCGCACCACGGCGGATTCCGCGGCGTTGATGGAAAGGTGGAACAGGTCTCCGGGAATCTTGTCGTACCCATAGACCAGATTGGGGACCTTCCCCTTTTCCGCGTTGACCCGCTTGCCGAACTTTACCCGCTTGGACATGTTGGCGGATTCCTCCTGCGCCAGCGCACCGAACACCGTGAGGATGAACTCACTCTCCCCCATGGAGGTCATGTTGGCGGTGAGGAAAACGGTCTCGATGCCCAGCGCCTTGAGCCGCCGCACGCTTTGCAGCAGGTCCACCGTGTTGCGGGCGAGGCGGGAGATGTCCTTCACCACCACCAGCTCAAAAAGACCCTGCTCCGCGTCGGCCATCATCTGCTGAAATTCCCTGCGGCGCTTGACCTTCGTGCCGGAAAGCCCTTCGTCGGCATAGAGCCGGGTCAGGGTGTGGCGGTTTTTTTGCGCGTACTCCACAAAGAAGCGCTTTTGGGTATCCAGCGAGTTGAGCTGATCGGCCTTGTCTGTGGAGACGCGGCAGTAAGCGGCAATCTTTATGGCGAAACGCCTCCTTTCCGAATGAATGGGTCACGGGACCTTGCCTGTGCGCCCCGTGGGTGCGTCCACGGCGGCGGAAGCGGGCGCGGACAGGGCGGCAAGAAGCTCCGGCGGCGCGGACTGCACCAGCAGGCTTAGCAGGCGTTCGAGAGAGGGCTCCTGATTTTCCGGCGGGTGAAAACGAACGGTCATGGCCTGTCCGGCTCCTTTCTGCTTAGAAAATCCTGCGGGGAGGGCGGAGCGGTGGGAGAAGGCAAACGGGGGCCGACGCAGATACCGTTCCTGTTTGTAGCGTCTTTGTGTACGGTTGATTTGCTGATGCCGAATTTTTGCGCGGCGGCGCGGACCGTGGTCCGGTTCTCTATGATGTAAAGAGCCAGGCGCTCGGCCCGCTCTTCCATGTTTTCTTTCAACACACAACACTCCCCGCCTCTTGTTGCTCCATCCTATGCAAACCGCGGCGGGGATATGAGCGGAGATGGCGGTTTCCTTGCGCAAAGCAAACGGATTGCTCCGGGGCGCGGCGGAGGGCCTCTTTTTATAATATAGGAACTGCGGCGCAGAAAATGATGGAGGTTTTCCAAAAACGTGCTATGATAAAATTGTGAGATCAAAAAACTGTGGGCATCGCAGACGAGGAAAGGAAGCGTATTACATGAATGAAACCGAAAAAGTCCTGCGCAGCCGGCGCAGCATCCGTCAATACAGACCGGAGCAGCTGGACGAGGCCGTGTTGAACGCCATTTTGGAAGCGGGCACCTGGGCGCCCAGCGGCATGGGCCTTCAGTCCGCTGTGATGGTGGCCGTGCAGGACCGTGAAACCCTTCAAACCATGGCCCGCCTGAACGCGGAGATCATGGGAAAGCCGGACGCGGACCCCTTTTACGGCGCACCCACCGTTGTGGTGGTTTTGGCGGACAGCGACAAGCCCAACTGGATGAAGGACGGCACGCTGGTCATGGGAAATCTGATGACCGCCGCCGCGTCCCTCGGCGTTGGCTCCTGCTGGGTCAACCGGGCGACGGAGCTGTTCGACCGGCCGGAGGGCAAGGCCCTTTTGGAAAAATGGGGGCTGCCCCAGACGCTGCGGGGCGTTGGAAACTGCATCCTCGGCTATGCCGACGGGCTAGTCCCCCTGCCAAAACCCCGGAAGTCGGGCTATATTGTTCGTGTGTAAGCGGAGGAGAAAGCAGTGAAGGATTCCATTCGGCAGGTGACCCACGTAGAAAATATCCGCTATGACAAGGCGGCGGAAGCCCTCTATATCATCGACCAGACCCTTTTGCCGGGAGAGGAACGGGAGATCCGTCTCGCAACGCTCCCGGAAATGGTGGAGGCCATCCGCAAGCTGCGCATCCGGGGCGCTCCGGCCATCGGCATCTGCGCGGCGTACTGTATGTATGTGCTGGCGCGGTCCATTGAGACTCGGGACATGGCGGAATTCCTGTCCGGGCTGCACGAATATGGGGAGAGGCTGGGCGCTTCCCGCCCCACGGCGGTGAATCTGGGCTGGGCCATCGGGGAGATGCTGCAAACCGCTCGGGCCTGCCCGGCGGCGGCGCGGGACGCGCTTTTGGAAAGCCTCTACCGCCGGGCGGTGGAAATTCACGAGGACGACATTGCCAAATGCACCGCCATTTCGGAGTATGGATTGAGCCTTTTAAAAGCGGGCGACGGCGTGCTGACCCACTGCAACGCGGGACCGCTGGCCACCTCCCGGTACGGCACCGGGCAGGGTCCCCTTCTGCTGGCGGCGGAACGGGGCATCGCCATCCGCGTGTTTGCGGACGAGACCCGCCCGCTGCTGCAAGGCGCCCGCCTCACCAGCTATGAGCTGCAGCGCGCCGGGGTGGACGTCACCCTGATTTGCGACAACATGGCCTCTATGGTGATGAAAAACGGATGGGTGCAGGCGTGCTTTGTCGGCTGCGACCGGGTGGCCGCCAACGGCGATGTCGCCAACAAGATTGGGACCTCCGGCGTGGCGATTCTGGCAAAGCACTACGGAATTCCCTTTTACGTGCTGGGCCCCACCTCCACCATTGACATGCGCTGCCCCGACGGGGACCATATCCCCATCGAGCTGCGCGAGGGCGGGGAAATCCGGGAGCTGTGGTACGAAAAGCCCATGGCGCTGCCGGACGTCAAGTGCTACAACCCCGCCTTTGACGTCACGGACCACAGCCTGATCGCCGGGATCGTCACCGAAAAAGGCATCTGCCGCCCGCCCTATGCGAAGAGTCTGGCGGCGCTTTTCGACAACGAAAAGTAATATTTACAATAAAAATAACAGGGAGGAATCGAAATGGCAGTCAAAGAATCCCCCTCCGCCTGCATTGCGGCGGAGCAGGAGCACATTGCAAAGGTGGTCCTGATGCCCGGCGATCCCCTGCGGGCGAAGTTTGTTGCCGAGCACTATCTGGAAAATCCCGTCTGCTTCAACACGGTGCGCAACATGCTGGGGTATACCGGCACGTATCAGGGCAAACAGATTTCCGTCATGGGCCACGGAATGGGCGTGCCCTCTATCGGGCTGTATACCTACGAGCTGTATCAGTTCTACGGGGTGGAGTCCATTTTGCGCATCGGGTCCGCCGGCGGCGTGGGCGAGGGCGTTCATGTTCGGGATGTGGTCATCGCCATGGGCGCTTCCACCAACTCCCGCTTCGCGGACCAGTACCGCTTCCCCGGCCAGCTGTGCGCCACCGCCTCGTGGCCCCTCCTCAAGGACGCGGTGGACGCGGCGGAAAAGCTGGGCGTCCGGGCGGACGTGGGGCAGGTATTTACGGCGGACCAGTTTTACAACGACAACCCCGAAGCCGGGGAGATGTACCGAAAGTTTGGGATTCTGGCGTTGGAGATGGAGACGGCGGGCCTTTACTGGACGGCCCAGCGTCTGGGCAAGAAGGCCCTGTCCATTCTGACAATTTCAGACCATATTTTTACGGGGGAATCCCTTTCCTCCAAGGAACGGCAGGATTCCTTCCACGAGATGATGGAGATTGCGCTGGAGACGGCGTGGAAATCCGTGGAGGCGTGAGAGATGGCGCTTTTCGGAAAACGGGAAGTTGTCTTTGAGACCGCGGGAGATCGGGAGCGGTGGAAGCGGGCCCGCGGGCTTTTGCAAACGGCGGGCATCGAGATCATGGAATCCGGGTCCCGGGAGGGGGAAATGCCCCTTTGCAGCTGCGGCGCGAAAATCGACCGCCGGAATTACGGACCCGGCGGCTGGATCGACCGGCGGGTGTACTACATTGCGGTCCGTCCGGAGGACGTGAAGGCCGCCGCGCAGGCGCTGCGGGAGGTCTGAGCAAAAAAATGGGGCGATGGTGACATTATCACGGAGAATCCGACTGCACGTGCTAGAATGGTGACATAATAAAAGAAAAAAGCGAAAAGAAATCGCTTTGCAGGAGGAATTCAACATGATTGATACCATTACAAAAGAGAACTTTGAACAGGTGGTTGAAAAGGCCGAAAGACCCGTTTTGCTGGAGCTGTGGGCGCCTTGGTGCGTGTATTGCCGCCGCCTTGCCCCGGCGCTGGACCGGGTCAGCGAAAAACGGAGCGATTCCCTGTCCGTGGGGAAAATCAACATCGACGAGGAGCCGGACCTTGCCCGCAAGCTGGACGCGGAGGTCATCCCCACGCTGTATGTCTATCAAAACGGCAGCCACGGGGAAAAGCTGGTGGCCCCGGCCTCTCAGGCGCAGCTGGAAGCGTGGATCGAAGAGCAGCTTGGAAAGTGAGGACGGTCCGATGAGACTTGAAAATAAAGTGTCCATCATCACGGGCGCTTCCCGTGGAATCGGCTTTTCCGTTGCCAGAGCGTTTTTGGCGGAGGGCGCGAAGCTCGCCCTTTGCGGAAGCCGTCAGGAGTCGGCGGAAGGGGCCGCCGCGCAGCTGAGGGCGGAATTTCCGGACCGGGAAATCCTGCCCATCGGCGCGGACGTCTCCGACACGGAGGCAGTGGGAAGGATGGTGGAAACCGTCCTGCATCGGTGGGGCCGGATCGACGTTCTGGTCAACAACGCCGGGGTGACTGCCGCAAAATCCATCTTTGAGATGGAGGACGAGGACTTTGACTCTGTTATCCGCATTAACTTGGTGGGCCCCTTCCGGTGCATCCGGGCGGTGGCGGGCGTCATGAAGGCGCAGGGCGGCGGAAGCATCGTGAATACCAGCTCCATGGTGGGCACCTACGGCGGCAGGATGCAGACGGCCTATTCCGCCTCCAAATTCGGCATCAACGGCTTGACGAAATCCTGCGCCAAGGAGCTGGGGGCTTACGGCATCCGCGTGAACGCGGTGGCCCCCGGCGTTGTGGCGACGGACATGATGAAGGCTTCCGTCAATGAGCAGATGCTGGAGGGACTCAACCGTGCAACGCCGCTGGGGCGGGGCGCGGAACCATCTGAGCTTGCCGGGGCGTATGTGTATCTTGCGTCTGACGAGGCCAGCTTTACCACCGGCGCCATCCTTCCGGTGGACGGCGGCATTGTGCTGTGAGGTCGCGTATGGAAAAGAAGTACGACGTGCTCATCATCGGGGGCGGCCCGGGGGGCTACTCCGCCGCCCTCTACTGCGCAAGAGCGGGCCTTTCCACCCTGGTGCTGGAGATGCTCAGCGCGGGCGGACAGATGGCAACCACCCCGCAGGTGGACAACTACCCGGGCTTTGACGACGGGATTGACGGGTTTGAGCTGGGGGAAAAGATGCTCGCGGGAGCGGAACGCTTCGGCGCGGAAACCCGCTTTGCGGAGGTCACCAAGCTGGAATGGAAGGGCGCGGAAAAAATCGCCCACACCTCCGACGGCGACTTTTCCGCCAGAACCGTCATTCTGGCCATGGGAGCCGGTCCCAAAAAGCTGGGCCTTGCCGAAGAGGAGCTTTTGACCGGCCGAGGCGTTGCCTACTGCGCCGCCTGCGACGGGATGCAGTACAAGGGCAAAACGGTGGCCGTGGCGGGGGGCGGAAACTCCGCCGTGGCGGACGCCCTCACCCTTTCCAAGCTGTGCAAAAAGGTGTATCTTGTGCATCGGCGGGATATGCTGCGGGCGGACAAGGTCTATCTGGATGCCATCAGCGCCGCGGGCAACATCGAAATTGTCTGGAATGCGCGGATCGATGCGTTTTTACACCACGAAAAATTTGAGGGACTCTCCATCACGGACACGGTGACAAAAAAGACGTATTCCCTGGCCTGCGACGGCGTTTTTGTGGCGGTGGGCCGCACGCCCAACACTTGGCTGGTGCGCGGCGCGCTGGAAATGGACGAGCAGGGCTACATTGCCGCCGATGAGACCACCTGCACCAGCGTTGGGGGCGTGTTCGCCGTGGGAGACATCCGCGCCAAGCCCCTGCGCCAGATCGTCACGGCGGTGGCGGACGGCGCGGTGGCGTCCAAATTTGTGCAGGAGTATCTTCTCAAGGGCGTTTGAATTGCCTTCCCCTGGGGCTGCGGTCCAAATGCCGCCGCCGCAGGACTCCTTTGGGCAACATTTACAAATTCTTCATAACTTTTCCGCAATTACCCCCTTTACAAATCCGGGGGAGTGTACTATGATAGCAGCGTTAGCACTCGAAAGAACTGAGTGCTAACGCTGATTTTGCTTTTTCAAATTTTTTATATGTACAAGGAGGAATCCCCATGAAACTCACTCCGCTTGCAGACCGTGTCATTTTGAAAATGGTGGAAGCCGAGGAAACCACCAAGGGCGGCATCATCCTCACCGGCTCCGCCAAGGAAAAGCCGTCTGTTGCTGAAGTCATCTCCGTGGGCCCCGGCGGCAATGTGGACGGCAAGGACGTCGTCATGACCGTGAAGCCCGGCGATAAGGTGATCACCAGCCAGTATGCCGGCACCAAGGTTTCTCTGGAGGACGAGGATTACGTCGTCGTTCGGCAAAACGACATTCTGGCCATCGTCGACTAAACGGGTCCGGACTGTATCTCACAAAAACACATCTTCTATTGGAGGTAATTTACCATGTCTAAATTGATTAAACGCGACGAGGATGCCCGTAAGGCCCTGAAGGCCGGTATCGACACCCTGGCCGATACCGTAAAGGTCACTCTGGGGCCCAAGGGCCGCAACGTCGTTCTGGACAAGAAGTACGGCGCACCCCTCATCACCAACGACGGCGTGACCATCGCCAAGGAAATCGAGCTGGATGATCCCTTTGAGAACATGGGCGCCCAGCTGGTGAAGGAAGTCGCCACCAAGACCAACGACGTGGCCGGCGACGGCACCACCACCGCAACGCTGCTGGCACAGGCCATGATCACCGAGGGCCTGCGCAATCTGGCCGCCGGCGCCAATCCCATTGTGGTGCGCAAGGGCATGGCCAAGGCCGTTGCCGCGGCTGTGGCCGAGGTCAAGAAGCAGGCCAAGACTGTGGACGGCAGCAAGGATATCGCCCGCGTGGGCGCTGTGTCCTCCGGCGACGAGAACATCGGCGCGCTGATTGCCGACGCCATGGAGAAGGTCTCCGCCGACGGCGTGATTACCATTGAGGAGTCCAAGACCGCTGAAACTTACAGCGAGGTGGTCGAGGGCATGCAGTTCGACCGCGGCTATATTACGCCCTATATGGTGACCGACACCGAGAAGATGGAAGCCAGCATGGACGATGCCTATATCCTCATCACCGACAAGAAAATCTCCGTCATCGCCGACATTCTGCCGGTGCTGGAGCAGCTGGTGCAGGCCGGCAAGAAGCTGCTGATCATTGCCGAGGATGTGGAGGGCGAGGCCCTGAGCACCCTGATCGTCAACCGTCTGCGGGGCACGCTGAACGTGGTTTGCGTCAAGGCCCCGGGCTTTGGCGATCGCCGCAAGGAGATGCTGCAGGATATCGCCACGTTGACCGGCGGTACCGTCATCAGCGAAGAGGTGGGTCTGGAGCTCAAGAGCGCCACCATCGACATGCTGGGCCGGGCGCGCCAGGTGAAGGTCACCAAGGAGAACACCATCATCGTCGACGGCGCCGGCGATGCCCAAACCATTAAGGACCGGATCGCCCAGATCCGTTCTCAGATTGCCAACACCACCAGCGATTACGACAAGGAAAAGCTGCAAGAGCGCCTTGCCAAGCTGTCCGGCGGCGTGGCGGTCATCAAGGTGGGCGCTGCCACCGAGATGGAGATGAAGGAAAAGAAGCTTCGCATCGAGGACGCCCTGAACGCCACCCGCGCGGCTGTGGAAGAGGGCGTGGTCGCCGGCGGCGGCACCATCTTCGTCAACATCATTCCCGCCGTGCAGGCGCTGCTGGATACCGTGAGCGGCGATGAAAAGACGGGCATTCAGATCGTCGCCAAGGCGCTGGAGGCTCCCATCCGCCAAATTGCCGCCAATGCCGGACTGGACGGCTCCGTGATTCTGGAGAAGGTCCGCGACGCCGGCAAGAACGGCTACGGCTTCGACGCTTATAAGGAAGAGTACTGCGACATGGTCGCCGCAGGGATCATCGATCCTGCCAAGGTGACGCGTTCCGCGCTGGAAAACGCCGCGTCCGTGTCCTCCATGGTCCTGACCACGGAGTCCCTTGTGGCGGATAAGCCTGAGCCTGCCGCCCCCGCCCCCGCTGCCCCCGACATGGGCGGCATGTACTAAGATAGCGGGAAAGCGCACCGAAATCCCTGCGTCATAAAGTGAAACGAATCCCACGGCTATGCCGGGGGATTCGTTTTACTTTTTATTCTTCCAGTAGTTCTTTGAGTCGGCGGATATAGCTGGGGGCGGAGCCGCAGCAGCCACCCAAATAGGTAATGCCCAGCTCCGCTGCCGGCAGGACGTCCTGGGCGAATTGCTCCGCCGCAACGGTTGCCTGTGTGGCGTCACCGACGATCTCCGGCATACCGGCATTGGGCTTGAATAGCAGCGGCAGCTCTGTGCGGCGGCGGAATTCCGCCATCACCGGCAAGGCGGCGGCGGGGCCGAGGGAGCAGTTCAGTCCCACGGCGTCCACGCCCAAAGGCGTCAACCCGTCCAGCATATCCTGCACGGAATTTCCCATCAGGGTGCGCCCGCTTTGCTCAAAGCTCATGGAGCAAAACACCGGCACGGAATAGTGCTTGGCAGCCCGCGCCGCGATTTTCAGCATCTCAATATCCATAAAGGTTTCGAGGAAGATCAGGTCCGGCTGCTCTGCCATGCCCGCCCCGATCAACTCTGTGTAAATATCCCGGGCGGTTTGCGCCTCCAGATCGCCGTACGGCTCCAGCAGCACGGGCAGCGGGCCGATATCCAGCGCGACTCTGGCGCGTCCGGCGGACGCTTCTTTTGCAAGACGCACCCCCGCCTGAATGACCCGGTCGACCCCATAGGGACTGCCGGCGACGGTATTCCGATTGGCGCTGAACGTGTTGGTCAGCAGGATCTGCGAGCCGGCGTCCAAATACGCCTGATGCACCTGGGTGACCACCTGCGGCGCTTCCAGATTGTACCGCCACACCGGCACCCGCTCAAGACCGCGCTGCTGCGCTTTTTCCCAGAGAAAGGTCCCTAAGGCCCCATCCAATAAAACGACGGAATGTTTCATGCGTCACTCCTTCTGTGCCGAAAGAGTCGGCTCAGCTGTTTGACCGTGGTCCAAGGGGAAAACGGTATGCGCGGCTTTTTCGCCGCCCATACCCACCGTGTCGGTTTGGGTAAATCCGCAACTTTCTGGCAGCGGGGAGCGGCGAAGCGCCGCTCTTTTTGTGCAAACGGTTATTCCGAAACGATCAGAGCAATCATTTCCAAAACCTCGCTGCTCTGGTTTTCAATGCCGTGGACTTCGCCAAAACCGGTGGCGCAGATGTCCCCGGTGTGGACAATGACCTCTTTGCCGTTGTCGTTGAACACGCCTTCGCCCTTGACGATGTAGTAAAACTCCGTCTCGTGGACGTGGGGATGGTCGCCGATGGAGCAGCCGGGCTGGATGGTGACGTGGGCGAACATGCGGCCGTGCCCGTACAGTCCGGCCTTGTCCGCGAGGTCCTTCACGTGGACCAGACCCTTGCCGTTTTGGATGCAGAAATCCCTTGCGGGACAGTTTTCAGAAAGCGTATACATCGGTCAAACTCCTTATTTTACGTTCATCAGAAGGCGATGGTGATACCGCCGTCCACGGCGATGGTCTGGCCGGTGACAAAAGAGGTGGCGTCGGAGGCCAAAAACAGCGCGGCGGAGGCAATTTCGCAGGGCTTGCCCAGACGGCCCATGGGGATGTGCGCCTCAAAATACTTCCGGGTGTCGGGACTGGCCTCCATCAGGCCTTCAATCAGCTTGGTGGCTGTCTGGCCGGGAGCGATGGCGTTTACGCGGATGCCGCGCTGGGCCCATTCCACAGCCATGACCTTGGTCATGGAGGACACGCCGCCCTTGGCGGCGGCATAGTTGGAGTTGCCGGTGGTGTTGCCCACGATGCCGATAATGGAGGACATGTTGATGATGGAGCCGCCCTTGTGGGCCAGCATGTAACGGCCCGCCTCCCGGTCGCACAGGAACACGCCCTTGAGGTCGATGTCGATGACCCGGCTCCACTGCTCCAGCGTCATCTCTTCGGCGGGAGCGCGAACGCTGACGCCGGCGTTGGCCACCACGATCTCCAGACCGCCCATTTTCTCCGCGCAGTCGTTGATGGCCTTGGCGACCTGCTCCTCCTTGGAGACGTCACAGACGACGGAAAAGGCCTTGCCGCCCTGGGCGCGCAGCTCCTCCGCGGTTTTCTCCACAGCCTCGGCATTGATGTCCGCAACGGTGACTACGGCGCCTGCGGCGCAAAAGGCTTCCGCGATGCTCAGACCCAGACCCTGCGCGCCTCCGGTGACCAGAGCGTGCTTGCCCTCCAGAGAAAAGAGATTGTTGTAATCCTGAATCATGATAACGGCTCCTTTATTACTCAAATTTAGGGAATGCAATAAAATCCTGCTGCCCCTCCGTTTCGGGGATTCTTTCCTTTGCCATCATAGCAGAGGGGGAAACAGCCGTCCACACCGGGCAAAAGAAAAGATAGAAAATGACAGAAAGTGGTTAAAAAATGAAAGCCGACGCCGCTCGCTGCAGAAAGCACAGGAGCGGCGCCGGCTTTTTTCATCAGATCCAGCGGCCGGTGGTCTTATTGGAGAGATAGGTCTCCAGCGGGGCCCAGCCGGTTTCCATAAACTGGCTCAGAAGCTTCTGCGTCACGCCGAAGGTAATGAATTCCTGAGGCTTCATGCCGTCCGGCTCGTAGGCGCGGACAAACTCGGGAATCCGCATCAGCTGTTCCACAATCTTGGGGTCCATGGGCTCGTTGATTCTTTCCACCTGCTGGGGGTCCTCAGCAAGGATCATGTCCTGAATCCGGGTGTTGATGGTGTAGAGCAGTCTGCCGCCCGCCATCTCCGTCATGTGATAGGACCCGCGCAGACCGGCGGGCATGATGACGCAGTCGGACTTCATGTCCTCAAGGATGGCGTATGTCCGCTTTGCAACGGCCAGACCGGCGCGGGTAATGACTTCCTCCGGAAGGCCCAGCTTCATGTCCTGCGCCACGTCCCGCAGATAGTCGTCCAGACGGCCGACCTGCTGGACAACAATGCACAAAGGAGGCTTGACGCCGTTGGCGATGGCCTTCTTCTTGCCGCGCTCATAGGCCTGCGCCACGGCAATGCCCTGGGCCACGGAGACGTTGATGGTGGCGCAGATGGGGATGCCCTCTTCCGCCAGATGCTCAATCACTTCCACGCCCGCAGCGGTGGCGGGCAGCTTTACAGCAATGTTGGGCGCCCAGGAATGCACCCGGCGGCCCTGCGCCAGCATCCCCTCGGCGTCGCCGGCGCGGGCGGGGTTCAGCTGACCCAGCGCGTAACCGTCGGCTCCGTTGGTGGCGTCGTAAATGTGGCGGACCTTGTCGGCGGCGTAAGTGGCCACCAGCTTCAAAAGGGCCTCGGCGTGGGCCTCGGTGGAGGGGAAATCGTCGCCCAGCGCCAAAACCTTGGGTGTCCAGAGCTCCGGCTCGGAGGTGAAGGAGCGGAAGGTCAGCACGGGGTTCGTGGTGACGCCGGTAGCGCCGCGCTCAAGCGCCAGCTCGATTTCGGCCGGGTTGCCGGAATCATGCCACCAGCGGGTAGGCGTGCATTGATTGATCCATTCCAGGTAATTCATAGTGGTTCCTCACATTCTGATTTAAAGTTATAGAATACGCTGTTAGCCCATGTACATGCCGCCGTTGACATCCATTTGCATACCGGTGATCCACTCGGCATCGTCGGAAGCAAGGAAGCACACCGCAGCGGCCATGTCGGTGGGGTGACCCAGACGGCCCAGAGGGATGCGGGTGAGCAGCCGGGCCATCGCCTCGTCGGAGAAAGCGGCGGTGATCGGCGTTTCCGTGGTGCCGGGGCAAACGGAGTTGACGTTGATCTTATAAGGGGCCAGCTGGCGGGCAAGACCCATGGTCAGTGCGCCCACGGCGCCCTTGGAGGCGGAATACGCCATGCAGGTCTCAAACCCGCCCATGCGCCCGGCAAGAGAGCCGATGTTGATGACGCGGGGGTGCTTGGACTCCTTCAGATAGGGAAATGCCTGCTGGATCATAAAGAAGGGGCCCTTGGCGTTGATGGCCATGGTGCGGTCAAAATCCTGCTCGGTCACGTCGAACACCCGGGACTTGGGAAGAATTCCGGCGTTATTCACCAAAATGTCGATCCCGCCAAGGCGCTCGCCGCACTCTCGCACCGCGCGGCCAATATCCTCGGCACTGCCCACGTTGCACTTCACGCCGAAACAATCCTTCAGCTCAGCGGCAGCCGCGCAGACCTTCTCTTCGTTGATGTCCAGCATGGCGACCTTGCAGCCTTCCTCATTGAGGCGCTGAGCAATGGCAAAACCCAGACCCTGCGCCGCACCGGTGACAATGGCGCATCTGTTTTCCAGCTTCATAAAACGTATCCTCTCATTCCATAAATTATCTAATGTCTGCATTTAAAAAGTCCATACCTTATCAAATATGACAAATGACTTTTTTTGAGAATACGGCAATTTCAGGGGATTGTCAAGAAAACCGGCGCCTTTTTATGAATGTGACAAATTGCGGCGGGCGGATTTGGTTAGTATTTCATAGTGAAAAAAATCACAAAAAAGCGGTGGCAATGTAAGAGAAGCTGCACAAATATTACTTGTACTTTAACGAAGAAACTGATATTGTTAAACATATATAAAAGAGGGACATGAGGCCCCGGCCTCTTTAAATTCGGGGAGTTTAATTTGGAAAGGGACGATACCAATGTTTAAGTATGGCGTGGCCTGTTCACTGAGCGACGTGTCCACCACCGCCCCCATCATTTTGCGGGGAAGCATCGAGCAGCTGTGCGAGCAGGCGAAGGAGATCGGGTACGACGGCCTGGAGATCCAGCTGGCAAATCCCAGACAGTACGACTGGAACCACATCAAAAAGGTCTGCGGCGAGTACGGGTTGGAGCTCATCGCCTTCGCCACCGGGCGGGAGCTGGGGGAAAACGGGCTGTGCCTGCTCTCTGACGACGAGAAGGTGCGCCGGGCGTCCGTCGCGCGGCTGAAGGAGCACATCGACTGCGCCAAAGAGGCCGGGTGTCAGGTGATCGTTGGCTCCATGCGCAAGCACATTCCGGACCAGAGTCAGCGGGAAAAGTACTGGAATTATCACCGGGACGCGGTTTTGGAGCTGGCGGACTACGCAAAAGACGCCGGTGTGCGCATCTGGATCGAAAATATTTTGAGCTATATCAGCAACTTCCTCAACACCATGCGCGAGGTGCAGGACTTCGTGGTGGAGCTGGGGAAGGACAACGTGGGCGTGCATCTGGATACATACAGCATGAACATGGAGGACAACGATATTGCGGGGTGCTACCGCTACTGCGCGAAGAATCTGGAATACGTCCACTTCTCCGACACGGCCCGGCTGTATCCCGGTGGGGGCAGCGTGGATTTCAAGGCCCATGTGCGCGCCTTGAAGGAGATCGGTTACACGGGCTTCATCACCACCGAGTGCGTGCCCTTGCCCACGGCCTACGACTGCGCCAAAAACGGGTTTGAGTACATGAAGGCCATGGAGAAGATTGTCGACATCGAACTGGGCGCTTCCCGGTTCCAATAAGCACGAATTTCCAAAAGAATGCACAAAGTTTATATTTTAACAAGGATAGGACAAATTTGACAGGAAATGCTTGTGCTTTTGTACAAAATGGGACTTCACTGGCTGTAAAACGTTCCAAAAATTTTTCATGTATCCTGCTTTGCCTTGAAAGATTTTTAAAGATGTGGTATTTTAGTATCGCTCCAATTCTGGGCGGGCTTTGTTTGTGGAGGAGTCCGCGTTCGGAAGAAGGGCACCTTTTGCCTTGCAGCGGGGTTTCCCCGCAAGGGCATTTTATTCTGTGAAAGAAAAAAGGAGAAAGAATGATGAAGAAGTTTTTATCCCTGGTTCTCGTCCTGGGCCTCAGCGCCACCTTGCTGGCCGGCTGCGGTTCTAAGAAGGAAGAGGCTCCCGCGGCCAACCCCAGCGCTCCCGCAGCCGATGCCGCCACTTCCGAAGAGTATGACAAGCTGAATATCATTGCTGCCCACGGTGCTTCCGAGGCCACTTCCGAGCATGCCAGCTTTGTGAAGTTCAAGGAGCTGCTCGAAGAGCGTTCCGGCGGCGCCGTGACCGTGGACCTGTATCCCAACCAGCAGCTGGGCGGCGACCGTGAGTACACCGAGGCCGCGACCCAGGGCAACGTGACCATGGGCGGCCCCTCTACCGCCAACATCGCTCCCTTTGTTCCCGCTCTGAACGCGTTCGAGACGCCCTTCATGTTCTCCGACCGTGAGACCGTGTACACGGCGCTGGACAGCGATGCCGGCAAGGCACTGCTGGATTCTCTGGAGAGCGCCGGCCTGAAGGGTCTGGGCTATTTTGAGAATGGCTTCCGTCAGTTGACCTGCAACAAGGACATCAACTCTCTGGCTGACCTGAAGGGCCTGAAGATCCGTACCATGGAGAACGAGATCCATCTGGCGATTTGGACCGCTCTGGGCGCCAACCCCGGCCCCTTGGCTTTCGGCGAGCTGTACACTGCTTTGCAGCAGAAGGCTTTCGATGCCCAGGAGAACCCCGCTGAGCTGATCTACAACACCAAGTTCTATGAGGTGCAGAACCACGTCTATCTGACCAACCATATCTACACCCCCTACATCGTTTACATCAACAAGGCTGTGTGGGATGGTCTGAACGCCAACACCCAGGAGCTGATCCAGAGCTGCATGGACGAGGCTGTCCAGTATTGCCGCCAGATCTGCACCGAGAACGAGCAGAAGGCATTTGACGCTGTCAACGCTTCCGGCAAGAGCAAGACCTATGAAGTCAGCCCCGAGCTGCATGACGAAATGGTCGCGGCCTGCAAGGACGTGTATAACATGGTCATCGAGAAGGCCGGCGGCACCTATGCCGAGGACCTGTGGGCTGCCGCAAACTTCCAGCCGTAAGCTTTTTCCACAATGCCTGACACGGTGTGAGGCAATGTTACAACGAGACTCCATTTGAATCGTAACAGAAATTGACGGCGTGTGCAGGCAAAAGAAATGTTGAGTGATGAACGATGGAGGAAAAAAGATGAAGAAGTTTCTGTCCTTGCTCCTGGTTTTGGGGCTGAGTGCCACACTGCTTGCCGGCTGCGGCGGTTCCAAAAAGGAAGAAGCGCCCAGCGAAAAGCCTTCTACCGAGACATCGCAGGCGGACGGCTACGACACTGTGAACATCATTGCGGCGCATGGTGCAACCGAGACCACATCCATGCACCAGTCTTGGCTGAAGTTTGAGGAACTGGTCGAAGAGCGTTCCGGCGGCGCCGTGACCGTGGACCTGTACCCCAACCAGCAGCTGGGCGGTGACCGTGAGTTCACAGAGGCCTCTACACAGGGCAACGTCACCATGGGCAGCCCCTCTCCCGCGGCGGTTGCTGCGCTGATGCCCTCCCTCAATGCGTTTGAAACACCGTTTTTGTTCTCCGACTACGAAACCGCGTATAAGGCGATGGATAGCGATGCCGGTAAGGCGCTGCTGGATTCCATGAGCTCTGCCGGTTTGCAGGGTCTGGGTTATTACGAAAACGGCTTCCGGAACCTCACCTGCAACAAAGAGGTCAATACGCTGGCCGATCTGAAGGGCATGAAGATCCGCACGATGGAAAATGAAGTCCATCTGGCGATCTGGACGGCGCTGGGCGCCAACCCCTCCCCTCTGGCCTTTGGCGAATTGTATACCGCGCTGCAGCAGAAGGCTTTCGACGCACAGGAGAATCCTCTCGAGCAGATTTACAACAATAAGCTCCATGAGGTGCAAAGCCATGTTTATCTGACCCAGCACGTTTACACCCCCTACATCATCTTCATCAACAAGGCGGTGTGGGACGGTCTGAACGCCAAAACCCAGGAACTGATTCAATCTTGTGTGGATGAGTCTGTTGCCTATAACCGCGAGCTGTGCGCTGTGAACAATCAGAAGTGCATTGAGGGCATCAACAATTCCGGCAAGAGCAAGGTTTACGAGGTGAACGAGGCGCTGCACGGCGAAATGGTTCAGGCCTGTACCGATGCCGGGATCTATGATCTGGTCATCGAGAAGGCTGGCGGAACCTACGCACAGGATTTCTGGGCAGCTGCCGGCTTCAACTATCAGAAGTAAGCGATTCGCAACAAACAATGATCGTATCCCACTGGGAAGAGACTGCCATCATGGCAGTCTCTTCCGGGTAGTAAGGCATTGTTAAAAAACTGTTAAAATGAGCAAGTGTATCATTATAGAGAAAGGTGGTCAGTGAAGGGAATGAAAGTCATTCGTTTTTTAGATGAGAATATTGAGAAAATGATTTGCGTCCTCTGCTTGGCAACAATGAGTGTCCTGATCGTTGTGCAGGTCTTTTTCCGCTATGTTTTGAACAACTCCCTCTCTTGGTCTGAGGAAATGGCCCGTTATCTGTTCATTTGGATGATTTATATCGGCATCAGCTACGGCGTTAAGATGGATAAGCACATCTGCGTGGATGCTGTTTACGCCATCATGCCCAAAAAGGCACAGCATCCTTATGCCATCGTGGCCTATGGGTTGTTCCTGGTTTTCGCCATTGCAATTGTCTACTATGGCGACCTTGTGGTGGGTATGCAAATCACCAGCGGCCAGGTTTCCCCCGCCATGGGCATTCCCATGCAGTATGTGTACGCGGCGCCAGTTGTGGGCATGATTCTTACCACGATTCGCCTGATCCAGAGCATCGGCGGCGAGGTAAAAGCCATGAAGTCCGGCGATCTGGAAGAGAAAGGGGAGTAAGAAATTATGGAAGTAGCAATTTTATTTGGCACCTTTGCCCTTTTCCTGATTCTTCGGGTCCCCATCGGTATCTCCCTGGGTATGTCCAGCCTTGTCTCCATTCTGAGCAGCGGCGTGGTGCAGCCCACCTATCTGGCCCAGGGCCTTGTTACCGGCGCTGACTCCTTCCCCCTGATGGCTGTGCCGTTCTTCGTGCTGGCAGGCGAGTTGATGGCTACCGGCGGCATTTCCCGCCGTCTGCTGAACATTGCCGATGCCTTCCTTGGCCGTAAGTATGGCGGTCTGGCACTGGTGACGGTGGTGGCGTGCATGTTCTTCGCCGCCATTTCCGGTTCCGGCCCGGCTACCGTGGCTGCTATCGGCGGTTTGACGATCCCCAGCATGCTTAAGCAGGGCTATGATAAGCCTTTCGCCGGCGCGATTACCGCGGCTGCCGGTTCTATCGGCGTCATCATTCCCCCCTCCATCCCCATGGTCATGTACTCCGTGGCCACCGGCGCTTCCGTTGGCGCCATGTTCCTGGGCGGCTTCCTCCCCGGCATTCTGATCGGTATTTCTCTGTGCATTTACAGCAGCTGGTACTCCAAGAAGCACGGCTATATCAATCACGAGGCCGCTCCCTTCTCCTGGGCGAATGTCGCTTACGTCTTTAAGGATGGCATCTGGGCGCTGCTGGTGCCTGTAATCATCCTGGGCGGTATCTACGGCGGTATCTTTACCCCCACCGAAGCCGCTGCCGTGGCTGTGGCTTACGGTCTGGTGGTTGGCCTGTTCGTCTATCGCGACCTGAAGCTGAAAGATCTCTATCGTATTTTCGGCAACGCCGCGCTGACCACCGCCACCATCATGATCATTCTGGGCACGGCGACCACCTTCGGCCGTATCCTGACGCTGCAGAGAGTCCCGACCCTGATTGCCAACTTCTTCAGCTCTGTGACTGACAGCCGCATCGTGCTGCTCATGCTGATCAACATCCTGCTGCTGATTGTTGGCTGCTTCATGGAGACCAACGCGGCAATCATCATTCTGGCCCCCATCTTCCTGCCCGTCGTGCAGGCAATGGGTGTGGATCCCATTCAGTTCGGCATCATCATGGTTGTCAACCTGGCCATCGGCTTCGTGACGCCTCCTCTGGGCGTCAACCTGTTCGTGGCCTGCAACGTTGCCAATGCAAAGCTGGAACAGATCTGCAAGGGCATTCTGCCTATCCTGGGCGTGATGATCCTAGACCTGATTCTGATTACTTATTGGGAGCCTCTGGCGATGTTCCTGCCCGGCTTGTATAGCTGATTTTATTACAAGATAGGCATAAAACCGGCCCGGAAAATTTCCGGGCCGGTTTTTTTGCGGAATAGGACGGATGCTGCAAGCCTGCTGCGCTCCGGCGCTGTCAAAATACAGGAAAAGGCCGTGGAAGAAAACTTCCGCGGCCTTTTCCAATAAGGGGGAGAGAGTTGGTTTCACTTATATCTGGACAGATTTGCTGCGGACCTCCAAGCGCTCATTGACCAATTCGAAGTGCTCGTCCACTGCGGCATACCCGCCGGGGATATCCTTTTCAAAAATACATTCCACCATACGGCGATGGGCCGCAAAGAGTTTTCGCTTCCGCCCCTCCTCAGACATGATATCCATACGAAGATCGGCGATAAAGCGATCCATCACGTCGGACAGCGCGTGGAGAATTTCCACAAACAGTACATTGCCAGAAGCGCGGGCAATGGTGTAGTGCAGCTTTTTGTCCAGGAAAACGTTTTCCTCCTCGCTGACGCCAAGGTCCAACCGGGAGATAATCGTCTGCAATTCCGCGAGATCCACGCTGGTGGCATTCTCAACGGACAGCGCAAAAGCGTGCTTTTCAATGGCGTAACGCAGCTGGCTGACCTGCTGGAAGCTGAGCTCCTTAAGAAGAAACATGATGGACATGGTCTCCACCAGAGAGTTTTCAAAGTTTCCGGCGATAAAGTGCCCGGCGCCCTGGGTGCTGACGGTGGTTCCCATGATCTCCAGAATACGCAGGGCCTCGCGGACGGAGTTGCGCCCCACGTTCAGCTGCTCCACCAGCGTCCGCTCCGGTGGGAGCCGGGACCCAATGTGCAGATTTCCAATGCGGATTTCCTGTTTGATATAGTCAATGACCCGGACATATGCCCGCTGGGAATCCTGCGTTTTGCTGATTGTTTCCTGCATACTTCCTCCGTATCATCGCAATGATGGAAGCGGGCCATGGCATCCATCCATGACCCGCCCCTTGTAATGCGATCAGTTCTTGCGCGCCTTGACTTCTTCGATCAGCAGCGGCAAAATTTCAGTGACATTGCCCACAATGCCCACGTCGGCAACTTCAAAGATGGGGGCGTCCTCATCCTTGTTGATTGCCACAATAAAGCCGGAACCGGACATGCCGGAGACGTGCTGCATGGCCCCGGAAATGCCGCAGGCAATGTACAGCTTGGGGGCCACGATCTTGCCGGACTGGCCTACCTGATGGTTCCGAAGCACCCAGCCGTCCTCAATGGCGGGACGGCTTGCGCCAACCACGCCGCCCAGCAGCGTCGCCAGCTCATGGACCAGCTGAAAGTTTTCCGCACTGCCCATGCCGCGTCCACCGGCCACAATGATCTCAGCGTCCTCCAGATTCACGCTCTCGCTGAGTTCCTGCACAGCGTCCTTAATGACGGAGCGCAAGGGCGTGGCATCCACGGTTTCCGCCGTGACGGGAGCGGTGCGGCCCTCGTCCAGCTCGGGCTTTCCAAAGGTCCCGGAGCGGACCGTGACAACGGCCTTGCCCTTGGCGGAGACCGTCTCCTGCAAAGAGCCGCCGTAGACGGAGCGCACCCATGCGCCGCTCTCCGTCATGGACATGGCGTCGGAGATGCAGCCACTGCCCGTGCGGGCCGCCACGCGGGCCGCAAGCTCCTTGCCGTCCCGGGTGGAACCCAGCAGCAGGCAGGAGACGTCGTAGCGCTCACAAAGCGCGGTCAGAATGTCGGTGTAGCGGTCCGGCTGATAGCCGTGGGCAGCCACGGTCAGCACCTCGTCCGCGCCGTAGGAAGCGGCGGCAGCGGCGGCGGAGGCGTCACCGATCAGCACGGCGCCCACTTTTTTACCGGACAGCTGCGCCAGCTTGCGGGCGGCGTTCATGGCCTCCAAAGAGACCTTCAGGATCTGACCGTCCGTGCTTTCCAAATAAACAAGAATTCCCTGATTTTCCATCTTCGTTCTCCCCCTTAAATCAGCTTCTGGCCGACCATGATCTCCATGGCGCGGCGCACGGCTTCGGCGGCTTCCTTCTCCTGGATCTTCACGCCGCTTTGGCGCTGGGGAGGGGCGGAAATTGCCGCGCGCTGGACCTTGGCGGCCTCAGGGCCGAACTTGGACGCATCCGCTTGGGCGTCGGCGGCGGTGAGTACGGCAACAGGCATTTTGCGGGCAGCCATCTTGCTCTTGATGGAGGGATAGCGGGGCTCGTAGTCGGGCTTTACGATGGTCACGACGCAGGGGCAGGCGGCTTCCACCACACGGTAGCCGTCCTCGGTCTCCTGCTTGGCGGAAATGCCGCCGTCCTTGGGCTCCAGCGCCAAAACATTGGTGATGACGGGCAGACCCAGCGTCTCCGCCAGCTGCGCGCCCACCTGACCGGAGGCGGCGTCGGTGGATTCGCTGCCGCAGAAAATCACGTCAAAGGGCTGCTCGCCCGCCTTTTTGGAGGCTTGAGAGAGGAGATAGGCGGTCCCCTGCGGGTCGCAGACGGACGCTTCCTCCACGCGGCAGGCGCGGTCCGCGCCCACGGAAAGGCAGCTGCGCAGAGCCGGGACAGCGCCCTCGCCGCCGATGGTCAGCACGGTGACGGAGCCGCCGTTGGCCTCTTTGAAGCGGGCGGCCATCTCCAGCGCGTAGGTGTCAAATGCGTTGACAACAGGCGCGATATCGTCCAGCTTGGGAGCGCCGTCGGCGCCCATGGTCACGTTGACGGTATCGTCGGGCACCTGCTTGATACAGACTAAAAGTTCCATGTCACGTTTACTCCTGTTTTAGAATAGATTACAGGCAGGAGTCCGGCTTTTCGCCGGACTCCGCCCTTGGAAATTGATTAAAACTTGCCGATGACGCTCTTGCCGATGACCATGCGCTGGATCTCGTTGGTGCCCTCGTAGATCTGGAAGATCTTGGCGTCCCGGAGCAGCTTCTCCACGGGATATTCCCGGCTGTACCCATAGCCGCCCAGAATCTGAATGGATTCCAGCGCGTTTTGCACGGCGACATCGCCGGCGTAGCACTTGGCAATGGCGGACTCGCGGCTGTAAGGCAGGCCCGCGTCCATCAGCTTCAGGGCGTGGGCCACCATCTGGCGGGCGGTCTCCACGCGGATCTCCATGTCGGCGATCTTGAATTGCAGGGCCTGATTCTTCAAAATGGGCTTGCCGAAGGTGACGCGCTGCTTGCCGTAGGCCACAGCCTCGTCAATGGCGCGCTGGGCAATGCCCACAGCGCCGCAGCCAACCCAGGTGCGGGACATGTCCAGCGTCTTCATGGCGATCTTATAGCCGTCGCCCTCGTTGCCCATCATGGCAGAGGCGGGAACGCGGCAGTCCTCCATCACGACGTCGCAGGTGTTGGAGGTACGGATGCCCATCTTGTTCTCGTGGTTGCCGGTGGAGAGGCCCGGCGTGCCGGCTTCCACCACGAATACGGACATGCCCTTGATGCCCTGAGACTTGTCGGTCATGGCGGTGATCACATAGAAGGAGGCCACGCCGCCGTTGGTGATGAAGCACTTGCGGCCGTTGAGGATGTACTCGTCGCCATCGCGCACGGCGGTGGTTTTGCTGTTGCCGGCGTCGGAACCGGCCATGGGCTCGGTCAGGCCGAAGGCGCCGTGGTTGCCCTCCATCAAAAGGTCGCAGCAGCGCTGCTTCTGCTCTTCACTGCCGCCGATCAAAACGGCCTTCAATGCCAGATTGCTGGCGGTGATGGTGGTCACGAAACCGGCGTCCGCTCTGGCGAACTCCTCCATGATGGCGGCCACGGTGATGCGCTCGAGGCCCAGTCCGCCGTATTCCTCGGGGACCTCCAGACCGTTATAGCCCAGCTCGGCGGCCTTTGCATAGATTTCGGCAGGCCATTCGCCGGAGACGTCGTACTCCTTGCACTGCTCCTTGATTTCTTTTTCGCAAAATTCGCGGACGCTGTCCAGCAGGTCCTGGTCTTCGGGATTAATTAAAAATGCCATTGTTTCGTTTCCGCCTTTCTATATTCAAAAAATGATTTTACAGCTTGTAGCAGACCTTGCCGGGGTTGAGAATCAGGTTGGGATCGAACACCTTCTTGATCTCTTCCATCAGCCGCATATTGACATCGCCCACGGACTTTGCCAGGAAGGGAACCTTGCCCCGGCCGATGCCGTGCTCGCCGGAGACCTGACCGCCCAGCTCGGTTGCCTTGATGTAGACGGCCTCCATAAACTTCTCTGCACGGGGGAGGAACTCGGCCTCCTCCAGATCGTTGCTGCAGCAATAAATGTGCAGGTTGCCGTCGCCCGCGTGACCGAAGCTTCTCACCTTCAGACCCACGGTCTCCTCCAGAGACTCCACGTAGCCCAGGAAGGGAGCAATCTGCGTCACAGGGACCACCACGTCGCACTCGTCGAGGAGCTTGGTGTCGGCCATAATGGCCTCCAGGAAGCTGCTGCGGGCGGCCCAGGCGTCCCGCTTCAAGGCGGGCGTATCCGCGACCAGCACGTCGATAGCGCCGGCCTCCAGCACCACCTCGGAGGCCTTCTCAATCACGGCGTCCAGCTCGTCGGCGTCGTTGCCGTCAAAGGTCACCAGCAGGTAGGCCTCGGCCTCCACGCCGTCGATCTTGCGGGGGAACACCTGCTTGCCCACGTAGGCCTCGGAGGAAATCACGATGTCCTTGCCCATGAACTCCAGCGCCTGGGGATTCAGGTGATGCATGAAGAAGGCGGGCACGGTGGCAATGCAGGATTCCATGTCGGGATAAGGAATGATGAGGCTGATGGTCTCCTTGGGCTGGGGAATCAGCTTGAGCGTCAGCTCGGTGATGACGCCCAGCGTGCCCTCGGAGCCGATCATCAGGTTCAGCAGGCTGTATCCGGAGCTGGTCTTGGAGACGGAGCTGCCCAGATGAATGATCTCGCCGGTGGGCAGAACCACCGTCATGGCCTTCACATAGTCCCGGGTGCAGCCGTACTTCACGGCGCGCATACCGCCCGCGTTGGTGGAGACGTTGCCGCCCAGCGTGGCAAACTTCTCACCGGGATCGGGGGGATACAAAAGGCCCTTGGACGCGGAGTCCTCTGCCAGCGTGTTCAAAAGCACGCCGGGCTGGACCGTGACGGTAAAATTCTCCACATCATAGGAGAGGATCTGATTCATGCGGGTGGTCACCAGCAAAACGCCGCCGCAGATGGGCACCGCGCCGCCGACGAGACCGGTACCGGCGCCGCGGGGCGTCACGGGAATCCGGTTTTCGTTGCACAGCTTCATGACCGCTGCGATCTCCTCCGTGGAAGCGGCTTCCACCACCGCCTCGGGAACGGATTTGCCGTAAATGGGCATTTCATCATGGGCATAGTCCTCGTTGATGTCGCTGCCGGTAAACACGCGGCCGGGAGCGATGGCGGACAGCTGCTGGATCAGCTCGGGAGACAAAGTCTGATAATTCATAATGCAACCTCCTATGATATTTTTTCTGTAAGCGGGATAATTGGTCCCACCAATTTACAAGTGATACTATACGACAGGTTGGAGTCTTTGTCCAGTAAAAATTTTGCGTGATTTATTAAAAAAAGCGACAATTACTCCGCAAAAAAGTTCAAAAGAAAAGAAGGAAAGACGATTACGCGGAGAAAATGAATGAAAGCGGATGTGCAAAATCCAATTTTCAAAAGACGAAATTTTTTTCGCGCAATTTGATGCGCAAACCCACAAAAAAGGTCCGTGCCGCGGCACGGACCTTTTTGAAGGGGCAAATTACTTGTTGGCAGCGAGCCATGCCTTGGCGGCGGCGTCGGTGTCGAGGATGGCCTGGGTGAACTGTTCCTTGGTGATGGGGGTGGGAACATAGTTCCAGTTGGACATGGTGGCGGACTTGTCGACCAGCGTGGGCAGGTCGGACAGGGGCAGCTCAATATCGTCCATGGTCATGGGCAGGCCCAGAGCCTTGTAGAAGGGGAACATCTTGTCGCGCTGGGCAAACTGCTTATCCAGCGTCAGCAGGACCAGAATGCCCAGAGACACCACTTCGCCGTGGAGATGCTTGTGGGCGCCGGGGCACACGGTGCAGCCGTAGTAGAAGCCGTGAGCGATGGAGTCGTTGTAGAAATAGTCGTTGTTATGGGTCTCCACAGTCAGGTTGGAGACCATACCGGCGGTGATGACAATGCCCAGAACGACCTGCTGGAGCTCATAGCCGTCCTCATGATTGCGGATCTGCTCCATGGCCTTGACGCCGTAGTTCAAAAAGGCGGGGGTGCAGCAGCGGGCAATGGCAGTGCCCATCAGGGGCGCGTGCTGAATCTTGAAGTCTGCCAGATCGTTGCGGGCGGCAAACTCAGACTCGAACTCCTTGGCAAGGGAGTCGCCGATGCCGGCCCAGAGATACTCGGCGGGGGAGTTGGCAATGATCTCGCTGTCCATGAACGTGTGGATGGCGCAGCGCTTGGGATAGTACAGGTCCTTCATGGCGCCGTCGGGATAGTACATGACGCACAGCGTCGTGCAGCTGGCGCAGTTGGAGCCCAGGGTGGGGAATGCGAACAGGGGCTTATCCAGATGACCGGCGGCGCACTTGGCGGTGTCCATGGCGCGGCCGCCGCCGATGGCGAACACCATATCGGCGTTCTTCACCTCGGGCAGGGCTTCCAGCATGGCAGCGTTTTCATAGGATGCCTCGCCGCCGAACCAAATGGGCTCGCTCAGCTCCAGATCGGTGCCTTGGAGCGCAGCCTTCAGCTTCGGCAGGGACTTGCTCATGGCGGTGTGGCCGCCGATGACGGCGACCTTCTTGCCGTATGTACGGACAATGTCATAAACCTCCTGATAGCAATCAGGGCCAATGCTCCACGCGGGCAGATAGAGAGTACTCATAACGATGTTCCTCCTTCAAAATTTTAGAATCCAAATCGATCAGCGGAGATAGTAGATGGGAAAAATTGATTGGTCCCACCAATTTACCATTACTACTATACGACGGGAAAGAAACTTTGTCCAGTAAAAAATTTGCACCTACACTGCTTAAAAACGGAGAATACTTCACAAAAAAGTTGCAGAAAATACGTGGAAAGACGATTACGCAAAGAAAGGCTTCGTAAGCGAGTGGTGAAAATAGAAGGCCGGGCATTTCGAAAATTTTCACGCTGCCTTGACGGGGGAACCGTCCGGGATTTCTGAGGGCACAATAAAAAGGAGAGCGGACGCTCTCCTTTTTAGGCGCTGTTATTGGGCGGCGTCCGCCTTGGGGTCCTCGCTTTCAAAAACTGTCTTGGCGCTGGCTGCCAAACCGGCCAAGCCCTGCAGCTCGGAGGGAATGATAATCTTGGTGGCCTTGCCGTCGGCAATCTTTTCCATGGCCTCCAGCGCCTTGAGCTTCACCACCTGATCGTTGGGGGCTGCGGCGTTGAGCAGCTTCAGGGAGTCGGCCGTGGCCTGCTGGACCTTGGCGATGGCCAGCGCCTCGGCGTCGGCTGCCATGATGCGGGCTTCCTTCTCGCCCTCGGCCTTCAAAATGGAGGCCTGCTTGGCGGCGTCGGCTCGCAAAATGGCGGACTGCTTCTCGCCCTCGGCCACCAGAATCTGGCTGGCCTTCTGGCCCTCGGCCTGCAGGATGGACTCGCGGCGTTCCCGCTCCGCCTTCATCTGCTTTTCCATGGCGTTCTGGATCTCCTTGGGGGGGATGATGTTCTTCAGCTCCACCCGGTTGACCTTGATGCCCCAGGGGTCTGTGGCCTCGTCCAGAATAATGCGCATCTTGGTGTTGATGATGTCCCGGCTGGTGAGGGACTGGTCCAGCTCCATGTCGCCGATGATATTGCGCAGGGTGGTGGCCGTCAGGTTTTCAATGGCGTTCATGGGGTGCTCCACGCCGTAGGTATAGAGCTTGGGGTCCGTGATCTGGAAATAGATCACGGTATCGATCTGCATGGTGACGTTATCCTTGGTGATGACGGGCTGCGGCGCGAAATCCGCCACCTGCTCCTTCAAGGAGACCTTCTTGGCCACCCGCTCAATAAACGGGATCTTCACGTGCAGACCCACGTTCCACACGACGCGGAAAGCGCCCAGACGCTCCACCACGTAGGCCCGGGACTGCTGCACGATGACGATGTTGGCAACGACCACCAGCAGCACCAATACCAGCAGAACAATGATGGCAATGGCTCCGATATTCATACGTTCAACTCCTCCAATACTTCTGTTTTTTCAACAAAGAGCTTGACGCCCTCCATTTTCAAAATCCGCACCGTCGTTCCCGCAGGAATCACGCTGCCGTTCACGCTGCGGGCGGTCCAGGTCTTGCCGTCCACATACACCGCGCCGCTGGCGTTTTCATTGTCCACGGTCTCCGTGACCCTTCCTGTCTCACCGATCACCCGGTCCAAATTGGTGGCAACGGGACGGTTTGCCGTAAAGCGTTTTACCAAAGGCCGCGTTACCGCAAGCGCCGCCGCGGATACCACCACAAACAGCACCAGCTGCACCGTGAGCTCCGCCTTTAAAATGGACGCCAGCAATGCCACCAGCGCGCCCGCCACGAACCAGATAGAGACCAGTCCCGCGGTCAGCGCTTCCACGATCCCAAAGACCGCCGCCGCGCCAAGCCAAATCCAAATCATCCAATCCACAGGAAATTCCTCCCTTCCGTAGATATTACGTTTTTTTCATACGATTAGTTGCAGTATATCATATTCATTTCCGAAAAACTATTTCATTTCTGTTACAAAGCCCCGCATTGCACATTTTTCTTTTTCCTGTTATACTGAATGTTACCAAATAAATTTGATGATAGGAGGTGCGGGCCATGACACTGACGGTTCCCTGCCTGTTCGGACTGGAAAGTCTGGTGGCGGATGAGATGAAGCGCCTGCAACTACAAAACGTACGGGCGGAAAACGGCCGGGTCCACTGCGACGGGACAATGGCGGATATCGCCCGTTTGAATATCGGTCTGCGCTGCGGCGCACGGGTGCTGATGGAGCTGGGGTCCTTCCCAGCGCCGGATTTCGAGGCCCTGTTTCAGGGCGTTTTAGCGCTGCCGTGGGAGGACTATATCCCCCGGGACGGGGAGTTTCCGGTGAAGGGATATACCATCAACTCCGCCCTCCATTCCGTTCCCGCCTGTCAGGCCATCGTAAAAAAAGCATCCGCTAAGCGGATGGGAAACGTTTACGGCTGTGAGACGCTGCCGGAGACCGGCAGCCGGTATCAAATCCAGTTCGCCATCATCAAGGACGTGGCGACGCTGTATCTCGATACCTCCGGCGAGGGGCTTTATAAGCGGGGCTACCGCGCCCAGAACATGGGCGCGCCTTTGCGGGAGACCATGGCGGCGGCGCTGGTGACCCTCTCCCGCTACCGGGGGCGGGACCCCTTCTGCGACCCCTTCTGCGGAAGCGGCACCATCCCCATCGAGGCGGCGCTCATCGCGAAAAACCGCGCCCCCGGTCTGGACCGCAGCTTCGCGGCCCAGCGCTGGAAGTCTATGGACTCCAAGCTGTGGCTCAGCGCCGCCGAGGAAGCGCAGGACCGGGAATTCCACGGCACTTACGACATCTGGGGCGGCGACATCGACCCAAGCTGCGTGGAGCTGGCGCGACACAACGCGGAGCTTGCGGGCGTGGAGGATTGCATTCGCTTCGAGGTGGCGGACGCGGGCAAATTCCACCGGGACAGCGAATACGGTCAAGTGGTGACCAACCCGCCTTACGGAGAGCGTCTTTTGGAAAAGTCGGAGGCGGAGGCGCTGTACCGCTCCTTCGGCGCCGCCTGCAAAACGCTGCCGCCCAAGTGGCGCATTCTGGTGCTCTCGTCCCATACGGAGTTTGAGCGCAGCTTTGACCGCATGGCGGACAAGAAGCGCAAGCTGTATAACGGAATGCTGAAATGCGACCTGTTTATGTACGGAAAGTGACCAAGCCATACAAAAAGAAATAACGCACCGCGGGAGGACGCCGAATGAAGCACGTGTTTGTCATCAACCCCAGAGCGGGAAAGCGCGATCAGACGACCCGCATTTACGACATGGCGAACCGGCTGCGCACGCAGCACGCACTGGAGTGCGCCTGTATGCTGACGGACCGAAAGGGCGGCGCGGCGGAAATGGTGCGGAAGCTGGCGGAGCGCGGAGAAGCGCTGCGGATCTACGCCTGCGGCGGCGACGGCACGGCTTTTGAAGTCGCAAACGGGATCGCGGGCTTTCCAAACGCCGCCATGACCTGCATCCCCACAGGCACCGGAAATGACTTTCTCAAGAACTTCGGCCCGGATCTCGTCAAGTTTTCCGACGCTGAGAATTTGTGGGACGGGGACGTGTTTCCACTGGATCTGATCGAGTGCAACGGCCACCTCTGCCTCACCATCGCCTGCACCGGGATCGACGCCCGGGTGGCCGACAGCGTCCACCAGTTCAGTCGGTGGCCGCTGCTCAGCGGCCGGGGCAGCTATCTTTGTTCGGTGGCCGCAAACTTCCTGTTCCGGCCCATTGGTCGGCAGTGGACGGTGACGCTGGACGGCCAGACGGAGGAGGACGCCTTTGCGCTGGTGTCCGTGTGCAACGGGCGCTACTATGGCGGCGGCTCCACCCCGGTCCCGGAGGCGAGGCTGGATGACGGCGTGCTGCGGACCATTCTGGTGAAAAACGTGGGCAAAGCGGCGTTTGCCCGGCTCTTTGGCGCCTATTCCGCGGGAAGGTACCGGGAACTGCCGCCGGAGCTGATCCGGGTTTCCACCGCCAGAGAGATCACCATCCGCGGCGAAGAACCGTTTGTCACCTGTCTGGACGGCGAGTGCTTCCACTGGCAGGAAGCCCGTTTGCGCCTGTCGGACCGGCGGCTGAATTTTTTTGGTCCCCGGGGCTGCGACCCGAATGCCACCGCCCGATAAGCAAAGACCGATACCCGCTTTGCCGTGGGTATCGGTCTTTCGCTGCTGCGGCGCCTCTGGGCATCCGTTACCGGATGGGGCGGAGGCTACGGATTGGTCTCGCCCACGGAGCCGTCCCCCTTCAGCTCGTGATACACCTTGAGCTCCGGACCGCTGGTGCCCCCGATGATGGGCTTTGCGGGTTCTTTTCCGTGTTTGGCCTTGCCCTGAATCAGCGGGACGGGAGGAACGTCGTTGTGAGGCTGTGTGTGCGTCCAGTTCGGACGAGCCATGCCCTTTTTTGCCATGCAATCACCTCCGGAACTAGTATGCCCGAAGGAGACTGCGATTAAATCGCTGTCACGCGGAGCAAAGACAAAATAAAAAGAAACGCTCAGGGCCTTGCGGCGCTAAGCGTTTCTTTGGTGGAGACTACTGGACTCGAACCAGTGACCTCCTGCGTGTGAAGCAGGCGCTCTAACCAGCTGAGCTAAGCCTCCACATGGATATGAAATTTTGGAATCCATAAGACGCCGTGTGCCACAGCGTCTTATGGGATGGTGACCCGTACGGGATTCGAACCCATGTTACAGCCGTGAAAGGGCCGTGTCTTAACCACTTGACCAACGGGCCAGTTATAATGGGGGGTCCATGAAGCGCCTAAAGGCGCTTCATGGATTGGTAGCGGCACCTGGATTTGAACCGGGGACACTGCGGGTATGAACCGCATGCTCTAGCCAACTGAGCTATGCCGCCGTAGAAAACGCCCTGAACAGGCACGAATTACTATACCAGATGGTCGGCTGTTTTGTCAAGCCTTCCCGCCAAAAATTTTTTAATTTTTTTAAAATACCGCCCATGGTGACAGGCGCGGCGTTGTTCCGACAGGCAACCGCCCCCTGATGACGTCAGGAGGCGGTTGCTCCGCCGGAAGCAATTAAAAATTACAGGTCCTTTGCCTCGGGCAGGCCGGCCTTGCTCCAGCCGCCGTCGGTAAACAGCGTCTGGCCGGTGATGCCGCTGGCCTCGTCGGAGGCGAGGAACACCACGCTGTTGCCGATTTCCTCGGGCGTCAGCAGGCGCTTCATGGGGATGACCTTCATGATGTTTTCAATGTCGATGATGCCCTCGTTGATGCCCTTTTGGATCATTTCGGTCATCACATAGCCGGGAGCCACGGCGTTGATGCGGATATTGAAGCGGGCCCACTCCACGCCCAAAGAGGCCACCAGACCGTTGACAGCCGCCTTGGAAATATTGTAAGCGGAGCGCTGGCTGGTGAAGCACTGGGAGTTGCCGGAGGAAATGCACACGATGCTGCCGCCGCCCTGCTTTTGCATGTAGCGGGCAGCCGTGCGGGAGGCCAGATAATAGGCCCGCATGTTGACGTTGATGACTCTGTCGAACTCCTCCACGGGGAACTCGGTGGCCCACTTGCGGATCTGGATACCGGCGTCGTTCACCAGAATGTCAATGCGGCCGTACTTGGCGACCACGTCGTCCACCATCTTTTCCACGGCGGCGGCGTCGCTCAGGTCCACCATCATGGCCTCGATTTTGCCCAGCTCGCTCAGCTCGGCAACGGTCTTGTCGGCGTCCTCTTTGTTTTTGCCGCCCACAATGATGACGATAGCGCCCTCTTGCAAAAAGCGCTTGGCAATGCCCTTGCCGATGCCGCGGGTGCCGCCGGTGACCAGTGTAATTTTACCTTCAATACCTCTCATAACTATATACAATCCTTTCTTAGACAGCGGAAAAATCCCTAAGTGGGAAAGCTCCTGCTGTAAAATCACATTTCAAAAGCAAACAGGGTTCCTGCGCAAAGCTTGTATGCTACGCAAAGACGGTTACTCCATCACGATCAGCGCGATCATCTCCACCGGCTCGTTGGTGCGGTTTTCCAATCCATGGCCCTCGCCGTACCCCGTCGCGCCGATGTCCCCCGCGTGGAGCAGGACCTCCGTGCCGTTGTCGTTAAAGACCGCTTCGCCTTTGATGATGTAGTAAAATTCCGTCTCATGTTCATGGGTGTGGTAGCCGATGGAGCAGCCGGGGTCCACCACGGTGTGGGTGAACAGGCGGCCATGTCCGTACAGGCCCTCCTTGTCCGTCAGGTCCTTCACGTGGATCAGACCGTTGCCGCCCCAAACGGTAACGTCCTTGCGGGGGCAGTTTTCAGAAGTGGTATACATGGAAGAGTTGCCTCCTTTGTGTCTTTGACCGCCCGCCCCTTGCACGGGAAGCGGCGGCATGGTAAAATAACTTTGCAGATATCATATATCATATCAAAGCAATGCGGGAAAGTCCAGAAATTGCTTTCAAAAGGAGCGTATATGAAAAGAGGTTTGCTGTTGTTGACAACTGCGGCGCTGGCCCTGGCGCTTTCGGGCTGCGGAGGAAAGCCCGCGCCGGAAACGGAGCCGTCTCCGCCGCCGGAAGCGCCGCTTGCATGGGAGACGCTCACGGTGGAGCTTTCCAAGGAGGGGCAAGCCACGCAGGATTTGCTAAGCGCGGTGCGAGAGCTCCCCGCGCCGCTGGCGGCGGCACTGGCAAACCACGGCGTCACGGTGGAGCGTGTGGAGATCACGGTGGGGTCCTCCCACGCCGCCACGGTGCAGGCGCTGGAAGAGGGCGGCGTGGATCTGGCATTCCTCCCGGCGGAGGCGCTGGCGGAGGGGGAGACCGCCCCGCAGGCGCTGCTGGTCAGCGGCCCAACATTCCGGGATCAGGGGGAGCGGGCGGAGGACTGGAACCGGGAGCCAGCGGACACGCCCGCTGTCCCCGGCAGTCGGACGCTCCTTTGCGCGGCCCCCACGGAATACGGGAAAAATCTGGCGGGACGGCGGGATTGGAGCTGGGAAGAGCTTTCCCGGGCCCGCTGGGGCGTTCTGGAGGGGGATTCCCTGCCGGGGTACCGGGCGGTGAATTTGTATCTGGCGGACCACTATGAGGGCGACACTCTCGCGGACTTGCCGGACGTGACGGCGTATGCGGACCTTTCGTCCCTGCTGGGGGCGGCGGCAAACGGGGAGATCGATCTGCTGGCGATGGACGATGCCGGGCGCAGCGACTGGGCCGAGGCGTGGACGCTGGCGAAAACGGAGCGGGATTCCCGGGGCGAGGCGGGGCTGGGCCGGAGCGGAGCCATCTGGGAGGAGCTGCCGGTGCTGGCCCTGACGGAGCGGTTTTATAGCGGCGCGGCGGCGGTCCGGCCGGACAGCGAGAGCCTTGCGTCGGAGCGGTTTGCCGCCGCGCTGGCGGCGGCGGTGGAGGATTTGACGCGGGATAACGCCGTGGGCGCGCTTGCAAAAGAGGTGCTGGGCGCAGAGCCGTATATCCCGGCCCCCGGCGGCGCGCTGGACCCGCTGCGGCGGCTTTTGACCATGGAATAAACCGGTGTTACCATGGAATGCACCCCCCATTTTCTTTGGTCTTGCCAAAGAAAACGGGCCGTGCACGGTGTAAGAAAAAGGCGCTTTGGGGTTTCGCCTTCTGCAAACCTTCGGTGCAGTCCATAGACGCGTTTGTGCGCAGCTGTTAAAGTCTGGGGTGGTCATCGTATCGTCTCGGCGTTTGGCGTCGCTGCCGCTGGCGGGTGCCAGATTGCAATGCCTGCGGAATACGCAGGGGAGCGGCAGCGGAAATAGGACACAAGGCCATCCGATTTTCCACCCCGAATTTCCACCTAGCTTCCGCAGCTGCGGCGGCAAGCCAACAAATTTACATCCTTTTTAGCGCACCCGGCAGGGGCGTTCTCTTTTGCTCTGCACCGATTCAGAAAACTCCGCATCCCCTCGCCGTCGCGGCGAGGAGCGAAAAAGCGTTTTTCTTTTGGACCGTGCACGGCGCATTCTTTTTCGGCAAGACGAAAAAGAATGGGGGGTGTATTCTTGGCGGCAAAGCCGCCCTTTTAATCCTGCGCGAACAGGGCGTTGTAATCCACGCCCAGCACCTCCGCCAGCTTGTCGATTTCATAAATGGAGAGGTTGCGCCGTCCGTTTTCTGCCTTCCAGATCATTTCAGAGGTGATGTCGCAGGAAACGGTTTGCAGCCGTGCAGCCAGCTGCTTTTGCGTCAGACCGCGGGCCTCCCGATACTGGGCGACCTTTCTGCCGATATTTCGTTGTTTCGGCGTACTGCGATTCATAATACCCTCCATATATAGACAATTATAACTTGATTATACGTAGGATACCCTGTTATAATGACCATATACGGAGGTAACACTATGAAAGATGAGATACCCTACGTCCGCCCGCAGCCGTACAGCAAGGCGCTGCGGACCATCGCCGTCCTGCTCGAAAACCGGAAGAGCGACGGGGACTGCCTTGGGAAAATTAGAGAATTTCTGGAGCGAAGCGGCGTCCCGGTGGGGGCGGCGCCCTCCACTATCAGGCGGGAAGAATGATTGCAAAAGCCGGGTGCTGGGTGTAAAATTCCTGTACCCGGCTTTTTCCGACCGGTCCTATTTGTGCAAATGGCAGAATTTAAGCAGGTAGCGAGTTACCACTTTACTTTGCTAACAAAATGAAGTAAAATAGCTTTTATCAAAAACCGGGCCTTTTGCCCCACGAGGAGGACGCACCCCATGGAATTGGATCTGAATATCCTGAAGCCCCAGGAGCGGGTATCGCTGCAGCTGCGGCTGCTGTATGAGCGGGAGGGCTTCCGGCAGTATCACATGGGCCGGTTTGAGGAATACGGCCTGTATCAGGAAAACCGCCGCTTCCTCTCCAGCGAGCAGGTCATCACCTTCACCGATCTGGACGGGCGGCTGCTGGCCCTCAAGCCGGACGTGACGCTGTCCATCGCGAAAAACGCGCAGGTGGAGCCGGGCGAGTGCGGCAGGTTTTACTATTGCGAAAACGTTTACCGCCCCAGTCAGGAGAGCCACACCTTCCGGGAGATCCGCCAGATGGGGCTGGAGTGCATCGGCGCGGTGGACGACGATTTGACGGCGCAGGCGGTGTCCCTCGCCATCCAAAGCCTTGACATGGCGGGGCAAGACGCCCTGCTGGAGATCAGCCACATGGGCTTTGTCACCGGCCTTTTAGACGCCGTGGGCGCGCCGGAGAGCGTGCGGGCGCGGCTGCTCACCTGCATCCGGGATAAAAACGCCCACGAGCTGCAGCGCTGCGCAGCGGCGGCGGGCCTTCCCCGGCAGGGCATCGACGCGCTGCGCCGACTGGGGGAGCTTTCCGGCGCGTGGGAGAGCGTGCTCACGGCGGCGGAGCCGCTGGCTCTCAACGCCGCCATGGGGGACGCGCTGGCGGAGCTGCGCACGCTGTGCGCCGCGCTGGAAGCCCGGGGGCAGGCGGCGCGCATCAAGCTGGATTTGTCACTGGTCAACGACATGGAGTATTATAACGGGCTGGTGCTGCAAGGGTATCTGGCGGGCCTTCCCCGGGCGGTTTTAAAGGGCGGACGGTACGACCCCCTCTCCGCCCAGTTCCGCCCCGGGACCAAGGCCATCGGCTTTGCGCTGTACTTAGACGAGCTGGACCGCATGGGGGACGCCCCCCGGGAGGCCGACGGGCAGACCATGCTGAATGTGGCCCTGCCCAAGGGGCGGCTGGGCGACAAGGTTTACGATCTGCTGGCGGGCGTCGGCTACGGCTGCCCGGAAAATTACAACGACACCCGCAAGCTGGTGGTGGAAAATCCCGCCGCCGGGATTCGCTACTTTCTCGTCAAGCCCAGCGACGTCGCCATCTATGTGGAGCATGGCGCGGCGGACATCGGCATCGTGGGCAAGGACATTCTCACGGAGTCCGGGGCGGACGTCTACGAGCTGCTGGACACGGGGCTTGGCAAGTGCCGCATGTGCGTGGCGGGTCCGGAGGACTTTGTGGACGACCCGGGCAGGACGCTGCGGGTGGCCACCAAGTTTGTGGGCATTGCCAAGGCCTATTACGCCGCCCAGGGCCGGGACATCGACATCATCCAGCTCAACGGCTCCATCGAGCTTGCCCCGCTTTTGGGACTCTCGGACGTGATCGTGGACATTGTGGAAACCGGCACCACGTTGAAGGAAAACCATTTGAAGGTGCTCACGGAGTTTATGCCCATCTCCGCCCGCTTCATTGCCAACCGGGCCAGCTATCAGTTTAAGCATCGGGAGATCGAGACGCTTTTAAAAAAGCTCACGGAGGTGACGGAGCGATGATTCCCATTTTAGAATTTGAAAAGCTCTCCCCGGAGGCGATTTTGAACCGGGACATTCAGTCGGAGGCGGACGTGGGCGCGGCGGTGGACGAGGTCCTTGCTGCGGTGCGACGCGAGGGCGACGCGGCGGTGCTGGCGTATACCAAACGCTTTGACGGCGTGGACGTGGCGGAGTTGCAGGTGAGCGCGGCGGAGATGGAGCAAGCGTGGGCTTCACTGGATGCAAGCTTTCTGGAGACGCTGGCGCAGGCGGCGGACAATATCCGCCGCTTCCACGAAAAGCAGCGCCATCAGGACTTTGTGCTCACGGACCGGCCCGGTATCGTGATGGGGCAGCGGTACACCCCCATTGAAAAGGTGGGCGTGTGCGTGCCCCGCAGCCCGGTGGCGTTTCCCTCCACGGTTTTGATGAATGTGATCCCCGCAAAGCTGGCGGGGGTTTCGGGCATCGTGCTGGTGACCCCGCCGGAGAAGGACGGCACCGTCAGTGCCGCCGCGCTGGCGGCGGCAAAGATCGCCGGGGCCACGCGCATTTTTAAGGTGGGTGGCGCGCAGGCCGTCGCGGCGCTGGCCTACGGCACGGAGAGCATCCCCCGGGTGGATAAGATCGTCGGCCCCGGCGGCATTTTCGTCGCCACTGCCAAGCGCAAGGTGTTTGGCCGGGTGGCCATCGACATGATCGCCGGTCCCAGCGAGATTTTGGTGCTGGCGGACGGCAAGTCCAATCCCCGCTGGGTCGCGGCGGACCTTTTGAGTCAGGCGGAGCACGACGTGCGCGCCTCCGCCGTGCTGGTGACCGAGAGTCGGGCGCTGGCGCAGGCGGTGCAAGCGGAGCTGGAGGGGCAGCTTGCGGCTCTGCCCCGGCAGGACATCGCCCGCAGGGCCATTGAGGAAAACAGCAAAATTCTCCTCACAAACAGCCTTGAAAAGGCGGTGGAAGCGGTGAACGCCATTGCGCCGGAGCATCTGGAGCTGTGCGTGGACGAGCCGTTTGCCCTGCTGCCCCGGGTGAAAAACGCGGGCAGCATCTTCCTTGGGCGTTATGCCCCCGAGGCGCTGGGGGACTATTTCGCAGGCCCCAACCACACCCTGCCCACCGCCGGGACCGCCCGCTTTTCAAGCCCTCTAAGCGTGGACGACTTTGTGAAGAAGTCCAGCTTTCTCTATTACGATCAGGCGGCGCTCTCCCCCGTGGCGGAGCGCATTGCGGACTTTGCCCGGCGGGAGGGGCTGGACGCCCACGCCCGGTCCGTCCTCGTCCGCGCGGAAAAACAACAGGAGGTAACGCCATGAGTTCCTTTCTTTCTGCGGAGGCCGCGGCGCTGGCCCCCTACACCCCGGGGGAGCAGCCCACGGACGCCCAGTATCTTAAGCTCAACACCAACGAAAACCCCTTCCCCCCCTCCCCCAAGGTCTTGAAGGCCATTTCCCGGGCGGAGCTTTTGAAGCTGAACCTCTATTCCGACCCCACCTGCGCCCGATTGGGCGACGCCATCGCCAAGCGCTACGGGCTGCGGAATGAAAACGTCCTCACCGGCAACGGGTCCGACGAGGTTTTGGGCTTTGCCTTCCGCGCCTTTTGCGGCGCGGGAAAGGGCGTTGCCTTTGCCGACATCACCTACGGGTTCTATCAGGCCCAGACGCCCCTGTTCGGCCTTGATGCCACCCGTATCCCCCTGCGGGAGGATTTTTCCCTCCGCGTGGACGATTACATGGAGTTCCCCGGTACCATCGTCATTGCCAATCCCAACGCGCCCACCGGCATGGCCGTGCCACGCTCCGACATCCAGCGCCTGCTGGAGGCCGACCCTGGGCGGGTGGTCATTGTGGACGAGGCCTATGTGGACTTCGGCGCGGAGAGCTGCGTGCCGCTGCTCTTTCGCTATAACAATCTGCTGGTGGTCCAGACCATGTCCAAAAGCCGGTCGCTGGCGGGGGGGAGAGTGGGCTTCGCGCTGGGCGCGGCGGAGCTGATCGCGGACCTCAACCGGGTGAAGTACAGCTTCAACCCCTACAACGTGAACCGCCTTTCCCTGATCGCCGGGGCCGCCGCCGTGGAGGACGAGCCGTATTTCCGCTCCTGCTGCGCCGCCATCGTGCAGGCCCGGGAGTGGACCGCCGGGGAGCTATCTAACTTGGGCTTTGCGGTGCTGCCCTCCCTCACCAATTTCCTCTTCGCCAAGTCGGACCGGATTTCCGGCGGGGCGCTTTACCACAAGCTGAAGGAGGACGGCATTCTCGTGCGGTGGTTTGACGCCGACCGCATCCGGGACTATGTGCGCATCACCGTCGGCTCCATGGAGCAGATGGAGACGCTGATCGAGCGGCTGAGCCAGCTGCTGGAAGAATCATAAAGGAGGCGCTCTATGCGTAGTGCAACCATCAAACGGGACACGCTGGAAACCCAGATCGCGCTGGAACTGCATCTGGACGGCACGGGAAAAGCGTCCGTCGCCACGGGCTGCGGGTTTCTGGACCATATGCTGACGCTGTTTGCCCGCCACGGCGACTTTGATTTGGCACTCACCTGCCACGGGGACACGCAGGTGGATTACCACCACACCGTGGAGGATATCGGCATCTGCCTCGGGCTGGCGTTTACCAAGGCCCTTGGCGAAAAGCGGGGCATCAACCGCTACGGGCAGTTCCTTCTGCCCATGGACGAGACGCTGGTGCTGACCGCTGTGGACCTCTCCGGCCGGGACTATCTGGGCTGGAGCGTGGACCTGCCCTGTGCCAAGGTGGGCGACTTTGACACGGAGCTTGCCAAGGAGTTTTTTCTGGCGTTCGTGCGCTCTTGCCCCTGTTCGCTGCACTTGCGCCAGCTTTCCGGCGAAAACACCCACCACATTCTGGAGGCGGTTTTCAAGGGCGCGGGCCGGGCATTAAAAATGGCGGTGGCCATGGACGAAAAGCACTTGGACGACATTCCCAGCACCAAGGGCACGCTGTAAGGGGAGGACGCCATGATTGCAATTGTTGATTACGGCGTAGGGAACCTCTTTTCCCTCTCCTCCAGCCTGAAGGCGCTGGGGCTTTCGGCGGAGGTCACCTCCTCGGTGGACCGCCTGCGCGCCGCGGAGCGCATCATCCTCCCCGGCGTGGGAGCCTTTGGCGACGCCAAGGCCAAGCTGGACGCCACCGGCCTTGTCCCAATTTTGCGGGAGGAGGCGGCCCGCAAGCCCCTTTTGGGCATCTGCCTTGGGATGCAGCTGCTCTTTGAACGCAGCTTTGAATACGGCGAGCACGCGGGCCTCGGTCTTGTGGACGGGCAGGTTTCGGATCTGCGGAGCGATCTTGCGGACAAGGACCTCAAGGTGCCCCACATGGGCTGGAACAGCCTGAAAATTAACCGGGACGATCCCCTGTTCCGCTATGTTTCCGATGGGGAATACGTCTACTATGTCCACAGCTTCTATGCCAAAAACTGCGCGGAAAGCACGCTGGGCGTCTCTCAGTACGGCAACGTGGCGGTCACCGGCGTGGTGCGCAGCGGCAACGTCTATGGAACGCAGTTCCACCCGGAAAAATCCGGCGACGCGGGGCTTAGGCTGCTGCGGGCCTTCGCGGAACTGTAAAGGAGGAGCACCATGCAAATTTTTCCTGCCATCGATCTGCGGGGGGGCCGGGTGGTCCGCTTGTATCAAGGGGATTACGACCGGGAGACCGTTTACGCAGCGGACGCCTGCGCCGTGGCCCGGGACTTTCTCGCCGCCGGGGCCGCCTACCTCCACGTGGTGGATCTGGACGGCGCCAGAGACGGTACCCTCGCAAATTTTGACACCATCGCCGCCATCGCCGCCCAAGGCGGGCTTTTTATCGAAGTCGGCGGCGGCATCCGCACGGAGGAGCGCATTCGGCAGTATCTGGACCTTGGCGTGAGCCGGTGCATCCTCGGCACCGTTGCCGTGGAAGATTTCGCATTCACGGAGCGCATGGCCCGGACATACGGCGATAAAATCGCCGTGGGCGTGGACGCACGGGACGGCTTTGTCGCCATCAACGGCTGGAAGGAGCTGTCGGGCGAGCGTGGCGTGGACTTTTGCCGCCGGCTCTATGGAGCGGGCGTCCAGACCGTCATCTACACGGATATCAGCCGGGACGGCGCGGAAAAGGGCGCCAACCTCGCCCTCTACCGGGAGCTTGCGGGCATCTCCGGCCTTTCCATCACCGCCTCCGGCGGCGTGAGCAGCCTGAAAGAGCTGCGGGAGCTGCAAACCATCGGGACCCACGCCGCCATTTTGGGCAAGGCCCTCTATACCGGGCGGCTGGATTTGAAAACCGTGATCGCGGAGGTGGGCGCATGTTAGCAAAACGCATCATCCCCTGTCTGGACGTCCGGGACGGACGGGTGGTCAAGGGGACCAACTTTGAGGGCCTGCGGGACATGGCGGACCCGGTGGACATGGCCCGCTTCTACAATACCTCCGGGGCCGACGAGCTGGTGTTTTACGACATCACCGCCTCCGCCGAGGGGCGGAACCTCTTTACGGAAATCCTCCGCCAAGTGGCGGCGGAAATTTTCATTCCCCTGACGGTGGGCGGCGGCATCCGCACGCTGGAGGATTTTGACCGGGTGCTCAAATGCGGCGCGGACAAGGTCAGCGTCAATTCCGGCGCTATCGCGGACCCCTCCATCATCGGCGCGGCGGCGCGGAAATACGGCGACCAGTGCGTGGTGCTGTCCATGGACGTCAAGCGGGTGGACGGGCAGTTTCGCCTCTTTGCCCGGGGCGGACGGGACGATACCGGCATCGACGCCATGGAGTGGGCCGTGCGCGGCGTCCACGCCGGGGCCGGGGAGATCGTGCTCAACTCCATCGATACCGACGGCGTGCGGCAGGGATTTGACCTTCCGATGCTGGACGCGCTGGCCGCCCGGGTGGGCGTGCCCATCATCGCCAGCGGCGGCGCGGGCGCCATGGAGGATTTTGCGCAGCTGTTCACCCATCCCGGCATCGACGCGGGACTTGCCGCCTCCATCTTCCACACGCGGCAGGTGGATATTCGGGACCTCAAACAATATCTGCGCGACCGGGGCGTAGAAATGCGCCTTTGAGCCAGTTTCCCACACATCAAAAAAGGAGAACATTCCATGGAACTGAAATTTGACGAAAAGGGGCTCATCCCCGCCATCGTGCAGGACCACTACACCAAGGAGGTCCTGACGCTGGCCTATATGAATGCTGAAAGTCTCGCCATCACCATCGACGAGCGCCGCACCTGCTTTTGGAGCCGCAGCCGGGGTGAGCTGTGGCGCAAGGGGGAGACCTCCGGCGCGGTGCAGCACGTGGTCTCCATCACGGCGGACTGCGACGCCGACGCCCTGGTGGTGGAGGTGGTCAAGGACGGTCCTGCCTGCCATACCGGCACAGAGAGCTGCTTTTTTAACGAGCTGTACCTCTCCGAGGACCTCAAGCAGTTCAGCTACGAGGGCCTGTACCGCCTGATCGAGGGCCGAAAGATCAGCCCCAAGGAGGGCAGCTATACCACCTACCTCTTTGAAAAGGGACTGGATAAAATTCTCAAGAAGGTGGGCGAGGAATGCACGGAGGTCATCATTGCCGGAGGCAAGGAGGACCGGGCGGAGACGGTCTACGAGATCGCGGACCTCTGCTACCACGTGATGGTGCTGATGGTCCAGATGGGCATTTCCGTGGAGGACGTCACCCGGGAGCTGGAAGGCCGCCACGTGGTGGATCATAAGGTCAAGCAGGAGCGGATGCAATGACCCTCACGCCCTTTGCCTGCTCTGTCCACACCCATTCCACCCTCTGCGACGGCAAGGATTCGCCGGAGACCATGGCGGCTGCGGCGTATGCTGCTGGCGTGCGGTATTTCGGCGTCTCCTGCCACAGCCACACCCCTATTTCTGCGGACGAGGGGGCGGTTCTCCCGGCGGATATGACGGCGTATCGGAAAACCGCGCTGCGCCTGCGGGAGGCATATAGCGGGCGGATGGAGGTGCTGTTGGGCCTCGAATGGGACAGCTGCGCCGACGTCTCTCCGGAGGGGGTTGACTACTGGATTGGCAGCGTCCATTACCAGCGGGGCAATGGGAAGTTCTACGCCGCGGACTGGGGCGAAGCGCAATTTTCCGCCTGCCGGGATGAGCTGTTCGGCGGCGACGCGCTGGCGGTGGCGGAGGGGTACTTTGCGCAGGTGGCGCAGGTGGCAGCAAAAAAGCCCACCATTTTGGGCCATCTGGACCTCATCACCAAGCTCAACGCGGGCGGTCGCTTTTTTGACGAGCAGGCTCCCCGGTACCGCGCTGCCGCGCTGGCGGCGCTCCATGCCGCCGACCCACGGGAAACGCTTTTGGAGATCAATACCGGCGGCGTCGCCCGGGGCTACCGTGAGACGCCCTACCCCGCTCTCTTTTTGCTGCGGGAGTGGCGCGCCATGGGGGGACGGATCATTTTGACCGCCGACGCCCACAGCGCTGACACGCTTACCTTCGGTTACGCGCAGGCATCCGCGCTGGCCGTACAGGCCGGATTTTGCACCTCCACCCTCCTGACCCTGTCCGGCTGCGTGGATTGTCCCCTGCGCTAAACGCAAAAAAGCACGGCTGCGCCGTGCTTTTTCCTTATCAAGGATTGTGAAAGGCGGAAAAGGCTGTTACAATGGCAGGGATTTTAAAAGGCGGGAGGACGTTCGCTGATGTATGAAACCGTGATCTTTGATTTGGACGGGACGCTGCTCAACACCATTGCCGATTTGGCGGCGGCGGGAAACGCGGTCTGCCGGGAAAACGGCTGGCCGGAATTTTCCCGGGAGCAGTTTCGGGAAATGGTGGGCCACGGCATCCCCAATCTGGTCTCCCGCTTCACGCCGGAAGATCGCCGCACGCCATTGGTACTGGAAGGGGCGCTGGCCCGGTTTTCTGCCCTTTACGGCGCCCACAGCATGGACCAGACGAGGCCCTATCCCGGCATTTCGACGCTGCTCACGCATTTGAAGGCCGCCGGGATTGATCTGGCGGTCTATTCCAACAAGGCGGACGTCTTTAGCTGCAGTCTCATCGACCACTTTTTTCCAAGTACCTTTCAGCTGGTGCGGGGCAAGGTGGAGGGGGTTCCCGTGAAGCCAAACCCTGCTGGAATACGCGGTATTTTGGAGCAGCTGCGGGCAGACCCCGCAAAGACGCTGCTGGTGGGCGACAGCGGTGTGGATATGGAGACGGCCCGCAACGCGGGGATTTCCTCCTGCGGCGTCACATGGGGCTTTCGGTCCCGGGCGTCCCTGGCGGCGGCGGGCGCAACGGCTCTGGCGGACACCGCAGCGGAGCTGGAAACCCTGATTTTGGGAGGCATGGTATGCAATTGAGCTTTGACGAAGCGGGGAGCTTTCTGGACGATGCGGCGGACGGCTTTCCGCCGGTGCTGTTCGAGGGACTCAACGGAGGAATCAATCTGCTGGAGGACACGGTGCCGGACCCGGCGTTTCCCGAGGGCGAGCTGTACATTCTGGGGGAATACTGCGAAGATATGATGGGAAAATACATCAATCTCTATTTTGGCTCCTTTACCGCCTTGGCGGAGAAGGAGGACTGGGACCGCCAGACCTGGGAGACGGAATTGCGCACCACCCTTTCCCACGAGCTGACCCACCACATGGAGTCCCGGGGCGGCCTTCACGGCTTGGATGATCGGGATACCGAGGAGCTGGCGGCGTGGAAGCGGGAGTACGGTCTGGACCGGTAACTTTTGTGAATGGAATGGGCGTAAAAAAACCCCCGGGAGCGGCTGCTCCCGGGGGTTTTTCTATGCAAAGGGATTTCTTATTTCGCGGCCTTTGCGGCGCGGATGGCCTCGGTCAGCATGGGAGCGACCTTGAAGAGGTCGCCGCAGATGCCGTAGTCGGCGATCTCGAAAATGGGAGCGGT
>NZ_JAQUVF010000017.1 GCF_028693505.1 Oscillibacter sp.
CCACCGCGTTCATGTCGTCCGGGTTCGTGATGGTCTGCATGGATGCACGGTTCAGTGTGCCGTCCGGATTCACGGCCACCTTGCCGGAGGTATCGGGGACCTGCTTGACACATACAATAATCTTCATTTTAACCTTTACCTCCTACTCTTATTTCACGCCCAGGCGGCTGGAAATAACCATGCGCTGGACCTCGGATGTACCTTCGTAGATCTCGGTGATCTTCGCGTCGCGCATCATGCGCTCCACGGGATACTCACGGGTGTAGCCGTAGCCGCCGAAGAGCTGCACGGCGCGGCGTGTGACGTCCGAAGCGGACTCCGCCGCATACAGCTTGGCCATGGAGGCATCCATGGCGTAATCCTCATGCAGCTGCTTTTTGCAGGCAGCGGCATAGACCAGATACTGCGCCGCCTGCATACGGGTATGCATATCGGCGATCTGGAACTGTGTATTCTGGAACTGGCTCAGGCGCTTGCCAAACTGGACACGCTCCTGTGTGTACTTCACGGCCTCGTTGACCGCGCCCTCGCCCAGACCCAGTGCCTGGGCGGCGATACCGATACGGCCGCCGTCCAGCGTCTGCATGGCGATCTTGAAGCCCTTGCCTACCTTACCCAGCAAATTCTCCTTGGGGACAATGCAGTCCTCGAAGATCAGATCGCAGGTAGAGGAGCCGCGAATACCCATCTTCTTTTCATGCTTGCCGGTGGAGAAGCCGGGGAAGCTCTTTTCCACGATGAAGGCGGAAATGCCGTGGTTGCCGGCCTTTTTGTCGGTCATGGCAAACACCACGAAGGTTTCCGCCACATTACCGTTGGTAATGAAGCACTTCGTGCCGTTGAGCACATAGTGGTCGCCTTCCAGCACGGCAGTGGTCTGCTGGCCGGAGGCGTCGGTGCCGGCGCCGGGCTCGGTCAGGCCGAAGGCGCCCAGCTTGCGGCCGGAGAGCAGGTCGGGCAGATACTTGCGCTTTTGCTCTTCCGTACCGTTTTCAAAAATGGGCGCGCAGCACAAAGAGGTATGCGCGGAAACGATGACTGCGGTGGTACCGCAAACCTTGGCCAGCTCCTCCACGCACATGGCGTAGGAGAGAACGTCGCCGCCGGCGCCGCCGTATTCCTTGGGGAAGTAAATGCCCAGCATACCCAGCTTCGCCATCTTCTCGACGGTCTCCGTGGGGAACCGCTCTTCCTCGTCGAGCTCCTCAGCCAGAGGCTTGACCTCGGTCTCGGCGAATTCACGGTACATCTTGCGGAGCATCTGCTGCTCGTTTGTCAGATGAAAATCCATACCATCCACTCCTTAATAATATAGAAATTATTTGGAATAATCGTAGAAGCCCTTCCCGGACTTACGGCCAAGCAGGCCGCCGCGAACCATCTTGCGCAGCAGCAGCGCGGGACGATACTTGGGATCGCCGGTCTCGCCAAAGAGCGTCTCCATGATGGCAAGGCACACATCGAGGCCGATGAAATCGCCCAGAGCCAAGGGGCCCATGGGATGGTTGGCGCCCAGCATCATGGCCTTATCGATATCCGCCACGGAGGCAACGCCAGTCTCCACAAGGCCGGCGGCCTCGTTGATCATGGGGACCAAAATCTTGTTGACCACAAAGCCGGGGGCCTCCGCCACCTCGACAGGCTCCTTGCCGATGTCCTGAGAGAGCTTGTAAATCGTATCAAAGGTCTCCTGGGTGGTGTTGGCGCCGCGAATGATCTCCACCAGCTTCATGCTGGGCACAGGGTTGAAGAAATGCATACCGATGACGGGGTGCTTGAGGCCAAGACCCATCTCGGTGATGGACAAAGAGGAGGTGTTGGAGGCAAAAATGGTGCTCTCCTTGCAGATGCCGTCCAGCTCGCCCAGCAGTTCCTTCTTGGTGGCCATCTCTTCCTTCACGCACTCGATCACCAGATCCACATCGGCGCAGGCGGACTTCTCCTCCACCAGAATGTTTGCCAGCAGCGCGTCCATGGCCTCCTGGGCCATCTTGCCTTTTTCCACGCGCTTTTGCAGGGAGGCGGCCAGCTTATCCTTGTGCTTTTGTGCGGACGCAACGGAGCTTGCATACATCAAAGCGGTGTGACCCTTTGCGGCAAAAACCTGCGCGATGCCGCTGCCCATGGTACCTGCGCCAAAAATTGCTACTTTCATAATGTTCCTCCTGTTATAAATTTCAATCGTTTCGATTCCCCTTCACATCGTCCTTTGACCTGCGGGGAAAGAGCAAACACGAGACTTTGCTAATTTACTCACAAACTTTATTATAGGGTCCCCGGGGCCATTTATCAAGTCAAACTTGCCCGATGCACCCGTCAAATTTCGTTTTTTTACACTTTATACAAATTTATTTCTAAATTTTATACAAGTCGTTAATCTATTAACACATTATTGCAGTCTGTCCCATCCCTTCTTGCCGGGAAATCATTTACAGCGATGGTTTTCTGTGGTACAATCACCATCGCGGCCGGTTTTGGACGGCCGTTTTGTTTTCAACAAAAGACAATCAGCCCGGGAGGATATTCCTTATGCGTATGCGGAAAAAGAAAAATCTGGTCCCCCGAATGGACCGGTGCGGTGACTTTTTGATTCGGGACCCTTATGAGCGGCAGGGCAAATGGCGGGAACTGATGCCCCAGGCCCGGGAAGTCCGGCTGGAGCTGGGCTGCGGAAAAGGGCGCTTCACCGCCGGTACGGCGGCAGCGGAAAAGGACGTTTTATTTATCGCGGTGGAGCGGGTGCCGGACGCCATGGTGGTCGCCATGGAGCGCTGCGTCAGAGCCGGGCTCACCAATGTGTATTTCATCGACGCCGACGCGGATCAGCTCCCCTGCTTTTTTGCCCCCGGCGAGGTGGACCGCATTTATGTCAACTTCTGCGATCCGTGGCTCAGCAATCGCCACGCCAAGCGCCGCCTGACCCACGGGAATTTTCTCAAGCTCTATCGGCAGGTCTTGAAAATGGGCGGGCAGCTGCACTTTAAAACGGACAATCAGCCGCTATTCGAGTTTTCCGTGGAGGAGATCCCCGCCTTCGGGTTTACCCTGTCGGAGGTCACACAAAATCTCCACGAAAACGGCCCCGTGGGCGTCATGACCGACTATGAAGCCAAGTTTCATGAGCAGGGTCTGCCCATCTACCGGTGCGTTGGCACCATGATTCCATGGGAGGAACCCTTCCCCGCAAGCCCCCATACTGTGGCGGACCGCTGGCTGGACGCCTTTGCCGCTACCGTCTCCGAGGCGGATCTGGGCGCGCATGTGCTGGCGGAGGAGCAGGCTCTTTGGCATGTGTTCTCCCAGCGTCTTGTTCCCTGTCTGGAGGGCGCGGCAGCCCGGGAAGCGCTCTCAAGGCTTCCGGACGCTTCTTGCTACGTTTTCTGCGCAAACCCGCCCCAGGACCATTTAAAGCAGGTGCGGCCCATTGCCGTGGGTGAGATTGCCGCTTTGCCCGCGGAGGAGACTTGGTATCTGATGGATAAGGATTTTTCATGGACCTACGTCCATACCGGCGCGGCGGATTGCGGGCCATACTTTTGCAAGCTGGACTCTTAAGACCAAAAAAAGACAGTGCTCTGCAATCAGAGCACTGTCTTTTTATATGTGCGAAGGAATCAGGCCTTCTTGGCGATCTCGGTCAGCTGGGTGAACGCAGCAGCGTCGTTGACAGCCAGCTCGGCCAGCATCTTGCGGTTGATCTCGATGCCGGTGGTCTTGAGACCGTGCATGAAGGAGGAATAATTCATTCCATTGATCTTGCAGGCAGCGGAAATACGGGTGATCCACAGGGACCGGAAGTCACGCTTCTTCAGCCGACGACCGGCATAAGCGTAGCTCAGGGACTTCATAACTGCCTGATTGGCAACCCGGAAATGCTTGGACTTAGAACCCCAATAGCCCTTGGCCATCTTCAGGGTTTTACTTCTTCTTTTGCGCGTCATCATCGCGCCTTTTACTCTAGCCATTGTGTAAAGCCTCCTATTCTAAACGTCTCGTATCTTACTTGTAAGGGATCATCTTGCGGACAGCGTCCACATTGGTGGTATCCGCATAGCCGCCGGCACGCAGACGACGAGTACGCTTGGTATCCTTCTTGGTCAGGATGTGGCTCTTGAAGGCCTTGGCGCGCTTGACCTTGCCGGTCTTGGTGAGGTTGAATCTTTTTTTGGCGCCGCTATGGGTTTTCAGCTTAGGCATGGTGGTAGCTCCTTCCGTGTGTTTGAAAATCTTTGGTTATTTATGATTTGCCAGCCTTGGGAGACAGGAAGATCGACATCATGCGCCCTTCCAGCTTGGCGGATTTGTCCAGATTGGCGGTCTCGGCACACTGTTCGGCAAACCGGCCCAGTATTTCTCTGCCGATGTCGGTGTGAGCCATCTCACGGCCGCGGAAGCGGACGGAGACCTTGACGCGGTTGCCGTCGGCAATGAACTTCTGGATATTCTTGAGCTTCGTGTTGAAATCTCCGATGTCGATGCCCGGAGACATCCGGATCTCCTTGATCTCGACCACATGCTGATTCTTTCTGGCTTCCTTTTCCTTCTTGCTCTGCTCAAAGCGGAATTTACCGTAGTTCATCAGCTTGCAGACCGGGGGGACAGCCTGAGGAGAGATCTTAACCAGATCCAGACCCTGCTCATCGGCAATTTTGAGCGCCTCAGCGGGCGTCACAATGCCGAGCTGCTCGCCCTCGGAGCCGATCAGTCGGATCTCCTTGTCACTGATCTCTTCGTTCAGTTCATGCACTAACTTAGCTATAGTCGAAGCACCTCCATTTCAAAATAACAAAACGCGGACACCAAATCCGGCATCCGCGCAACAACAAACTGCCGCATAGGCAGTTGATCACAACGATGTTAACCTCTTTGCCGGTGGCTGGAGGTGAGGCGGATGCAAGCAGCCTTCTTTGTTTTGCTTGTTTAGTATATCAGCCCAATCCTTCTTTGTCAATAGAATTCTTTTCCTTTTTTCTGTATACTTTTCTCCTCTTTGGAAAGAATAGCGTCTGTACTCAAAAGAGCCGAAAGGGGGTGTCCTTATGCAGAGTCGTGACAATAACCAGAATCGCACGCAGAACGAGCGTAACCAGAATCAGCAGCAGAACCAGAATGAGCGTAACCAGCAGCAGAACCAGAACGAGCGCAATCAGAAGGAAAATCGCAAGTAACTCCCCTCTCTTCCCTTTCCAGACACGCGGCGGATGATACCTCCCGCCGCGTGTTTTTTCTTTCCCTCTTGTCTTTCCGGAATTTGGTGTGATATGATGAAGAAAAATTTCACATTTCAGGATTGGATGAATCACGATGACACGTCAAGAAAAGCTCCCCGGCTACCTCTTTGCCCTCTTTACCATCACCGTATGGGGCTCCACCTTCATCTCCAGCAAACTGCTGCTGGAATTTTACACGCCCTCCCAGATCATGCTGACCCGGTTTTTGCTGGCCTACGGCGCCCTTTGGCTGCTGCGGCCCCGGAAGCTGTCCCTTTCCCGGAAGCAGGAAGCCGCCTTCTTTTTGCTGGGCCTTGCGGGCTGCTCCATCTACTTTTACACGGAGAACACCGCCCTTACATACACGCTGGCATCCAATGTCAGCATCCTTGTAGCCGCCGCCCCCATTTTCACCGCGGTTCTCGCCCACTTTACAGGCGAGGAGTCCTTTCGCCGGAGCACATTTTTCGGATTCCTGACGGCATTTTCCGGCGTGGTACTGGTGGTGTGCAACGGCACCTTTATTCTCAAGCTGAATCCCCGGGGCGATCTTCTGGCGCTGGCAGCCGCACTCTGCTGGGCCGTCTATTCCGTTTTGCTGCGGCGGGTAAGTCAGGGGCTGGACCCCATTCTGGTCACACGGCGGACGCTGTTCTGGGGCGTGGTCACCGCGTTTCCTCTGGTGGCGCTGGAGGGACTTCCCTATCCCGTGTCGCCGCTGTCCATGCCGCTGGTCACCGGAAACTTCCTCTTTCTGGGGCTGATCGGCAGCGCGCTTTGCTATGTGCTGTGGAACAAAGCCTTCCACCTGCTGGGCGTGGTATCCACCAATAATTTCATCTATCTCAATCCGTTTGTCACCATCGTGGCCGCCCGCCTCTTTTTAAAGGAGTCCATCTCCCCGCTGGCTCTGCTGGGCGCGATCCTCATCACCGTGGGCGTGGTGGTCTCCCAGCGTCCGGCGAGGCAGGTCGTTTCGCAAACGGCCGAATTCCATTCCTGAGCGAGCGCCGGTCTTTCCCACGGAGCGGACACAAAGCCGCTCCCCCGTTATTTTTTATTTTGGAGAGGAGTCCGTGCCATGAAGAATGTTCGATACGGCAAGTGTGTGAAATGCGGCAGGACCTACGCTGCCGTGCCGGATCTCACCACCTGCACCTGCGGCGGTATTCTGGACATCGTCTACGACTACGATTACATTAAGGAGCGCCTCACCAAGCAAACGCTCGCCGCCCGGAGCGAGCATACCATGTGGCGATACCGGGAGCTGCTGCCGGTGGAGGAGACCACCGCGCCCACGCCCCTGCGGGTGGGCTGGTCCCCGCTGTATGAAGAGCCGCGCCTTGCCGCGCAGTTGGGTTTGAAGCAATTGTGGGTAAAGGACGACGGGCAGAATCCCACCGCCTCCTTAAAGGACCGGGCCTCCGCCATGGCGGTCGCCAAGGCGCGAGAGGCCGGCGCGCAGGTCATCGCCTGCTCCTCCACGGGGAACGCCGCTTCCTCTCTGGCCGGGAACGCCGCGGCGGCGGGCCTTGCAACCTATATTTTCGTGCCGTCCCGGGCGCCCAAGGGGAAGGTGGCCCAGCTGATGACCTTCGGCGCCACCGTCATTTCCGTGCAGGGCAGCTATGAGGACACCTTTGAGCTTTCCAAGGCCGCCATTGACCGCTGGGGCTGGTACAACCGCAACGCCGCCATCAATCCCTACCTCTCCGAGGGGAAGAAAACGGTGTCGCTGGAGATCATGGAACAGCTCCACTGGCAGGTCCCGGATTACATCGCCATCTCCGTGGGCGACGGGTGCACCATCGCCGGTCTTTGGAAGGGCTTGAAGGACCTGTATGCCATCGGCTTTATTGACCGTCTGCCCCGCCTGATCTCCGCGCAGGCAGTGGGCTGCTGCCCCCTGAACCGGGCCATTGAGACGGGGGAGCCCTGGCATCCCATGGAGGAAAACACGCTGGCGGATTCCATCGCCGTGGGCGTTCCCCGGAACGCCGATAAGGCGCTTTCCGCCATTCGGGAATCCCACGGTCTCACGGTCAATGTCTCCGACGCGGAGATCATGGACGCCCAGAAGCTGCTGGGCCACACCTGCGGCGTGTTCGGCGAGCCTGCCGGCGTCACCGGAACGGCAGGCGTGAAAAAGCTTTGTGAGGCCGGGATTTTGGGAAGCGGCGACAGCGTGGTGTCCGTGGTGACAGGAAACGGGCTGAAGGACGTGGCCAACGCCATCAAGGCCTGCGGGGACCCCATCTCCATCCCCTCCGACATGGACCGCCTGCTGGAGGCGTTTTCCGAGCGGGGACTTTCAATCAAGTGAGATGAGATGCGCGCCCTTTCCGGGCACATATTGAAGTTTTGGAACGGCCGCATACTGTTTTTTGCCAAAAAAATGTAAGCGACCGCCCATTTTGATTTCAAATCTTCTTATGTCTGTGAAAAGCAAATTTACTTTACATTATTTGCAATTTCTTGCTTATTCTACAATTTTCGCAGTGCATATGCTGACAAGCGTTTTTGCTTTACAATGTTTTTACAAAAAAGGCGGCTGCCCGTGGGCAGCCGCCTTTTTCGCTTCATCCGGTCGCCGCTCCCGGCGTTTTCCCGCAAAGAATTTTCTCAAACTCCTTTGCGGCGATGCTCAATATCCGGGAGGAATCCTTTACCATGCAGATATGGCGCTCCGGGATGGGTTCCGCCAGGGGGATGCGGAATACCTCGCCCCGCTTGAGCGCGTCCAACGCAAGAGGCTCCGGCAAGAAGCCAAGCCCCAAATCGTTTTTCACCAGCGGCAGGATTTGATCTGCGGTGGCTGCCTCGGTATCCGCCCGCACCGAGAGGTTATGGAGCAAAAACAGCCTCTCGTAAAACCGATAGGTCATGGTCTCCTTTCCCAGCAGGATCAGCGGAAATTCCATCAGCTCGCGGAGCGTCAGCTTCCGTGCCGCAAGGGCGGAAAACTTCGGTCCCCCCACCAAGATCTCCTGAAAGGACCCCAATTGAACTTCCCGCAGAGGACCCTCCGCCCCTGTGGGGGTGGTGACCACCGCAAAATCCACCCGGCCGCCCCGCAGCGCCGCCAGCGCCTGGGGCGTGGAGTCGTTGGTGATCTGCAGGCGGATGCTGGGATACCGCATACGAAATTCCCTCATTTTTTGCAGCAGCATCACGTGCAGCGCCGTCTCACTGGCGCCGATGGAAACGCTGCCGGTCTCCAGCCCGCGGCTTCCGGACAGTTCTTCCTCCGCCGTCTGCAAGTGTTCGCAGGCGACCTGCACGTGGGAAAAAAGCAGCTCCCCCTCCGGCGTCAGCGAGACGCCCCGGTGGGACCGCAGCAGCAGCCGACAGCCAAGCTCCTGCTCCAGCTTGCTCATACACCGGCTCACATTGGGCTGATTGCTTCCCAGCAGATCAGCGGCTTTGGTCAGGCTTTGGTACTTTGCGGCGTAATAAAACACCCGATAATATTCGTAGTTGACGTTCACGGTTTCCTCCAACATGTATATATGACATATACAGCATACCAATAATACCTTTTACATCTGGTTCCCGCCCCAGTATACTGCAGAAGAAGCACAAAATCAATTGAAATGATGAAGCAGGAGGGATCCCTGTGCACTATCAGGACTTTTCCGCCGCCCAGCTGCAAGCGGAGCTGCGGCAGTGTACCGCGCAATACGAGGCGCACCAGCGCCGCGGTCTCTCTCTGGACCTTTCCAGAGGGAAACCGGGAAAAGACCAGCTGGCCCTTTCCATGGACCTGCTGGGCGTTTTGACCGCCCATAGCGTGACCGACAGCGAAAACGGCGTTGACTGCCGGAACTACGGCGGTCTGGAGGGAATCCCGGAAGCCCGGCGTTTGATGGCGGAGCTGCTGGGCGTCCGGGCGGAGGAGGTGCTGGTTGGCGGCAACAGCTCTCTTACGATCATGCACGCCATATTGACCCACGCCATGCTGGACGGCATTGCCGGCAGCACGCCATGGGTCCATGTCCCAGAGCGCAAATTCCTCTGCCCTGTGCCCGGCTATGACCGGCATTTCGCCATGACGGAGCACTTTGGCTTTCAGCTGATTCCCGTCCCCATGCTATCGGACGGTCCGGATATGGATTTGGTGGAACGTCTGGTTGCCGAGGATGAAACCATCAAGGGCATCTGGTGCGTGCCGAAATTCCAAAACCCCACGGGGGTCATGTTCAGCAACGAGGTGATTCGCCGCTTTGCCGCGCTCTCTCCCCGGGCCGCGGATTTCCGCATCTTCTGGGACAATGCCTACTGCGTCCACAGCCTGTACCCCGAGGACCCGGACGAGCAACTCGACCTGCTGCACACCTGCGAAGAGGCGGGGAATCCGGACCATGTCTATGAGTTCTGCTCCACCAGCAAGATGGCGTTTCCGGGGGGCGGCATCGCCGCCGTGGCGGCCAGCCCCGCAAACCTGATTGATTTGAAGCGGGCACTGCAATATGCCACCATCGGTCCGGATAAGCTCAATCAGCTGCGGCAGGCCCGTTATTTCCGGAACAAAGCAGCCGTCCAAGCCCATATGGCCCGGCACGCTGCCATTTTACGGCCCAAATTCGAGGCCGTCGAGCACATTCTAGAAGCGGAGCTGGGTGGGCTTGGCATCGCCGAGTGGACGACTCCCCGGGGCGGATATTTTCTCTCCTTCAACACCTTGCCCCACTGCGCGTCCAGAGTCATCTCCCTGTGCGCGGCAGCAGGCGTCAAATTTACGCCGGCAGGCGCCACCTTCCCCTGCGGGCACGATCCAAAGGACCGCAACATCCGCATCGCCCCGTCCTACGCGGCGCTGGAGGAGATCCGGCAGGCCACAGAGCTTCTTGCGCTGTGCACCAAGCTGGCCAGTCTTGAAGCGCTGCTGGGCGCCGGTTCGGACGGAAAAACGCGCTCATGAGTCTGCCTCCCCGCCCTCGGCGCGGCCAGATGTCGGAGGCGTTTTCCGCCGCCGTCTTTCTCTCCGTCTCCGGTGGCCTTCAGGACGCCTACACCTATCTTGCACGGGGCGAAGTGTTTGCCAACGCCCAGACCGGGAACATCGTGCTTTTGAGTCAGCATCTTTTTCGCTGGGACCTGCCGGGCACGCTGCGGTATTTTTTCCCGCTGGCGTCCTTTGCGCTGGGCGTGGCGGCAGCAGAGGGCATCCGCTGTCGCTGCCGGGACATGGTCCGCTTTCACTGGCGGCAGTGGGTCCTTCTTGCGGAGATTCTTCTTTTGCTGCTTGTGGGCTTTTTCCCGGCGTCTATGAACCTTCCCGCCAACGCAATCGTCTCCTTTTCCTGCGCCATGCAGGTGCAGGCGTTTCGCAAGGTGGACGGATGCGCATTCGCCAGCACCATGTGCATCGGGAATCTCCGCAGCGGCGTGGAGGCGTTTTGCGCCTATCGGCGCACGACGAACCGGGAAATTCTGCAAAAGGCCGGGCGGTACTTCTCCATGATCGTGCTTTTTGCGCTGGGGGCCGGACTGGGCGGCGTATGCATTCCGCTTCTCGGCAAGCGCACGATCTGGCTCTCCGCCCTTTTTCTCACGGGCAGCTTCGGCCTGATGTTTTTGCGGGAAGAGCGGGAGGATTCCCAAACCGCCGAAATCTCCTGATTCATTTCCGCCAGCTTCAATGAAATTCTTTCATTGAAAATGCGGATCAGCGTCCGGCAGCGCTCTTGATCTCCTGGAGCTCAAAGCGATAGGTTTGTGCGGCATCCGGGTATTTGACGTGGTCGACCTTTTCCAGAAACATGGCCAGCGGACGGACCCACAGCTCACCGTCGTCGTACAGCTTGTGGTAAACCACATATTCCTCGCCGGTCTCAGAATGCCTTGCAAGCTCCTCCACCAGATAATAGTCGCCCTTAAAATGGCGGTAAACATGCTTTACTTTCACTTCGCGCATCAGTGTTCGTCTCCTTCTTCTGCCGCCGCCTGAACGTTCTTTGTCGCGGCTGTTTGCGCGCGGCAATCGTTTTTCTTTGCGGGGCGTCTTTAAAAAATGTTTAAAAAAGCAACGGATGCGCAAGCTGCGCATCCGTTGTCTCATCTCCCCTTCCGGCGGCTTCGTCCCAACCTCGCGCTATGCGGGCATGGAAAAAACGCTCCGGCGCAGGGCTTTTTTCGGAATTATTCCTCGGGGGTCTCGTCGGACTCCTCGTCCAGGCTGCTCAGGTCAAATTCCAGTCTCTCGCCGCAGTTGGGGCACACGACAGCGCCGTCCTCCAGCACAGAGTCATCAAAATAGATGGTCTCCTCGCAGGTGGGGCAGGTGGTGGCGTAGCAGTCCTCATCCTCGTCCAGATCGTCCTCGTAATACTCGTCCTCGTCTTCGCCGAAAACGACATCCTCCACGTCCTCCAGATCGTCGCTCACGGCGTCCAGGCCGTCGGCCAGCTCCTCCTGCTCATTGTGCAGGTCCTCCAGCTCCAGTCCGATATCCTCCAGCACGTCGATCATGGCGGCAAGCAGCTTGCCCTCCTTCTTCTCGGTGTCCAGCTCCATGCCCTCAGCGAGGCCCTTTAAATAAGCAACCTTCTCAGTGATTTCCATAACAGTGCTCCTTTCGTTATTAAAAATGGTGGGTTTTCACAAAAAGTTCCCTGCGCAGGAGAATCAAAAGGGGGGACTTTGTGTCCCCCCTTATTGTTTTACTCCTTGCAGCGGCTCAGATACTCGCCGGTGCGGGTATCAATGGTGATTTTTTCACCTTCGTTGATGAACAGCGGCACCTTGATCTGTGCGCCGGTCTCTATCGTGGCGGACTTGGTCACGTTGGTGGCGGTGTCGCCCTTCACGCCCGGCTCAGTCTCCGTGACCACCAGATCCATAAAGTTGGGCACTTCCACCGCGAACACGCTGCCCTTGTAGCTCAGCAGCTTGCAGAGGGTGTTTTCCTTCACGAACTTGAACGCATCGCCCAGCACATCCCGGTTCAGGGGGGCCATGTCAAAGGTCTCGGGGTCCATAAAGTAGAACAGGTCGCCGTCGTTATAGCTGTACTCGGCCTCCTTGCGCTCCACAGAGGCCTGCTCGAACTTGGCGGTGGGGTTGAACGACTCCTCGCGAATCGCGCCGGTCATCACGTTTCTGTACTTGGTACGGACAAACGCGGCGCCCTTTCCGGGTTTCACATGCTGAAACTCCACGACGGTCATCACTTTGCCGTCCATCTCAAAGGTAACGCCGTTCCGGAACTCGCCGGCAGTAATCGTAGGCATAGGTTTTCCTCCTCACAAATCTGACGAGAAAACGACCTGCGGGAGGACATTTTCTCAAATTCCCAATATTCAGTAAAACAACCGATAACATTTTACCGTATGTTGCCCGCTATTGCAAGTATTTTTCAACCATTTCCTGGTTTTTTTAAGCGTCTTTTGCCACTTTGCGGCGGTAAGCGGCCTTAAACGGCGCCTGCATGGCATGAAGCACCTTTTGCCAGCACGTGACGGCGCCGCCCACCGGCTCCACCATCAGGGCAAGGACCCCTGCGCGATTGGCGGCCAGTACGTCCGTGAGCAGTTTGTCCCCCAGCATGGCCGTATGGGCCCGGTCCGTGCCCGCGCGGCGCATGGCCTCCTCCAGTCCGCGTGTGGAGGGCTTTTGGGCATGGCCTTGATAGGGTACGCCCAGACTGTCGCAAAATGCCGTTACCCGGTGGCCCGAGCGGTTGTTGGAGACGATCATAAACGCAATATCCGCCGCCTTCAGCTCCGCGATCCACGCGCGCAGGCTGTCATCCGGTTTTGACGTTTTTCTCGCCGCTAACGTATAATCGAGATCGCTGAGGAGCAGGCAGATCCCCCTGCTTTTCAGATATTCCGGCGTAATTTCCGCATAGCGGTCCACCAAACAGTCCGGGACGAGGGAAAACGGCATAACGAGCTCCTTATCCGCATAAAAATGATTGATGAACTCAGTATAACAGTTTTCGCCGCATCATACAAGGGGGGAATCCAATTTGCAGATTTATCTGGCTGTGACACCGGATGAGGCGCAGGATGCGTCCGCATACAGTCGCACGTTGGCCCACGTGGCCTACCGCATCGGAGGCGATTCCGTTTTGCTGCGGCAAAATCTGCTGCTGCGGACACGGGGTGGGCTGCTGTCCATCAGCGACCGGGAGGCGCCCCACATCGCGGACCCGGACGCCCTTTGCGCGGCGGCGGTGCGGGAGTGCGGCCGGTGGGGCTACACCGGCGTGGTTTTGGATTTTGAGGAAGCGCCACGGCCGGACCGGCTCGCCTTTGCGGAAAAGCTTGGCAGCGCCCTCGCCGCCGGGAAGCGGACGCTGTATCTGCCGGAATCCTACGCCGCAGCAGGCAAAAATGCGGTGATCCTGCTGTGCACGGCCCTCTCCGGCGGAAATTTCTCTCAGCACTTGCAGGAAACTGCTACTTTGCGGGGCGGCGCGGGGCGGGTGGCACTGGATATGCAGCGGCTGCGGATGGATTTTCGCCTTCCGGCCCGAAACGGCGAGGGGTAGCCTCTGTCCGCGGAGGCGCTGCGTGGGCTCATGGAGCGCGAAGCGCCCACAGTCTTTTTTTCTCAGGATCTGTGCGCCCGGTACTTCACCTATGTCAAGGACGCCAGCGCCCATTTCGTTCTCTTCGACGACGCCGACACGCTGCGCCAAAAGCTGCGCATCGGCGCCGGCATGGGCTTCAACGCCGCGTTTTTCATGTGGCCGGAGGTGCGGGACCTCGCCACGAAGCTGTTTTGCCGCGGATCGATGTAAAAAGAAAGCTGTGCCAATGGCACAGCTTTCTTTTTACGAATCAATAGAAACGCTTCTTGTTCTTGCGCGCGGCCTCAGACTTCTTGCGACGCTTGACGCTGGGGCTCTCATAATGCTCTCTTTTCCGAACCTCGGCAATCACGCCCGCCTTGGCACAGCTGCGCTTAAAACGCTTCAGTGCACTGTCGATGGACTCGCCGTCCTTCACGTGGATCTCAGACATCTATATTTCCCTCCCTCCGAGGTATCCGGCTATTTCCAGGACACTTTAAGGGCCATAACCTATGGCTTTAACACATGCATTATACCGGGGATACGAAAAGATGTCAAGGGTTTTTCAAAAATTGCCTGTCCAAATTCTGCGTGACCCAGTTAGAATGCCTGCTCACTGGGGCTTCACGATCAAATTGACCAAACGATTTTTGACCAAAATCGTTTTGACGATCTGCATGCCTTCCAAGGCCTTGCCGACCTTATCCACTTCCAGCGCGGCCTTGACCACGTCCGCCTCAAGGCTGTCTGCGGGCACGGAGATGCTCCCCTTCAGCTTTCCGTTCACCTGAACGGCCATATCCACCGTGGCGGCCACCGTCTTGCTCTGGTCAAACACGGGCCACTCGGCCTGACAGCACAGCTTGCCGCTCTTTTTCGCAAAGCCCAGCGTCTCCCACAGCTCTTCGGTAATATGGGGGGCAAACGGATTCAAAAGCAGCAGCAGGTAGCGCAGATCGCCCCGGGTGCAGCCGTTGGCGCTCAGCTCGTTGACCATGGTCATCTGCGCGGCGATGGCGGTATTGAGCTTGAGGTTGTCGATGTCCTCCGTGACCTTCTTGATGGTTTTGTGGATGATGGGTTCGTTGGCGGGCGTCACCGCGTCGCTCTCTCCGGCGCTCTCCGCCAGATTCCAAACACGGTCCAAAAACCGCTTGGAGCCCTTCACGGCGTCCGGAGACCATGTGGCGGCCTGCTCAAAATCGCCCACAAACATGATATAGAGCCGCATGGTGTCCGCGCCGTACTGGGCCACGATGTCGTTGGGATTGACCACGTTGCCCCGGGACTTGGACATCTTCTCGCCGCCCTCGCCCAGGATCATGCCGTGGCTGGTACGCTTGGCGTAAGGCTCCTTGGTGGGCACCACGCCGATATCATAGAGGAACTTATGCCAGAAGCGGGAGTAGAGCAGGTGCAGCGTGGTGTGCTCCATGCCGCCGTTGTACCAGTCCACGGGAGACCAGTATTCCAGCGCCTCCTTGGAGGCCAAGGCGTTTTCGTTGTGGGGGTCCATATACCGCAGGAAATACCAGCTGGAGCCTGCCCACTGGGGCATGGTGTCCGTCTCCCGCTGGGCCGCGCCGCCGCACTTGGGGCAGGTGGTATTCACCCAGTCGGTCATCTTTGCCAAGGGAGATTCGCCGGTATCCGTGACCTCGTAGCTGTCCACCTCCGGCAGCAGCAATGGCAGCTGCTCTTCCGGCAGCGGCACCCAGCCGCACTTGGGGCAGTTCACCAGCGGAATCGGCTCGCCCCAGTACCGCTGGCGGGAAAACACCCAGTCCCGCAGCTTGAAGTTCGTCTTGGGATGGCCGATGCCCTGCTCCGTGACCCACTTTTTCATGGTGGGGATGGCCTCCTTCACCGTCAGGCCATTGAGGAAGCCGGAGTTCACCATGATGCCGGTGTCGTCCTTGAGGGTAAAGGCCTCCTTGGAGACATCGCCGCCCCGGACCACCTCAATGATGGGGAGGGAGAACTTGGTGGCAAACTCCCAGTCGCGCTGATCGTGACCGGGCACGCCCATGACCGCGCCGGTGCCGTAGCTCAAGAGCACATAATCGGAAACATAGATGGGGATTTCCTTTTGATTGGCGGGGTTTACGGCGTTTACGCCCATCAGGCGCACGCCGGTTTTTTCCTTATTCAGCTCGCTGCGCTCAAAATCGGACTTGTGGGCGGCCTCTTCCCGGTAGGCTGCCACCTCGTCCCAGTTGGCGATGCGCTCCTTCCACTTTTCCAGGAAGGGGTGCTCCGGGGAGAGGACCATATAGGTGACGCCAAAGAGCGTGTCGCACCGGGTGGTATAGACGGTCATGGTGTCCCCGGCGGTGGTCCCGAAGTTCACCTCGGTGCCCTCGGACCGGCCAATCCAGTTGCGCTGCTGGATTTTCACCCGATTGATGAAATCCACGTCGTCCAGATCGTCGATCAATCGGTCGGCATACTTGGTGATGGCCAGCATCCACTGGCTCTTCTCCTTCCGGATGACCTCGCCGCCGCAGCGCTCGCAAACGCCCTCCACGACCTCCTCGTTGGCAAGGACAATCTTGCAGCGGGTGCACCAGTTCACGGGCATGGACGCCTTATAGGCAAGGCCCTTTTTGAACATCTGCAAAAAGCTCCACTGCGTCCACTTATAGTAACCGGGGTCGGTGGTGTTGACCTCCCGGTCCCAGTCGAAGGAATAGCCCAGCATGTGCAGCTGCTTGCGGAAGTTGGCGACGTTATCGTGGGTCACCTTGGCGGGATGGGTGTGGGTCTTGATGGCGTAGTTCTCCGTGGGCAGGCCGAAGGCGTCGTACCCGATGGGGAACAGCACGTTATAGCCCTGCATCCGCTTTTTGCGGCAGATGATATCCATGGCGGTGAAGGGGCGGGCATGGCCCACGTGCAGCCCCTGGGCGGAGGGGTAGGGAAACTCGATGAGGCCGAAGAACTTTTCCCGGCTCTCATCTCCGGTGACGGCGGTGAAGGGTTTCGTCTCCAGCCATTTCTGCTGCCATTTTTGCTCGATGGCGGTAAAATCGTACTTCATATCTTTCTCCTTGTGATTGGAAATAATAGGCAATTTAAAACGCCCCTGACCATACGGTCAGGGGCGTTGTCACGCGATACCACCCTGATTCGGCCGTCAGTCGCCCTGCCGGCCCTCAGTGATCGAAAACGATCTGGCCGGTAACGGGGCCGCCGTTTCGCCCTACTATACGTTCAGGCGAAAGACTCCGGGAGCAGTTATACGGACCTCCCCCACCGGCTCGCAGCAGCCGCCGGCTCTCTGAAGGCGGGATGATCCGTCGTTCTTCCCTTCCATGTCTTTATCAGAAGTATTTTACGGAGATTCGCGTACTTTGTCAAGGGAATTTCCGCATTTTCACTATTTTCCCCCGTTTCCCATGCTCAATTGGCGGGGTTTTCCACGGTTGCTCCGCTTATTCCGCAGTCAGCACGCCGCCAAGATCCAAGGGCTTGCCGTCGCTCCACAGCCGCTCCAGAGAATAGAAGGCCCGGGCCTCGGCGGAAAAGACGTGTACCGTCACGCAGCCGTAGTCCAGCAGGACCCAGGTACCGTCGCGGTAGCCCTCCCGGCGAAGGGGTTCCTCCCCCGCCTGCTCCTTCATTGCTTTCTCCACTGCACCGCACAATGCGTTGATCTGGGTGTTGGAGGTGCCGGTGGCGATGACGAAATAGTCCGCCAGCGTGGTGAGGTCCGTGATCTCGATGGCCGAGATCTCCTTGCCCTTTTTCTCGTCCAGGGCCTTTGCGGCAATAATTGCCAATTCCTTTGGTGTCATTCTATGTTTCCTTTCTTTTCTTGGATTCAGGCCGCCGGAGGCGGCTCAATAATCGAAAAATCGGGTTCCGCCGGCGTTTCCGGCTGCGCGGGGGTCTCCGGCTCTTGGGGCGTTGTCTCGCCGCCGGTGGCCGGGGGCGTGGTCGGGGGCGTCGGCGGCGTGGTCGGGGGCGTCGTCGGCGTCGTCGGCGTCGTGGGATTTGTCGTTCCGCCGGGCGTCGTTTCCGTTCCGCCGGAAGGCGGCGCGGTGGTTCCGGGGTCCGTCGTCGCACCGGGGTCCGTGGTGGCACCGGGGTCCGTCGTCGTACCGGGGGCCGTGACGGTGCCGATGATTTCCCCGGTCTCCGGGTCGATCAGATTGCCGTCCTCATCCACCACCGGCTCCGTGCTGGGCGTCTCCACAGGCTTGGAGGGCTTCACCGGCGCCTTGGCGGCCTTGCTGTCCTCCACATGGCCGCTGGTGGAGCTGACGGAACCGTCCCCATTGACGGACATGATGTCAAGGTCGCTCAGCGCAGAAGGCTCCACAAAGGGGCTGAGGTCATTGTTGACCAGATCCAGCAGCTCCTGCGCGTTGGGCACCACATAGGACAGCATGGCGCTGATGGAACGGCTGTAACACATTTTGGGCGTGTTGGGCATGGTGACGAAATTCACGTTCTCCACGCTCAGCCCGCCCATGACGGCCTGCTGCCCAAACCAGCAGAGATTGCTGAAGGAGAGGTCCGTCTCCACATTCTTTTGGAACACCTTGGCAAATTCGTTAATTTTTGTGACGTTTTTCACCTGCAAAAGCTGCTCCACCGTGGCCTTCAAGAACGATTGCTGGGTCTTGATGCGCCCCAGATCGCCGTCGGGGTAGCCGTACTTCATGTTATTGTCGTGGCGGTAGCGGATGACGCCCATGGCCTGCTTGCCGCTGAGGAGCTGATAGCCCTTATCGATGTGAATGGAGAGGTCCTGCAGGGGGTCGTCGTAATTCATGTTCCGGGGCACGTCGAAGTAGACGCCGCCGATGGCGTCCACGATCTCGCCCACAGCCTCCCACTCCACCACCACCTGATAGTCCGGCTCAAAGCCGACCAGCTGGGCGATTTCCTTGTACAGCGCCTTGATGCCCTTTTCCGCGCCGCCGTTATAATTATAGACGGCATTGATCTTTTTGATGTCCCAGCTGATATTGACCATGGTATCCCGGGGGATGGACATGACGGTGGCCTTCTGGTTGGTGACATCGTAGCTTGCCAGCAGCATGGTGTCCGTATTACCGCCGCCGCCGGTGTCTCTGCCGAGGATGAGGACGGTATAATAGTCCTTGCTCTTGCGCTCGCCCCCGGCCTTGGGGCGGACTCCCTCGCCGTAATCCAGTTCCTGTTTGGATTCGCCCTTGGTGCCGGGCAGCTCCGGGCGGACGAACAGGCTTTGGCAGGCCGCCACCACGCCCAGCACCACCGCCAAAATGATTGCCACGACCACCAGCAGCTTCTGGCGGCGGTTCAAGCGGCTCTTTTTCTGCTTTTTCGGTTTTTCTTCCAGACGACCCCCGCCCGCTTTTTTCTCTACTCTATGTCTTTCCACGGTATCTCTATCCTTTCAGTGCGTCCCGCGCCTCAATCGTCGCGTGGTGCACGGGATTGCCCATTTCCTGCATCTCTTTGACCGTCATCTCCAGCCCCAGCAGCAATCCCTGATCCAGATTCTCATAGCAGGCCTTGCGCAGGGTCTCCACTCCGGGAAAGTCTCTGGTCGGCTCGATGTAGTCGGCGAGATAAATAATTTTTTCCAGCAGCGTCATGCCGGCGTGGCCGGTGGTGTGCCACCAGATGGCGCGGTAGATTTCCTCATCCACGCCAAACACGTCCCGCGCCACGGCGGCGCCGGTCTTGGCATGGAGCAGCTTGAGCGCGGTTTGCTCCAGCTCGTCCAGCGGGATGTCATACTGCCGACAAAGGGCCAGCTGCGCCGCCATATCCAGTTTTTTCGTGCAGTCGTGCAGCAAGGCCGCCACCCGGGCCTTCTCCACGTCCGCGCCGTACCGCTCCGCCAGATGGATGGCCTCCTGCTCCGTGCCCAGCACGTGGGGGATGCGCTTATGCTTGAGGTAGCTCAGCGCCACGGGGCGCAGCTTAAGAAGCGGCAGGTGACAGAGGTTCGCGCCGGTCCCATAGAGGTTTTCCCGCAAAATGTATCCGTATACCGCCGGGGGAAGGCGTTTACTGCCCTCGCCCGCCGCCAGCTCCTCCCGCAGGCGGGTGGAGGAGACGTCGATAACGCCGGGGATGGTGAGGGTGAACAGCCGGGCCGTGGGGAAGCGTTTGTACAATGCGTCCCGCTGGGCGGAAAACAGTTCTTCCGTGTCCTCCTCCGTCCGGCCGAAGGCGGCGATCCCCGCCAGCGACAAGATGCGCTCCGGCTCGTGCCACGCTTGCAGCGTGAGGAACATATCCGTCCCCATCAAAAGCCACAGCTCATCCCGCGAATACTGTGCCTTCAGCTGGGCGAGGGTATCGGCGGTAAAGCTCTTCCCCTCCCGGTGGACCTCCAGATCCAGTACTTCCACCCGGTCCCCCAGCCCCAGCGCTTCCGCCGCCAGACGCGTCATTTCCAGACGCTGATCGGGGGTGGGGCTTCCGGCGGGCAGCGCCTTATGGGGCGGCAGTCCCGCCGGGACCAGCAGCAGTTTTTCCAGTTTCAGCAGTTCAAATACCGCCCGGGCGGCCGTGACGTGACCCAAATGGGGCGGATTGAAGGTGCCGCCATAAATACCGATTTTCATACGAAACCTTCCTGTGTGATTTGAAATGGGCGCTCAGTCTTTCTTCGCCCGCTGCGGCTTGCTCTTGACCAGCTGAATGCGCTTTTCCCGGGGCTTGGAATGACTCTCCCGGTACAGCACAAACTTCGTGCCGATGACCTGCACCACTTCGCTGCGGGTGATCTTTGCCAGTTCTCCCGCCGCGAGGCGCGCGTCGTATTCCACATTGTTTTCCAAAACCCGGCCCTTGATGAGCTCCCGGGCCTCCAGCGCGTCGTCCGCCTGCTTGACAAGGTTTTCGCCGATGCCGTCCTTGCCCACCTGCAAAATGGTGTCGATGGTGTTGGCCAATCCTCGCAGCTGGGCGCGCTGTTTGCTTGTCAGTTCCATATCATTCTCCTAAATATTTTTATAGACGTTTACTGCTTCCAATAAGTTTCCAGTTTTTCGACAAAAGCCGCCAAAGCCCTGCCGCGGTGAGAAAGCTCGCTCTTTTCCTCCGCCGTCAGCTGGGCGAAGGTCTTTGCCTTTTCCGGCACGAAGAACACCGGGTCGTATCCAAAGCCGCCCTCGCCCATGGGGGCAAAGGCGATGGTCCCCTCGCACCGGCCCTCCGCCGTCAGCTCATCGCCGTTTGGAAAGGCGCAGGCAATGGCACAGGCAAAATGGGCCGAGCGAGTGGTCTGCCCCCGCATGCTGTTTAAAAGCAGCGTGTAGCGCCCCCGGTCGTCCAGCCCCTCCCCGCCGTAGCGGGCGGAGTAGACCCCGGGGCCACCGTTCAGCGCGTCCACGCAAAGGCCGGAGTCGTCCGCGATGGCGGGAAGTCCCGCAGCGGCGCAGATGGCCTTGGCCTTCAGCATGGCATTTTCCGCGAAGGTGGTTCCGGTCTCCTCCACGTCCACGGTGACGCCCACGTCCGCAGGACTCGCCACCTCCACGCCAAAGCGGGACAGGATGGCGCTCATCTCTTTCAGTTTGCCCGGATTGTGGGTGGCAAGCACAAATTTCATACCGTCTCCTCCTCTTGGGCCAATCGGTCCAGTTTTCGATTTCGCAGCGTCAATAGCAGATCCACGCTCACCATCAAAACATCCACCACGTAAAACGCCACCACGTAGGTCACATTCCCGCTGATGAATTTTCCGGCCAGACCACAGAAATACCCCACAATGATGCACAGCTCAAAGGGCACGCTCTTCCCTTTCGCCGTCCGCGAGCGGAGGGACTTGGCAATATTGAAGGGCCAGGAGAGGCCAAAGCAAATGAGCATCAGCATCTCAAAGACCTGCGTCATGCCCTCTCACCCTCCAGCAGTGCTCGCTGCATTTGCAGCAGTTCTTTGTTTCCCTTGGCGCAAAGGCCCACCAGCGCCTGCTGCTCCAAAAGCGTGAAGGCCCGGCCCTCGCCGGTGCCCTGCAGCTCGATCAGCGCGCCTTCTTCGTTCATGATGCAGTTGAGATCCACCTGCGCGCGGCTATCCTCGCTGTATCGAAGGTCCAGCATAGGCTGCTCGTCCACGATACCGGCGGAGACGCCGGTGACATAGTGGCAAATGGGGTCCTCCGCCAGCACGCCGCGCTCCACCAGATTCCGGCAGGCCAGCGCTAAGGCAATGAATCCGCCGGTGACGGACGCGGTCCGGGTGCCGCCGTCCCCCTGCAAAACGTCGCAGTCCACGGTGATGGTCCGCTCTCCCAGCTTGGCAAGATCCACGGCGGCGCGGAGGGACCGGCCCACCAGCCGCTGGATCTCGGCGCTGCGGGGGGAGAGCTTGAGCTTGCTGACGTCCCGCTTACTGCGCTCCCGGTTGGCCCGAGGCAGCATGGAATACTCCGCAGTCACCCACCCGGTGCCCTCCGCCACGTGGGAGGGCGCCTTCTCCTCCACGCTGGCGCAGCAAAGGACCTTGGTGTCGCCGCAGGCGATCAGGCAGCTGCCCTCCGCAAATTTTACAAAGTCTGTGGTAATTTGAATGGGGCGCAGCTCGTCTGCCGCCCGTCCGTCAATTCTGGTCATGGTTTCTGATCCTCTTTTCCATCTTGTATCAACCGTTCCGGCGCATTTCCCCCGCCCGGTCATCCTCCTCAGATGATGGCCTCCACGTAGCTTTTCGCGTCGAAGGGACGAAGATCGTCGATTCCCTCGCCCACCCCCGCGAATTTCACCGGCACACCCAGCTCCCGGGCGATGGCCACGACGATGCCGCCCTTGGCGGTGCCGTCCAGCTTGGTGAGCACGATGCCGGTGAGACCGGCGGTCTCCTGAAAGGTCCGCGCCTGAATGAGTCCGTTTTGCCCCGTGGTGGCGTCCAGCACCAGCAGCGTCTCCCGGTCGCAGCCGGGGCACTCCCGGTCGATGATCTTGGAGAGCTTGGCAAGCTCCGCCATGAGATTGGCCTTGTTGTGCAGGCGGCCCGCCGTGTCGCACAGCACCACGTCCGCGCCCCGGGCCTTGGCGGCTTGCAGCGCGTCGAAGAGCACCGCGCCGGGGTCCGCGCCCTCATGCTGGCGAATCAGCTCGCAGCCGGCCCGCTCCGCCCAGATTTGCAGCTGGTCCGCCGCCGCCGCGCGGAAGGTGTCCCCCGCGCAGAGAAGGACATGCTTGCCCTTTTTTTTCAGCTGGTAGGCCAGCTTCCCGATGGAGGTGGTCTTGCCCACGCCGTTGACACCGATGAACAGCACCACGCTGGGCTGGGTACTGAGAGAGAGCGCCGTGTCGTCCACGGACATCTCCCCCGCCAAGATCTCCCGCAGCGCGGCGCGCACCGCCTCCTGCTCGTGGAGCTTCTCCTTCCGGACCCGCGTACGCAGCTTTTCCACCGCGTCCAGCGCGGTGTCCATGCCGATATCCGCCAGAATCAGCGTCTCTTCCAGCTCCTCAAAAAACGCCTCGTCGGCCTCCGTAAAGCCCGAGAACAGATTGGCGGTAATTTTTTTCAGTTTATCAAAAAAGCCCATGAACGTCCGTCCTTTGCCTGATTATTTTGCCTTGTAGTCAATTTCCGTACCGCAGTTTTTGCAAAATTCCCCGGGATCGTTTCCAAGCCACGCCCCGCAGCGGGGGCAGCGCACCAGCAAAACGTCCAGCGCAAGGCCCGCAAGCACCAGCAGCGCGCCCGGCGCCATCGCCGCTTCCCCGGCAAAAACCATCGTCGCGATTCCCCCGGCAAGCACACACATGGAAAGCCTCCGCCGCTTCCGCAGGCTCATCACGCCGCCTCCTCACTGAATTTTCAGCTCCTTGGCCATATCGTTGAGATTGATGGTCAGCATCTTGCTGACACCCTGTTCCTGCATGGTGACGCCGTAGAGCACGTCAGCCTCCTCCATGGTGCCGCGGCGGTGGGTGATGACGATGAACTGCGTCCTGCCTGCCAGCCGACGCATATAGCGGGCGTAGCGGGTGACGTTGGCGTCGTCCAGCGCGGCTTCGATCTCGTCCATGACGCAAAACGGCGTGGGATGGACCTTCAAAATGGAGAAGTACAGCGCAATGGCCACGAAAGCCTTCTCTCCGCCGGAGAGCAGGGAGATGGTTTTCAGCGTCTTGCCGGGGGGCTGGGCCTTGATCTCAATGCCACAGCCTAAGATATCCGTCTCGTCCTCCAGCTCCAGCGTGGCAACGCCGCCGCCGAACAGCTCCCCAAAGGTAACTCGGAAGCTCTCCGAGAGCAGCTTGAACTGCTCGGCAAAGATCACCGTCATTTGATTGGTGATCTCCTCGATGATCCGCTCCAGTTCGCCCTTCGCCTTGGCCACGTCGTTGCGCTGATCGCTCAGGTAGGTATAGCGGCCGTTCACCCGGTCAAATTCCTCAATGGCGCCGATGTTGATGGCGCCCAGCGCTCCGATGTCCCGTTTCAGCTCGCCGATGCGGCGGGTGGCCTTGGGGATGCTCTCCAGCTCTACGCGCTGGGCCTGCGCGTCGGAATGGCTTAGCTCATAGTGTTCCCACAACCGGTCCAAAATCTGCTTTTCCTCCAGCGCGGAGGTGGAGAGCTTCGCCTCCAGCCGGGAGGCGGCCCGCTCCAGATTCAGCAGCGTTTCATTCATTTCCTGACTTTCCCTGTTCCGGGCGGTACGCTCCGCCTCCAGCGCGATCTTCTCCTGATTCAGCGCCGTGAGCGCGTCGCGGAAGGCTTCGCCCCGGGCGGTGAGGTCCGAAAGCGTCTCCCGGCGCTTTGCGATCTCCCCGTTTGCCTCCTCGATCCTGCGCTGATAGGCGCGAAGGGTTTCCTCCTTCTGCGTACGGTCCCCGGTGAGGTCCGCCGCCACCTGACGCAAATCCGCGGCGCGGCGGGCGGTGGACGCGCGCTCGGCGGCAAGACCCGCCAGCTCCGTCTTTTTCCCGGTGATCTCCTCCGTCAGCGCGCCGGAGCGCGCCAGCAGCTCCGTCTGGCCGGAAAGCGCCTCCTCAATTTCGCGGCGGCACGCTTCCGCCACGGCGTCCTGCTCTCGGATCTGGACCTCCACCGCGGCGGACTTCGCGGTGTTGTCCGCAAGGCGGCCTGTGAGACTCTCCAGCTCCCCGTCCAGATCCTCCAGCTTCTCCCGGAGGGATTGCAGCAGGATATCGAAATGGTTTCGGATACCCTCCAGCCGCAGCACCTCGTCCTCGGCCCGGCGGCGCTGGGCCTCCGCCGTCTCCAGCTCATACCGGGCGGCGGCAAGCTCGCGGTTTGCCGTTTCCTCCGCCTCCTTGGCGGCGGAGAGCTTTTGGCGCATACTGTCCGCGCGGTCGTGGAGCTTGGCGAGCTCTGCGGCGCGGCTGAGCACGCCGGCGGACCGATTGGTGCTGCCGCCAGTCATGGAACCGCCGCGATTGATGACCTGCCCGTCCAGCGTCACGATGCGAAACGCATTGCGGTACTTACGGGCCATGGCGATGCCGCAGTCCATGTCCTCTACGATGACCGTCCTGCCCAGCAGGTTTTGGAAGATATTGGCATACGCCCCGTCAAATTGTACCAGGCGGGAGGCAAGGCCCACGAAGCCGAATTCCTTCTCCACGCCCCGCTCCCGCAGCTCGTCGCCCCGGATGGCGGTCAGCGGCAGGAAGGTGGCGCGCCCGGCGTCCCGCTGCTTGAGAAAGCCGATGGCGGCTTTGGCGTCCTCTTCCCGGTCCACCACGATGTTTTGAAGGCCCGCGCCCAGCGCGATCTCAATGGCCAGCGAATATTGCTGCTCGGTTTTCATCAGATTGGCCACCGGCCCGTGAATGCCCCGCAGGCTGCCCTTGGCCTGACAGACCAGCCTGACGGCCTTGGAAAAGCCCTCGTATTCCTTCTCCATCTCCGTCAGCAATCGGATGCGATCCTCCAGCGCGCCATTTTCCATGGTGAGCTTCAATCGCAATTCTGCGGCGGCGGCGGCTTTTTTCTCCCGCTCCTCCATCCGCAGGGCATGCCCGGCGATGATATTGGCGGCGGCAGTGGCGTCGTCCTGCGCATTTTCCAGTGCGCGGCGGTTGGTTTTGGACTCCTGCGCGCGATTTTCTAATTCCTGCTCGGCGGCGGTCCGCTCTGCCTGCGCGGCTTGAATGCGCTCCTCCACCTGACTTTTTTCCGCCGCCATGGCGGCGCTTTCCGCCCGGCAGTCCGCGCAAGCGGCCACGGCCATCGCCTCCCGGCCCCGCAGCGTCTCCACCTGAGACTGGGTGCCCCCCGCCTGCTCCGCCGCCTCCCGCGCCCGGGACAGCAGACTCTCCAGCGCGGTTTGCAGCGTCTCGATCTCCCCGTCGATCTCCGCAACCCGGGCCTCCTGCTCCGAAGCCTGCTTGGCAAGACCCCGGTTGCGGTTTTCCGTTTCCTCCAGCTCCGTCCGCGCCCGGGCAATGTTTTCCTCCTGATGGGCGATGGTGCTCTCCAGCACGGCGACGGCGGATTCCTGCTCCTTTACCTGTCCCTCCAGCGCGGCGGCTTCCCCGCGGACGCGCTCGGACGCCATGTCCTTTTCCCGCATCTGCTCGCCGTAGCGCTCCCCCTCGGCATAGAGGGCGTCCAGCGCGATGCGCGCCTCGTCCCGGGCGGTCTGGGCGGCGGCAAAATCCGCCTTGAGCTTCTGGGTGCCCGCCTTGAGGGCATCCAGATTTTCAAGCCACAGGGAAATTTCCAGAAGCCGCAGCTCGTCCCGCAGCACCAGATACTTCTTCGCCTTTTCCGCCTGCTCCCGGAGGGGCTCCACCTGCAATTCGAGTTCCGAGATTTTATCGTTGATGCGCACTAAGTTTTCCTCCGTGCGCTCCAGCTTGCGCTCCGCGTCCTCTTTCCGGTGGCGGAACTTGGAAATGCCCGCCGCCTCCTCAAAGATTTCCCGGCGCTCGCCGCTTTTGGCGGAGAGGATCTCGTCGATCTTGCCCTGCCCGATGATGGAGTAGCCCTCCTTGCCCATACCGGTGTCCATGAACAGCTCCATCACATCCCGCAGGCGGACGGACTGGCGGTTGATGTAATACTCGCTCTCCCCGCTGCGGTAGTAACGGCGGGTGACCGCCACCTCCGCTTCCTCCATGGCGGGGAAAATATGCTCTGTATTGTCGATGACCAGCGTTACCTGCGCAAATCCAACCTGAGAACGCTTTTCCGTTCCGCCGAAGATCACATCCTCCATCTTGGCGCCCCGCAGGCCCTTGGCGCTCTGTTCGCCCATGACCCAGCGGATGGCGTCGGAAATGTTGGATTTTCCCGAGCCGTTGGGTCCGACGATGGCGGTAATGTCCTCGCCAAAATTCAAAACCGTCTTATCCGGGAAGGACTTGAATCCCTGAATTTCGAGTGCTTTTAAGTACACGTTCTCACCTCTGCGAATCAACATACTATAACTAGTATATTATATCAGGAAAGTACCCGCATTTCAAGGAAAACCGAAAAAGGGACGCCGGCACACAAAACCGGCGTCCCTTGGTCCGGGCGGCGGGGCCGTCCGCGTCTCATTTTTGTTTTCTCTCCTGAATCTGGCGGTAAAGGCAGGCAAGGCCGTCAGCCAGGCCGCCCACCTGATCGATCAGTCCCAGTTTTACCGCCTCCTCCCCATAAATGACGCTGCCCACATCCGCCGCCATATCGTCCTTTTTCAGCATCAGGGATTGGAACTCCTCGGCGGAAATGTGGCTGTGACCGGAGACGAAGGCCACGATCCGATCCTGCAAACGCTGAAAATAGCTGTATGTCTGGGGCGCGGCGATGACGGTGCCGCTCATGCGGACCGGATGGATGGTCATGGCGGCGGAAGGCACCGCGAAGCTGCGCTGCGCCGCCACTGCCAGCGGTACGCCGATGGAGTGGCTTCCGCCCAGCACGATGGAGACGGTGGGCTTCGTCATCCCGGCGATCAGCTCGGCGATGGCAAGGCCCGCCTCCACGTCCCCACCCACCGTATTGAGCAAAAACAGCACGCCATCCACCTCTCCGGTTTCCTCCAGCTTGGCAAGAAGCGGCAGTACGTGCTCGTATTTGGTGGTTTTCGCGTTGTTGGAGGCCGTGGTGTGCCCTTCAATCTGTCCGATGATGGTGAGGCAGTAAACGGTGCCCTGCGGCGTTTTTGTGAGCGCGGAGCCAAAGTCCAGAATGCCCTGGGTCGTCTCCTCGTTCTTGGAGCAATCTTCCGCCGGCTGGTTTGCTTTTGTCGTTTCAGTCAATTGAATCCCTCGCTTTCCCTGCTATTGTCCGCACTTTTCGAAAAACTACACATAGCAATTGAATGAACGGGAAACGGTTGAAATTTTATGGAAATTTTACTATACTGTTCTTGTGTGTATTACCCAGGGGAACAGTCCCCAGTATGAAAGGAACGAGGAGAACAACATGAGACCGGATGGAACCCGGGTGCGGGGATTGACGCCCATTGTGCAGGCGCTTCCCTATATCATGCCAAAGCGATTTGACGCGCAGAACTGGGCCAGCGATTACGTGGACGAGGAGACCTTGCGGACCTATATTCGGGAAAAGCGCCGGCAGGGCCGTAGCGTCACGCACATGAGCATTCTGGCAGCCGCCTATTTCAAGGCGGCGCTGGAAAACCCGAAGGTAAACTATTTCGTGATGAACCGGAAGGTTTATCAGCGGAATCATTTTTCCTTCAGCTTCGTGATCCTTAAGACCCGGGCCGACGGCACGCCGGACGAAACGGCGCTGAAGGTCTTTCTGGACCCGGCGGACGACGTGTTCACCATCAGCCGGAAGATCCGCGAGCACGTGGACCGGAACTTGGAGGCCGCGCACAATAATCGCACCGACCGGTTTGCCAATACGGCGTTCGCCGTTCCGGGCCTTGCCCGGTTCGTGTTTTGGACGGCGTATCATCTGGACCTGCACGGGCTGCTGCCCAGAAAGATCATTGACCTCAGTCCCTTCCACACCAGTTTGTTCATTACAAATCTGGCGTCCATCAACACCCGGTTCATTTTCCACCACTGCTACGAATTCGGCACCACCAGCCTGTTCATCTGCATGGGCAAGCCGGTAAGCGATCCCGCCTGTCCCGCGGGGAGCCGCAAAAAGCAGCTGCCCCTCGGCGTGGTGATGGATGAACGGATTGCCACCGGAATCGAATATTCCCGCTTTTTCGCCGCCTTTGAACGGTATCTCAAGCAGCCCGAGCTGCTGGAAAACCGGCTGGACGGCAAGGAACTTCCGCTTCCGGCGGGCGTGTGAGGCATGGATATGAAAAAGACGTTTAAAAAACGGGTCTGGGCGTGGCTGCTGCACACCCGGCTCTACTTGCAGGCGCTGGTCAAATGGCTGGTGCTGGCCCTGGCTGCGGGACTCACCTGCGGCTTTGTAGGCTCTGTATTTCACATCGGCGTCCACCATGCCACCGCTTTGCGGGCGGCCCACCCATGGCTTTTATGGTGCCTTCCTCTGGCAGGGCTGCTGATCGTGGGCTTTTATAAGCTGACCCGAACCGAAGGGCAGGGTACAAACGACATCATCGACGCGGTCCATTTCGGAAAGGGGCTGTCCATCTTCCTGCTGCCCGCCATTTTCCTTGGCACGGTGCTTACGCACCTGTGCGGCGGTTCCGCCGGACGGGAGGGCGCCGCGCTGCAAATGGGCGGCACCATCGGGTATCATCTGGGCCAGCTGTTTCGTTTGGACGACCGGGACCTGCGCATCGCCACCATGACGGGCATGGCGGCCTTCTTCTCGGCGCTCTTTGGAACGCCGCTGGCGGCCACCGTGTTCGCCATCATGGTCATCAGCATCGGCGTGATGTATCACGCAGCCTTTATCCCCTGCCTCACCGCCTCTCTGGTGGCTTTTGGCGTGTCGCTTTCCATGGGCGTTGCCCCCACCCGCTTTGCGGTGACGGCTCCCCCGCTGGAGGCTTGGATGCTGGTGCGGGTGGCGGGATTGGCGGCGCTGTGCGCGCTGGTGTCCGTGCTCTTTTGCAGCACGCTCCACTTTGCGGAGCGTCAGATGCACCGCGCGCTCCCCAACGCCTGGGTCCGGGTCTTTGTGGGTGGCGGGGCGGTCATCGCCCTGACCTTCCTCTGCGGGACCACGGATTATAACGGTGCGGGCATGGAGTTGGTCACCGCCGCGGTGGAACAGGGCGCCGCCCATCCCGCAGCCTTCCTCTGGAAAATTCTCTTTACCGCCGTGACGCTTTCCGCCGGCTTCAAGGGCGGCGAGGTGGTCCCGTCGTTTTTCGTGGGCGCCACCTTTGGCTGCATGGTTGGCCCGCTGCTGGGGATTCCCGCGCCCTTTGCCGCCGCGGTGGGTCTGGTGGCCGTATTCTGCGGTGCCGTCAACTGCCCTGTGGCTTCCATTTTCCTCTCGGTGGAGCTGTTCGGAGCCGAGGGTCTGCTCTATTTTGCGCTGGCCTGCGGCATCAGCTACATGCTCTCCGGCTACAACGGGCTTTACTCCAGCCAGACCATCCTCTATTCCAAGCTCAAAGCGCAATACATCAACGTTCACACCAACGCCCACCATGCCGGGGCTCCCCACGCCAAACCGCCGGTGGCCGGCAGTGTGAAGGAATAAAATCCCGCCTCCTGCGGCATACTGTCGGAAACAACATTGCCCCGGGAGGCGCTATGATGGAAATTCTTACGCAAATCGGCCTGACTCTTCTCACGTCCCTGCTGTCCATCGCAGCTTTGTTCCTTCTTGCAAAGCTGATGGGGACCAAGCAGGTTTCCCAAATGACCATGTTCGACTACGTGGTGGGAATCACCATCGGCTCCATCGCGGCGGAGCTGGCCACGGAGCTGGAACAGCCCGCAAAGCCCCTGACCGCGCTGATCGTCTATGCCTTCACAGCGCTGGGGATCTCTCTTCTTACCAACAAGTCCATCAAGGCACGTACGCTGGTGACCGGCAAGCCGCTGGTTTTGCTGGAAAACGGTGTGATCTACCGGGAAAACCTGCTGAAGGCCCGACTGGATCTCAATGAATTTCTGACCTACTGCCGCATTGGCGGCTGGTTTGATCTCAACCAGCTGCAAACGGCGGTGCTGGAGCACAACGGCGTGGTGAGCTTTCTGCCCAAGGAGACGGACCGCCCCGCCACCCCCACGGATCTGGACCTGAATCCGAAGCAGTCTCTCGTACAAACGCCCTTTGTGATTGACGGCAAGCTCCTCTCCGACAATATCCGCCAGGCGGGGAAAGAGGAAGCCTGGGTCCACCGCTCCCTGCTGCGGCAGGGCTACCGGGACGAAAAAGAGGTCTTTCTCGCCGTGTGGGACGGCGGAGAGCGGCTGTCGGTATTCCCCATGGACCCAAAGAAAGCAAAAAAAGAGGGCTAAACAGCCCTCTTTTTTCATAGAATAGACCGGGTGATTTGATGTGATGAGAAACTGCGACTGCGATCCGCTGGCCTTCACCACCGCCGTCAACACGCTGGCGGTATCCATTGCCGGGCGACTGAACGACGCGGACCTTTCTTTGGCCGCAGCGGTTTTTACCCAGCTGGGAGACACCCTGGCTACCATTGCCGTGCAGCGGGAGCGCTGCAATAACGAGGAGGAGTCCGTGGTCTGAGACCGCCGCTCCCCCTCATTTTTATAGGCCCAGCAGCCGACGGGCCACCGTCACATTTTCCTCTTCCATTTCCTGCAGCCGCTTCACCGCCGCCGCCTGCTCCGTGGGGTGGGCGGCTTTTTTCAGGCAGCAGTCGATCATCTCCCGCAGATTGTCCGCCGTCAGGGCGTCCAAATCCGTGAAGCACTCCTGCCCGATATAGCGCAGGAATGCGGAAACCTTGGGATCGTACACCACGCCCGCCAGCGGAATCCCCTGTCCCGCGGCAAAAATCAGCGCGTGGAGCCGCATGGAGACCACCGCCTCCATGCGGGAAAGCGCCCCGATGATGGTGCCGGCCCCGCCGGCGTCGCTGAGGAAATAGTGGGGAATATCCAGTCCCTTGGCGGCCAGCTGTCCGGCCCCGGGGTCCTGATGCTTTTCCACCGCCACGAATACCGGCGTCAGTCCATAGGTCTCATAAGCATAGCGAGCCGCCGCGCCGAACAGGGGTGCCTTCTCCTCAAAGCCTTTCCAGCGGCGCAGTGCAAAGCAAAGATACTTGCCATGGGTTGGGATGCCCGCCCGCAGCAAAACGCTGTCCGTCTCGGCGTCGGAGGCCTGGCGGAGCGTGAGTGCCGGGTCCGCCGTGAGCAAAATCTCCGGCTGCGTGACTCCCATCGAGCGCAGCTCCTCCCGGGAGTCCGGTTCCCGCAGGGTAATGACGTCCACGTTCCGGTTCAGCACGGACGACGCCAGCTTCCGATGGTTCTTCCGGGTCACCGGACCGATTCCGCAGCCGTACATCTGCACCTTGCAGCCGGAATGCTTGGCAACCCAGATATTCGCAAGGTAAAACCACAGCGACCGGCGGGAGGTCACATCCTGAATGAGACTGCCGCCGCCGTTGATATAGAGTTTGGCATGGCGCATGGCCCTGTGCCACGCGCCAATGTTGACGCGGCTGACGGATTGCACCCGGTAAGCAAGGCGGGTGCTCTCAGGGTCCTTGGAGAGAACCGTCATGGGCATATCCGGGTCAATGGAGCGCATCTCCTGCAATATGGCCTCTAAAATCGCGTCGTCGCCCGCGTTTCCCCGGCCGTAGGCCCCGCAGATCACAACGCCGTCTCGCGCCGCTTTGGGGCGGCGGTGGCGGCGGAGAATCTCCCCGTAGATATGCAGTTGGGTATCCACCGTTTTCTGGATGGAAAACCGGGTGGACGCCTTCTCATAGAGCTTCTCGCCCATGGCGCAGCGCAGCGCGTCGTCGCTGCCAAGGGCCGCCAGACGCTCTCCCAGCGCGTGCCAGTCCCCCGGCTCGAAGAGATAGCCGTTCACGTCCTGATCGATCAGGTACGGAATCCCGCCCACGGCGGTGGCCACCGTGGCCAAGTGGAAGCGGGCCCCCTCTGTCAGCGCGTAGGGGAACGTTTCGGAAAGGGAGGTCAGCGCGTTGATATCCAGCGCGCTGTAAAACCGGTCCATGCCGCCGCTGATCCAGCCGGCAAAGGTCACCTGATGGGAAACGCCCAGCTCGGCGGCCAGGGCCGCCAGCTTCTCCCGCTCCTCGCCGTCGCCTGCGATGACCAGCCGCAGCCGGCTGCACTTTCGATAGCCCGCGGCAAAGCCACGGACCAGCGTGGACATGTCCTTCACCGGGTTCAGCCGGGCGGCAATCCCCACCACCACGCTCTGCGCGTCCACCTCCGCTCCCAAGCTGCGCAGGTACGGCAGTCGATCTCCTTGCGGCGAAGCGGGTGTAAAGTCTAATCCATTGTATATGGTATAGAAGCGGTCCGGCGCAAATCCCCGAGAAATCAGCAGATCCACCATGGCGTCGGACACGCCGATGCGGTAATCCAGCTGCCGCAGCGCCCACGCGTTGATGTTTCCAAAGGTAAGGCGGCTGAAGGGCCTGCCCATATAGTCCAGCTTATAGTCGCTGTGGACGGTGCTGACCACCGGCACGCCGGTAGCGCTGCGCAGCAGCGCCCCGATCATATTCGCCCGGGACCCGTGGCAGTGGATCAGCTCATACCCGTTTTCCCGGATATACGCGCTCAGCGTGCGCCGGATGCGCAGGATATTGTTGCCGCCGCAGATCATGGTAGGGATGTTCAGGGAGCGGGCCTCCTGGGCGAAGGGGCCGTCCCGAAAGCACACCAGCTGGGCGGTGATGGTCTTATTCAGATTTTGCAGCAAACTCAGCACATGGGTCTTGGCGCCGCCGGAGTCGCCGCCGCTGATGAGATGAATGACCTTCATGAAAAAGCCTTTCTTTTCTTCTTTTCGGAAATGGGACTTGTAGAATCTCAAAAAATATTATACAATGTTTTATAAGCATTGTCCATAACCAGACAAAAACCGGGCGCGCCCGCTATGGAGGAAACCATGGAAGAAAAAGCAAAACGTGTTGGAAAGCTGAACGTCATCGATCTCATCGCCGTCGCGTTGATCGTGGCGGTGCTGGCATTTGCAGGCTGGAAGCTGCTAAACCGCGGCAGCGGTGACGCGGGAGAGGCCGCCATGACCAAGGTCACCTATACCGTGAAGGTGGAAGGCGTGCCGACGGAGCTGTACGAAAACGCCAAGGCGCACCTGCCGTCCCCGCTGATGGCCTCCGGCGAGCTGGTGGGCGGTCAGATTGAGTCCGTTGTAAAGCAGCCCTATTATGTGCTGGGACCCGACAGCGCATGGGTGGAGGACCCGGAGCATGCGACGCTGCTCTTTACCGCCACCACGGAAACACCCACCGGCACGGTGATGACCACCAAGGTGGGCGAGCAGGAAGTGCGTATCGGCAAGACGGATTATATTCTCAAAAGCGAGTATATCGAAGTCAAGGACGGCACGATCATAGACGTCCAGTGGGAGAGCTGATCCAAAAAACGCAAAAAGCAGGCTGTGCCGATGGCACAGCCTGCTTTTTTCTGTAAAGTGAAACAGCTTTTCGCTTCCTGCTACGTCTAAATCTCTGCAAATAGCGGCAGGGTCAGAGCCGCAATTCCAGCAAACCGGCGAAAACGCAAAGTGCTTAGAGCGCGTTTTTCCCCCGGGCCATAAATGTTCCCCGGGGCGTCTCCTCCAAAACCGCGCCGTTTTCCACGGACATGGTTCCCCGCAGCCACACGGACCGGATTCCGCCGGCGGTGACGAAGCCCTCGTAGGGCGTATAGTCCGTATTGGCAGCGCAGTCCTCTGCCCGGATGACATGGCTGCACCCCGGATCATAGACCACGATATCCGCGTCGCTGCCAGGCCACACAGCGCCCTTGCGGGGGAAAAGGCCATAGAGCCGCGCCGGATTTTCACACAGTGCCCTGCACATCTGCCCGGCGCTGATACGCTTTTTTGCCACGCCGTAGGAATAGAGCAGCTCGCCCCGGGTCTCCACGCCGGGAAGGCCGCCGGGAATCTTGGTGAAATCCTCCCGCCCCAGCGCTTTTTGCGCCAGCGTGAAGGAACAGTGGTCGGTGGAAACGGTCTGGATCTCGCCCCGGCGAAGCGCCTTCCAAAGGGCGTCCTGCTCCGTTCGCTCGCGCAGCGGCGGCGCGCAGACGTACCGGGCCGCCATGGACCAGTCCGCGTTAAAATAAACGCTCTCATCCAGCAGCAGATACTGGGGGCAGGTCTCCACATAGACGCGCTGCCCCCGCCGCCGGGCGTGCTCCACTTCCCGGAGTGCCTCCCCATTGGTGAGATGCACGATGACCACCGGGCACTGCGCCGCCTCCGCGATGCGCAGCAGGCGGCTCACCGCCTCCGCCTCCAGATACGGCGGACGGGTCAGCGGGTGGGCGTCGGGGCCGGTCTGCCCGGCGGCCTTCCGCTCGGCGATCATTCCGTCGATCACCCCGGCGTTTTCGCAGTGGACCCCACAGATGCCGCCCAGTGATCGCAGCTCCTTGAGCGCCCAGTACATATCCCGGTCCCCCACCATCATGGCGGGGTAGGTCATATACATTTTAAAAGAGGAGATTCCCCGGGCAAACATGTCGGGAAGCTCCGCTCGGATGGACTCGTTCCAGTCGTCGATGGTCATGTGGAAGCCATAATCGCAGAAGGTGCGACCGTCAGCCTTTTGGTGCCACAGCTCCATACCGTGGTGGAGGCTTTCCCCCTTGTTGGGGCAGGCAAAGTCAATCACGGTGGTGGTGCCGCCCCGGAGTGCGGCGCGGCTGCCGGTGAAGAAGTCGTCGGCCGTGGTGGTACCCGCCACATCCAGGGCAAAGTGGGTGTGGGCGTCGATGAAGCCCGGAAAAAGCAGACAGCCGGTGACATCTGTCACAGCGTCGGCGGCGTCCTTTAGATTTCGCCCCACCGCCGCGATCTTCTCGCCGTCGATGAGGACGTCGGCCCTCTTCATTCCGCCGCCGGAAACCACAGTGCCGCCTTTGAGAAGTGTTCGCATACGCAATCCCTCCACGTTTATTTGTTAGCGAAAGTATAGCATGGCCCTGCCCAAATTTCCACTCGCGACGCCCGATTTTAAAAAGTTTACAGCTTTCCGGGAAATTTTTTGAGATAGCTGTGTCGTGTCACAGCGGCCCAGCAGTTATGGAAACTGGTTCTTTATGGAAAACCATTGTCAAAACGAAACATCCAAGCAGATGATAAAAATGAAAGTTCAGCTCACTTCGCGGCATTGGCGGGTCGATGTGCCGCTTTGCAGTACACGAATGCACCCCACATTTTCTTTGCTCTTGCGCAAAGAAAACGTGCCGTGCACGGTACAAAAGAAAGGCGCTTGGGGTTTGGCCTTTCGCAAGCCTTCGGTGCATCCAGTAAACGCGGCGGCGCGTGGTTGTTTTTGTCCTGGGCAGAGAATCGCATCGTCTCTGCGTCTCCTTTCGCTGCCGCTGGCCTCATGTGAGAAAGTCAGCGGCAGCGGGGACAGTGGCACAGGCCATGCGTCGACTGCCCCCAGCCTGCGGAACTGCAAATTACCGCGTCTATTGGATGCACCGAAGGCTTGCGGAAGACAAAACTCAAAAACGGTTTCTTTTCCACCGCTCCGGCGGCGACTTTTCTTTGCCAAAACAAAGAAAAGTGGGGGCCGGATTTTGCCGCAAAGCGGCGCGTCCCCCGCGCCGGTGGCGCGAAGCAGTCGTCAGCTTTCCCTTTATTGCAGGAATGCTTTGCACAGCACGAAACGAGGGCACCACCGTACTTTGAAACGGTGATGCCCTCAAAACATCCGTATTGGCGAAGTGCAAGCTTTTTTAGACTTATTTCAAATCCGCGTTTTTTTCACAGGCGGCAATGACAGCGTCCATCACGGCGCCCCGAAAGCCCGCTCTTTCCAGCGTCCGGACACCCTGAATGGTGGTGCCGCCGGGGGAACAGACGGCGTCCTTCAGCGCGCCGGGATGCTTGCCGGATTCCAGCGCCAGCTTGGCAGAGCCCAGCACCATCTGCGCGGCGAACTCCATCGCGGAGGCCCGGGGCAGCCCGCAGGCCACGCCGCCGTCCGCCAGCGCCTCCAGAAACAAATCCACGAAGGCCGGTCCGCAGCCGGAGACCGCGGACCCCGCGTCGATCAGCTTTTCCGCAAGGGCGGAAAACCGTCCCGCGCCGGCCATGCACTCAAGAAACGTCTGCTCCTCCGCCGCACTCACGCCATCTCCCACAGCGTAGAGCACCATCCCCTCGCCAATGGCCGAGGGCGTATTGGGTAGAATCCGGATGACCGGGTAGCTGCCGCCGGCCAGCTCACAGATGCGCTCCATGGTAAGCCCCGCCGCCATGGACACCAAAATGAACCGGTCCTCTCTCGCGGCGAGAATGGGGGCGATCTCCGCCAGCATCCCGGGCATCATCTGGGGCTTGACGCCCAGAAAGATGTACGTTGCGCGCTTTGCCACCGCAGCGTTATCCACTGCCGCGCAGCCCAGCTCCCCCGCCAGGGCGCTCGCCTTTTCCGGGGTACGATTGGCGAGGAGCACCTGCTCGCCGGAGAGCCGTTTGCAGGCCGCTCGCGCCATGGCGCCGCCCATGTTGCCGGTGCCGATAAATCCAAAAATCTCCATACTCTTTCTCCATCCTTTTTTATCGAAGTGGGCTTACCGAATCTGTCCCTCTCCGTAGATCACATACTTGCAGGAGGTCAGCTCCTCCAGCCCCATGGGACCCCGGGCGTGCATCTTCTGGGTGGAGATGCCGATCTCCGCTCCCAGTCCGAATTCGCCGCCGTCGGTGAACCGGGTGGAGGCGTTGACATAGACCGCCGCAGCATCCACCGCGTCCAGAAAGTGCTGGGCTTTAAAGTAGTTCTTCGTGACGATACTCTCGGAATGGCCCGTGCCGTGGTCATTGATGAAGGCCACGGCTTCCTCCATGTCCTGCACCACTCGGACCGCCAGAATATAGTCGTCATACTCCGCGTCCCAGTCGCTTTCGGCGGCGGGAATCCCGCGCTGCCCCAGAATCGCCAGCGAGGCATCGTCGCACCGCAGCTCCACATGGTACGCATCCAGCAGTGGCACCGCCTTTTCCAAAAACGGCGCGGCCACCTTCTCGTGGAGCAGCACGCACTCCGCCGCATTGCAGACGGACGGGCGGGAGCACTTGGCATTGCAGAGGATGGAGGCGCCCATATCGAGATCCGCCTCGTCGTCGATGTACACGTGGCACACCCCCTCGCCGGTGCGGATCACCGGGACGCTTGCCTCCTTCGCGACGGAGCGGATCAGCCCCGCGCCGCCCCGGGGGATGAGCACATCCACATACCCGTCCAGATGCATCAGCTCCCGGGCGGTCTCGTGTCCGGTATCCTGCACCAGCGAGATGCAGTCCTCCGAAAGGCCCGCCTCCCGAAGGGCGCAGCGCATCAGCTCCGTCACGCAGCGGTTGGAGCGGATGGCCTCCCTGCCGCCCCGCAGCATGCAGACGTTTCCGGATTTCAGGCACAGCGCCGCGGCATCCACCGTGACATTGGGCCGCGCTTCAAAAATGATGGCAATGACGCCCAGCGGCACCATCCGTTTGCCGATAATAAGTCCGTTTGGCCGCGTCTCCATCTTCGTGACGCGCCCGATAGGGTCCGGCAGGGCCGCGACCTGCCGCACGCCCTCCACGATTCCGGCAACGCGCGCGGGGGTGAGCGTCAGCCGATCCAGCATGGCCTCGCCCATTCCCGCCGCTTTCGCGGCGGCCACATCCTCCGCATTGGCGGAGAGCCACTCCGCCTGCCGCTGCGTCAGAATCTGGGCAATGCCCTCCAGCGCCTGATTCTTTTCCGCCGTTTTGGCGCTTGCCAGACGGCGACTCGCCGCCTTTGCAAGTCTCCCCTGCTGTTCCAATGCCGTCATGAAATCTCCTCCCTTTCCGTCGCCAGGAATCGGGTCCCGATGTCCCGGCCCTCCACGATTTCGTACAGATCCTCCATCCGCGCGCCGTTGGTAATGACCATGTCGCAGCCGCCTGCCATGGCAATCCGGGCGGCGGAGAGCTTTGTGGCCATCCCGCCGGTCCCCCGCCACGTACCTGCGCCCCCGGCCATCTCCAGAATTTCCGGCGTCAAATGCTCCACCCGGTGCAGGAGCTTTGCGTCCGGATGGGTCTTGGGGTCCGCTTCGTAAAGCCCGTCGATGTCGGAGAGCAGGATCAGCAGGTCTGCCCCGCACAGCTCCGCCACGATGGCGGAGAGGGTGTCGTTATCGCCAAGGACCTTGTGGTGCCCGGTTTCGATCTCGGCGGAGGAGACGGAGTCGTTCTCGTTCACCACGGGGATCACGCCCATCTCCAGCAGCGCGGAAAACGTGCTGCGCAGATGCGCCGCCCGCTCCGGGTCCTCCACATCGTCGCCCGTCAGCAAAATCTGGGCGACGGAGCGGTTATACTCGGAAAACAGCTTATCATAAATGTGCATCATCCGGCACTGCCCCACGGCGGCGGCGGCCTGCTTCATCCGCAGCTCCTTTGGGCGCTCGGAAAGGTTCAGTTTTGCCGTGCCCACGGCGATGGCCCCGGAGGTCACCAAAATGACCTCGTGGCCCATTCCGTAAAGGTCCGCCAGCGCCCGGACCAGATGCTCCATGTTCCGCAGGTCTACACTGCCGGAATCATGGGTCAGCGTGGAGGTTCCCACCTTCACCACAATGCGATGCTTTCTCGTTTCCACCGTCAAGTCCCTCCGGTATCCCAAAATGATATGTCAGTATACCACGGGCCGGGCAAAAAAGAAAGAGTCCGGCCCCCATCGTTTTCATCTCCTTCACGCACAAAAACACCCCTTCGTGTCCGCAATCCTTTGCGCTGCCAAGAGACCGGGCCGCAAGCGCCGCATTTTTGGGCAGGAAGTCCATGGATTCTCAGTTGATTCCGCTTCCGCCGTGTCGTATACTGTAAGGAAAGCGGGACTGCCTCCCGACGGGGACCGTCAGCCGTGCGAAATTGAAAATTTGGAGGAAACAACGATGAAATACGGCCGTACCTATAATTTCTCCGCCGGTCCCGCCATGATGCCGGAAGAGGTGCTGGAGGAGATTGCCGCGGAAATGATGAACTACCGGGGCAGCGGCATGTGCGTGATGGAGATGAGCCACCGCTCCAAGGCCTTTGAGCAGATCCGGGACGCGGCGGAAGCCAACCTGCGCAAGCTGATGAACATTCCGGCCAACTACCGTGTCCTCTTCGTGCAGGGCGGCGGCACCGTGCAGTTCGCCATGGTGCCCATGAACCTGATGAAAAACGGCGTTGGATGCTATGTGGAAACCGGCGCGTGGTCCAAAAAAGCCATTGCAGAGGCGAAGAAGTACGGCGAGGTGCGGGTGGTGGCCTCCTCTGCCGACCGGAATTTCTCCTATATCCCCGACTGCTCCGATCTGGACATTCCGGAGCGCGCCGACTACGTTTATATCTGCGAGAACGAGACCATCAACGGCACCACGTACCACAAGCTGCCTAACACCAAGGGGCACCTCCTGGTGGCGGACCAGTCCTCCATGTTCCTCTCCCGCCCCTGCAACGTCGCGGACTACGCCTTGATCTGGGCCGGCGTGCAGAAAAACGTGGGGCCTGCGGGCATGGCGGTGGTCATCATTCGGGAGGATTTGCTGCGGGAGGACCTGCCTCAGTTCGTGCCCACCTATCTCAATTATAAGACCCACGCCGACAGCGACTCCCTTTACAACACCCCCAACTGCTGGGCCATCTATTGCTGCGGCAAGGTCTTTGAGTACCTGCTCGCCCACGGCGGACTGGAGGCGCAGGCGGCGCGCAACGCGGAAAAAGCCGCCGTTTTTTATGATTTTCTGGACAACAGCCGCTTCTTCACCGGCGCCGTCCGGCGGGAGGACCGCTCTTTCATGAACGTTCCCTTCGTCACCCCCTCCAAGGAACAGGACGCCGCCGTGGTTTCCGCCGCCACCGCCGCCGGCTTTGACAATCTGAAGGGCCACAAGAGCGTGGGCGGGCTGCGGGCCTCCATTTATAACGCCATGCCCAAAGAAGGCGTCGAGGCGCTGGTGGACTTCCTGAAGAAGTACGAGGCAGCCCAAAACTGATTCCTCCGAGGCCATTTTTGAGTAACGTAATGTTCCAAATCGTTTCACCATTTGGAACATTACGTTACTTTTTTGTTAACCGTTCTGCAAATGTAAAGAATTAAAATGCGATTTATCGCTTTTTTATATTGGTCGTTTTGCTTAATGTTTAACAATCAATTCTGGCAAATCTCAACAAATACCACGCCTGTTTTCAGGCGGCTCTTTGATATTTTTGCGAGTTGGCACGAAAATTGCTATATAATACTTGCATGAACGCTTTCGACGGGCCGCCTCGGCTCCGCGAAACGCTGTAACAGTTTTACGGAGGTACATATTTATGAATGAAAAGCCCATCCTCGGTGTTTTGCTTGGTAATTCCGCCGGGGTCGGCCCGGAATTGGTTGCCAGGCTGAGCGTGCAGAACACATTTCAGCAGTACTGCCGTCCCGTTATCATCGGTGACGTGCGGATGTTTGAGCGCGGATTGCAGGTCATCGGCGGCGAGGTTCCCCACTACGTCGTCTACGATTTGAGCGAGTGCGACTGGGAGCGGGGCTACCCGGTGCTGGATCTTAACAATCAGGACCCGGCGCAGGTCCCCTATGGCGAGGCAGTGGCCTACTGCGGCAAAAGCGATCTGGAGCAGCTGGACACCGGCATCGCGCTGTGCAAGGCCGGCGTGATTGAAGGCTTTGTCTTTGGTCCTTTCCACAAAGGCGCCATGAAGCTCTCCGGAATGCACGACGAGAGCGAGCACAGCTATCTTGCTCACAAATTCCAGTTGACCACGCCCTACGGCGAGATCAACATGATGGACGAATTGATGACCGTCCGCGCCACCAGCCACATTCCTCTCAAGGACGTGAGCGCCCATTTGACCGAGGAGACCCTGCGGGAGGCCATTGAGCTGGGCGAGATCACCGGCGAAAGCTTTGGCAGCAAGCCCCGCATGGCGGTGGCCGCGCTGAATCCCCACTGCGGCGAGTTTGGCCTGTGCGGCCGGGAGGAAGTGGATCTGATCGCTCCCACCGTGGAAAAGGTAGTATCTGAAACAGGATGGAACGTTACCGGCCCCTATTCCGCCGATACGCTTTTCATTCGGGCGCTGAACCATCAGGAGTTCGACGTGGTGGTGACGCTCTTCCACGATCAGGGCCAGATCGCCCTGAAGCTGGTGGGCTTTGAGCGCTGCATCACCGTAGCGGGCGGACAGCCCTATCCCATCGCGACCTGTGCCCACGGCACCGCCTTCGACAAGGTGGGCACGGGCACCGCAACCACCACATCTTTTGAGCGGGCCGTCAAGGCCGTCGCCAAAATGGCCGTCGCCAAACGGGCGCAGTAAGGCAAGGAGGAAAACATGGAAAACAGGAAATGGAATCTCCAAATGCTGATTCCGCTTGCCACCACAGTCTTTTCGCTGGTATTTATCGTTGTTGGCATCAAAGATTTCGGCTTTTGGACCAATCAGCCCACCGCCGCGTTCTTCCCCATCATCATTGCCTCCGTGCTGCTTCTTTCCAGCATCGCCTGCTTTGTGCAGCTGTCCAAACCCGGCAATGCCAAGACCGTCCGCTACAACCGCGATGAAATGATGGTCATTCTGGGCGCCGCCGGCATCCTCCTTTGCACCCTGCTCGTCGGTCTGGTCCCCAGCTGCCTTCTCTATATCTTCCTGTGGCTGAAGTTTGTGGAGCACGCTCCCTGGAAGGCAATCATTGTCATTGAGATCATTATGGCCGCCATCATTCTGGGCGTGTTTGTTTCCTGGCTTCAGGTCCGTTTCCCCACGGGTCTGCTGGGAAGTTTTCTGTAAGGAGCGGTAGACATGGAAAATATTTCTGCTTTGCTGTCGGGTTTTCAAGTCGTTCTGACGCCTGAAAACATCGGCGTTTGCATGCTGGGCGCGGTTTTGGGCCTGATCGTGGGCGCAATGCCCGGCATCGGCTCTCTGGCAGGCGTTGCACTGCTGCTGCCCCTCACCTATAAGTTCAACCCCACCACCGCGATCATCATGCTGGGCGCCTTGTACTACTCCAATATGTACGGCGGCTCCTTCAGCGCGATTCTTTTGAACATCCCCGGCGACTCCCCCGCCATCACCACCGCGCTGGACGGCTATCCCATGGCCAAAAAGGGCCGCCCCGGTCAGGCCCTGGTGGCCGCCAACACCGCAAGCTTCATCGGCGGCACCATCGGCATCCTCATCCTCACCTGCACCGCCTCGGGCCTTGCCAATCTGGGTTTGAAGTTCGGCTACGCCGAAATGACGCTGGTGCTGCTCATCGCCATGACCTCCATCAGCTGGCTGATCGGCGAGAACCCCATCAAGGGCATCGTCATCACCATGCTGGGAATTCTGGTGGCCTCCATCGGCATGGACACCCTCACCGGTGCTCCCCGGTATGACTTTGGAAGCATGTACCTTCTGGGCGGCATTCCCTTTACCCCCTTCGTCATCGGCTGCGTGGGCTTCGCGCAGGTCATCAAGCTCATCAACGAGCGCGCCGCCGATGAAAAGCAGCGCCAAGGCGAAGAGCGGAACGTCAAGCTGTCCATCAAGGATTCCATGCTGACGAAACACGACTTCCGCCGCATCCTGCCGCCCATCCTGCGCTCCGGCATTCTGGGCACCTTTGTGGGCGTGCTGCCCGGCTCCGGTGCTACCACCGGGTCCATGATGGGCTACGCCATGCAAAAGAAGTTCAAGAGCGAAGAGCCAATGGGCACCGGCGCCATCGAGGGCATTGCCGCTTCGGAGGCAGCCAACAACGCAGCCGCCGCCGGCGCCTTCGCACCGCTCTTGGCTTTGGGTATCCCCGGGTCCGGCACCGGCGCCGTACTGCTGGGCGGGCTCATGATGTGGGGACTCAATCCCGGACCGCTGCTGTTTGACAGCAACCCCGAATTCTGCTGGGGCCTGATCTCCTCGTTGTATCTCGCCAACATCTTCACCCTGCTGGTGGCCATTTTGGTCATCCCCTTCCTCATCAAGATCCTCAGCGTGCCTGTGAAGTACATGATCCCCATCATCACCTGCGTGTGCATTGTGGGCGCGTACTCCACCTCTAACTCCATGTACGGCGTGATGGTCATGTTCGTTTCCGGCATTGTGGGATATCTGCTGGAAAAGAACGGCTTCCCCACCGCCCCCATGCTGCTGGCCTTCGTGCTGGCTCCCATGCTGGAAAAGAACATGCGCAAGGCGTTCATCGCCTCCCAGGGCAGCTTGAAGGTATTTGCGGATTCTCCGCTGAAGGTGGTTCTGCTGGCGATCTTCCTGATCCTGATTTTTACCCCCATCGTAAAAAATATCCTGCGCAAGTCCAAGGCAAAAAAGACGGCGGCTTCCGTTTAAGCCCCGCCCCATCAACTTGTTCCCCAATTGTAATTTACATAAAAGGAGAATTGTCATGAAAAAGGTTTTATCACTCACACTTGCACTGCTGATGGTCCTGTCCCTGGCCGCCTGCGGCGGCTCCAAAAAGGAAGAGGCTCCGGCCCCCACGGGCGGGGACGCTCCCGCGGCGGAGGGCTTCGTGCCCGACAAAACCGTTACCTGGATCTGCACCTCTTCCGCCGGCGGCGGCTCCGACATCTTCACCCGCAAAATCGGTGAGATCATGACCAACGACGATCTGGTGGGCGGTCAGACCATCGTGGTCTCCAACGAGACCGACGGCTCCGGCGAGGTCGGCCGCAACAAGGTTGCCACCATGAAAAACGACGCCGACTACACTCTTTTGACCTTCAACTCCGGCGATCTGATGCCCATGGTCACCAACACGAAAAACCGTTCCTCCAACTTCCGCATTCTGGCGATCATGGCAGTGGATAAGCAGCTCATGTTCTCCTGCCCCGCCTCTGACTCCAAAACCGACTACGCCAAAAACGGCGGCGATCAGGGCGATTTCGCCGCCGCCATCGAGGCCGCCAAGAACGGCACCTTCGTGGTCATCGGCGGTTCCAAGGGCGACGACATCACCACTTACAACAAGCTCCTGGAAGAGGTCGGCCTGACGGAGCAGCAGATGGGCTACATCACCTACGACTCCACCTCCGACGCCATCACCGCAGCGCTGGGCGGCAACGTGGACTTCGTCATCTCCAAGCCCGCCGCCGCTTCCCAGTATGTGGAATCCGGCGACCTGACCCCCGTGCTGGCTCTGGCAAACGAGCGGTACGCCGGCAATCTCTCTGACGCCCCCACCCTGTCCGAGATCGGCGACTACGAGAACGTGGAAGTCCCCGTGTGGCGCGGCGTGGCGGCTCCTGCCGCGATGAGCGACGCAGCTGTCGCCTACTGGTCCGACGTTCTGGGCAAGGTCTCCACTTCCGACGCCTGGCACAGCGAGTATCTGGAAAAGAACCAGCTGATCGACGAGTACAAGGATACCGCCGCCGCTACCGAGTATGTCACCACTTACGAAGCTGACTACATGGCTGCAAACGGCTTGAGCTAATCACAGCTTTATAGTATACTGGGAGCGGGCCTGCCAACGCGGTCCCGCTCCCCATTTTATGAAAGCTGCGAAAGGAGACTGCCTGTGGTCAACGTTCTTTTGATCGTTCCCGATCCCACGATGATTCAATCCGTGGAAGCCCGGCTGCAAAATTTCCGGCACAGTGAGGTGCACATTGATGTGACCCACTATTTCGGTACGCCGGATGCCTTGGGGCAGATGGCGAACTATGACGTGATCGTGGCCCGGGGCATCACCTATCGCAAGCTGTGCGCCCTGTATCCGGACAAGCACATCACCAACCTCAATTTCGACGGAACCGATATTCTGGAGGCGCTGGTCCACTGCCGGGACGCTTACCATCCCTCCTCCATCGGCCTTTGCATCAAGCGGGACGAGCTTTACGCCCTTCTGCCCGCGCTGGAGGAGCTGTCCCACGCCAAAATTTCTCTCTACGAGGTGGTGGATGAGCCCAGCGCTTACAGCGCCGTGGACGCCTGCCAGCGGGACGGCATGGAAGTTGTCGTCAGCGGCGGAACCGTAGGCAACATCTGCCGGGCCCGGAGCATTCCCTATACGTACATCGATATCCGCATGGAGACCATGGAGCGGGCGCTGGAGGAAGCGCTGAAAGCGGCCCGCAGCATCAACACCGAGCGGACGAAAAGCAACATCATCCGCATGATTCTTGACAGCAGCGAGGACGCCGTGCTTGCCGTGGATGAGACTGGCCGGATTCTGGAGGCAAACGGGCAGGCATACCGGCTCTATCAGCTGGCCTTCTTACAGCAGTGGCAGGGTCGCCCCGTCCGGGAGATCAACCCCGCGCTGACCTTCATCGGCAACGAAACGCCCCCCTGCCGGGACGGCGAGGAGAGCATCCTCAATTTAAACGGCGAAAAATATTACGTGAAATATAAGCTGATTTCCGGCGAGGCCTCCGGCATCGGTACCCTGATCACCACCAGCGCCGCCGCAAAGATCATGCAGGAAGAGCGGCAGCTCCGCAAAAGTCTGGTGCGCAAAGGACTGACGGCGAAGTACTGCTTCCGGGACATCATCGCCGCCAGCGACGAGATGAAAAAGCTGGTGGATATTGCCAAACAGTTTAGTCAGGCCAACTCCAATGTGCTCATTACCGGCGAGACCGGCACGGGCAAGGAGCTTTTTGCCCACAGCATCCACGCCGCCAGCCGCCGGATGAATCAGCCCTTCGTGGCGATCAACTGCGCCACGCTGCCGGAGGCATTGCTGGAATCGGAGCTGTTCGGCTATGAGCCGGGCGCCTTTTCCGGCGCATCCCGGGAGGGAAAGCCCGGTCTTTTCGAATTGGCCCACCGGGGCACCATTTTTCTCGACGAGATCGGGGAGATCCCCGTTGCACTGCAGGCAAAGCTTTTGCGGGTACTGCAGGAAAAGGAGATCCGCCGGGTGGGCAGCACAGCCGTCATCCCCGTGGACGTGCGGGTGATTGCCGCCACCAACGTAAACATCCAATCTCAAATTGCTCAGGGGCGGTTCCGCAGTGATCTTTTATACCGGCTCAACGCACTGGAGATCAGCATCTCTCCCCTGCGGGAGCGGCGGGACGACATCCTGCCCCTCATTGAGCACCAGCTTCGCATCTTTGCGGCGGAGCAGGGCAAAATGCCCCCGCTTTTGAACCCTGCCGCCCAGCAGATCCTGCGCAGTTATGCCTGGCCCGGAAATGTACGGGAGCTGCGAAACGTCTGCGAGCGTCTGGCTGTTCTATACACCTCCGCCGTCATCGACGCGTCCACTCTGGCGGAGATGCATCTTTGCTTTTCCGCCGTCTCCCGCGCCGACGCCGGAGAGAGCGTCCCCTTGTCCGCGCCGGATTCCGCCCCGCTTTACGGAATCCCGGTATTCAAAAAGAAGAAAGATGTGGCTCAGGAGTTGGGAATCAGCCGCACGACCCTCTGGCGCATGACCAAGCGGCAGGAGGCCGGGCAGGCCCGGAACATCCCCCAATCCGGAGACACGACCCAATCCCAGGAATAACGGAGCGCGCTGCGCTCCGGGAGGAAATATGACGACTGCTGTTTTTACGCTGGCAGTCAGTGCGGCAGTGGGCTGGTGCTTTCAAAAAGCCAAAGTCCCCGCCGGGATGATGATAGGCGCCGTGGTTGCGGCAGCCGTGCTGACGGCGGCGTTCCGGGTAGGCTATGTGCCGCCCGCCACCAAAAGCATTGCGCAGGTCATTGCCGGAGCGTTTATCGGCTGCTCCGCCAGCCGGTCGGACCTGCAGCAGCTGCGCGTTTTTTACAAGCCGGTCCTCATCATCACAGCATCATTGCTGACCGTCAATGTGGTAATTGGTTTTTTACTCTTCGCGACAGGTTATTCCGACCTTTTGACCTGCCTAATCTGCGCGGTGCCCGGCGGAATCACGGATGTGACGCTGATTGCCGTGGACCTGGGGGCGGACGCCTCCAAAGTATTGGTGATCCATTTTTGCCGCCTGATCGTAGGTCTCGTGGTGTTCCCGCTGCTGGTGCAGCGCTTCACGCCCCCACTCCCAGCGTGCGCTGACACGGAGGCGGATGGCAGCGAATCGGACGCGCTGCCGCCCCGGCGCAGTGCGCTCCACCTGCTGGTAGCACTGGCGGTGGCGGCAGTGTGCGGCTGGGTGGGAAATTGGCTGAAGATTCCCGCAGGCATCATTCTCTTTTCCCTGCTGGGCTCCTTCGCCTTGAAATTCTGCGGTTTCCGCGTCAATTTTCCAAGCTGGCTGCGGCGGGTGGCACAGGTGCTCTCCGGCGCCTATGTCGGATGCCTGCTGGACCCCACCCACTTCGGAAACCTCACGCAGGTGTTCTGGGCGGCGCTCATCACGCTCTCCGTGCTGCTGGTCAATGCCATCACCTTCGGGAAGCTGCTAAAGCGTCTTTTCCAAATTCCGCTGCGGGAGGGGATGCTGATGCTGACCCCGGCCGGCGCGTCGGACATGGCGCTTATTTCTGCGGATATCGGCGTCAACAGTCCCCGGCTGATTTTGGTGCAGATTTATCGTATGCTGATCGCAACCGCGATTTTCCCCCAGCTCTGCCTGCTGCTCGCAAGCGCAATATAATCCCAGCGCCCTCCCCGTCCGTTCCGGACAGCCATTGCAAGGCTCCATCCAAGACCACCCGCCGTTGGCGGGTGGTCTTTTCGCAAGCTCCGCGGTCGAATGCGGCGGGGCATCCGGCCCTTTTGCGGAAGTTCCCCCGCCCTGGGGCCTTCTACTGGACGCTCCGTGAGCAAGCAGGCAGTTTGCACAGTCTCCGGCAAGTGCTTGCAAGTCGTTTCACAATTCTTACAAATTTTACGGCAGACCGAAATTTTTGAAAAATACCCCTTGACATTTTATCGGCAATCCCATATTATAATAAAAAGTTAGCAATCGCTAACTGTTATTTTGGGGTCCATAGTTAGTCTTAGCTAATTAAGTGAACAGGGCAAGGAAGGATGATCTATGATGCCGTTAACTCTGGCAAACGTGGGTGAGCGCAACCTCATCAAAAAAATCGGCGGGAAGCCGGAGGTGCAAAGGCACCTTGAAAATCTGGGCTTTGTGACCGGCGGCAGCGTAACCATCGTCAATACGCTGCGGGGCAGCCTGATCGTGCGGGTCAAGGAGTCCCGGGTGGCGCTCAGTCACGAATTGGCGCAAAAAATCATGGTTTGATTATTATAACGACAGAGATTTGAGGAGGATTCCGGTGTGAAAACATTGAAGCAGGTGAAAATCGGAGAAGATGCCGTGGTGGTGAAGCTCCACGGCGAGGGCGCTGTGAAGCGCCGCATCATGGACATGGGGCTGACCCGGGGCGTGGCGGTGCGCGTGCGTAAGGTTGCCCCTCTGGGCGACCCCATCGAAGTGACGGTACGAGGCTACGAGCTTTCCATCCGCAAGGCGGATGCGGACCGAATTGAGATCGAATAAATTTTTGAAAACAGGGCCGCTAGCGGTCAATTTTTTTAAAGCGTAAGTTAGTCTAAGCTAATTAAAAGAGAGAGGAATTTGCAGCATGGATTTGAGAATTGCCCTCGCCGGCAACCCCAACAGCGGCAAGACAACGCTGTTCAACGCGCTGACCGGCTCCAACCAATCTGTCGGCAACTGGCCCGGCGTCACCGTGGAGAAAAAGGAAGGCAGGCTGAAAGGGCACAGTGACGTCACCATCACGGACCTGCCCGGCATCTACTCCCTGTCCTCCTACACGCTGGAGGAGGTGGTTGCCCGCAACTATTTGATCGGCGAGCGTCCGGAGGCCATCCTAAACATCATCGACGGCACAAATCTGGAGCGCAATCTATACCTGACCACGCAGCTGACCGAGCTTGGCATTCCGGTGGTGGTGGCCATCAACATGATGGATATCGTTTCTAAAAACGGCGATCAGCTCCACGTGGCGGAGCTTTCCCGGGAGCTTGGCTGCCCCGTGCTGGAAATTTCCGCATTGAAAGGAATCGGTATCGTGGAGGCGTCCGAAGCCGCAATTGACGCAGCAAAGGCCGGCAAGACCATCCCCATGCACGCCTTCTCCGGCGCGGTGGAACACGCCCTTGCCCACATTGAAGAAGCCGCTGTGCACGCGATGCCCGCCGAACGCCAGCGCTGGTATGCCATCAAGATTTTTGAGCGGGACAAGGCGGTGCTCTCCCAGCTGAATATCCCATCCGATGTGCTCGCTCACATCGAACAGGACATCAAAGCCGCCGAACAGGAGCTGGACGATGACGCCGAGAGCATTGTCACCAATGAGCGGTATGTGTACATCGCCTCCATTTTAAAGGGCAGCTACCAAAAAAGGCGGGCCGGAATGCTGACGGTCTCCGACAAAATTGACCGTGTCGTCACCAACCGCTATCTGTCCCTGCCGATTTTTGCCGCGGTGATGTTCATTGTCTATTTTATTTCCGTCACAACGCTGGGTACCGTCGTCACCGACTGGACCAATGACACGCTCTTTGGCACATGGATTCAGCCGGGGATGCAGGGCCTTTTAGAAACCATCGGAGCTGCCAAATGGGTGGTCTCCCTTGTGGTGGATGGCATTTTAGGCGGCTTGGCCGCTCCCATCGGGTTTGCTCCGCAGATGGCCATTGTGTTCCTGTTCCTGTCCTTTTTGGAGGATTGCGGGTATATGTCCCGGGTGGCCTTCATCATGGATCGGATTTTCCGCCGCTTCGGGCTGTCCGGGAAGAGCTTTATCTCCTTCATGATCGGCTCGGGCTGCGGCGTGCCGGGTATTATGTCCTGCCGCACCATTGAAAACGAAAAGGACCGGCGGATGACCATGATGACCACTACCTTCATCCCCTGCGGCGCAAAGCTTCCTGTCATTGCGCTGATTTCCGGCTTTTTAATGGGCGGCGCGTGGTGGATGGCGCCTGCCATGTATTTCGCGGGCATTGGCATTGTGATGATCGCCTGCATCATTCTCAAGAAAACGAGGAGCTTTTCCGGCGACCCCGCCCCCTTTGTCATGGAGCTGCCCCAGTATCATTTCCCCTCCCTCAAGGGAATCCTGCTCCATGTTTGGGAGCGTGTGTGGGCATTTTTGAAGAAAGCGGGCACCATTCTTTTCCTCTGCTGCGCCGTAATGTGGTTTTTGGGCAACTTCGGCATACAGCATGGCGTGTTTGGTCTGGTGGATACGGAATCTTCTTTTCTGGCCGCCATCGGAGGGGCCATCGCGTGGATCTTCAAGCCCCTCGGCTTTGGGACATGGCAAGCCGTGGCAGCGTCTCTCAGCGGCTTTGTGGCGAAGGAGGGCATCGTCTCCACCATGGGCGTTCTCAGCGGCCTTGGCGAAATTGAGGCGTATACGCTCTCCATGCACCAGCAGTTTGCCGCCTTCTTCCCCACCAGCATCGCCGCCGTGTCCTTCCTGTGCTTCAACCTGTTTGACTCCCCCTGCCTTGCCGCGATCTCCACGATGTCCCGGGAAATGGGGTCGAGAAAGTACTTCTGGGGCGCCATCGCCTTTCAAAATCTGCTGGCCTATTGCGTTGCGCTGATGGTTTATCAGCTCGGCGGTCTGGCGGTTGGACAGGTGGCCTTCAGCGGCGCTACCGTGGCGGCTTTCGCGGTGCTGGCGGCGCTGGCGTGGCTGTTGTTCCGGCCCAATCCCTACGCAGGGCGCCCGCAGGCGGCAGACTGCCCCGCCATGTAACCGGGTTTTTACCAATACACAATCATTCTTTCTACTTCATTTTAATAGGAGGTCTTTTTTATGCTGCATTGGATCTGTGCAAATCTCGCAACGATTTTCGTCTGTGCAATTTTGCTTCTTCTTTCCGGCCTGATTGTTTTTCATCTCATTCAAAACAGGCGAAAGGGCAAGACGGCCTGCGGCTGCGGCCATTGCGAAATGAGCGGTCATTGCGACCGCTGCGGCCGGTAATCGAAACGCTTGCATTCCATGGTTTGCCGTGTTATCATAAAATTATGATGAGGCGCAAAGCCTTGTCAACTATACCATTTTAGGAGACTGCTGTTTGAAAAACAACGCCTTGGAGATTGTCGGCTGACCGGGAGGTTTGCTGAAACAGTCTCACGAACCTCCCAAATTGAATCCATCAATTTTAGGAGGAAAAAATGATGCAAAACGATTTTACCATCCGTTTGGAAACCACAAGCGATTACCGCAATGCCGAAAATCTGACACGCGAGGCCTTTTGGAATGTTTACCGCCCCGGGTGTCTGGAGCATTATGTCCTGCACACCTTTCGTCAAAGGCCGGACTTTGTTCCGGAGTTGGATTTTGTGATGGAACGCCGCGGCAAAATGATCGGGCATGTGATGTATGTCCGTTCCGAAATTCATGCCGACGACGGACGGACCATTCCCATCATGACCTTCGGCCCCATCAGCATTGCACCGGAATGCAAGCGCCAGGGCTATGGAACGCTTCTGCTGCGCCACTCCATGAACGAAGCCAAAATTTTAGGCGCGGGCGCCCTTGCCATCACCGGCAACCTCGACTTCTATGGCAAATCCGGTTTTGTGGTGGCCTCGAATCGCGGCATCCACTACTTTGCCGAACCGCGAGACGCCGAAGTGCCCTATTTTCTGATCTGTGAGCTGGAGCCCGGATTTCTCCGCGGCGTCTCCGGCACCTACAAGGACCCGGAGGGATACTTTGTGGACGAAAAGGAAGCAGACGCCTTCGACGCGCAGTTTCCGCCCAAAGAAAAGCTGAAGCTGCCGGGGCAGCTCTTCTAAATCAAACGATCTCCAGCAAGTGCGGTGCAGTCAGTGACTGCACCGCACTTTTTTGGGCAGTTATACGGCGTTCAAACGCTTTGCTGCGTGATTCCGGTTTTCCATTGCCTGTTCCATGCGGATACAGAACTACGCCTTGCTGCTGTTACCCTCGCCCCCGATACTCGCTTCGTATAATTTCGTCCATTTCTTCGGGGCTTTCCTTGCAGCCGCCCTCCAGCCACATCTCAATCATTTTCGTAATGCCGGCACGGAAAAATTCGCAGTGATACGCAATGAATCTGTTTTGAAAATGCGCCTGCGCCTGCTTCGTGTCGTAAAGCAAAACCTTGTATTCGCGGTTGTAGCCCAGCTTAAAATAGGTTTTATAGAACTGTTCGGGCCCAGTAGAAACAGCCGCTAAGGGCCCAGCAGAAACAGCCAATCTCAGCTCAAAAGAAAAAGCCATTACCAAAACCTTTCAGACTCCTTATACTGGATAGTGACCAAACAACCCAGTA
>NZ_JAQUVF010000018.1 GCF_028693505.1 Oscillibacter sp.
TACTGGGTTGTTTGGTCACTATCCAGTATAAGGAGTCTGAAAGGTTTTGGTAATGGCTTTTTCTTTTGAGCTGAGATTGGCTGTTTCTGCTGGGCCCTTAGCGGCTGTTTCTACTGGGCCCGAACATCGGTGAATTGCGGGGGGACGATGTCAGTGTGAAAAACATCGTCACGACCTCTTTCGAGTATGCGAGAAAAAGCAGCGCCGTAGAAAGCAAGGGCGCGGGAGAGAAAGCGCAAAACGGCTTTTTGCATACAGCCGGCAAGGCGCTGTCCAATCGCGCCACGCTGCCCATTGCCATCATGCTGCTGATTTTCATGATCAATGCATGGATCAATCCCCGCATTGCGTCCTATCGGGGAATCGACATGCTGTACAGCTCCGCGATTCCGTTGGTTTTGATCGCCTTGGGACAGATGTTCCTGGTGATTTCCGGCGGCATCGATATGGGTAACGGAATTGCAGTGGGCTTGACCAATATCCTCTTTGCGTTTGTGGTGGCGGAAAATCCCATCATGGGCACGCTGGGTTTGGCGCTCTTTGTCATTGCTTATGGCGCGTTGGGCGCGTTGATCTATGTAAAGCGGATGCCCGCGATTGTGGTGACGCTGGGTGCTTCCTATATCTGGCGTGGAATCGGACTGATCATTGCCCCCAACCCGGGCGGAGCGGAAGTGCCCTTTATTCGGGCGATCTTTGGCTTCAATTGCCCGCTGATTCCAACGCCCATCGTGATGGCGATTGTTGCGGGCTTTGTCTGCTGGTGGATTGTCAAACGCTCCAAGTATGGTATGATTATCTGTGGAAGCGGCAACAACCCAACGGCCATTTCCCGGGCCGGCTGGTCCCAGATGGTTGCCATGATCGTCACCTACATGCTGGCCGGCGGGATGCTGGTGCTGGCCGGTATGGCAATGAACGATATTTCAAAGGGCGGCGACATCAACTCCACCTCCACTTACCAAATGCTCAGCATCGCAACCATCATTCTGGGCGGCTGCGAATTCACCGGCGGCATTGCATCCCCGGTGGGGATCGTTGCCGCGGCGATGGCAATTTCCAGTATTTCCACCCTGCTCACGATGCTCAACGTTGACTCGAATATGCAAAGCGCGGTTACCGGCCTCATCCTTATTGCAGCGCTGGCGATGAAACTTGTATCAACAGTAAGGAGGGGGAAAAAGGCATGAACGCAACTGTGAAAAAATGGATCGGAAAATCCCCGTGGCTGTGGCCGCTGGTGGGCGCGGCGCTTTTGTGGCTGCTGATCGGCGTGATTACCGGGGGATTGAAGGTTGGCGTTTTAGTAACCAACCTGACGCTGATGAGCTACCTGACGTTCCTCAGCCTCAGCCAGACGGTCGTCATGACCGGGGGAGACGGGGCCATTGACCTCTCGATCCAGTATACGGTGGCGCTGGCCGCCTATCTTGCGTCCCTCTTGATGGCGTCTGTGGGATTGATCCCGGGGCTCCTGATTACCTTGGGGATTTGCGCGTGCGTTGGCGTTGTCAACGGCTTCGTCAATCTCTTTATTAAGGTCCCCCCCATGATTACCACGCTGGCTGTGGGTTACATCGTGTATTCCTGCGTGCTGCTTTTGGCGGCTAAAAATCAGGGAACCCCCCACAAGCAGATTTTGTGGTTTGCGCAAAAGGCGCGCATCGGTGCGTTCTCGCCGATTATCGTGATTTCCGTTTTGGCGGTGGTCGCACTCTACATTTTGATGTACCATACTTCTTACGGGCGGCATCTGCATGCCATTGGACAGAATCGGAAAGCCGCCAAGCTGGCAGGCATCAAGATTGCGCCCACGATCTTTGGCTCCTTCATCATCAGCTCGGTGCTGGCCGGTATCTGCGGAATCATGCTGGGCGGCTATTTTGGCGGCGCCTTTCAGGATATGGGCGTTTCCTATATGCTGACCTCCATCTCCGCAACGGTCATTGGCGGCACCAGTGCCGGCGGCGGAAAATCCAGCGTGATCGGCTCCGTCTGCGGCGCATTCATGCTGACCATGCTGGTCTCCTTCCTGAATGTTTCCCGTCTCCCCGCGGCAACGCAGGAACTCATTCAGGGCGCGTTGCTGGTGTCCATTCTGGTGGTGTCCGTTCCCAAAAAGCAGGTCAATATTTAAAGAATACTCCGCTGCCCCGGAGGGTATGGAGCATTCAGCCTTTCTTGAGATCAATCGAAACTTCACGGTGCCTGCGGCATGTAGATCTTGTTTAAAATCATGTGAGTAGCCTTTGAATTTTAAAATAGGAGGAAAGTATATGCGAGTCGTTGATGCACATGCACATATTTTTGATGTGGTGGCCGGAATCGGCGCCTGCGGTGAGCTGCGGGCGATTGGCAACGGCAGGGTCCGCTGGGCGAATGGCGATGAGATGGATATGATTCCCCAGGGAATGGGTGAGGACCGCTTCACCGCCGATACGCTGGCAAAGCTTTTGAAGGAAAACGGCGTGGAAAAGGCCGTTTTGCTGCAGGGCGGTTTGTACGGCTTCCAAAACGACGCCACGCAGGCTGCGGCACAGGCCTACCCGGACTTGTTTGTGGCGAGCGGCACCTTTGACCCGTTCTGCCTGAAATCTGCCGAGCTGGCGGATCGCCTGATTCACAAGCAGAAAATCTCTATTTTAAAGTTTGAATTGAGCAGCGGCGTTGGTCTGATGAGCATTCACCCCAAATTTGACGTGGATGGAGACGAGCTGGCGGATACGATTTCTATGCTGGAACAGGTGAACGGCACACTGGTTTTGGACATTGGCTGCTATGGTTCCCCCAGTTATCAGCCGGAGGCCGTTGCCAGAATCTCCATGCGCCATCCCGGGCTGCGCATTGTGGTCTGCCACTTGATGGCCCCCGGCCCCAAGGATGGGGAGCACCTGCGCCAGTCGTTGGAGTGCCTGAAGCGGCCCAACGTGTGGTTTGATCTCTCTGCAATTCCCTGGAACATATTCCCCGAACAGTACCCGTATCCCACCGGACAGGGCTTCATTCGTATGGCGAAGGAAATTGTCGGCAGTGAGAAGCTGCTCTGGGGCAGTGATTCGCCCTGCGTTTTGACACGGGACACCTATCCCCGCTTGATGGACTATTTTGCGGGCGCCGGTATTTTCACCTCCAGCGAGCTGGATCAGGTCATGTTCCAAAATGCCGTTACCGCATATCATCTGTCTGTGGGCTGAAATTGACCGGCTGGGCGTCCTCCCCCGTAGCTAAGACGGTATGCCGCACTTGTTTTTTCTGCCCATCTCCCTGCGGCTCCAAGCAAGAACAGCGCCCACATCATGATTTTATGTACGAACCCCGGAGCCTGATGAAAAGATCAGGCTCCGGGGTCCCTCCGCTTATTGCGTGCCTTTTTCAAACGCTTCCCGCAGCTTGCTCAGGGCCTTTGATTCCAACCTGGATACGTAGCTTCGTGAAATGCCAAAGGAGGACGCGACCTCCCGCTGGGTGAGCGGGATGGTCCCTCCAAGACCGTAGCGCAGGCGGATGATCTCCGCCTCCCGCTTGGTCAGGCGGTTTTGGATAAGGGAGTGAAGCTGTATGGCGCTGTCCCGGTCGTGAAGATCTTCCAGCATGGTGTCGTCCACGCCCACCACATCCATCAGCTGCAACACATTTCCCTCTTTGTCGGATTCAATGGAGTCGGATAAGGAGACCTCCCCCTGTAATTTTTTTTGACTGCGGAAGTACATAAGGATCTCATTTGCTATGCGCACATAACGGCTCCGCGCTGCCCTTGCTGCCGCCGGAGACAGTGGCAGCATCGTCGAAGGCCCCCGAGAGGTACACATGAGCCTCCTTGCCGTCCCACACGACCTTTTGAACGCAGGCGCGGATGGCGGCGCGCTGCTGCTCCACAGTCATGGCCTCCAGCGTTTTTTGGAAGGAGTGGAGTAACTCGTAAAGCGTGTCATATGCAAGCTCCAGCGCTTGCGTGCCTGCCGGGAGTTGCTGCATGCGGCGCAGCAGCTGCTGGCGCTGTTCGTGCAGCTGCTGGATCTGCCGCAGGATGTAATCCTCCGCCGCCGTGCCGGCCGCCTTGGTCAAGGAGGACACCAGCGTTTCGATGGCCTGTTCGGCGTCGGCAAGCTGTGCGCGCATAGCTTCCGGATCTTGCGTGCTGCTCTTTTCCCCTTTGGCGAGGTTTTTTTCCCCTCTTTTCAGCTGCCGCATAAGCTCGCTGCGGTCCTCCGGCAGCTTTGCGAGAGCCGCAAGGACCGCCCTGTCCAGCGCGTTTCCGTTTGCGTTTTTACTGTTGCAGCAGTCGCAGCGGCTGCGCTCCTTGGTGGAGCAAAGGTAGGTGTAAATCTGGACGCCATGGGCGTCCACGCGACTTGATAATTTCGGGCGCATGTAGTCGCCGCAGCTGCCGCAAAGCAGCAGGCCGGATAACAGCGCCACGTGACTGCGGGGCTTTCGATAGCTTTTGGACCGGTTTTGCGCCAGCAGCGCCTGTGCCCTGACCCACTGTGCACCAAGAATCAGGCCCTCGTGCTTGCCAACCGAGACGATCCACTCCGACATGGGGCGCGTTTTATTAGCCTTGCCCGCCTTCTGAAGGGTACGGTTATAGGCGATCACACCGTGCTTCCCGTCAAACTCCGCCTCTTCGGAAAACAGGTCCACGGCGTTTTCGGTCAGATAGCGGTAAGCGTCCTCGTCGGCAACCATGTAGACAGGGTTTGAAAGGATTCCCCTGATGGCAAAGCGGGAGAACGCCTTGCCGTTCTTTGTCGTGCAGCCGCTTTGCAAAAGAAAGGCGTCTGTTCGGGTCAGGGAATTGGTCTCCAAAAATTTGCTGAAAATGGTGCGGACGACTTCCACTTCTTCCGGAATGGTTTTCAGCTTGCACGCCTTGCGGACCTTGCCGTCCACGCTGACGCGCTGCACCTGCTCCGAGGCATAGCCCGTGGGCGTTGTGCCGCCAAGCCACCGCCCTGTTTTGGAAAGCTCATGCATGTTGTCCCGAATGCGCTCGGCAATGGTTTCCCGCTCCAATTGGGAAAATACAGAGGCAATATACATCATGGCCCGGCCCATGGGGGAGGAGGTGTCAAACTGCTCTTTCATGGACACGAAGGAAATGTTCAAATCGTTCAGCCGCTGGATCAGCGCCGCAAAATCTCCAATATTGCGGCTGATGCGGTCGAGGCGGTATACAATGATGGCGGAGAGCCTGCCTGCCGCAGCATCCGCCATCATCTTTTTAAAGTGGGGACGGTCCAAATTCCCGCCGGAAAAGCCCTCGTCCTCATAGAGCAAAGCGGACGCGGCGGCGGCTGCCCCCTCGTGGGCGGTGATGTACTGTCTGCAAAGCTCAATTTGGTTTTCGATGCTTTCCCCCTTGCCCGTAAAACGGGATTTGCGGGAATAAATAGCGATTGCCTTTTCATCACACATGCGCCGCACCTCCATTCACTGAAAAAAGAAGCCTGAGAAGAGCCGCGGACATTTCATGGAATTCAAAATACCCGCATAGAATTCATTATCAGATATATGGGAGAGGTTGGCTGTGTATTCTAAGCAAGGGGACAAGACGGTGGGGATTGTTGTGCAGGAAGCGGAGGGGGACGAGGCGGGGGAAGCAATGAAAAAGCGCATTGCCCGGCTCCATGGGGAAGTGATTTTGCACTTTCTTGCAGAGCTGCCCTGCACGGGGGAGGAAAAAACGGCGCTGCTTGAAAGAGCCATTGCCGCGCTGGAGACAAAAAAGAAATGACCCTTTGCGGCAGCGGGAGAAACCGGGCAAAAAGACCCGGAAGCTCCGCCGGGATACGGCGGAGCTTCCGGGTCTTTTGTTGTGATGAAATGGCTTGGAAACGGGTGCATGAGCCGCTTGCGCTCGGACAGGCCGACCTTGCCGCAAAGAGAGCCATCAACACAGCGACAGCAAACCAAGTTTTCGGAGTGTCAGGGTGTTGGAACCAATATAAGACGCCTGATCGATGGTTGTGACGGCTCGAATATAGATCTTCATGCTGGCCCCCGGACTGTTGCCGAAGCGGGTGAGTAAGGAATCCGGAAGGTAGATTTTATACAGGATGCCGCTGCGCAAAGCCGCGTTGGCCACAGCCGTTTCCGTGGAATTGCTTACCTGATAGATCTGCACATCCGATAGAGCGGACGCCTTCACGGTCTCGTCCCCGATGAGTACATCGCTGCCGGATGCATCCTCACAGTAAAGCTCCACGGCGGTCTTCTTTCCGGTGGCGAGGTTGGGATCATTGATCGTGAAATAGACCGCCCGCTCTTCGGAATGGCCCGCATTGACCAGAATGTTTCCGGAGTAGTTATTCGCGTCGGAACTGGTATACTCCGTGGAAAGGAAGAAGGAATCCATGGGGCTTGCGTTGGACGACGTGAACTGAACGGTGGGATTGACTGCCGCGGCGCGGTATGCGGCGATCATGGTGTTGACAAAGAGCTTTGCCTCGTCCCGTGTGACTTCGTCGGGGCGATGCCCGGCACCGGAGTAGGTCACGTTGCCGCGGTTGTAAATGTAGTAATTGTTGATGACGTCGTTTTCCATGTAGTCAAAGCGGCTTCCCGACAGGCAGTACCACACGACAATATCGTCCGAATTCATATTCAGCTGATAGTACTGCTCATGGGTTTTGCCCACAGTGAGGGCGGCGCGGGTGCCCCCGAAATCCGCGGTGTTGAGATTATAGGGGAAGGTGGTGATTTGACCGCGGTTGACCTGAGACACCGTGGTGACTTCGGTTGAACTTTCGGAGGTGGGACAGGAAACCGTTTTGAGGGGTGTTTGCTGTCCGGCACGATTGTTTGAATACCGCAGCAGGGTGAGGGCGGTATAGCCCTGCGTTTCCGGAACGGTGGTTGCGCCGCCATCTCCCGGCTTGTAAGCAATGGAATAGCCCGCGTCCGTCAGCTTCTTGGCCAACGTGGAGTCGAATCCAGAGTAAGCGTTTGCGACGGGGCCGCTTTGGGACTTGTTGTTGATGGGGGAATAGCGGCTGACGCCGTAAACGGGGTCGGTCACGCCGTACCGGTCCAGACCGACGGCGCTGCGGACAACAGAGTTGAAGTAATAGCCCCAGTACCACTGATCCTTATAAATGCTGCTGGTTTTATAAGATTCCGGCAGGTTTACAAAGGAGGTGGTATCGTGGGTAAACAAAACGGCTTTTTTGCTGTCAATATACTGGACCACCGCCTTTGCGCCCATCTCCGACAAGCCATCCTGCGTTTCCTTGTACCCGTAGCCATCGCCAAAGCCGATGATCAGCATGTCGAAGCTGCTGAGGTAATTGTAAAGCTCGGACTGCGTATCCAATTTCCGGTTTTTGTTGGCGTCAAAGGCCAGCTCGCTGGCGTTAAGGGTCCAGTCCGTGCCGTTGATCTGGGAGACGGAGCGGGATTGGATTTGAAGATCGTAGAGACCGTCGCCGCGAAGCTCATCAAACAGCGCGCCGTAAGTGGAGCTTTTGTTGTTGTTTTGCGCTTCCAAAGAAAAGCGGGTCCCGCCTCCCCCGGAGAGAGAGGAAATTTGCAGAATGCGTAGCGTCTGCATGGCGGGACGAATGTAGGTGTATCCGGTCTCGGAGGCGTGAATCTGCTTTGCGCCCACCTTGACAATTTCCAGCTTCCAAGGAATGATGCCGCTGAAGCTGTCAGGAAGGGTCCGTTTCACCGTATAGGTCACTGAACCGGAGGCGGTGGAGGCCATCAACGCATCGGCGTCCACCAGCTGTTTGCCGTCCTGCGTCGTGATGACCAAATCGGTCAGCTCCTCGTCGGACACATAGCGGCCGTCGGCGTTTTGGTCCAGATACAGCTTGCAGGCGTAGCGAGTGGACGTGGGCGTGCTGTCCGTGGGGTTGAGGATTTGGAAGGAATAGCTCAGCGTCTGCCCACTGACAAGACTTTGCGTTCGATTTCCATCGTAGTCCCGGGGCTTACTGCGAAAATCAATGCTGGGTTTGGAAAGATTCAGATACTTTAGGACGGTCTCCCGCTGGCCCATGGCCTCGGACACCGGCATGACGTTGGGCTTGGAGAGAATGTCGCTCAATGTGCCATAAAGAATGGAGCTGTTGTCGATGCGCTCTGCGCTGATGGCGGAGGCAACGGCGGCTTTCCCGGGAATCATGCGCTTGGTCCCCCCGTCCTTCACGGTGCCTGAAAAGCCGCTGGAGACGGTGTAGCGTCCGCTTTCCAGCGAGTTGCCTGCGCACTTTACCACACAGTAGTAGGTGCCATCTTTCAACGGGCCGCTCGTTGTGCCGGAGTTTAGGTAGCCGTTATCACCGTACCAATTGTAATTGATGCTTCTGGAAAATACGGATGGCGTGACGGTAGCGGCTCCGGTAAAGGTCGCACCGTTCTCGCCAATCGCGTAGGTGATGCCAAGAGAGAGGGTGGCGGTGGTGGTGGAGTAGGTCCCCGTAAAGTTGGAGACGGGGTAGCTCCAACTGTTTTGCTTATAAATTTGCGGGCTGTAATACTGCTGCCCGCCAATGGTGACACGACACATGTAGTAGTCCTTGTCATCAAAATAGAAGCGATCGGAATTGGTATTCCCCATGGGGGTCCAGCTTTTGTTCAAGTTTTGCCGGTAATACCACTGGTACGCCGACACAGATGCGCCAGACACGGACACATAATAGTAGTCGTCGTACCAGGCACTCTTGGCAATGGAAATGGGATAAAATGGGGGGGATTTTGTCTCCGGGTCGTCGTCTGAGGTGACCTGCCAGTTGCTTTTCTCCACGGTGATATAGTTGCTGTACACGCTGTAAGAGGCGTCCGCCGTCTGCAGGACGATTTCACAGTAGTAATCCCCCGGTGTGGTGGGGATGTAAGTGGAGTCGGTCTTTCCGGAAATCGATCTGTTCCAATCATCACTGGGCTTTCCGCTATACCACTGATAGCGATAGGTGGCGCCGGGGATGGCATTGGTCAGCTTCGGCACCGCGTATAGCTTCACGCTTCCGTTTGTCTGGATAGCGAGAGCCTGCGCGGTGAATTCCGAGGCAGGCGTTGCGGCGCTGCCGGCCTCCACCAGATTGCCGGCGAGGATCACAGGGAATCCGGAGTCGGCAAAGTTTTTAAGTTCCGTCTCCTTCTTAGCGGTGATATCGTTTCCGGAAAAACGGAACGTGCGGGAGGCGTTGGTATTGACGTTCCCACTGTATGATGAATAGTCGCGGTCCAGCAGACCGGTCAGCCGCAGGTTGCTCTCGTAGAGATCGCCGATATTGGAATAGAGCTTGCCTTTGAGCTTCGGGTCGTTGTAGACCGGCCAGTCATTCTCCAGATAAAATCCGGCGGTGCTGTCTCCGATGTAAACCAAGTCGTATTGCTCGTTGATGTCCTCAATTTTTCCGATAAACTCGGAGGTTGACATGGTGGTGATGTTCACGTCTGCCACGCTGTCGAACGACCCGGTGGGCAGCCAGCGAAACACATTATAGGGGGAGTCGTAATTTGAATTGGCCTGATCGAGGGTTTTCGTCAGCTGGGAGGCGTGGGCGTTGGGCTGCACCTCCAGAATGCGGATGGAATCCTTCACGTTTTGAACGCGCTGCCCACTGTAATTGATGATATAGCGGACGCAGTTTGCCATGGTCACGGCGGTGGGCAGCGGGTCAACGCCGGAGGATTGGCTGCGCAGGAAGTTTTCGTAGCTGATCTCGTCCATCACGGCGAAATAAGGCTCGCCCTGGGTGGCATAGCCGCTGTCAAAAGGCAGGAAAAAATCGGAGGTGACCAGTGCTTTCCGGGTGACGCCGGAAGTGTCCGGAAGGAAGCAGTACAGGCCCCCCTGCACGAAGGCGGAGGACTTGCCCGCCATCATCTGGGCCGCCAAGGCGTTGATTTGGCAGCTTCCGTCCTTTAAGCGCCCGTCCAGCCAGACGGGCCGTCCGTCTTGCAGCGCCTGGCCCACGATGGCGGATTGCTCCGCCGTCAGATCATTGGTTTCCCCGGCATAAAGATCTGCCAGGGAGGCGCCGCCGCGGCTTACATCAAAACCTGCGGAAAGCACAATCAGGTCGGCCTTTTGCAGCATGTTGGTGAGCGTGGCCGGCGCCGTTTCACCCGGCACGACAGAGTAAACCCGAATGGCCAGCCGGGCATTCCTGTCATCAAAAACGTGCTCCAAAAACCAGTTGTTGTTCTGATAGCCGCCGGTGACATAGACGGAGTCATATAAAACGGATACCGCTTCGGCGTCTTCCTTGGGAGTAAAAGAATAGTTGCCCTTTCCGCTGTCCATGAAGGTATATCCGCTGACGGTCATGTTGAAATAACCGTTGCTCTCCTCGGCAAAGCCGTCCGCTTCCGCCCGGTAGGGCGTCCCGGCGCTCCAGACAGCGGAGGGGCGTCCGGTTTTGATGAGAGAGAAGTAGCTCTTTTCCCGATCCAGAGCAAACCCGCCTTGCCCAAGCGTTCCCGCATAGCGCTTGACCTCTATGGGGGAGGCGGAACCGTAGGTGGGGTTGGTGGTATCCTCGGGGGAGATGGTGATATAGAGGGGCTTGCCGATGTAGGCATCAATTTGGTTCAAATCAATGGCTTCAAAGGAAGGATTATAATAATAGAAGCCGTTTTCCTGGGCCGTGGCATAAGAAAACTGCAAAATGTGCTGGACGTGGGTGCCGGACTGGCCGTCCTCCAGCAAAACAGGAGAACTGACCTGATCAAAGGAAGCGCCATCCACGCCTTGAAACTGGAAGCTGCCCCGGACGAGGGTGCTCTCCTGCCGCAGGTTTCCCCGCTGGTCCGTCAGAAACAGCTGTGTTCCGGCGGGACTTCCGTTGTTGGACCAGGGAAAGGCCTCCGCGTAGGGCGCGGCGGCGGTAAGCGGGGTGGTTGCGCCGTCACTGAGAAGGCCGTTGGCCCTCAGATTCTGAAACAGGGAATTGACCCACGCCTTGCGAGCGTCCGGACCGGTCACACCGGCGGAAGGGCCGATGGCTGCGGCCCGGGAAAGCCAGTCCGAGGTAGGCTCCTGCCCCTGCGCATAGTAGCCGACGCTGCCGCTTCCGGATTTCGGGACCACTTCCAGCACCGTGAATACGGATTCTGTCTGCTTGATCGTTTCAATGTGGGATAAAGAGCGGTAGGCCGAAGCGGTCAAGAAATTGGCGCTCAAAAATAGAACTAGGCACACCACCGGCACCCCGGTAAACACAGCCATGCGTTTACGGGAGTGATTCTTCCTCCTGAGGAGTTTCATCAAAACCATTCCTTTCCGTCCATGGAACAGGAAACGTGAATTGCTGTTCTCACTGTCTCCAAAAGTTAACATAGATCTTGTTTTTGATGGGAATCAGGGATATACGGCGTCTAAAAGGTCACTCACGCTGGCGGCGGTGAGGGGCTGATTGCGCAGCGCGACGGACTGACTTCCGGTGTGGGTTTTGCTGCGGCGCTGAAACGTCAATTCCAGATCAGCCAGTTTCACATGATTGGTCTCCGCGCCGGGGCGAAACGATACGGAGAAGGCGCTGACGTGCTCTGCCAGCAGATCCTCGGCAAGAAGCGTGGCGGCATGGGGAGAGTTGCTGCCGTAATAAATGCACTGCTCAGCGCTGTCGTAACGAAAGAGCTTCAGCTCATCGTTGTCCGGATTTTGCGAATCGGTGTTGAGGATCGAGAGCGTGCTGCCGTCCCAAACGATGCCGGTGTTGCAGTCCATCATGGCGTCTTGCAGCTGCGCCATGGCCAGCTGGGATTCGTATTGCAGGCGCAGCGTATAGCCGACCGCGGTATAAGTGCGAGCGCCGGTGGTCATGAAGCCCATGGCGATCAGGGCGATCAGCCCCATGATTGCCACGGAGACAATCAGCTCCACTAAGGTAAAGCCCTTTGAATTCCGTTTCATATCCATTTCCACCTCTCAGGAAACCAGCGTATGATAGCCGGTGGAGGGCGTCAACGCAAGGGTGTAGCTGCCGACGCCGATCTCGGTGCAGCTGCCCGAGGCCGTATTGCCGGATACCTCGTCCAGACTGCGCAGAGCGCCGGTGGTCCGGTCAAACGCCAGATAAAGGGCCGTGTCCGACAGGTTGTAGTCCACGTCGTCGGCGGTGAAGGTGATTGCCGTCTGCGGCGGACCCAGCCGCTCCTGGGCCCGTGAAACGCCGCCGCATTCAATTGTGCCGTAGCACCCGTCGCGCTCGACGTGCAGTTTCAGAACGGGGCTGTCCGCCCCACTGAGTGTCAGCACACGGCATTGGGAGAGCATGGAGTCAATGCTGGCGGCACATTTGCGGTTTTGCGTAGACGAAACGGTGGAAACCGAGACGCCGGTCACCGCGGCTAAAATCCCAACAATGGCGACGACGACGATCAGCTCGATCAGCGTGAAGCCTTTTTGATTGCCTTTCAAGTCCGTCGCCTCCTTGTGATGCGCAGATTAGTGTTTTAACCAATTTTGGAAAGAGACCAATCCATCCAACTTCCAGCTGCCCAAGTTCCCGGTGGATTCGGTGTGTCCGCCACTTCCGATGGCGTCGTTGAGAAAATCGCCGAATTTCAGATCTCCGTTGGTGGCAGAAAACGCGGAGACCACGCCTTCCTCGCTGGCATATACGGATTTTTCCATGGTGATGGCGCCGCCGGAGACGATCAGGCCGCGAAAGTCGCGGGAGACCTGCACATCCCCGGACGCCAGAATGACCCGAAGGGAAGATGGCGTGCTGTCGGTTATGGTGTAGGAATCGTTTACTACAAGTCCCAAAACGTCGCCATCCACATCAAACCACTTTCGGCTCCCGGGGGAAAGCTCGCGCGCAAGCTTGTCCGTGTTCACAATGTACTCGTAGGGGTCACGCGCGGAGGTGGTGACCGGATTGACGGAGAGCGTTTGGCCCAGCTGGCGGAACATGGTGGTAAGCTGGGTGGAGGTCGTGGTCAGGCTGTCCCGGGCGGCATAGCCCCGCAGCTGATAGCCCTCCTGCGACTGATAAACCACATATCCGCTGGTTTGCGCAATGCCGTCCAGCGTGGATAGATCGGTATACATTTTCAAATAGCGGGAAATGTCCCCCTGATTGGCCGCAAAATAGTCCTTAAAATATTGGTTGGCGTCTGCGGTGGAGGCAAATTCCATGAAATAGTACACGATGCGCTGGCTTCCGGCGCCGTTTCGCCGCAGCACGACGGTTTTCGGCGTGATATGGTAATCTGCCAGACTCATAGGCGTGCCGCCAATCGTCCAGAGGGGGGCGTCGGTAAGGGTTGGCGCAGGGATCGGGTCAGAGGCAGCGAGCACGGTGGGGTTCAGGGCAACGCCCTCCAGGTATGCGGGCGGAATCAAATACGCCTGCTGGTTGCTCTTCACGGAAAGAGATTCTCCCATAAGGACCTGTCCGCTGGGTGCGCCGATGGTGGAGGCGGTATCGCTGATGAAGCTGTGCCCCGCCAGCATCAGCCGGCCCGCATGGGAAAGATCCAGCTCGGTATGTTTGCCGTTGACCAGGATCGCGCTGCTTTGAGAGGCGTCCGTAAGGCTCTGGCCGAAACCGTAATAGCTGCCGCCCACCGCTGCGGAGGCATCGTCCCCCTCCAGCGCCAGATCGTCCGCAATATAGGCTTTTCCGTTCAGGGACAGAGAGCCCGCAGTGTTTAAATTGATTCGGTTGGCCCAAAGCGTCGCGTTGTCCGCCACGGTCAGCCGGCTTGCTCCGCTCAAAGGCCCCTCGTCCTTCACGGATACATCACCGCGGCAAATCAGCGTTCCGCCTGTGACGGACAGAGAGCTCTGCGCACCGCTGAGGTCCATGCTGCCGGCATAGGCGCTGCCCTTAATATTCAGTTGGCTGTTGCCGATGGTCTGGGAGAGGGCCGTGCGGGCAATGACCGCAAATTCGGGAATGCCGGAAATGCTGTATTCCGATGCCAGATAATAGAAGTCCGGCATTTTGATGACGAGATCGGAGGTGACATTGCTGGTCAAAAGCGTTTTGGGATTCGTGCAGGAGACCTGAAAATCCCGGAGGAGCATCGTGTCTGAAACCGGGTCATACTGCGCCGCTCCGGCGGACAGGACGGTGCTCTCGGGGTGGGTGAGAAACGTTTTCAGCACATCGGTATTGCAGGTGTGGGTGCCAAGCCGCAGGGGGAACAGCGCGCTGTCCCCGTCTGTGGGGTCCGATTTCCAGGAAAAGACCTCCTCGCGAAACAGCTCGTGAAACTTGTCCGTCAGATTTGCGCCGGTATAGGCCGTGTCGCTGTAATGGACCAGCATATCATCGTAAGCGGCGGCAATGGAATTGCTGACGACCTGCTGAATCCCGGATTGCAGCTCCGTCATTGCGGCGGCGGCGTCATAAAACGTCTCCTTGCCGTGACGGTCCGTGACCTTGATGAGATATCCCGTGTAAGACATGTACAGCAGGGCCGCGCCCAGAATGGATAGGAACATCATACTTACCACGACCATGATGATACTGGAGCCCCGATTGTCTTGAAGCTTGGCAAAAGCGGTTTTCCAAGTTGATTTCATATCCTGCACGCCCCTTTCCTTTTTCCGTCCGTACACGGAAATTATTGCAGCTTTGTGGTGCGGAGACTGTAAACCGGCGACCCGGTGTAGTCTCCGTCGTAGAGATCCACGGTGACTTCATAAATGCGGTTTTCCGGCGCCTTTTTCACTAAATCGCCGGAAAAAGTCCCGTTGACATACAGATAATCGCCTTGATAGATATGGTAGGTGACGCCGCCGATACCGGTTTGTCCGGTGACCAGATTTCGCGCCGCGTTGGAATAGATCAGCGCGCCGTCCGCGGCCTCACAGCTTTGCCGCAGGGAAATGGAGGCGGCGTAGGTGTTTTCCTTCGCTTGAAGCTCGAAGGCCGAAGCGTCGGGGTCCCACTGCTTGACTAAAAACAGGGAGAGGGGAACGTTGCCGCGGTTGTTGATCTGAATATCGTCCGGACTGCCGGAGACATACCACGGATAATACAGCAGATAGAGCGTCGGCATTCCGTCGGACAGTTTGTACCCGTTGGGAAAGAGCGTATAGACAACGCTGTCCTCAAATCTGGCGTTGGAAACATGGACGGTTTCGGCATTGCCGAAATCGTCGTATTCTTCCCGGTCGTAAGAATAGGTGTATTTGTACTGGTAGGTTACGGTGGCGGAGAGCGTCGATTTGTCGGCGCTGGGCGTAACATCCATCAAAATGGTTCGTGCCTTCTGGCTGAGCGTATAGGTCCCGTTGCTGACAACATTGGCCTCTGAGCGAAAGGCGGCGTCTACGATCTGGTCAGGGTCCTCGCCGGCGTCCCGGGTCTGGGAGAGAACGGCATCCATGGGGGAATAGTTGGTGATGGCCTGACCATTGATCGCGGCGTATGCATCGTCGGCCCGCAGAGAGATCATCGCGTTGAAAACAGAGTTCCCCGCTCCCCCCTGACCAACGCCGCTCACCCCGATATAATAGGCGTCCGCCCGCTCTGCCTGGGCGTCGGGAGAAAGCTGGTATGCGCTCCCGTCGTAGGAGTAAAAGGCAGCGCCGGTACCACCCAGCGCAGAGAGGGGATTGGTCCGCAGCGTGGAGAGCGTGGCGCTCTCCACACTCTCCGCCAGATTTTGCGCCGTCAGGGTGGCGTCCGCCAATTGGCCGCTGCGTCTGGCCGTATTGGCGGAGGTGACGAAGGCGTGCAGCAGCGGCGCGGCTACCAGCCCTAAGATCGTGATGCCAACCATCAGTTCCACCAGAGAAAATCCCCGGTTATCCGTGCGTTTTAAAACGCCCACGCGTGCAGCCTCCTATCCTCCTGAAATTTTTCAACTACATTCAAGTTGTGCCGAACAAGTCGGAAACGCCCTTGCCCGATCCGGGCAATGCAGCGGGCATATACTTTGCGCTGTCCCAGGTAAGATAGTACTTGGAAATATTGAAGCTGCCGCTCAGCAGGCCGGTTTCGGCGTTGTAGCTGACGGAAACGGTGTCCAGCGCGGTGCGCGTGGGGCTTTCATAGAGATAGCGGATGCACTGCTTGAGCTGCGGATAGGACAGCTGGCCCGTCATCACCGCACCGATGCGGTAAGCCGTCAGGTCGGCGATTTCGTCCGCGCCGTCCTGTTCCACCACGCAGGGAAATTGCAGCAGCATACCGGGTGCGTCAAAGGTGACGCTTTCCATGGTAAAGCCGATTTTTTTCTCCATATCCAGCAGGTAGACGAGGAAGTCCTCGTCCTTGACGTCTGCGGGATAGAAGGCGAGTTCGTTTTTGATGGTCCGGCGATAGTCCTTGACGCCCTGTTCATAGGTGGCAAGGTCCCGGTTATAGTCCTCCAGCTCCGCAAGCTGCGGCTCCAGTTGACTGATGGCTGCGTTGACAGTCTCTGTTTTTTCCTGAAAGGGGAGAAAAATGCCAAAGTACAGTGCGAGGAAAACCACCAGGCCCGCCAGCACCAGGAGCATTTTCAGGTCATTTCTTGAAATTTTCATATGCTGCGCCTCCCTTACTGGGCTGCTTCAGGCTGCTGGGCCTGAAGTGTCTGATCCTCGGTGGTTTGCGGGGCGTCGCCCGCCTGGGCAGTCTCCTCTACGGGGGCTGCCTCGTAGCCGCAGCTGACAGAGAAGGAGGCGGTGGTGAAGCCGGTGTCGTCCACGGCCTCCGTGATGGTGCTGACGGTCATGCTGACGATGCTCTCAAAGGAGCGCAGTTGGGAGATGACCACAGCGGCTTCTTCCATGCCGGGCGTTGTGATGTTCATTGTGACGCCCTCTGCGGAGCAGGAGGCGGAGAGCAGGAGGAGACTGGAGGGCATCTTGCGCTCCAGCTCTGTTAAAAACGCTTCCAGCTGTGCGTTGGGGGAGTCGGCGTATCCGGCCACCACCTGCAAATTGCCGGTCATGCTCTGATATTCCAAATAGGTGTCGTGGACCTGCGCCACGTTGGACAATTCCTCCATCCGCGCCTGCATGGTGTTGCGGCGGTTCACCGCCAGCAGATAATTGGCCACGGCGAAAACCGTGAGCGCAATGGCGACCGCGGTACATGCGGCGCACACGGCGACCCCGAAGGTGATGGAGTCTGGACTCCGCTGCCGCTTTTTCTGAAGCTGTTTTTTCCGCCGCAGCTCTTCCGGCATCAGCTCCAGCGGGGAGAGAAGGCTGCCGATGCAGGAGATGTAGGAGGAAACGCCCTCAATGGAGTCCGCCAGAAATTTGACGCCGGATACGCTGGTCAGCAGGACGGTTTCCTTTCCCAGCGCCCGGGCGATTCGCTCCTGCAACCCGGCAAGCTGGCAGCAGGTGCCGATCAAAACCACCCGCGATACGGGGGAATTCAACCGGCTGGACTTGAAGAAATCCGCACTGCGGGCAATTCCGCTGATGAGGCGGCTGAGGCAGTTTGCCTGCTCCTCCTCCGGAAGGACGGTGTTCAGCCACTGGGGGTTTGTTGCTTTTTCCAGCGTCTCCAGATACTGCTCGTCGGACATCCCGGCGGCTCGCTGCGCGGCAAACACCAATTCGTCTCCGCCAAAGCCAAAACTGCGCTGCAGGAGCAGCACGCCGTCTTGAACGAAGGAGACCATGGTGCTGTTGATGTTGACGTCCACATACATCACCGGGTCCTGACCGGGGATGGAGCGCAGAACCTGATACTGGCTGTTTCCCGAGTAGTCCAGATTGTCCAGGATCAAACCGGCCTCGTCGGCCAGACGGGCATAGCTCATCAGCAGGGGCTTGGGCGCGGCCATCACCAAAACGCGGCAGCCGGGCTCCGGCTCCTGCACCCGCTGGAGCAGATTGTGAGCGATCTGGTAGTTGCTCAGGTCCACGGGAAAATAATCGGCGGCGTTGGTTTCCACCACGGCTTTGAGCCGATTGTCCTTCACCGGAGGCAGCAGCACCTCGCGGCTGGCAATCTTGGAGGAGGACAGCGTAAAGGTGGTGTTCTTTACATCACTGACGCCGTGAGCGGACAGCGTCTCCTTCAAAAGAAGGCCCAACGCCGTGGGATTCATGATTTGCCCGTCGCTTACATACTGGTCCGGAATCTGGAACATAAAACTCTCTTTGATTTGATAGTTTTTGCCCAGCTTGTTGGACTGGCATACCTTGGCGAGGCGGTCTCCGATTTCAATATTCAGTACTTTAACGGCCATGTGGAATGGTCTCCCCTCTATCGTTGGTTACGCACACACAAATATGATACAGCTCGCATGGAGCGAAATTACAAATTGAAATGCTATGGGATGGCAGACCCTGACAAACAGAGTCGGTTTTAAAATTCAGGAAAACAAAAGGGACAGATACCAGCCTAAAAAGGCGTCGCCCCACAAAAAAGAGAGCATTGCGCCTGCGGCCAGATAAGGGCCAAGCGCCAGGTCCCGCTTTGCCCCGCCGAAGCACATCCGGGTGAGGTGAATGACGCTGCCCAGCACGCAGCCCAGGAAAAAGGCCAGCAAATTGAGACGCAGGCCCAAAAACAGGCCGCAGCCCGCCATCAGCTTGATATCTCCGCCGCCGATGGCCGCGCCGCCGGACAGGATAAAAATCAAAAGCAGTGCGCCGCTGACGCTCACCAGTCCCAAAAGATGGCTGGGCCAGTCGCCGCCCGGCAAAAGAAGCCGGAGAGCGCCGAGGACGGCGACGGTAATCGTCGTCCCCGGCGGGATCTCGCGGGTGCGGGCGTCGATGATCGACGCCACGAGCAGTGCTGAGGCGAAAAAACAGCCCAGCAAGGTATCGGGTGAAAACCCAAAGCGATGGTACGCCAGCAACCAAAGCGCGCCGTTTGCCGCCTCAATTAGGGGGTATTGGACGGAAATGGGGCTGTGGCATGCGGAACACCGACCCCGCAGGGCAAGGTAGCTGAACAGTGGGATCAGCTCCCACCACTTCAGACGCTTGCCGCAAGTGGTACAGTGAGAGGGCCCGGTGACGATGCTCTCTCCCGCCGGGATGCGCAGGATGCAGACATTGAGAAAGCTGCCCACGGTGATCCCGAACAGAAATACAAATATGTAGTTGAGTATCGTCACGGAGTCCATTCAAAGAAGTCCTTTCAGGGAGAGATTAGGCGGCAGGCAAGGAGGCTTCCACAGAATAGCTCTTGGTTGCAGCCGTGTACTTGACTGTTATTGTAATAGTCTTTCCAGCATAAGTTTTGGATTTCGGGAATTGAGCCTTCATGGCAGCGGGAGTCAGCGTTTCGGTAACCTTGCTTGTCAAAGTGGCATCGCAGGTACCACCGTAGGCAGACTCGCCAGCTTTGTAGGTCAAAGTCGCAGTTCCACCATCGGCAGAAGGCAGCTTTTCATAAACGCTTGCATCAACAATTGCGATTTCCACTGCGTGCTTCAGCTCGTCACGGGTGTTTTCGTCAACAGCCATTTTAGAATTCTCCACATACTTGATGTACTGGGGAGCGATGACGGCGGACAGCACCGCGATGATGGCAATGACGATGATCAGTTCGACCAGCGTAAAGCCCTTGTTGTTTTTGCGAAATTTGTTCAGCAGATTCTTCATAAACAAATCTTCCTTTCTCTTTTCTGTCTTTTATAAACCCGGCCGTTCCCCTAAACGGCCGCTGGTTTCCAATAGGAGGCGCTTACAGGTTGTCCAGTCCCGAGTACATGGAGCCCATGGGCATGATAACGGCAAAGACGATGGTTCCCACCACCAATGCCAGAAAGACGATGATCATGGGTTCAATGAGGGCCATCACCTGCTGGGTGGAGAGCTCCACCTCTTCGTCATAATAATCAGCCAGTCGGTTAAGCATATGATCCAAGTCGCCGGTTTCCTCTCCGATGCCGATCATATGATGCACCAAAGAGGGAAACAGGCTGCTGCGAAGCAGCGTTTGGGACAGCGGCTCGCCCATGCCCACATCCTCTTTGGCACTGAGGAGGGCATCCCGGAAATAGACGTTGGTCATGGTGTTTGCGGTGATCTCCAACGCGTCGATCAAGGGGATACCGGCTGCCAGCAGGGTGCTCAGGGTGCGGGACATGCGGGCGGAGGCGGTTTTGACGGTGAGCTTTCCAATCACCGGAAGTTTCAGGCCCAGCCTGCCGAACAGGTGCTGGCCGCCCTCCGTTCCCCGGGCGTATTTGATGCCCGCAACCAAACCCGCGATCAGCAAAAGCACCAGCCACCAATAGCCCTGCATGAATTTGCTGGCGCCCAGAACAAATTTGGTCACGGCGGGCAGCTCCACGCCAAGGTCCGTGAGCATACTTTCAAAGGTCGGAATGACGAAGGTCAGCAAAACCATTACCACGACCACGGCAACCACGCACACGACGATGGGGTAGATGGAGGCTTTTTTCACCAAGCCCTTTAATTTGGCGTCCTTTTCAAAGTGGTCCGCCATGCGGGTGAAGGAGACGTCCAGACTGCCGGACACCTCGCCAGCGGCCACCATGGTGACAAACAGCGAGGAAAAGATCCGGGGATAGTCCCGCATGGAATCCGACAGCGAGGCGCCTGCCTGAATCGCCATGCGGCAGCCGCTGATCGCCGCGGAGAGGGCACGGTTTTCCGTCTGGTCGCTGAGCATCTCCAGCGCGGTGGTCACCGTGACGCCGGCGGATACGATGCTGACAAACTGCCGGCAGAAAACGGCCATGTCCCGGGGTTTGGGCCGACCCTTGAAAAAGCCCAGCTCCAGATTTTTCGACAGCGCCCCCGCCTCGTTCAGGGAGATCAGGGTGTCACCGTCTTTTTTCAGGGCCGCGGCGGCGGTTTCCCGGCTTTCGGATTCCAGCGTGCCCTTGCGCTCCTTGCCGGCGGGGGTCAGAACGATATAAGAAAAACTAGCCAAAGTATCACATCCAAACTGTAAAAATGGGCAAAAGGGGAGAGACCATCACAGCAGGCGCTTTGCCAGCGTGGGACGGTCCTGCGCAAAAGAGAGCGCATCCTCCCGGGAGATGGCGCCGGAGCGGAACAGGTCCAAAAGCGCGTCGTCCATGGTGCACATCCCAATTTTGCGGTTGGTCTGCATGACGGAGTGGATCTGGAAGGTTTTGCTCTCGCGAATGTTGTTGCGCACGGCGCTGTTGGAGAGCATGACTTCGATGGCGGCAACGCGGCCCTTGCCGGATGCATTAGGCACCAGCTGCTGGGAGACCACACACTCCAGCACGTCGGCCAGCTGCGTGCGGATCTGCTGCTGCTGATAGGGCGGGAATACGTCGATGATACGGTCAATGGTGTTGGCCGCGCCCACGGTATGCAGCGTGGAGAACACCAGATGTCCCGTCTCCGCGGCGGTGACCGCGATGGAAATGGTCTCGAGGTCCCGCATCTCTCCCGCCAAAATCACGTCGGGGTCCTGCCGCAGGGCCGCCCGCAAAGCGCTGGCATAATCTCTGGAATCGCTTCCCATCTCCCGCTGGTTCACAATGGATTTGCGGTGCTTGTGCAGGTACTCAATGGGGTCCTCCAGCGTGATGATGTGGTGGGTATAGGTTTCGTTGATAACGTTGATGAGCGAAGCCAGCGTTGTGGATTTGCCGCTGCCGGTGGCGCCGGTGACAAGCACCAGCCCCCGCTTTTTGGCGCACAGGTCCACCACCACCTGGGGAATCCCCAGTTCCCGCGGCGTGGGAATGCGAAGGTTCAGCACGCGCACAGCCATGGCGATGGACCCGCGCTGGCGGAAGATGTTGATGCGAAATCGACCGACCTGCGGGGAGGAGTAGGCAAAGTCCACCTCGCCGCATTCCGCCAGAGTTTCCTTCTGGCGCTCGTTCATAATACTCTCTGCCACAGACCGCACATCGTCCGGCGTGCATTTTGTCTCGCCCATGGGCGTCAGCTCCCCATCCACGCGGACGGTGGGAGGGATGGCAACGCTCAGATGCAGATCGGAAGCGCGCATGGAAATCGCGCTGGCGATCAACTCTTCAAAACTCTGCATGAATATCCATTCCTCTTTTCACCGGAGCGTTCACCCTTCAAAGGAAACCTTCAGCATTTCATCAATGGTGGTGACGCCGTCCAACACATATTTTGCCGCGCTCATGCGCAGCGTACGCATTCCCTGTTTCAGCGCTTTTTCTTTGATTTGTTCTGCGGAGCCCCTCGCGGTGATGATTTTCTTCAGCTCCGGCGTCATCTCCATGATTTCATAGACGCCGATTCGCCCGTAGAACCCGGTTTCTCCGCAAAGAGGGCACCCGCAGGGCGTGTACACCGTGATATCCTCCGCCTCGGAGACGCCCAGGAGCTGTTTTTCGGCGGCGGACGCCTTCCGGGGCTTCCGGCAGGATTTGCACAGCTTGCGCACCAGGCGTTGGGCAATGACGCCGACAACGGAGTCGGCAAGGAGGTAGGACTCCACGCCCATGTCCAAAAGACGGGTAATGGTGGATGCGGAGCTGTTGGTATGCAGGGTGCTCACCACCAGATGGCCGGTGATGGACGCCTGCACGGCGATAGAGGCTGTTTCGTAATCCCGGATCTCGCCGATCATGATAATGTCCGGGTCCTGCCGCAAAATAGCGCGCAGCGCCGCCGCAAAGGAAAGATCGGCCTTTGGATTCACCTGCACCTGATTGATGCCGGGAATGTTGGCTTCCACGGGGTCCTCCACGGTGATGATGTTCACGCTCTCCCGGTTGAACTCCGAGAGCGCGGTGTACAAGGTGGTGGATTTGCCGCTTCCGGTGGGGCCGGTCACCAAAATGATGCCGTTGGGGTTGGAAAGAATGTGGTCAAAGCGCTCCAGCTCCCAGTCCTGCATACCCAGCTCCGCTTTGGTGCGGGTAAGGGCCACGGTGGAGGCCAGCCGCATGACGATCTTTTCGCCGTAGGAGGTGGGCAGCACGGACACACGGATGTCGTATTCGTTGCGGTCCACGGTGGTGGTGATGCGCCCGTCCTGCGGCTTTCGCTTTTCGGAGATGTCCATTCCGCCCAAAATCTTGACGCGGGTGACGATGGCGGGCAAAAGAGAGATGTCGTACATCATTTTTTCGCTGAGCACGCCATCCACGCGATAACGGACCCGGAGCTGTTTTTCCAGCGCGTCAAAGTGAATATCGCTGGCCCGCTGGCGCACCGCCTGCTCAATGATGGAGCGCACCAGCTGCACGATGGGGGCGTTGTCCAGCTCGGATTCCTCGCTGGCTGTGGCTGCGGCCAGCTGCTGGAGCTGGGACTCCCGCTCCTTGGAGTACTGCTCTGCGGCGGACATGGCCTCGTCCGTGCCGAAATACCGGTCCAGCACCGTGTTGATTTCGCCCACGGTGGCAATACGCGGCTCAATGGAGCAGTTTGTAATAATCGAGATATCGTCCTGAGCGACCATGTCCATGGGGTTTGCCATGGCCAGAATGAGGACGTTGGAATGGCCCTCGGCAAAGGTGATGGGCAGCACGGTGTGCCTGCGCAGCACGGAGCCGCTGACAAGACCGATGACGTTGGGGTCAATCCGGATGCCCCGCAGGTCGATGCGGGAAATTCCCAGCTGGACCTCCAGCACGTTGACGATGTCATCCTCCGTCACGGCGCCCAAGCTGACGAGACACTCGCCCAGCTGCCGGTGCGCCTTCTGCTGCATGGCAAGCGCCGCCTGAAGCTGTTCTTTTGTAATGATGCCGCGCATCACCAGCAGGTCGCCCAGCCTGTAATTCGTATTGGATCGATCCATGTCATTCACACACCTTTATGCACACGATGCGCACGAAATTTTAAATGGCCCCGCCTATGGCAGCATATCGGGTTTCGTTTAACCATTTGCGGATTTCAAACCAGTGATTGCTCCCGTCTTGGCGCGATCCCGGACGGACGCCCTATTTTTCGTGAGAGTCCTCGTGGAACAGGAAGCGGACTGTTTGCTGCTTGTCGTCCGTCCGGCGTTTTTTCACCGGGGTGGAGGGACCCTTCCCGGCGCCCCGGCGCCGCAGCAATAAGAGCAAACAGATCCCGCAAACCACTGCGCCCAGCAGGAGGGCGCCGAGAAGAACCACGCTCGTCATTCCGGCGTCTGCGTCGCCCGTGTCGGCGGCAGTCTGCGGCTGCGGGGCAGCGCCCGGCGCTGCCGTTTCCGATCCGTCGGCCAGAGAAAGCGTTATCACAGGCAGCGGATTTTTTTCCATGGAGGCGTCTGTCAGCCCCGATAAGGTGAGGGTCCAGCCGTCCCTTTTGGAAAGCCCTGCGGCAAGCAGCTTTACCGTGTCGGCGGAGGCAACTTGTTCCACAGTTACCGGAAAGTCCTGACCGGAGGGATTTTTCAGGAGAAAATGCGCGCCGTCCTCCAGCCCCAGCATCGGCTTTGAGAACTGCACGGTCATGGCGCCGGCGTCATCCGCTTGGAGGGACGCGACCTGCGGGGCCTTGTGATCGGGGACCCAGTGCTCCGTGGTTACTTCGGTGAGAACGGGGGCGGCGTCCTTTAGCCGGATGGACAGCGTGTGGGCCTGCCCGTCCGCGATGTTCGTATCTGCCGTCAGCTTGAGATGCCACACGGTTCCGATCCGCCCCAGCAGGTCTGCGGCAACGCTTTCCGCGTTGGCGGGACCAAATGAATACAGCTCCCCGCCGGAAAGGCGGATGAAACTGCGGAATGTCTGCGTGGTTTGCTCGCCCGCGCTGTCGATGGCCAGGGCGTAGACGGCGATGCCGCTGCGCCCAAGCAGCTGCTCCAGCTCGGACTGTGTCATTCCCGCGTCCGTATCGTCGATCCCGTCGGAAATCACGACGGCGACGCGCCGCATGTTTTCCGTGGCGCCGGCGGTCTCAATCAGCATGTCCATCGCGTCGTAAAATTTCGTGTGGGCATCCTGGCAGGAAAGCGCGTCCAGCGCGTCGTAAACCTGCTGGCGGGACTCGCTGCCGCTCAATAAAAGCGATACTTCGTTTCCAAAGGTGATCACAGAGAGCTGGTCTTGGGGCCGCATGGCCGCGTAGGCGTTTCGGATAGACTTCTTGGCGGCTTCAAAGTGCGCTTGCGGAATGGATGCGGACACGTCCAGCATGAAAAAATAGAAAATACCCTGTTCGGAAGGGGCCAGACTCTCCACATTCAGCGGCAAATCCTCCAGTTGGACCTGAAAATCTTCCGGCGTGCAGGATGGAAGCTCTTTGGACTCGTCGTATAGATATACATCCATTTCCGGCATGAGCGCCTGCGCCTGTTCCACAGAAAATGCGTTTGCGGCTGGGCTCCATAAAAGCGCCAACCAAAGCACCCATGTAAGCGTGATAATTTTTCTTCTCATCAAAGGCCTCTCCCACTTGATTGAGGTGGTCAGGATGCCCGTTCCAAACGGGTTTCCATAAACTTCTGCAATTATAACACAATTATGTCAAAACGCAAGGTTCTGTGTCAATAAATGGATAAAGTTCCAGCAATAGAAACGGGGAGGGTACTCGCTTTCCGTCAGGCGCAAACAGCACGGCACGAGGGAAACGGCGGGCGCTCTTTTTGAATTCCGACGAATATTTACTAGAATCGACTTGTAATGTAGGGCGAAAAATGGTAAAAATAAAGTAACTTGCGAAAAAATGCAGGAAAAACGGCAGGAGGCGGTATGATGGACGTGTTCCAGACGGGAAATTGCGGCGAATTTCCCCTGTCCCTCAGTCAACAAAATATTTGGTCGTTGGAGCAGGCGTGTCCCGGAACGTCCATCAATAATATTTGCACCACTCTGCGCATTCGCGGCAGAGTGGATTTGACTGTTTTACAGCAAAGCGTGGATTTGGTTTTGGCGGCGGATGCGTCGCTGCGCACCCGGATTGCTTTGCACGACCGCCTGCCGGTGCAGTATCAGGCTGCTTTTGTACAAGAGCAGTTCCCGGTGTACGATTTCACCCAGACCAGCCGGGAGGGGATTGAAAACTGGGAAGCGGCGGTGACGCGGGAAACGATTCCACTGCTGGAGGGGCCGCTGTACCGGTTCCTCCTCTTTCGCGCGGGGGAGCAGGACGGCGGGCTTGTGATGAAGCTGCATCACATCATTTCCGACGGCTGGACGCAGATTCTCCTGTGCAATCGAATCGGACAGGCGTATCTTGATTTGCTGGCAGGCAAAGAGGCCGCGATAGACCCCTGCCCAAGCTATGAACTGCACGTCAAAGAGGAGACGGAGTATCTCAAGTCCCGGGCCTATGGGCGGGACGAGGGGTACTGGTCGTCCGTGCTGGAGCGCTCGGGGGAGCCGTCCGTGCTGAAAAGTGTGAAAAGTGCCGCTGCCAGTCCTGTGGGACGGCGGAAGAGCTTCCGGCTGCCCCAGGCGCTGAACAACGCGATCTACACCTACTGCGCCCAAAACCGCGTGGCGCCCTTTACGGTTTTTTATCTGGCTCTGGCCATCTATTTCAAGCGGATGGGCGGCGCGGAGCGGTTCACCATCGGCGTGCCGATTTTCAACCGCACCGACTATCGCTTCAAGCAGACCAGCGGGATGTTTGTAAATACCCTGCCGTTTTTCAATGAACTGCATGGGGACTGGACGCTGCGCCAATGCGCGGAGAACCTTGGCGAGCAGTGGCTGGAAATGCTCCGCCATCAGCGGATGCCCTTTCCTCATATCCAGCGCCTGGCCCAGCGCTCCGGCAGCGGAGACGGGCGGCTTTTTCATATTGCCCTGTCCTATCAAAATGGGCAGATGCGCTCCAGCCGGGACGCGTCGGTGTCCTTTTCCGGGCGCTGGCATTACAGCGGCTACCAGATGGAGCAGCTTTGCATCCATCTGAGCAACGTGGAGGAGGGGCACCGCTACGCGGTGGACTACGACTATCTCACGCAGTTTTTTTCCCAGCGGGAGATTGAGGACCTGCATGGGTGCCTCATGAACATCCTGCGGGAGAGCCTTGCCTCGCCGGATGTGCCCGTGTGCCGCCTGCCAATTCTGGAGGTGCAGGAGCGGGAGCGGGTGCTCTACACCTTCAACCGCACGGACACGCCCCTGTACGATGAGGATTTGTATCAGCGCTTTGCCGACGCGGCGGCCCGCCACCCGGACCGGGCCGCTTTGATCTGTGCCGGTGGGCGCACCACATACCGCCAGTTGGAGGAAGTTGCCGCGCAGGTCCAGTCGACGCTGGAGCCTGTTAGCAAGCAGCCCGGACTGGCGGCCGTTTTGCTGCCCAGAAAGCCCGGATTGTTTGCCGCGATGCTGGGGATTCTGCGCGCCGGGTGGGCGTTTGTTCTGCTATCGCCGGACCTGCCGGAAAACCGCTTGCGGGAAATCCTGCGCCAAAGCGGCGCGGCAGTCCTCATCACGGAGGGGACGGCGTGCTCCGCAGCGGTGGATTTGGGCCTGCGCATGATCGATATGGAGCATTTGTCCGCCGGAACCCTTCCGGCGCGCTCCGCGCAGCCCTCCGACCTTGCTTATGTGGTGTATACCTCCGGCAGTACCGGTGCGCCCAAGGGCGTGGAGATCTCCCGGGGGAGTCTTTTGAATCTGGCGGACGCCATGGCTCCGGTGTATGGCTCCGGTGCGGTCGTGTCCCTTTGCAGCGTGGGTTTTGACGCGTTTTTGCTGGAAAGCGCGGCGGCGCTGCTCAACGCCCGGACGATCCTTCTGCCGGAGGACCGTGATCTGGAGTCCCCCGGACGTCTGGCGGAGCTGATCGAAGGATACGGCGTGGGCTTTTTGTCCATAACGCCCTCCCGCTTGTCGGCGCTCATGAAGCACCCGAACTTTCGTCGGGCGCTGCGCCGGATGGAAAGTCTGGTCTGCGGCGGAGAGGCCTTTCCCAGCGATCTTTTGCAGCGGCTGCGCCAAGCCACCCATGCCTCGATTTACAACCAGTACGGCCCGTCGGAGGCCACGGTGGGCGTGAGCTTGAAGCGGCTGAATGAGGCGGCGGCCATTACGGCGGGCGCGCCCATGCAAAATTGCCGGCTCTATGTGCTGGACGCGTGGATGAACCCGCTTCCGGTGGGCGTATACGGCAATCTCTATATTGGCGGACTGTGCGTGGGACTGGGTTACCGCAACCGCCCCGACTTGACGGAGGAGTGCTTTTTGGACAGCCCCTTCGAGCTGGGCGAGCGGCTCTACCGCACCGGCGACACCGCCTGCTGGACGAGCGAGGGCGAAATCGTTTTGGGCGGTCGCACCGATCGGCAGGTCAAGCTGCGGGGACTGCGGGTGGAGCCGCAGGAGGTCTCCGCCTGCCTGTGCACGCATCCCCAAGTCAAGCAGTGCGCGGCGGTGGTTTTGGAGCAGGCGGGCGAGAGCGTTCTGGTGGCGTATTATACCGCCGAGCGCCCGGTTCCGGAGGAGGAACTTCTCTCCTTTGCGGCCTCGTATCTGCCCCACTATATGGTCCCCGCCGCCATCGTGCGGGTGGAGACCATCCCGCTAACTGGCAACGGCAAGGTGGACGAGGCCAAGCTTCCCGTTCCCTCGTTTACGGTGAGCGGAAATTCCGCGCCGGAAACGGAGACGGAGAGGACCGTGCTGGCAATTTTCGCACAGGTGCTGGGAAAACCCGATCTGGGCGTGCAAAGCGACTATTTCCTCTGCGGCGGCAATTCCCTCAACGCCATGGAGACCATCAGCCGCATCGCGGAGACCGTCGGCCCCATGCTGCGGGTGGCGGACCTCTATACCTGCCATAACGCGCGGCGCGTGGCCGCGCTGCTGGAATCCCATCGAGGCGCGGCCGCGCCCGCGCCCCATCTGCGTCCCGCGCCCAAGGCGGACCGCTACCCCCTCTCTCCTGCCCAGCAGGGGATCTACGTCCAGTCCTGTCTGGACCCCACGGGCGTTGCCTATCAGATGCCCGGCGCTTTCCGGATGGCCGGCGTACCCGACCTTTCCCGCTTGCAGCGGGCCTTTGCCCGGTTGATCGAGGAGGAACCGCTTCTGCGCACGGCGTTTGTGCAGGAGGCCGACGGCATCTTCCAAAGAGTCGCGCCGCAGGCTTCCTTTGAGCTGACCGCCCTCTCCGGCGGGGACTTTGCGTCCGTCTGCAAGACGCTGCTCGCGCCCTTCCATATGGACCGCGCGCCACTGCTGCGCGCCACGGTGTGGGAAGAGGAGGAAGGCAAGTGGTCCCTGCTCATCAATTTGCACCATATCATCGGGGATGGGCTGACCACCCCTGTTTTGATGCGCCGTCTGGACGCTTTGTATCAAGGCGGCGCGCTCCACGAGAGCACGTTAAGCTATCTCGATTACGCGTGGCAGCGCTCTGCGGAAAAGCGCGGCGACGAACGCGTGGAGTACTGGAAGCAGCATCTTTCCCCGCTGCCGGAGCCGATGGAATTGCCCACGGACTTTGCAAGAGGGCATCACTTCGATTACCGGGGCAATACCGCCGCCCTTACCCTTGACCCCAAGCTCAGCGCGGCGTGTGACGCGTACTGCGCGCAGATGGAGCTTTCGCCCTACATGCTGTTCCTCGCGGCTTTCGCCCTGCTGCTCTCCCGCCTTTCCGGCCGGGAGGATCTGATCGTGGGCGTGCCTTCGGCGGGACGGCTGCTGCCAGAGACCCGGGAGATGTGCGGCCCCTTCATCAATACCCTGCCGCTGCGCCTCGCCCCCGCCGCCAATGTCAAAACAGCGGAATATCTCCACGCCGTGCGAAACGAGGTCAACGAAATGCTGGATCATCAGCAAATCGGACTGGAGGAGATCGTGGCGGCGCTGGACCTGCCCCGCAGCCTGGCGCAAAGTCCCCTCTATCAGGTGATGTTCACCCAGCGCCCGCTGGACGCGGACGCCTTTACACTGGGCGGAGAGAAGCTGACGTACCGCCCCATTCCCACCGGAACGGCAAAGATGGATTTGGTGGTGGAGCTGGCCCGGGAAGGGGACGCGTATACCTTCCAGGCGGAGTATGCCTCCAGTTTGTATGAGGCGGAGACGGTGGCTTATTGGTTCCGGTGTCTGGAGCAATTGATCCGCTCCTTCCTGACCGGCGCGGAAAAGCCCCTGTGCGAGCTTGGCGCGCTGGCACCTCAGGACCGGATCGCGCTGATCGACGCGCCGAACCATACGGTGACGCCCTTTGTCAATTTGCCGCTGCATGCCTTTATCGCGCAGGAGGCGGAGCTGGACCCGGACGCCGGCGCGCTGATTTTCCACGATACCGTGTATACCCGCGCCCAGCTGGAGAGCATGGCCTGCCGCATCGCAAACCTTCTTTGCGCGGCGGGGGTGCAGCATGGCGGGAAGGTTGGCATCGCCGTGAAACGGGGACCGCTGCTGGTGGCCTCCATGGTGGGTATCCTCAAGGCGGGCTGCGCGTATGTCCCGCTGCTATCCTCCTTCCCGGAGCAGCGTTTGCGCTATATGCTGGAAACCGCCCAGATCACCCATGTGCTCTGCGACGAAGAGACCCGGTCCGCCCTGCCGGGGGACCTTCCCTGCACGCTGGTGGACGTGGCGGGGCAGGCGGAGGAGACCTTTACGCCGGTACCGGTCACGGACGGCGACCTTTGCAATATCCTCTTCACCTCCGGGTCCACCGGAAAGCCCAAGGGCGTGATGCTCTGCCACCGGTCCGTATCCAATATGTTTTTGAGTATGCGCCAGCTGATGGCCCGGGCGGACGGTCCCATTCTGTGCACCACCAATCTGGTGTTCGATACCTTTGTCGCCGAGACGCTGCTCTCCCTCGCCATGGGCAAGCAGCTGGTTATGTGCGACGAGGAGGAGATGATGCTCCCGTGGAAGCTGGCGGAGATCATTTTGCGCCACCATGTGGAGATTGTGCAGTTTACCCCCGCCCGCTTCCAGATGTGCCTGAGCAACGACGCGTTTTCTCAGGCGACGAAGCACCTGAAGCTGGTGCTCTTCGGCGGGGAACTGCTCACGCCGCTGCTGCTGGGAAAGACCTGCGAAGCAACAGACGCCATTACCGTCAATATGTACGGCCCCACGGAAGCCACCGTTTACATGACGATGGTGGACGTGCGTCCGGGCAGGCCCGTCAGCATCGGCCGTCCGCTGAAAAACGGGCGGATCTACGTGCTGGATGACGAGGGCCGCCCGGTGCTGCCCACCGCCTACGGCGAGCTGTGGCTTGCCGGCGAGGTGCTCTCGGCAGGATATATCTCCCGTCCGGACCTCACGGAAAAGGCGTTTTTGCCCGACCCGTTCTTCCCCGGCGAGCGCATGTACCGCACCGGCGACATCGCCCGGATGCGGCTGGACGGCTGCTATGATTTCCGGGGCCGCCGGGATAGTCAGGTGAAGCTCAACGGCCAGCGGGTCGAGCTGGAGGAAATTACCGGGGCCATCATGACCTCCGGCTGTGCGCTGCTGGCAGCCACGGTGCCGGTGCGCCACAGCGACGGGTCCATGCAGCTTTGCGCCTTCTATCAGCCAAACCCCAACGGGCGCGGCGGCAAGGAGGAAATTCTCAGCCACATGCGCGCCGTGCTGCCGGTCTATATGCTGCCCTCCCGCATTGTGGCGCTTTCCGCAATGCCGCATACCGCCTCTTCCAAGATCGACCTGCGCACGCTGACGGAGATGGCCGCGTCCTACGACGGCGGCGCGGAGGAGCCGAACGAGACTGCTCCGGAGGAGCGCACACCCCAAATGGTTCCCGTGCAGGCTTTGCAGACCCCGCCGCAAGCGGCTCCGGTGCAGACACTGCCGCCGGTGATTCCTCCGCAGACCGCGCCTGAGGCGGTTTCTCCCAAGGCTGCGCCCCAGACGATTCCTCCGCAGGCTGCGCCCCAGGCGGTTCCTGTGGCTGCGGCGGCGGAAGCTGCCCAAACGCCGCCTGCCGGGCAGGAGGACGATCTCAAAGCGCTGTTGCTGGGGCTTTGGGAGCAGGTCCTCGGCCGGAAGGGACTGCGGGACGATTTGCCCTTCTTTGCCCAGGGCGGCACATCTCTTGCGGCGCTGAGCGTGCTCAGTCACTACCATAACCACAAGCTGGTCATGTCCCTTCAGCAGTTTTACGATCATCCCACAGCGCGGGAACAGGCCGCGCTGCTAGAGCCAAAGGGCGCGCCCATGGAGCATGCGCGGACCATAGAACTGTGCCGGGCGGAACCCCCGGCCCCCGTCGCGCCGTCCGGGGACGAGGGGGCGTCCGCCGCCCACATGGAAAAGGCGGCTGCGCAGTATCCACGCCTGGTGCCGGAGCTGCCCCGGGGAAAAACGATTCAGAAAAACGTGGGCACGGTGCTGCTCACCGGGGCCACCGGCTTTTTAGGTGCCCATGTGCTGCGGGAGCTGCTGGACGCGGGCGCCCAGCGGGTTTTCTGCCTGCTGCGGGGCGGAGACCGCCAGAGACTCCTGGATACGCTCTCCTGGTATTTTGGAAGCGGCTGGACCGGCGGCTGCGCCGATGGGATCGAGGTTTTGTCCGGCGACATTACGAAAGCCGGACTGGGCCTCACACCGGAGGCGTACCGGCAGGTTTCGGGCAGCCTGTGCGCGGTGTGGCACTGCGCCGCCGATGTGCGGCACTATGCCGCCGATGAAGAGGCGTTTTTGCGCACCAATCTGGCCGGTACGGAAAATCTCATCAAGCTGGCCCGCGCCGCCTGCGTGCCGCTCTACCACATGTCCACCGGCAGCGTTTCCGGACAGCGGCTGGAGGGAACGGACGAGTCGGCCGTCTTTACGGAGGCGGATTTCTGCATCGGGCAGGACTGGCGGTCCAATTTGTACGTGAGAAGTAAATTCCTGGCGGAGAACGCGGTGATGGAGGCGGTGCGTGCCGGGCTCACGGCGCGGATCTTCCGTCTGGGGCGGCTGGTGGGCCGCAGCAGCGACGGAACGTTCCAGAAAAACCCCGAGAGTAACGCCTTCTGGCTGACCATGCGCGGCATTCACGCGCTGGGCGCCATTCCCGCTGGGATGGCGTCGGCTCCCGTGGAGCTGACGCCGGTGGACTGGTGCGCGGGGGCGGCGGTGGCGCTGCGCAACGCGCCGATGACCGTTTATCACCTTCAAAATCCGGAGCCGTGCACGCTGGAGGAGTCCGCCCGGGCGATTGCGCCCTGGCTGGAGGTTTTGCCCGACGGCGAATTTTCCCAGTGGATGGAGCGCGCCTTGAAAAAGGAGAACAGCGCCCTGCTCTCCCCGCTGATGGACTTCCGCCAGCGTGCGCAGACTTCCCCCGCCACCGTTGCGATTACCAATGAGCGCACGATGGAGCAGCTGGAGAAGGCGGGCTTCCACCGGAGAATTCCAGACCCTGCGCGTATTTTGCGCGCATTCCGCTATGACGAGGCCCAGCGGCTGGATCGGAGGGAGTGGGACCATGATATCTGACCGGATCACCGTTGTATGCGTTCTCCTGTTGGGCGTCATTGCACTTTTTTTCATCTGGAGTCTGAAAAAGCGGCAGCGACTGCATTTGCTGCATCGCATCTACCTCTATTTGATGGGCTTTTATGCAATTTGGATCTCGACGCTCATTGTGATGCGATTTACGCCTCTGGAGCACGAGACGATGTTGTTTATTCTGGATGGCTTTACCCAGTCGGCGTATTTTTGCGCGGTGCTCTACCTGTGCATTGCCATTGTGTTTGCCCATGGCTGCGAAAAACTTCCACGCTGGTGCTGGCTGCTGTTCATCATGCCGGTGGCCACGCTGCTGGTTTGCTTCACAAACCCGCTGCATCATCTGCAATATGTCAAGTTCTCCATCATTCGCAGCGAGGTGATACTGGGCCCCTTCATGAAGATATCCGGCACGTACTGTTACCTCTGCATCATCGCAAGTATCGTCCTGATGATCAATTTTGCCCGGAAAAACACCAGCGGGCTTTACCGCAAGCAGGCACTGCTGTTTTCACTGGGCGGTCTTTCACCGCTGCTGGTAAGCGTCGCGGCCACATGGACCAACGCAAACCTTTCCATCGCGGCCACGGCCATGGGATTCATTCCTCTGATCGTGTGCAACGGCATTGCCATCTATCAGCTCCACCTGCTGGATATTATGCCGGTGGCCACGCAGCGTCTGCTGGACTGGATCTCCGACTGCTATGTCATCCTGAGCGAGAAGGGACTGGTCATCAGCTACAACAAGCCCTTTGCGGAGATGTTCGCCTCTCAATACGGCATTGCGGAAAACCGGTATCTGCGGGACTGCGTCAAAGAGGAGGACGTGTCCAAAAAAACGGCGATTTACAACATGATCATGGCGGTGGAAGCCTGTGAAGAGGCGCAGTCCACCATCTCTTATGAGCAGCCAGCCACCTTGGTCCAAGACGGCGTGGTGCAGAAAAGCTATTACATCACGGACGTCTCGCCCCTGGTCATCAATGAAAAAGCGGCTGGCTATATCATCATTTTCAAGGATATGACCCAACTGAAAAAAGTATGCAGCAGCTCCAAAGCAACGAAAAGCAAATGCTGGAGCATGAGCGCTTTGCGTTTTTGGGCCAAATGATCGGCGGTCTGGCGCACAACCTGAAAACGCCCATTATGAGCATTTCCGGCTGCATTGCGGCGGCGGACGGGCTGATCGACGAGTGTTTGCAAAGCCTGGACGATCCTGTGGTCACGGCGGACGATTACCGGGAGATTTACGGCGAGATTCGCGACTGGCTTGGAAAGGTGCAGGACGCGTCTGCCTACATGTCCGATATCATTACCGCCATCAAGGGGCAGGCCACCAACGTCAGCGCGTCTGAGGAATCCGTGTTCACGCTGGACGAGCTGATCAAGCGCACCACGCTGCTGATGCGCCACGAGCTGGTCTCCAGCGGCTGCACGCTGATCCCGGAGTGCGACACCCGGAAAAACATCACCCTGCGGGGCGACATCAACAATTTGATTCAGGTGATGGGCAATCTGATCTCCAACGCCATCTACGCGCAAAAACAGGTGGGCGGCGGAAACATCATCATCGGCATGAACGAAGAGGACGGGCAGCTGATGCTCTATGTAAAAGATACCGGCACAGGAATCCCGGAAAATGTTCGGAAACGGCTCTTCAAGGAGATGGTCACCAGTAAGGGCACCCAAGGCAGCGGACTGGGCCTTTATATCTCCAACGCTGTGGTCCGCGGAAAATTTGGAGGGTCCATGTGGGCGGAAGAAAATCCGGGTGGAGGAACGATCATCGGGATGACGATCCCGCTGGATGAAACCAACCACGGACGGGCCAATGTCGTAAAAGGAGGCGATGCGTTATGAGACAGCATAAAGCAAAGGCGGCGGAAAACACGTTTTCCATCCTTGCGCTGGACGACGATCCCATCATGACCTCAACGGTGCAGGCGTATTTCCAGCGTTCGGGCTATCATGTGGACGTTGAAAACAATCCGCTGCAGGCGATTGAACGGGTGCGGAACGGGCAATACGATATTTTGCTGCTGGATTTTTTGATGACGCCCATTTGCGGCGATCAGGTGGTAGAAGAGATCAGAAAATTCAATCGGGAGCTTTTCATCATTTTGCTCACGGGCCACAAGACGATGGCTCCGCCTATCCGCACCATTCGCGCACTGGATATTCAAGGCTATTATGAAAAAAGCGACCGATTCGACCAGCTGGAGCTGTTGGTGGAGTCCTGCGTAAAATCCATCCGCCAAATGCGGACGATCCAAAGCTATCAAAACGGCCTTTCCTCCATTATGGAGGCGCTGCCCGGCATCTACCAGCTGCAAAGCGCAGAGCATATCATGGAAAACGTGATACAGGAAGTGACGGGCTTGCTGCACTGCACGGGCAGCGTCCTTGTGTTGGATCTGGTCCGCTGCGGAATGCGCCATGACGAGGCGGGGACGCGCCGCTATCTTTCCTCTGCCGCCGGAACGCAGGTGTCTGCGCCGGAGGAGAGCGCGCTGGAGCCGCTTTTTCAGGAGCTGGAGAAAAACGGACGGGTGACGGCGGAAAAGAAGATGACTTTTCCGCTGACCAACGGGACGCAGGCAATGATCGGCTTTCTAAGCGTTGAGCTGAAGGAAGCGGTGGGATACGATCATCTCCAGCTGCTGGAGGTGTTCACACGTCAGGTGTCGGCGGCCCTTTCCAACATTTTTCTTCACGAACTGGTGCAGGAAAAAAGCAAGGAGCTGGATCGGGCATACAGCCGCCTGCGGAACAACTATGCCGAGATCATCACCACGGTGCGCGACATCGTGGACGCAAAGGATTTTTACACCCGCAATCATTCCGACCGCGTCTCCTTTTACGCGGTGGAGCTTGCAAGGCGCCTGGGACGGAGCGAGACCTACTGTACCCGGCTGAAGGTGGCCGGACTCTTTCATGACATTGGCAAGCTGTCGATTCCGGATGAGATCCTTTCGAAAGCGGATACGCTGACGGACGAGGAATTCGCCGTCATCAAGACGCATCCGGTCCGGGGAGAGAAGCTGCTGTCCGGAATCACCGGCTTTCATGATATCCTCCCAACGGTTCGTGCCCACCACGAGCGATACGACGGCCATGGGTATCCGGATCAGCTTGCCGGCACGGATATTTCGGAGCAGGCCAGAATCATTACCGTTGCGGACTCCTTTGACGCGATGACGTCGGATCGCAGGTACCGCGACAGTTTGGGCTTTGAGCGGGCAATTGAGGAACTAAAGAGAGAAAAAGGCGGCCAATTTGATCCTGCGCTGGTAGACGTATTCGTGGGACTGGTAGAGGAGCCGGGCTTTCTTGAGCGGGCAGCCAAAGCGGACCATCAGGGATACGACGCTGCCATGTGGGATAAAATAGAGGAGCTGAAATCATGATAAACATGCCAAATGAAAAGCCGGACTATCAAGCTCCGTGCTATGATACCTTTCCTGAATTTTTAAACGGGATCGGTGCGCTTTTTGCAAAAAGACCCGCCCTCTCCTGGTATACGCGGCGAAAAGAGGAATACGGCTATACATACCGGGAACTGGTGGATCGGGTCCGCGCCCTGCGGGAGGCCATCTGCGCCCAAGGTCTTGCGGGGGCGCACATTGCCATTGCCAGTGAAAACAACGCGGAGTGGCTGGTGACCTTTCTGGCCGCCGTTTCCTGCGGCTGTGTGGCGGTGTGCCTGGATATTGAACAGTCGGATGAAGGCATCCGGGATATGCTCCGCAGGGCGGATGTCCGGGCTGTTTTTCTGTCGTCCACCTTCCTTGGCATCTGTGAGCCTCTGCTTGCAGAGGGCACGGTGGAAAAGATCGTGCTGATAGAGGGAACGCAGGAGGGCGTGGCCACCAGCGAGGAGCTGTGCGCGCTTGGCTTTGCCCGTCTGAACGCCGGGGAGGACAGCGCGGCGGATATTGTGGTCCGGCCGGATCAGACTGCCGTGCTGGTGTTCACGTCCGGCACCACCAGCAAATCCAAAATCGTCATGCTCAGCCAGAAGGCGGTTTTGCAAAACGTGTATGACGGCGGCTCCTACGTTTGTTTTCAGGAAAAGGTGTTCACCGCGCTGCCGTTCTACCACGCCTACGGACTCAGCTGCGCTGTGCTCATCTCGTTTCAGCAGGGAGCGCACCTTTACATCAACGGGAATCTCAGAACGGTCATGGCGGAGCTTCATATGGCGCAGCCGGACACCATGCTGGCAGTGCCCTTGATGGTGGAGACCATCCACAACCAGATCTGGCTGAACGCGGAGCGGGCCGGGAAAGCCGCCGGGCTGCGGAAAGTTCTGAAAATGAACGCGGTCACCAGAAAGGTGGGCGTGCCATTTTGCGGGAAGGTTCTGGAGGATATCCGAAAAAAAGCGGTTGGAAATTTGAGCCTGATTATCTGCGGCGGCGCGCATCTGAGCCGGGAGATCTCTGAGGAGTTCGACCTCTTTGGCGTGCAGATCCTGCAAGGTTACGGCATCTCGGAGTGCTCTCCGCTGATCTCGGTCAACCGCAGGAAGGCCAACAAGATGGGCTCTGTCGGTTTGCCGCTGCCAACCGCGCAGGTGAAGCTGGTGGAGGGCGAGGTGTATGCCCGGGGTCCCTCTGTGATGCAGGGGTACTACCACGACGACGAGGAGACCGCCGAGGCGATGGAGGACGGCTGGTTCAAAACCGGAGACCTTGGATATCAGGACAAGGACGGATTTTTGTATTTGACTGGCCGGAAGAAAAATCTGATTGTCTTTAAAAACGGAAAAAAGATTTCCCCGGAAAAGCTGGAAAACCTTTTTGCGTCCATTCCGCTGGTGAAAGAGGTCATGGTGTACGGAGCGGCCAGCGGCACCTCGGTGGATGATGTAAAACTGACGGCCAGCATCTATCCGGACCCCGAACGGATACAGGGCATGACTTCCTATGAAATTTTGAATCTGCTGCAAAAGGAAGTTGCTAAAATGAACGCGGAGCTGCCCACCTATCAGCAGATTCAAATGGTGACCATCCGGGAGAAGGAATTCCCCAAGACCGGAACAAAAAAAATTAAACGCTACGTGGAATGACAGGAGAGATTGCTCAATGCTGCAACTGATTGAGGAGATTGTTTATCAGGTCACCGGAAAGAACGGGCTTACCTACGATACCGATTTCGTTCAGGACCTGGCGCTCAATTCCTTTGATGTGATGAATATTATCGGAAAATTCGAGGACCACTTTGATACCACCATCCCCACCCGGGATGTGTGGCATCTGCATCAGGTAAAAGATGTGATTGATTATTTAGCCGGCAGAGGCTTTACCCAGCCTTAACCGATGAACGATCAGGGAGCGGATGTGCTGATTTACACCTGTCCCTTCGGCGGCGGCGCGGAGGAATCCCACCGCCTGCTGTACCGGGCGGCAGCACAGTATACCGGCGCGGCGGAATGCCGCTGGACCATTTCTCACGGGCCCAAGGGCAAGCCGCATTTCACCCAGATGACCGACGTGCACTTTAGTATCACGCACAGCGGCGCTTTTTGGATGTGCGCCTTTTCCGACCGGCCGGTGGGACTGGATTTGCAAAAACACCAGCCCTGCCAGCGTGAAAAACTGTCGAAACGGTTTTTCCATCCATGGGAGGACGCGTTTTTGAACCGGCGCGGCTATTTGAATTTTTTTGAGTTGTGGACCGCGAAGGAAAGCTACGTAAAATATACCGGGCAGGGCATCACGGAAGAATTGGAGAATTTTTCGGTGGTAAGCCAAACGGGGGAATTCCCGCATTTGGCGGGGGTTCAGTTTCGGCTGCTGCCCTGGCAAAAGGAGTACGCGCTGTGCCTGTGCGCACAGGAAATCGGCGCCGTGCATCTGACGGAGCTGTAAAGGAAACGGCGGCGCGGAATACGGATGACGGAAGCGTCATCCGTCCTATATGGCGCTATGCAATCAAACGGGACCGCTCTGCCATGGCAGGGCGGTCCCGTTTTCATATGGTTAAGCCGCTATGATAGCATAGCATTTTCAATGCATCTGGCAGCATATGTGGCAAGGCGCGCGCCTTTTGTGGCGTCGAAACTGGAGATGGCTTTGATGAGACCGATGGTGCCGATGGAGATCAAATCTTCCTGATCGGTGCTTTGCGTATAATACTTCTTGACAATGTGCGCAACCAGGCGCAGGTTTCGTTCGATCAGCGCGTTCCGGGCTTCGGCGTCCCCTTTGGCGCAGCGCTGCAGGCAATCCTGTTCCTCTGCGGCGGAAAGCGGCTTTGGAAAGGAACCGCCGCCGGACAGGCGCAGGGTAAACAGGAGCGTGTTGGCAAATAACAGCAATGCGGCAGACAGCATAGTATCTCCTCCTTGCTCCTTTCTATGCGGGCAAGGGAAGTCCTCATACGGGTTTTGCACTGCTTGCGGAGATATGTTATACTGATTTGCAAACAGGAAAGGGAGGCGGCGGCAGTGGCGTGGTTTGTTTATATGCTTGCGTGCGGAGACGGGTCGCTGTACACCGGCTGCACCGACCATGTGGAGCGGCGGCTGGCAGCGCATCAAAGCGGCAAAGGCGCCAAGTATACCCGTAGCCATCTGCCGGTCTCTCTGGTTTATCAGGAGCGGGTGCCGGATAAGTCTGCCGCGCTGCGGCGGGAGCTGCAAATCAAAAAACTCAGTCGAAAAGAGAAGTGGGAACTGATCAAAAAGGAGGAACATTGCAAAATGGAAATGCGCAGAAAAGACCGGCAGCAGTCCGCGGAATTTGCATGGAGCGTGGTGGACAAGTGCGCGTATGCCTTTTTGGCCATGACCGCAGTGGATGGCAGAGCCTACGGCGTGCCGCTGACCATCGTCCGGGATGGGGAGACGGTTTATTTCCACAGCGCGCTGACCGGACGGAAGGCGGACGCCCTGCGAAAGAATCCGAAGGTGTGCTTGAACTGCGTGGGACAGGCGCAAATTCAGCCCGAGTGCTTTTCGGTCCGCTATGAATCCGCCGTCGCCTTTGGCAGCGTGGCGGAGATCACCGACGCGGCAGAGAAAAGGAAGGCGCTGCGGCTGCTGTGCCTCCGACACACGCCGGAGAGCATGGACCGCTTTGACTCCGCAGCGGACGCCGCCCTCGCCCAAACGGCGGTGTGGCGTCTGGCGGTGGAGGAGATCACCGGCAAGGCCAGAACGTAACACGGACGCGCCGAAAAACGGATACAAACAAGGCCACACAGCTTTCGCTGTGTGGCCTTGTTTGTCATTTTGCTTCCCCAAAGCTGGAACGCTTTCCGGAAAACCATAAAACCGGACTGCGGGCTGTTTGGGCACGCGAGAGCGGCAGGGCGCGCCTTTTATTCCGCTTGCAGGTGGATCACGCACTCGCTCAGGTTATAAAAAGGCTCTGCCATGGTGGGGGTCAGGCCGTCCAGCACATCTGTCTGCATGAGGACGGAGGCGGATTTGAAGCAGACGGGCAGGATGGGGGATTGCGCCCGCAGATGGGTGCACAGGGCCTCCATCGCTGCGGCGCGGTCTGTGGCGGCGGACAGGGCCAAAAGAAGCTGGTCCGTCTGGGGATTGGACCACCGTCCGTAATTCAGCGCGCCGCCGGTGGAGAGAAGCCCTGCGAGATTCCAATCGGCAGTGAGCTTCACTTCGCCGAAATAGAGGTCGAAGTTTCCCGCGGACAGGGCGGCGGCGTAAGCTTCCCATGGAAGGGCGCTTACCTTCACCGGAACGCCGGCCGCTGTTAAAAAGGAGGAAAGATACTCCGCCACGGAAACCTTGAAGCTGTTTTCCTCGTTGACCAGCAGCGTGAGTGTGTGGCTGGGGGTGTATCCGCTGGCTGTAAGCGCGGCAGCGAAGTCGTCTGCCGAATAGCGCGCTTCCAGAGAGACGGGATAGAGGGAGGAGCGGGGAGAAACGGGAAACTGCGCCGCAGCGCCATGACCGGAGAGAAAGGCGCTGACCACATAGGAGCGGTTGAAGCCCTTCCAGAGCGCCTGACGGAAGGCGGCATTGTCCAGCGGAGCGCGGGTGGTGTTGCAGCCAATATACAAAAGGGTGGTGGTATCGGCGTCCAGATAGCTGGTATTTCCAGTGGCGCTGATGGAGCTGGTACCGATGAGGTCGGCGGTGATGAGCTGGACGTCGTGAGAGGTGAAGCGGTAGAGCATGGTGTCCCGGTCCGCCGCCTCCACAAGGGCGATGCGGTCTATCGGCTGCCTGCCGCCCCGCCACCAGGATTGATTTGCCACCAGATAGGCCCTCCCGTCGCTGACGGAAAAGAGATAGGGACCGGTGCCCACCGGCGCGGCGTCCTTCTCCGTGCCGGCCTTTACAATGGGGACGTCCAGCAGGGCCGGAAAGCCGGTGTTAGGTCCGCTGAGAGAGATGGTAACGGTGTTACCGGCGGCGGAGATGGAGACAATCCCGGCAAAGCGGGCGCGGTAGCGCTCGGCGGAGCGGGCGCGGTCCAGCGTGGCCTTTACGTCGGCGGCGGTCAGCGGCGCGCCGTCGGAAAAGGTGATCCCCGATTTCAGCACGAAGGTATAGACGTATGCGGCGGAATCGTAGGTGTACTGCTGGCACAGCCATGCTTCCGGTTCCAGCGCTTCGTTCAGGCGGAACAGCCCTTCGTACAGAAGGGAAGAGACCGTCTGCTGCATGCCGTCCGGGCAGGAGACCGGGTCCAGAGACTGGTCGGGCGCATAGGGGAGAGCGAATACCTTGGGGAGAATGGACCGGGTCTCGGTGGTTTGGGGGGCGCTTTGACCGGATTGGACGGGGGTGAGGCCCTCCACCTCGGGAGGCGCCTCCTGCCAGCAGCCGGTCAAAAGGACGGCGGCCAGCGAAAAAGAGAGAAGCACCTTCAAAAAATGGCGGTTCATAGACCCTCTCCTTCGGTCAGGGCGATCATGGCGATCTGGGCGCCCCGGCGTTCACCCATTTTTCGGTGGGACCAGAACAGGTCCGGACGGCAGGCGGTGCAAAGACCGCAGGTGTCGATCCGCTCCGGCGAAAGCCCGGCCCGGAGGAGCCACAAACGGTTCAGTCCCGCGAGGTCCACGTGGTATTTTGCACCCCGCTCCACGAGATAGGGCGCGGCCTCAGCGCCCAGCGCCTGCACCATGGCGTCCGGCACGTCGCCGTCGGTTTCAAAGCAGCAGGAGCCGATGCAGGGACCGATGGCGGCCACCAGATCCCGGGGGTGGGAGGAAAAAGCGTCCTGCATTGCCTGGACGGTTTTTTCCACAATGCCCGCCGCGCAGCCCCGCCAACCGGCATGAATGGCGCCGACGGCGTGTTGAACGGGGTCGTGGAGCAGCAAAATGCCGCAGTCGGCGGAAAAGACCACCAGCGAAAGACCGCGCTCCCGGGTGATCAGCGCGTCCGCCGTGTAGTCCCGGGGGGACCACAGGCCCTTCCCGGCGTCCTCCGTATGGCAGACGCGGACAGTGGCCTCGTGGACTTGGCGGCTCAGCACCACCTGGGCGGGGTCGGTCCCGAGAGTAGCGCAAAAGCGGCGGAAATTCTCCTCCACGGCGGCGCTTTCGTCTCCCCGTCCCACGCCCAGATTCAGCGTGTCAAAGGGGGGCGCGCTGACGCCGCCCAAGCGGGTGGAAAACCCGTGGGCAATGCCCGCTTGCGCCGCGAGGAGGGGGGATTTCAGGCAGGAGAGGGTGTGGGATTCAAAGGACATCGGCGTTCCTCCTTGAAACGAGAGAACGCCCCCCGCCCTCCGGCAGGAGAGAACAGGGGGCGTTGATGATTTGATTGCAGTGCTTTCCGGAATCCGGGCCGACTTGCAGAGGAGGGGACGCTTAGTCCGGATGGTATTCCTTGCAGTCGCACTTCTTCCACTTCAGACCGCTGCCGCAGGGGCAGGGATCGTTGCGGCCGATCTTCACGGTCTTTACGGGCTGCTTTTTGGGAGCGGTGTCGTCGCCGCCCACATTTTCCACCATGCCCTTGGCCACGCGCTCCCGCTTGACTTCCTCGTCCTTCTTCAGCCGCACGGAGTACAGCCGACGGACGGTCTCGTCCTGCAGGGCGGAGACCATCTCCTCGAACATGGCGAGGGATTCCCGCTTGTAAGCGTCCACGGGGTCGTTGTTGCCGTATGCCTGCAGGCGGATGCCCTGCTTGAGATCGTCCATGGCGTCGATGTGGTCCATCCAGTACTCGTCCACCACCCGCAGCATGATGACCCGTTCCAGCTCCCGCATGATGGGCGTGGTGATTTCGGATTCCTTGGCGTCGTAGGTGCGCTCGGCGGCCTCGGTAAAGAGGTCCGTAAAGTCCTGCGCGCTCTTACCGGAGAGTTCCTCTTCGGTAAGGGAAACGGCGCCGGGGAGGAAATAGGTGCCCTCCAGACTCCGCAGCATTTCCTTGAAGGCCGCCATGTCCGGCGTGGGATGCTCCGCCAGCACCAGCGCCACATGGCTGGAGATGGACGCGCGCATCATGCTCAGCACGGTCTCCTTGAGGTCCTTGCCGTCCAGCACCTGACGGCGCTGCTCGTAGATGAGCTCCCGCTGCTTGTTCATCACGTCGTCGTATTCCAAAACGGATTTCCGGGACTGGAAGTTCCGGGATTCCACGGTGGTCTGGGCGTTTTCAATGGCCTTTGTCAGCATCTTGTTTTCGATGGGGGTATCCTCGTCGAGGTCGAACTTCTCCATCATGTTGGTGATGCGCTCGCCGCCGAAAAGACGCATCAGATCGTCTTCCAGAGAGATATAGAACCGGGTCTCGCCGGGGTCGCCCTGACGGCCGGCACGGCCGCGGAGCTGGTTGTCGATCCGGCGGGACTCATGGCGCTCCGTACCGATGATGAAGAGACCGCCGGCAGCGCGGACCTTTTCGGCCTCTTCGGCAATCGCGGCCTTGTGCTGGGCCATTTTTTCGGCGAACAGTGCCCGGGCGGCGAGAATTTCCTCATCGGCGGTTTCGGCATAGCCGGTGGCGTCCACAATCACGTCCTCGCTGTAACCGGCCTTCACAAGATCCGCCTTGGAAAGATATTCCGCGTTGCCGCCCAGCATGATATCGGTGCCGCGGCCCGCCATGTTGGTGGCCACGGTGACAGCGCCCAGCTTGCCGGCCTGCGCAATGATCTCGGCTTCTTTTTCGTGGTTCTTGGCGTTGAGCAGATTGTGCGAAATGCCCTCGCGGGTCAAAAGTGCGGAGAGCATCTCGTTTTTCTCAATGGATACCGTACCCACCAGAATGGGCTGTCCCTTTTCGTAGCACGCCTTGACCTGATCGATCACGGCGCGGAATTTGCCCGCTTCCGTCTTGTACACCACGTCGTGGTGGTCGTCTCTCTGGTTGGGGCGGTTGGTGGGGATCTCAATGATATCCAGATTGTAGATGGTGCCGAATTCCTCCTGCTCGGTCATGGCGGTGCCGGTCATGCCGGAGAGCTTGTCGTACAGGCGGAAATAGTTTTGGAAGGTGATGGTGGCGAGGGTCTTGTTTTCGCTGTTGACGTTCACGTGCTCCTTGGCCTCAATCGCCTGATGAAGCCCGTCGGAGTATCGGCGGCCGAACATGAGACGGCCGGTGAACTCGTCCACAATGATGACCTCGCCGTCCTTGACGACGTAGTCGATGTCCCGCTTCATGGTGCCGTGGGCCTTCAGCGCCTGATTGATGTGGTGGCTGAGGGTGGAGTTGGAGGGGTCGGAGAGGTTTTCCACGTGGAAGAATTCCTCCGCGCGGGAGATGCCTCGGGCGGTGAGCGTGGCGCTCTTTCCCTTCTCGTCCACAACGTAGTCGGCGTCGATGTTGCTGTCCTCTTCTTCCTTGTTGTCCATCTGGACAACCACCTGCTTTTTCAGGCGGGAGACGAACATCTCGGCCATGTCATAGAGCTGGGTGGATTTTTCACCCTGACCGGAAATAATCAGGGGCGTGCGGGCCTCATCGATCAGGATGGAGTCCACCTCGTCCACGATGGCAAAGGCGTGGCCCCGCTGGACCAGCTCCGTGGAGTAGATGCACATGTTGTCCCGGAGGTAGTCGAAGCCCATCTCGTTGTTGGTGCCGTAGGTGATGTCCGCGGCGTAGGCCTCCTGCCGCTCCTTGCTGTTCAGCCCGTGGACGATGAGGCCCACCTTCAACCCCAGGAAGCGATGGACCTTGCCCATCCACTCGCTGTCGCGCTTGGCGAGGTAATCGTTGACGGTGACAATGTGGACGCCGCGGCCCGAGAGGGCGTTGAGGTATGCGGGGAGGGTGGCGACCAGCGTTTTGCCTTCACCGGTTTTCATCTCGGCGATGCGGCCCTGGTGCAGCACGATGCCGCCCACCAGCTGCACGCGGTAAGGACGCATGCCCAGCACGCGGTCGGATGCCTCCCGCACGGTGGCAAAGGCCTCCGGCAAAAGATCGTCCAGCGTCTCGCCGTTTGCGAGACGCTCACGGAACGCGGCGGTTTTGGCTTGCAGCTGCGCATCGGTCATAGCCTTGTATTCGTCGGCCAGGGCCTCGATTTTATCCGCAATGGGATAAATGGATTTCAACTCACGGGAGCTGTAATCCCCAAACAATTTTTTCATCAGACCCATAGTATTCAAAAACATCCTTTCCGATTTCGGCTCTTTCCTGAGAAAGGGAAGAAAATAGACTCATTATAAATAAAGAAACTCGCAAAAAAGCAAATGTAGCATATCACAATTTGGCATGGAATGCAAAGAAAAAAATGAAAACAGAGAAAAGTTCACAATCGGCGGGCAAAGTAAACGAAGCACCCGGCCTTTTTTCAGCGGTTCTTTGAAAAAAATGCGGCTGCGCTCGCCGCAAAATGGCGGGAGAGGCCGGGAAAACAGACAATCGACCGCAAACGTCGATTGTGCTTTCCTGCGAGGTATGGTAAAATACTAACAATATCATTTGAGCAAGGAGGACGTCCTATGAAACTCAGCTTTTTCGGCGCAGATCAATGTGTAACTGGCAGCTGCCACTGTCTGGAGGTGGGCGGCAAACGCATTTTGGTGGATTGCGGACTCCAGCAGGGGCGGGACGAGGTATCCAACGCGGAGTTTCCCTTTGCGGCGAACTCCATTGATTATTTGCTGGTGACCCATGCCCATATCGACCACACCGGGCGCATTCCCATGCTGATCAAGCAGGGCTTTCAGGGGCGCATCCTCACCGCCCGGCTGACGGCGGACCTGCTGGACATCATGCTGCTGGATTCCGCCCATATTCAAGAACAGGACGCGGAATGGAAAAACCGCAAGGCGGAGCGTTCCGGAGCGCCCAAGGTGGAACCGCTCTACACCATTGAGGACGCTTCCCGGGTCCGGGAATTTATGACGACGTGCGAATACCACCAGCAGGTGGCGCTGTGCGAGGGCGTGACGGTGGAATTCGTGGATGCGGGCCATCTCCTTGGCTCCGCCAGCATTCTTGTCACGGCCACCGAGGGCGGCGTGACGAAAAAACTGGTGTTTTCCGGGGATCTGGGCAACGTGGACCAGCCCATCATCCGGGACCCGACGCCGCTCACTGGCGCGGACTACGTGGTGATGGAATCCACCTACGGCGACCGGAACCACACGGAGGTCTGGAGCTATACCGACGATCTGGCGAAAATTATTGACAAGACCATCGCCCGGGGCGGCAACGTCATCATTCCCTCCTTCGCCGTGGGCCGCACGCAGGAGCTTTTGTACTTCATCCGGGAAATCAAGGACAAGCGTATGGTCAAAAGCAATCCGGATTTTCCGGTGTATATTGACTCGCCCCTTGCCAAGAAGGCCACCACCATCTTCACCGGCAATCTCCATGGGTATCTGGATGAAGAGGCGCTCTCGCTGGTGGCGGACGGCACCCATATGTTCAATTTTACGAACCTCAGAATGACGGAGACCGGAGAGGAGTCCAAGGCGCTGAACATGGACCCCACGCCCAAGGTCATCATCTCCGCTTCCGGCATGTGCGACGCGGGCCGAATTCGCCATCACCTCAAGCACAACCTCTGGCGCAAGGAGAGCACGGTGGTGTTTGTGGGCTATCAGGGCGAGGGGACTCTGGGCCGGACGCTGCTGGAGGGCGCGAAGAGCGTCAAGATGTTCGGCGAGGAGATCGCGGTCAATGCCGAGATCGAAAACTTCCAGGGCCTGAGCTCCCATGCGGACCGGGACCATCTGCTGGGCTGGATCGCCGGATTCAAAGAACCCAAGCCCCAGCATGTGTTTGTGGTCCACGGCGACCGGGAGGTCGCGCCCTTCTTCGCACAGACCATTGCCCAAATGGGCTTTTCCGCCCACGCGCCGCAGTATACGGAGGTCTACGATCTGATTGCAGACGCTGTGGTTTCCGCCGGATATCTGCCTGAGCGCAAGACCAAGACGGCTGCCGGCGTCAAGAGCGCGCCCGCTTACGAGCGATTGGTGGCGGTTGGACAGATGGTCATGGAGGCCATTAAACGCAGCAAGGGCCGGGACAATAAGACGCTTGCCAAGTTTGCCGATCAGCTTCGCCAGCTGCTGGAGAAGTGGGACGTTTAAAAAGCGCGGACGCCCGATATGGGCGGGCGCGGAAAGAGTAAAGGAACCGTTATGGAGAAACTGCTTTTAAATAAGGTCTACACGGGGACGGTAGAGGGCTATTCCAGCGAGGGGCTGGGGATCGTCCGGCTGGATGGGGCTGTGGTGTTTGTGCCGCAGGCTGTGCGGGGAGAAACCGTCGATCTGCGGATCACCAAGGTCATGAAAACCGTGGCGACGGGGGAGATCGTGAAAATTCACACGCCTTCCATGGAGCGGGTCAAGCCGGAGTGTCCCTATTTCGGCAAGTGCGGCGGCTGCGATTTCCAACACCTCACCTATCCGGAAGAGCTTTGGGCCAAACGGGCGCGGGTGCAGGACGCCTTGGCGCGCATCGGCGGCACAGACGTCCGGGTAGAGGAAATCCTGGGGGCCCGCGACCCGCAGCACTACCGCAACAAAAGCCAGTACCCCGTCGGACCTGACGGCGCCATCGGCTTTTTCGAGGCCCGGAGCCACCGGGTGGTGCCCATCCGCCGGTGTCTCATCCAGTCGGAGATCTCCGACCAGATCGCCCAGGCAATCGGGGAGTGGATGCGGCGCTATAAAGTTTCTTCTTACGACGAGACCACCGGCAAGGGGCTCGTGCGCCATATTTATGTCCGGGTGAACAAAAAGGGCGAGAGCCTTTGCTGTGTGGTGGTCAACGGAAAGCAGCTGCCCCGGGAGCCGGAACTGGTGGCGGCAATCTGCGCCGCCGCGCCCAAGACGGTGGGCGTGGTTTTAAACAGCAACACCGAACAGGGAAATGTGGTCCTGGGGCGGCGGTATCGCACGCTCTGGGGGCAGGATTTCCTAATCGATACGCTCTGCGGCCTTCAGTTCAAGCTGTCCGTGCCGTCCTTTTATCAGGTGAATCGGGAGCAGGCGGAGGTCCTCTACGGCAAGGCGCTGGAATTTGCCGCCCTGACCGGGGAGGAAACGGTGCTGGACCTGTACTGCGGGACCGGAACCATCACACTGTGCATGGCCGCAAAGGCAAAGCAGGTGATCGGAGCGGAGATCGTGCCGCCTGCCATCGAGGATGCACGGGAAAATGCGAAGCGGAACCAGGTCGAAAATGCGGAATTTTTCTGCGGCGACGCGGCGGATATGGCGGAAAAATGGAAGCAGGAGGGCCTGCGGCCCGACGTCATTACCGTGGACCCGCCCCGAAAGGGCCTGACGCCGGAGGTCATTGCCGCGATTGCGGAGATGGGCCCCCAGCGGGTGGTGTATGTTTCCTGCGACCCCGCCACGCTGGGCCGGGATATCAAGCTTTTTTCCACCTTTGGCTATCAGGCCGTCCGCGCCGCGGCGGTGGATATGTTCCCCGGCACACGGCACGTTGA
>NZ_JAQUVF010000044.1 GCF_028693505.1 Oscillibacter sp.
TTCTACCCGGCAGCCAGCGCCCAGGCACACGCACATTGTGTTACAAAGGAAAAAAACGGCACCCGCAGGCGCCGCTTTCCTCACTCCCAATTTTTAGGAGCATGTTAATTTTCTTCTTGACATTTGCCACGCCGACAGCCCTGATTTTGCGCAAGAAAAAAGAGAGGCATCTGCCTCTCTTTGTCCTATTGGATCAAATCTTCTCCTTGATCTTCGCGCCCTTACCCACGCGGTCACGCAGATAATACAGCTTGGCACGCCGGACGGCGCCGCCGCGAACCACCTCGAAGGTGTCGATGGAAGGAGAATGTACGGGGAAAACCTTCTCCACGCCGATGCCGTAAGAAATGCGGCGAACGGTGACCGTCTCTTCGATGCCGCCGTGCTTCTTTGCAATGACGGTGCCCTCGAAGATCTGGATACGCTCACGAGAGCCTTCCTTGACCTTCACGTGGACACGAACCGTGTCGCCGATCTGGACCAGAGGCGTCTCCTTCTGCAGGGTTTCCTTGTTGAGTTCTTTAATGAGATCCATGGATATTTCCTCCTGATTTATAGGTGTTCATACCGCTTTTCCATGGCACATTGGCATTTTAGCCTGTGCGCGGCAGAGGACCGCCCTTTGTAGCCTGAATAGAATACCATAAACGAGCTGCAATTGCAAGCATAAAATTGCAAAAAGGCGTCAAAAAGCAGGAGAATTTCGAAGGAAATCCTCCTGCTTTTTGACGATTCCTTCATTTCACTGCGAATTTTTCTTCTGGCAGAGCAAGAGATGATCCGCTGTGAGGCAGAGTTCGTTTTTCTGATTGAAAACCTGCACGTTTTCCACCACAAAGCCCTTGTCCGGATGTTTGGGGCTGGGGTACTTTTCCTTGATGCTCACTTTGGAGTGGATGGTATCATTGATAAAAACCGGGCGAATAAAGCGGAGCTTATCATACCCGTAGGAAAATGCCACAGGATTGATGACAGACGCGGTCAGACCCACGCCCACGCTAAACACCAGTGTGCCGTGGGCAATGCGCTGGCCAAACTCCGAGTTCTTGCACCACTCGGCATCCATATGATGGGGAAAGAAATCGCCCGTCTGACCGGCGTGCAGCACAATATCGGTTTCCGTGATTGTTCTGGCCGGGGTCTCCCGCTGCGAACCTACTTCGTAATCTTCAAAATAAATTGCCTGTTCCATTTTTCCGTCCCTTTCTTGGCAAATGATACTGCCAATCCGCCTAAAACCAGTGGGTTTCAGTTTGTCAGCTCATTGTTCCTTCTGGAAATTTTCAGGGCAGCGATACTTTACCGTTTGCAGATGTTCACAGTAGAGGACCAATTCCCCATCGTTTTTGAAAACCTCATAGCTGGCGCGGTAGAGACCCATGTCCTTGTACTTGGGCTGCTTATCCAAATCGGTCTTGACCGTATACAGCGTATCGCCGATGAAAACCGGCTTGATAAAGCGGAGCTTGTCATAGCCGTAGCTGAACGCATTGACGCAGTTGGTTGCCACCAAGCCCAGTCCCACGCTGAACACCATGGCGCCGGCCACGAGACGTCTGCCGAAAATCCCCTCGTTTTTGGCGAAAATTTCATCCGCCACATAGGGATGCATATCCAGCACCATGGCGTTAAACTGCATGCATTCGCCCTCGCTGAGCGTACGTCTGATGGAGCGGATTTGATGCCCTACCTTAATATCCTCATAATACCAGTCTTCCGCGTTCCAGACGGGAATCTCGTCATAATTCTTGTATTCTTTTTCCATGTGTAACACCCTCCTTATGCAGTGCCATTGTGGCATCTCAACTGTTTATTCCTGACGCAGCACCTGATCGAGGTACACCGCGTCGTGCTCTCCAAGCTTCGGTGCCCCCTTGGCGTTATAGTACCGCTCTCCGTCAATGCGTATGGGGCAGCGCAGTGTCCGAACGGGCACACCGTTTCCGGTGATGGCGTCCTGCTCCATCCCCAACACACGGTATCCCTCCGTTTGCAGCAGCTGATCCCAATTCTGCACGTTGGCACACCAAATATCCGCCGGCTCCAGCAGTGAGAGCCAATGCTCCGTGGTCTCTCCCAGCAAATGCCCCACCAGAATGGCTTTGATCTCATCCCGCTTGTCGCTCCAAGAAGCGCTGTCCTGATACGCCAGCAGCGCCGGGCAGTCCAGCAGCTCGCCAAGTCCGGGGATGGGGGTCATGGCGATGGCTAAATACCCGTTCTTGGTAGAATAAATACCGTAGGGTGCGCCAATATAGGGGTTGGCATTATGGACGGCGCTGCGCACCGGCAGCTCGCCGTCATTTAAAAATGCGGTCAAGCCCTCAAACTGAATATCCAGCGCAGCTTCCAGCAAGCTGACCTCCACGCAGGCGCCCTCTCCGGAAACCGCCTTGCGGTACAGACCGCTTAAAACGCCCTGCACCAGCTGCTCACCGGAAACGATATCCGTCACGCCCACGCCCATTGGCAGCGGCGGCTGATTCTGATTTCCGTTCAAAAACGGCAGCCCGGAAACCGACTGCGCCAAAAGGTCCTGCCCGGAACGACTGGCCCAAGGGCCTTCCGCTCCATAACCGGAAATACTGCCATAAACAATCCCGGGATTGAGCGCCCGCACAGTCTCATAATCCAGCCCCAGTCGTTTTGCAACGCCGGGCCGGTAGTTCACCAGCATCACATCCGCTTTCCCAATCAGCTTTTCCAGCATGGGTCGCTGAGCGGCATCCTTCAAGTCCACCGCCAAGCTCTCCTTGCCCCGATTTGCGGCATGGAAGATGGGCTGGTCGCCGTCGATCCGAAGGTTGGAAATGTTCAGGCTGCGATAAAGATCGCCGCCCTCCGGGTTTTCAACTTTCCACACATGCGCGCCAAAATCAGCAAGACGCAGCGCGGCATAGGGTCCGGACAGGTATTGGCAAAAATCCAGCACCAAATAGCCTTCCAATGGTTTCACCGTTCCTCAGCCTCCTTCCCGTCCAGCTGGAAATCCGCAATGATCTTTTCGCCATCCTCACCCAGACGGGGCGCGCCCTTTTGCGTCCTGAGCAATTCCCCATTATAGTGGATGGGACAACGGGTGGTATAAAGCGGGGTGTTGCCGCAGCGGTGGATATCCTGCACAAAGTGCAGCGCCTGAAAGCCGTCACTTTCCGACATCTGCTTCCAGTCCAGCACTTCAGAGGACCAATAGTGCGCCTGATCCAGCAGCGCAAGCCACTCTCCGGTGGTCCTGGTCCGCAGGTGCTCGCACAGGATCTGCTTGATTTCATCCCGCTGCGGAAACCAGCTGTCCGGGTCCGGATAGGCCTGCAGCGCTTCACAGGAGAGGATTTTCCCCACCTCCAGCACAGACCCCATGGAAATGGCAATATAGCCATCCTTCGTCTCGTAAATGCCGTAAGGCGCGCCCACATAGGGGTGGGCATTGTTCACCTTGCTTCGGATGGGCAGCTGATGGTTGCCGTTAAAGTATGTGGTCAGCCCCTCCAGCTGCAAATAAAGCGCGGATTCCAGCAAGGAGACCTCCACCCGGCCGCCGCGGCCGGTTTTTGCGCGGCGCACAAGGCAAGCCAGCACGCCCTCTGTCAGATGGGTGCCGGTAAAGGTATCCACAATGGAGATCCCGAACGGGGTAGGCGGCTGATCGCCGTTTCCGTTCATGTACGCAAGACCGGAAAGAGACTGCACCAGCAGATCCTGTCCCGGTTTGCTCCGCCACGGTCCTTCCGTACCGTAGCCGGTCACAGTGGCATAGACCAACCGGGTATTGAGCGCGCTGGTGCCCTCCCAGTCCAGTCCGAATTTCTTCATCACGCCCGGCCGGAAATTCTCAACGAGAACGTCTGCCTGCGCAACCAGCCGCTTCACCATTTGCAGGTCGTGGGGGTTCTTCAAATCCGCCGCAAAGCTTTCCTTTTCCCGGTTGATTGCCTGAAAATTCACGCTGTCGCCATCGGAAAACATATTCTTCAGGCTCAGATGTCTGCTGTTGTCTCCGGTTTTTGGATTTTCAACCTTGATGACTCTGGCGCCCAGATCGGCAAGCCGCAGCGCAGCACTGGGTCCCGCCAGGTACTGACTAAAATCCAATACCAAAATGCCTTCTAATGGTCTCATCGTTCATTCCCTCTTCAGCTCTCCATGCAGATTTCGCGGTACAGCCCATTTAATGTTTGAACAATTTCTTCACAGGAACAATTTTCCGCTACCTGTTGGTGCAATTTCTCGCCCGCCGCTTCCTGAAAGGTGTTCCAGCGAGCCACCTTCGGACGGAGAAACGCGGTATCTATGGTACGAATGGTATTTTTGAAAAAGTGATGGGTCAGGCGGTTATTTTCCTCGTCCATCCACGCAGACCAGGTGGCGGGCTGGCCGTTCGCGGCAGTATAAATGCCCTTTTGAATGGCGGGAGATGCCAAAAATTCCGCATAGCGCACGGCAGTTTCCAGCTTTTCCGGGGCAATGGCTGCCGAAATCGCAATTCCAACGCCGCCCAGCTGCGTGGAAACAGCGGCGTCGCGGTCTACCAGCGGCGCGTCCCAAAACTCCAGCAGGTGCGGGCGGAAGCCCTCTCTGGAGTAGTTGGTATAACCATACACGTAAGGCGTATAGGCGAACTTCTCATGGTTGGACATCTCATCCAGAATGTGGATGGGATTCATCTCAAAGGTCTCCGGCGCCGAAATTTCCTTTAACTGATAGAGGCGCGCGGCAGCCAGCGCGCCCTTTTGCGGATCAATGCCCCGCTGCATATCAAAATAGTCTTTTCCGCTCAGCTGTGCAACAAGGCCAAAATACGTACTGAAAATGTCGGTGGGGGCCATTGCAACGCCAATTGCTCCGGGCCCCAACCGCTCATGAAGCTGCATGAGCTCAGCAAACGTTTCCGGCGGCGTAGCACCCTTGCGGCGGAAAATTTCCATGTTGGCGGCAGCTACCTGTGTCGCCGCATCCACCGGGAGACCCTGATACGCTCCATTCACGCAGTAGCTTTCCAGACTCTTTCCGACTTCGTCCCCCTCCAACTGCTGCAAATAGCCGGGTGTCAGATGCTCATTCAGCACCACCAGCAGTTTCTCTTGCAGCGCCTCGGCCATAAAGGGATGGTCAATCATAATCAGGTCAAAATCCTGCGCAAGGCGGCTGACGGGATAATCTCCAAAGTCCTTTAAGCTCCGCTTTTTCCAGGACACCTGTACATCCGGATGCTCTTTTTGAAACGCTTCGGAAACCACCAGCAGCGGATCGTATCCGCGGGCATGGTCCCATGTAATTCCTTTTAACTCCATTCGTTATCCTCTCTGCCTACTTCATTAACCACAAGAACTTTGCGCAAGCAGAGCAAACCGTCGAACCCGCAGCAGAGATTTGATAACCAGTATACCATACTCCCCTGCCCGTTTCCACCTCTGCTCAAAAGCGCAAAGAGATGATTCAGCCGGGAGAGGACGCCTGTTTTTCCGCTCCCGGCCGCATCACAATGGATTTATTTCGTCAAATTCTGAATATACCCCAGCAGATCGTGGCGCCAGCCCGCGGTGATGGTGGGGTCCTCGTACAGAGGTGCCACAGAGGCGGCAAACTTGGCCCGCTCCGTGTCGCTCAGGTCAATGATCTCCACGCCGGTTTCCTCCAGCTTGGACATGATGTCCTCGGTGCCGTTCATTTGCAGGTCGTTGTTCATGAGGCCTGCCTCGTCCCCGGCCTCCATCAAAATGGTCTGCTGGTCCGCCGTCAGCGTATCCCACCAGGTCTGGCTGCAGATCCACTGGCTGGGCATCTTTACGTGCTTGGTCAGCGTGACATACTTGGCTACTTCGTGGAAAGCAAGACCGTACAGTGTGGTGAAGGTGTTCTCCAGACCCTCGATGGTGCCCTGCTGCATCGCGGTGTAGCAATCGCCGATTGCCATTGCGGTGGGGGCAGCGCCCATCAGCTCAAAGGCCTTCATGTAGGAGGGGGTATTGGGGGTGCGCAGGATCATGCCCTTCATGTCCTCAAAGGTACGAACCGGCTTGGTGGTCATGATGTTCCGCTCGCCAAACATCCAGTTGGCGGTAACAATATGGATGCCGTTTTCCTCCAGCAGGGCGCTCTCCTCCTGCCACCAGTCGCTGTCCAAAAGCTTCCAGCACTGGTCCCAGCTTTCAAAGACATACGGGGCGGAGACGATGGCCATTTCCGGAGCGCCGTATTCCGCCAGGAAGGACCCGTCGCAGATGGTAATGATCGGCTCCCCCATAATGATCTGGTCGATCAAATCCGTTTTTGACCCCAGCTGGCTGGAGGGAAACAGCTCGATTTCCATGGTGCCGCCGCTTTTTTCCGCAACCAGTCTCTGCCACTCCTCGCCGGCGACGAACACCGGCTCTCCGGGGTTGTTCTCATGGGCAACCTGAATCACGATTTTTTCCGCAGCCGGCTTCGCCGCTTCGCCGCCGGAAGCACTCTGCTCCGAGGAGGACCCGCAGGCCGCCAGGGAAAGGGTCATTGCAAGTGTCAGGAAGGACGCAACTGCTCTTTTCATGTTCATAACTAGATCTCCCTTTTCAGCATTTTACACACGCGTAGCAAATTGAGGGTAAAAGCAAATTCATCCTTTAATGTTTTGGGAAGCACGCTTTTTTATTCTCTGCATCCCCTTGCAAAACATTAAAATCCGAATTCTTCTTGGTCACAATTATATACACGTGTGTCAAATAATACAATTGTAAATTTTTATAGCTTTTTTTGCAATAATCCGTTAATTTTACCAACAGTACCGCAAGTAAAGTCCGAGCAGCTTCAGCAGAACCACAAAGTAGCCGTTAAATAAAGCGCCGTCTTTTTCCCTTCATGGCAAAAGACGGCGCTTTATTTGATACGCGGGTAGCAAATCATTCTGTACTTAAAATTTTAACGCTGTCGCGCTGGATCAGCTCCGCCTCGGAAATCTCATACTCGTGCTGGGGCGTCTCCCCATTTTCGATCAATTCGATCAATCGTGTTACCGTTACCAGTGCAACCCGCTTTCTGGAAATCTGGACCTCTGTAAGCGTCGGCACCGTATATTGAGAGAGGCTGTTGCCGTCAATGCCAATCAGGGAAATATCCTGCGGAATCTGAAAGCCCATGTCGATCACGGCCTGCATGGTACCCATCATCATTGCGGCAGAGCCGGCGCAGATTGCCGTTGGCATGTGGTCCAAATTTCGCTTGAGCAGGCGGCGGGTCGCCTCATAGCCGCCGGACTGACGGTGAAACGCGCCGCATTCCACATAGCGGTCACAATCCAGTGTAAGGCTGGCGCCTCGCATCGCGGCCTTCAATCCCTCCAGCCGCTCCATTGCGCAGATTTTATTTGTCTCGCCGGTAACCATGGCAATCCGCTTGTGGCCGCGCCGGATCAGCTCTTCCCCGGCCATCCTTCCGCACTTGAAATTGTTGTAGTTGACGACCACAACATTCGCCGCAGGACTCTCGGTAATCTGATTGTAAAGCACCATTCTGTACTGTCTGCCAGTCAAATGTTCCAGCAGGGAATCATTCATCCGATCCCCCATGATGATTCCACCAGCGATGCTGCGGTTTTGGAACAAATGCTCCAGTTCGTCCGAATTTTGATGATGTACCACGCGAATCAGCAAATCATACCCGCGGCTATTGGCAATATCAATGGACTGCGCAATATAGTCGTTGTAGAATGGTGTTGTGCAGATGTTATGTTCTTCATAGGTGTCCGCAGTATCTATAATGAAAAGACCGATAATCCGATTTTCTTTTCCGGCCAGCTTTCTGGCGGCAGCGTCCGGCACATAGTTCTGCTCCCGGATCACCGCCTCCACGCGCTCTCTCATCTTATCTGTCACGCCTGCGTGATGGTTCAGCACACGGGATACCGTACTTCTGGAAACTTTTGCAAGTTTCGCAATTTCGCCACTGTTCACGAATTCACCTCCACAGCTTACTCTTTCCGTTTAAAAGTCAGTTTTATTATAGGTTACTTGTTCAAAAAAATCAATCCGAAACCGGTTTCTCTCCGCTCAGATTCACTCTCTATTCCGTCACTGACTAAAAACGATTTTGCTATGGCAGATCCAGTATCCCCCGCGGCATTGAAATTCCTATATTATATACCTGCTTGGCCAAAAGACGTCAATCCTCCGCGCTTCCCAGCAGGTTCCGCCCCGCCGCCGCCAACGCGCCCAGCGCGGCGGGAGCCAGCCACAAACTGCCCCCCGTGCGCCACATCAAATAGCAAATCCCGCAGAAAAGCGCCGCCGCCGTGGCGGCTCCAATCCATCTGGCGGCCCAGTCCCCCATTTCCGGTCCGGCGGCCCACTGCGTCAAAAGGCGCAGCATTCGGCCGCCATCCAGCGGATAAATCGGCAGCAGATTAAATAGCGCCAGCACCAGATTGGCGCCTACCTCGCCGAGCCAGGCCTCCCCCAAACAGGAAAACAGGCACGCAGCCAGCAGATTCGCCCCCGGGCCCGCCAAAACCGTTACCAGCTCTCTTCCATAGGAAAGGCGCCTGCCGTCCACTTCCAAAACCGCGCCCAAAACGCCGAGGCGCAATCCGGTAATTCCGGCGCCAAGACTCCGCAGCGCAATGCAGTGCCCCGCTTCATGAAGCCCTGCCGCCAGCAGCACCGTCCCCAGCAGACGCCAGCCGTTCACCGTCCCAAACCACGCCAGCAGCAGGCAGAAGCCAGGGGAAATTCGCACCGACGCCCTATGCGGCGGAAACATAATAGATGGGATTGAGGTATTTTCCGTCCCGGTGCAGCTCAAAATGCAGATGCGGGCCGGTGGCCATACCGGTCTCCCCCACCTCGGCGATCTTTTGTCCTTCGGACACCGTGCTCCCGGAGGAGACAACGACCCGGCTGCAATGGGCATACAGCGTGGCATATCCCCCGGCATGGTCCACGATGCAGTATTTCCCATAGCTGCTGCTCTCTCCAACCGCTTTTACCGTACCGTCAGCAAAGCAATCCACCTCCGTGCCGGTGTTTGCCGCCAGATCGATTCCGTAATGAAAGCGTTCTTCACCCTCCAGCGGGTGCTCCCGGTAGCCAAATCCGGAGGAGAGCGCGGCAAGCACCGGGGTGCAGTAATCAAAGCCCAGAATTTCCTGCTCCATACTGACGCCTTCCGGAAGGTTCTGGTCTGAATAGAGGACGTAGGCCAGGGTGGATACCTGCGGCTCTTTCACAGATTCCGCTTGGGCAGTCCCGGTAGATTCCGTAGCGGCACTTCCCGCGGTTTCCGTCTTGCTCTCTCCCGTCAGCACCTCTTTACCCGCCCGATATTCCCGCAGCGTGTCCCATGCGGCTGTATCACCGGACGGTAAGTTTTCCATGTAGGCCGTCTCCAGTGCCTCGCCCCCGCCTTCCGGATGAAAGACCGCCTGATAGACTTCCTTTGCGGTCCCATTCAAATCTTCCTCACTGGAAAACGCCCTTCCAACAGCGGAGAAAACCGTCTGAACGTCCATATTCTTCCGCATGGCGTCGGAGAGCCTCTCGTTGATCTGTGCCATTTTACTTGGCAGCAGCAGCTTAGCCGCCACCAGAAGCACAAATACGCTCCCACAGACCACAAACTGCAAAAGTCGCTGCTGTTCCTTGCTTGGCAGGGGCGCATCTTTCGCTCTGGCGGTCTGCCGCGCACCGCTCCGAACGGTCTTGCGCCGTTTTTTTTCTGCTGCAATGGTGCTGATCCTGCGTCCCGCCTGCCGTGAAGTCATAGCTGTCCCTCCCATTCATCACTCTTTTGCATTCTATGTCCGTTTTCCAGCAATATGACCTTGACATTCCCGAAAAAATTCCGTATACTGGATAAGCTGCAATACAGGGCCGCAATAACCGCCGCAGGCAGCAAGTTCTTTCATTTCATACCGGGGTGTAGCGCAGTTGGTAGCGCGCTTGGTTCGGGACCAAGAGGCCGTGGGTTCAACTCCCGCCACTCCGACCACGAATTGACCGAAGTAATGATACATTGCTTCGGTCAATTCTTTTATTTTTCCTATCAAGAAAGCCTGTAATACAAGGCGTTTTCCCCACAGGGGTATTCAAAACGCTTTG
>NZ_JAQUVF010000019.1 GCF_028693505.1 Oscillibacter sp.
TTGAGGCCGTACTTCTTGCGCTCCTTCATACGGGGATCGCGGGTCAGGAAACCGGCCTTCTTCAGGATGGGACGGTTGTCCTCGCTGGCCAGCAGCAGGGCGCGGGAGATGCCGTGGCGCAGAGCGCCGGCCTGGCCGGACACGCCGCCGCCGGTGACGGTGGCAACGATATCCATCTTGCCGGTGTTGCCGGTAGACTCCAGGGGCTGACGGACGACCATCTTCAGCGTGTCCAGACCGAAGTACTCTTCGATGTCACGGCCATTGACGGTGATGGAGCCGGTGCCGTTGGGGAACAGATGGACGCGGGCCACGGAGGACTTCCGGCGGCCGGTACCATACAGATAAGGCTTCTTAGACTGATACATTCTCTTTACTCCTCCTTATTCGACGTCCAGAGCGACGGGCTGCTGGGCCTGCTGCTCGTAGTTGGCGTCAGCGTAGATGTGCAGGCGCTTCAGAGAATCCTTGGCGACGGTGTTCTTCGGCATCATGCCGCGAATTGCTACGCGCATAGCAACGTCGGGCTTCTCCTGCATCAGAATGCGGTAGGGAGTTTCCTTCAGGCCGCCCACCCAACCGGAGTGGGTGCGGTAGATCTTCTGGGTGCCCTTGTTGCCGGTGAGCACTGCCTTGCCGGCGTTGATGATGATCACGTTGTCGCCGCAGTCGGCGTTGGGGGTGAAAGTGGGCTTGGTCTTGCCGCGCAGCAGGTCGGCAGCCCGGACAGCGGTCTTGCCGAGGGGCTTGCCGGCGGCGTCCAGGATGTACCACTTGCGCTCAATGTTGGCCTTGCTTGCCATAAAAGTGGACATGGTGTTTCCTCCGATAGATATATTTGTATTTGCTTTACAAATTAAGAGCTCCGGGTTAAAATCGGAGCAAGGTTATTTATATCACGGTGGACAACTTCTGTCAACTGTAAATTCATTTAACAATATGAATTCTTTTGCTTTCTTCGATTTTCTTTAAAATGCTCTCAAATGCTCCCACCCTGTTTTTGGATTTTGGAGGTGGACGATGAAACGAGAGACCGTGGAGCGGCTGCGTTTCCTGCTTTTCAGTATTGTGGTGCTGCTGTTTGCGGCGGGTTATCGGCCAACGATCTATGGAAACGACCCGGCGTCCATTGAGCGGTATATCATGGAAACGGCCGGGGAGCGGCTGGGGGACCATGTGGAGCTGCTGGCGGTGGAGGATCGGGGCGAGGACCGCTTCGTGCTCTTCCGCCGCCAGCAGAAAAAACCGGACGATGTGTGGATCGTCCGGTTCCGGCAAAATGAAGGCGGGAAGTATGAGGCGTACAGCTCACGCCGTCCATACAGCATGTACTGCGCGCGTCCGGGCAGCCGGATCTACACGGAGTTTCTCACCGGCTGGGACGATGACCGGAGCGTTTATTTTGTGGGCTGGAGCGAGAATCCGAAGGTGGAAACACTCTGGCTGCGCTTTGATGAGCAGCCGGAAATGACGCTGCCCATCAAGGAGAATCCGTCTTTGACCATTCTGGAATTTCAGGCCGGGTACGGAGGATTCCACGCAAGCCATGAATTTCGGGACGCCCAGGGGAATGAAGTATAATATGTACTAAAGAATCCACTGCGTCAGCAGCAAAAGCACGAAACCCGGCAAACCGAGGACGCCGATGACCAGAGCGTTCCAGACATTCAGCCCCAGAGCGATCCCCGTGACGCCCGCCGTTGCATTCACGACCCAGAGAGCCAGAAAACCAAGAAGGGTGTTGCCCAAAAGACGCAGCGCAAGGCGCAGCGGCGCGCGAAAGACCCGCAGCAGGGCAATGAGAAAAAAGCCTGCCAGCAGGCCCGCAATGATTTTTTGACTCAGGTCCATGCGCTGTCCTCCTCCAGACGGGCGGCAGCCGCGGCGGTCTCGGGGCTCCGCTCCTTGATGACGCGAATGAGATAGTTGCATCGTGCTTTCACAGCACTGATCTGATAGACACAGGATTCCACCAGCTCCGGGTCCAAAGCCTGATTGAACTGGCGATAGGCGAAAGACAATTCCCTTTGCGCCTCCAGCAGCTCCGCCTTCAAAGCAATCAGCTCGGGATCTGGCACGGTTTTTGAGGAAAAGAAAAGCGATTTCATGGCAGCGTCCCTCCTACCCTACGTTTATGGAGAGTTTGGACAAATATGCCAGTTTTCATACGGAGGAGAAAAGAAACCATGGAAGAACAGGAACGCTATATGGCCCAGGCGCTGGAGCTGGCCCGGGAGGCGGCTGCGGCAGGGGAAGTGCCGGTGGGCTGCGTCATCGTCCGGGACGGGCAGGTGGTGGGCCGGGGCCGCAACCGGCGGGAGGAAAAACAGGCCGCCGCCTCCCATGCCGAGATGGAAGCCATTGCGCAGGCCAATGCGGCCCTGGGGCAATGGCGGCTGGACGGGTGCGAGCTGTATGTGACGCTGGAGCCGTGCCCGATGTGCGCCGGAGCAATTTTGAACGCCCGCATCTCGCGGGTGTGGTACGGAGCGCGGGACGAAGCCATGGGGGCCTGCGGCGGCGTGACGAACCTCTTTCTGGAGTCCTTTCCAAACCCGCCGGCGCTGGTGGGCGGCATTTTGGCGGAGTCCTGCCGGGCGGTTTTGGCGTCGTTCTTCGCGGCGCTGAGAAAGAGCAGAGAGTCGTCATAATGTCTGTGCGCTGCAAAAATTTTACCGGCAGGGACCGGGCGATCCCGCGCTGCGCGGGATCGTTTTGGCGAAAGATCGTCTATTATTTGACAATATTTCCGGAAATAAAAAAATATTCCCCCGAATTTTTGGTTCGCCGGTAAAAAGCAAAGAAGGAAACTGTTTATATTTAACAAATGTGACAAGGAGAGGTCAAAAAAATATTGCACATTGACCATATCTGTGCTATCGTGTACTTAACAAAAGCGATGGCGCGGGCCAAGACCCCACAGTACAGGGACAAGTGGGGACAAAGCAAAAAGGTGCGCCGGACGAAGATGGCAAACAAGAGACATTCCCCAATGGCAGGTTTGTTGTTTGCCTCTGTTTTTTACCAGTTTCGTAAGCGCTTACGAAATGCGCTGAAACCGGTGAAAGAAAGTCGAAGAAAGTTTTTTGAAGGCGGTTGTGTCCCGCTGCAAGCGGACGCTCGTTGCCGCTCTCTTTTTTCCCTTAGTTTCGTAAGCGCTTACGAATAATGGCGAGAGGTGTCGAAATGAAAACGAAAGAGACGAAGCTGACCATCTATGATATCGCACAGGAGCTGCAAATTTCCATTGCCACCGTCAGCCGCGCGCTGAACGGGAAAGAGGATGTCAGCGAGGATACCAGAAAAAAGATTTTGGAAGCAGCGGAGGAAATGGGCTATAAAGCCAGCAAAACAGCTGCCAGCCTCTCTCGGAAGGAAAAACGGTTTGCGGCGCTGTTTCCGGATTTGATCCACGATTACGACAAGGAGGTCCGCAGAGGCATCCAGAAAGCGCTGGTGGATTTGCAGGACTATCACGTGAGCATGGAGATGCTGACGATCCCCAGCGAGCCGGCAGCCTTTGCCGAGCGGCTGCAGGAGATGGCCTATCTCGGGTACGACGGCGTGCTGCTGGTTCCGCCGGAGGGGGAAAAAATTCTCTCGGAGCGGATTCGCCAGCTGAATCTTGGGAAGATGGCCGTGGTCACCATGACCACGGATCTGGATAAGGACGGCCGCCTTTTTACCGTCCAGAGCAACGGCCTCGTGGCCGGGCGCATGGCGGGCGAGCTGCTGGGAATGGTGCTGGGGCGGGGGAAAAAGGTGGCGCTGGTCACCGGCCAGCTGACGTCTCAGGTCCATATTCGGACCGCCGAGGGCTTTCTCGCGGAGGTGGAACGCCAGGGCTTCTCCTTTGCGGGGATTTACGAGCACCACGACATGCCCCAGCGGGCCTACACGCTGGCGGAAAAGCTGATGAAAGAGCACCCGGATCTGGACGGCATCTACATGGCAACCGCCAACTCGGTGGCATTTTGCAACCATCTGGTGGAAATGGGCTACGGCGGAAAGCTGAAAATCGTGGCTTCCGACGTGTTTCCGCAGATGATCGACTTTTTGAAATCCGGACTGGTCCTTGCCACCATCTTTCAAAATCCCTATACGCAGGGCAGGCTTGCCACCAAATATCTGTTTGAGTATCTGACGGAGGGCAGAAAATTTGAAGGGACGGAGATTCTGCTGGACCCGCAGATCGTTTTGAAAAGCAATCTTGAGCTGTATGAGAAAAAGCTGCGCGGCGCCATGAACGAGGACATTTTGATCTGAGACCACAACCTGGAAAATACCGGAGAATGCGGGGAAGATTGATGAAAGGAAGGAGGGGTTGCACCCAAAATACGAAAGGTGGGCGGGACTGTCCCGCATAATGGGAACCGCAAAGGGCGGCAGAGGGCGCCGCCGAATTGTCTTGATAGACTCCAAAGCGGCCACAGCGTACATCAGTTTCAAGCAGGCAAAAGATACCCCCCACATCTCTCTTCGTGTTTTGAAAAAGCTCTTGCATGAACCCTGGACGAACAAACTTGGATATGCTGCGCGGAGGACCCCAAGAGAGGAAGCGCCGGGCAGCGGAAAGGTATGGTCATGAAAATGAAAAAAAGCTTGAAAGCGTTGGCACTGGCACTGGCACTGGTCATGACGATGTCCCTGGCGGGCTGTGGGTCCAAGGAGGAAGCCCCTGCCGCCAATCCTGAAAAGCAGGAGGGCACGGCGGAGCCGGCGAAGGACTTCAACCCCGAGGACTACTACGTTGCCATCTGCATGGACAACATGAACCACCCCGTCCACCGCATTGTCCAGCTGGGCTTTTTGAAGGCCGCCGAGGCGCTGGGCTATACCAATGCGAAGGTCATCGGTACCGAGGGCGGCGACACCAGCGAGGCGTTTGCGGCGGCGGAGGCCTTTGCGGCGGAAGGCGGCAACGGTCTGCTGCTCTGGTCCGGCGACTCCAGCGGCTATGAGACCATTGCCAGCTGCGCAAGTCAGGGCGTGGTCGTGGGTATCCCCCACTTCAACCACAAGCAGGCGGACGGCAAGTACCCCGAGGGTCTGGCCTTCAACATGGCCTGTGACCCCACGCTCTACGGCAAGCAGGTCGCCGAGCTGATGGCCAAGAATCTGGACGGCAAGTCCGGCAGCGTGGCGCTGACGCAAAACACCAAGAACGTGACGGAAAACGCCGCCACCGATTCCTTTCGCAAGACCTGGGACTCCCTGAACGGTACTTATGATCTCGGCAAAATCACCGTGCTGGATGTGCAGCTGGAAGGCGGCGTGGTGGATGCCGCCACAGCGACCAACCTCGCCATCATTCAGGCGCATTCCGATATCATCGGCGCCTTCGGCACCACCGGCAACTCCCCCATCACCTGGGCGGACGCCGCCACCAAGGCCGGTAAGGCAGACGGCGAGATCTTCATCGTCGGCATGGACTCCACCGAGGCCAACCTCGATTATCTGGAGGCCGGCAAGGTGCAGGCCATCGTGGCCCAGCCCCTCTATGACGAGGCTTACAAGACCATGGAATATCTGGATACCATTTTCCGCGGCGGCACCGTTCCGGAGTGGACGGATCTGGAAGCGCCCGTTGTGACGGCAGACGGCGAGGGCAAAAACGGCATGGAGTTCCATCGCGAGATCGCCAAGCAGGTGCAGGAATTCTTTAAATAAGAAACGCGGTTGAATCTCCCGAGAGGGTGTTACAAGGGCTCTCCCGGTAACACCCTCTCAGCATTCACAAAGCGCGTTGCAAGGTGAACGGAAGCACACGGACCGGGGAAGGGGAAGTTATGGAGACGAACTATGTGCTGGAAGCCGTAAATATCACAAAGCGGTTTCCCGGCGTGCTGGCAAACGACGCGGTTTGCCTGAACGTCAAATACGGCGAAGTACTGGGTCTGATCGGCGAAAACGGCGCCGGAAAGTCCACGCTGCTCAAAATGTTAAATGGGATATACCCCAGCGGTTCTTATGAGGGATCGTTGGTTTTGGAGGGGACGGAGATTAAGCCGTCCAGCCCGCTGGACGCCATCCGTCAGGGAATCGGCTACGTGCCGCAGGAGACGAACGTGCTGAAAAACTTCAGCGTGGCGGAAAATATCTATATGTCGAATCTCCGTCTGGAATCGTTGCAGGTCCAGGGCCGTCATTCCAAAAACCCGTTTGTGGATTTTGGAAAACTATATCAGGCCTGCACGGAGCTGCTCAAAGACAATAAAATCGATTTGGACCCGAAGGCGGACGTGCGGAAGCTGTCCGTCGGTCAGCAGCAGATGCTGATGATCGCCCGGGCGCTGGCGACCAAGCCGAAGGTCCTCATTTTGGATGAGCCTACCACCTCCCTTTCCGCCAGCGATGTGGAGAGCCTGTTCGAGGTGGTGCGAAACTTAAAAGAGCACGGCACCAGCATCATTTTCGTGACCCACAAGCTGGAGGAGATTCTGGAGCTGACCGACCGGGTCACCATTTTGCGGGACGGCAGGAATATCAGTACCTATAAAAAGGCGGAGTACGACACCATGCGGATCATCGCCGATATGATCGGCCGCCAGATGTCCGACCTGTATCCCACGCGAGACAACCCCGTCGGGGAGGAAATCTTCCGGGTGGAGGGCCTCACGGTGGAGCATCCCTACATCGCAAACCGGGATTTGATCCACGAGGTCTCCTTCTCCGTCCACTCCGGCGAGGTGCTGGGCCTTGGCGGGCTGGTGGGCGCGGGCCGGTCCGAGGTGTGCTCGGCCATTTACGGCATGATGCCCCTGAAGTCCGGCAAAATCTTTCTCGATCAAAAGGAAATCCACATCCGTACCACGGAGGACGCCGTACGCCACGGCATCAGCATGGTCAGCGAGGACCGCAAGCGCTACGGCTTGAACTTCAGCTGGGACATCCAGAAGAACATCGTCATTTCCAATTTGAAGGCGGTGAGCCACGCCTGCTTTGTGCTCCGGCAGAAGATCAGGGGGCGCGCGGAGCCTTATTTTCAGGACCTGCGCATCAAAGCGCCCAGCCTCAATACCCGGGTCGCCACGCTTTCCGGCGGAAACCAGCAAAAGGTGGTCATCGCCCGGGCGCTGAACACGGAGCCGAAGGTCATCATCCTCGACGAGCCCACCAAGGGCATCGACGTGGGGTCGAAGAACGAAATCTATCAGCTGATCAATCAGCTCAGCGCCACCGGAGCCGCCATCATCATCATCTCCTCCGACCTTCCCGAGCTGATCGCCATGAGCGACCGAATGGTAATTATGGCGGAGGGGCGGGTGGCCGGCGAGCTACAAAAGGACGAGGCCAAGGAGATCCGGATCATGCAGCTGGCGACCAAGACCTTCCGGAATGAGGAAAAACGGGAACAGCAGGCGGCGGTTTGAGCGCATGCCTCCGAAAATCGAATGATGCTGCGGGAAGGGCGCGCCGTCGTTTGCGCTTCGGGCCTGCCGGGCAGCGGAAAGGTGCAGTCATATGATGAGACTAAAAGAAAGAAACGAGCGTTCGGGACTCGGGCTGAAGCTGCTGCTGACGCCGGAATTCGGAATTTTGATCCCGATTTTAATCGTATGCGTCATCACAACCATTTTGAAACCCAACTTCCTCACATGGAAATACATCTCTTCCATTCTGGTGGGCAGCGTTTTCATCGGAGCCGCCACCATGGGAGAATCGCTGGTGATCATGGCAGGCGAGATCGACCTGTCCGTGGGCATGAACGGGTGCCTGGCGGGCGTCATGTGCGGCATTGCCGCCAGCCAGTGGGGGCTGGGGTTGGTCCCCTGCGTGCTGATCTGCCTGCTCACCGGCGCGGTGGTGGGGGCGCTCAACGGCGTTTGCGTCTGCTATCTGGGCCTGAGCAGCTGGATCACCACGCTGGCCACGCAGTTTATCTGTCAGGGCCTTGCGGTGACCATCTCCCAGGGAGAGCCGCAGTCCATCGCGTCGCTTGGATTGTCCTCCGTCACAAGAGCCAAGCCCTTGGGGCTGAGCTGGCTGTTCTTCGTCTTTGTGCTGCTGATCGTTTTGCTGGATGTGCTGATCCGGCGGACCCGGTACGGGTACTCGCTGCGCTCCGTGGGCGGCAATCAGGAGGCCTCGGTGATGGCAGGGCTGAACGCAAGACGCATCAAGCTCATTGCCTTTATCCTTGCCGGTACGTTTGCGGCGGTGGGCGGACTCTTTGATACGCTGAACGCCGGCGCTGCCAACGCGGCATTTGGAAGCGGCAGAGAGTTCCGGGCCATCATCTGCTGCGCCATCGGCGGCATTTCCATGACCGGCGGCGCGGGCTCCGCCTTTGGCATTGCGCTGGGCGTGCTGCTGTTCCACACGCTCTGGTACTGCCTGCGGATTCTGGACGTCAATACAAACCTGCAGCTGGTGCTCATCGGCCTGATTCTGGTGCTGTCCGTCATTATGGACATTCAGCGCAAGCGGCTGGAAGCACGCAAGCTTGTCTGACCCGGGCTGGAAGGAGGATGAATGACAATGAACGAGCAGACGATTCAAAAAACACAGACCGGGGCGCTGCGGCGTCTGACGCGGACAGACGAATTCGGCGTGCTGATCCCGCTGATTATCATCGTTGCGGTGACGACGGTGCTCCGTCCCGCCTTTTTATCCGTGGGCAACTTCTCTTCCATGTTCACGCAGCTGACCTTCATCGCGCTGACGGCGCTGGGCGCCAGCTTCCCCCTGATGGTGGGACAGGTGGATATTTCCACCGGCAAGGTGGCGGGCTTTGCGGGGATCATCATGTCCTCGCTGGTGGTGGACCATGGCATGGACATGTTTCCCGCCATCGTGATCGCCATGGCGGCCTGCCTTGCGGTGGGCGTTCTCAACGGCGTGCTGGTGGTTTACTGGAAAATCCCGGACTTTGTGGCCACCATGGGAACGCTCTATATGGTGGGCGGCGCACGGTATCTTTTCGTTAAGGGGTATCAGTTTTCCCTCGCCACCCAGGAAAGCCACAAGCTGGTGGATGTTTTTGACGGGCGCTATTTTGGCATGCCGATCTACGTATGGATCATGGTGGCCATCTTCGCCATCGTGTTTGTGATCATCAAAAAAACGCTGTGGGGCCGCAGACTTCTGGCGGTGGGCGACAACCGGGAGGTGGCCATCCTCTCCGGCATCCACGCGGATAAGATGCGCGTGCAGGCGTATATCATCTCCGCCGCGCTCTCCGCGGTGGCAGGGCTGCTGCTGACGCTGGACGTGGGCGTGGGTCTGCCGGAGACCGGAGACGGCTGGGAGTTCCGCGCCATTGCCGGGTGCGTGGTGGGCGGCGTCAGCTTAGCTGGCGGCAAGGGGTCTCCGCTGGGCGTGCTGATCGGCATTTCGCTGGTGTTCGTGGCGGAAAACGCCATCATTTTCCTGGGGTGTCCTGCCACCATGAAGGTGGCGGTGCAGGGCCTTTTGATGGCAGCCGCTGTTTTGTGCGACCTGTACCGGCAAAAGAGGAAGGTCGCGGCGTAAAAATCCCAAAGCGGGACGGAGTGGCCCTGCTTGCGTATGGAAAAAAGACCGACGGGTGAAAGCGTACCACCCAATTTTGATGTGAGGAGCGAAAATCATGCAGGTAGATTTAAAAGATAAGGTCGTTCTTGTGACGGGAGCCGGCGGCGCCATCGGCGGCGCCATGGCAAAGGCCTTTGCCCGCAACGGGGCAAAGGTGGCGGTGGCGGGGCGGACGCTTGCCACACTGCAAGCCACGGTGGATGAAATTACGGCCGCGGGCGGCGCCGCCGCTGCGGTGATTGCCGATGTTGGCAACAAGGAGAGCGCCCGGGCAATGATCGAGGAGACCGTGGGTCTCTTCGGCGCTCTGGACGTGCTGGTGAATAACGCCGGCATCAACGGCGGACCGGAAGAGCGCAAGCCCATCCACCAGTACTCCGACGAGCTTTGGGAAAAGATCATCAACGTGGACCTCAACGGCGTGTATTACTGCTCCAAGCCCGCCATTTTGCAGATGGAAAAGCAGGGCCACGGCGGCAGTATCATTAACATCGGCTCCATCGTGGGCCTTGCGCCGCTGCGGCTCCAGTGCGCCTTCACCGCCGCCAAGGCGGGCGTGTTCAATCTGACGAAGGCCATGGCGCTGGAGCTGGCCCCGCTCAACATCCGGGTCAACGGCATCGCGCCGGGGTCCATCATGTTCGAGGGGACCAAAAAGCTTTTCTACGCGGACGCGCAAAAGGCGGAGGCCATGATGTCCCACATCCCCATGCACCGCCCCGGCGAGCCGGAGGATATCGCGGGCATGGCGTGCTTTTTGGCTTCGGACGACTCCGCCTATATGACGGGGACCGTCAACGTGGTGGACGGCGGGTGGATTTGCGGCTACACCCGAGACTTTTAAAAGGAGAGAACGCGCTATGAAAGTATTGGTAGCGTATCAGCCCGGCGAGCTGCGGATGGTGGAAATGGACCGCCCGGTGCCCGGCCCCCGGGAAATTCTCGCAAAGGTCGCCCACTGCGGCATCTGCGCCACGGATGTGGCTATTGCGGCGGGGACGCTGAAGCTGGGTGCGGGCATGGACCCCATCTATCCCGTGCGCATCGGGCACGAGTGGTCCGGCGTCATCGTGGAAACCGGCAGCGAAGCGTGGCGGCTGAAGGTGGGCGACCGGATCATCAGCGACACCGGCTATTCCTGCGGCGAGTGCGAGTACTGTTTGCGGGGCGACTATCAAAGCTGCGTCAACGGCCGCGCCATCGGCACCACCGGCGCGTGCTGGCCCGGTGCGTTCGCGGAGTACATGCTCATGCCCGAGCGGCTAACCTACAGGGTCCCGGACAACGTGCCGCTGGACGAGGCGGCGCTGGTGGAGCCTTCCAGCATCGGCCTCTACGGCCTGACCCGCTCCCAGATGGGACCGGGGCAAAATCTGCTGGTGGTGGGCACCGGGCCCATCGGCCTTGGCGGTATGGCCTGCGCCAAGGGAATGGGCGCAGGAAAGGTGATTCTGGCTGGGCGGAAGGACAAAAAGCTGGCCGTGGGCAAGACCATGGGCGCGGACGTGCTGGTGAACACCACCCGGGAAAATCTTTTTGATGTGGTGATGCGGGAGACGGGCGGCCGGGGCATGGACGTGATTTTGGATACCACCGGCTCCGCGGAGCTGTTCAACGACATGCTGGAAATGCTGCGCCCCAGCGGAACGCTGGTCATCCCCGGGTTCTATGAGCAGGAAATTCCCTCCGCCAATCTGGACCGGCTGATCGCCAAAAACTGCACGCTGGTGGGCGCGGCGGGCACGCCCAATATGGGCCGCCCCATTCTGGATCTACTCTCCAACGGGCATGTTTCCCTCAAGCCCATGATCACCGACCGCTATCCCTTTGAAAAGGCGCGGGAGGCCTTTGCGGCGGTAAAGGAACGCAACGACAGCCGCATCAAGATCATGGTGGATTTCTGAGCGGTAAGCGGCTATGAAGCAGTGGAACCCCATGCAGGACCGACCGTCCTGCATCGCGTACTACGGCAATATGGCGCAGGCGGCATCTTTGCGCCGCTGCACGCTCAGCGACGGAAAGGCCCGGGGCGTGGAGGCGGTGGACGTGCGCACCGGGGGCGGGCTGGAATTCACCGTCCTCCCCGGCCGGGGCATGGACATTGTGGACTGCCGGTACCGGGGCGTGCCGGTTTCCTACCTCTCCAAGGCAGGCGTCACGGCCCCCGGGTATCATGACCCCCGGGAAAGCCAGTGGCTCCAGAGCTTTTTTGCGGGCATGGTGACCACCTGCGGCCTTTCCAATGTGGGACCGGCCTGCGTAGACGAGCACCCCGTTCTGGGGCCGGTGCCCTACGGACTCCACGGCGACATCTCCAACACCGGGGCTGACAACGTGGGCACGCGGGAGGCGTGGACGGCGGGGGGCTACACCATGGAGGTGACCGGCCGCATGAGCGAGGGACGGCTCCACGGGGAGCACCTGACCCTTCGCAGAACGGTGACGGCCCGCCTTGGCGAAAAGCGCTTCTTTTTGCGGGACGTGTTCACCAACGAGAGCGCCGCACCAAGCCCGCTGCTGTTTTTCTATCACATCAATATCGGTCACCCTATTTTGGATGACGGGTCCCGGCTGCTGTTGCCCGTGGGGCGCGTCTGGGCCGAGACGGAAGTCTCCAAGGCCGGGATGGAGGGGTACGACCGTTGCGGCGGTCCCCGCCCCGGCGCGCTAGAGCAGCAGTTTTTTCACGAACCGAAAACCGACGGGGCGGGAAAGACCGTGATGGCGCTGGTCAACGACGACCTTGCGCTGGGGCTGTACCTGCGCTATACGCGGGCGCAGCTGCCCTGCCTTGCCCAGTGGAAGGTGGAGCGTCCGGGGGAGTATGTCTTTGCGTTTGAACCGGGAATCTGCCACCCCAAAAGCCGGCGGGAGCAGCGGGAGCAGGGAACGCTCACGGTGCTCGCGTCCATGGAGAGCCGATGCGTGGACCTGGAGATCGGCATGTTGGACGGCGCTGAGGAAATCGCGGCGCTGGAGCGGGAAATTGCGGAGATCCGCAGGGGAGGAATCGGAGAATGAAGAAAAAAATTGTGGTCTTTGGCAGCTTCGTGGTGGATCTGACCGCCAGAAGCCCCCGGCTTCCCATGCCGGGGGAGACGGTTTTGGGCAGCGCCTTTTCCATGGGGCCCGGAGGCAAGGGGTCCAATCAGGCGGTGGCGGCCCATCGGGCGGGGGCGGACGTAACCCTTGTCACTAAGGTGGGACAGGACGTGTTCGGCGCCGTCGCCACGGACTTTTACGAACGGGAGCGGATGGATACCCGCTATGTGCTGAAGGATGCACACCACGAGACCGGCTGCGCCCTCATCACGGTGGATGAACACTCCGCGCAAAACGAGATCGTGGTCATCAGCGGCGCTTGCGGCTGCCTGACGGAGGGAGACGTGGAGAAGTGCCGCGCCCTCATCGAAGGGGCGGGGCTGCTGCTGGTGCAGCTGGAGGTAAACTTTGACGCGCTGTTCCGCGTCATCAAAATTGCTCATGAGGCGGGCGTGCCCATTGTGCTCAATCCCGCTCCGGCAAAGGAACTGCCGGACGAGATTCTCCGCATGATCGACGTTGTGACGCCAAACGAGACGGAAGCGCAGCTGCTCACCGGCGTGGAGGTCAAAACGGAGGCGGACGCCCGCCGGGCCGCGGAGGTGTTTCTTTCCAAGGGGGTCAAACAGGTGGTCATCACGCTGGGGTCCATGGGGGCGTTTGCCATGGACCGGGAAAGAAGCGAGCTGCTGCCCCGGCTGGAGGTGGAGGCCGTGGATACCACCGGCGCGGGGGACGCCTTTAACGGCGGCTTCGTCACGGCGCTCTCGGAGGGGGCGGACCTCTTCACCGCGCTGCGCTGGGGCAACGTGACCGGCGCGCTGTCCGTGACCCGTTTGGGAACGGCCCCCGCCATGCCCCGCCGGGCGGAGATCGAGACGCTGTATCAAAAAGTTTATGGCTGACAGGAGGAAAACAATGGAACTGTATCCGCTGGGCGTGAGAAGAGACGGCTCCTACTATACCCGCATCGAGTGGGCAAGCCATACGGAGTCGGACCCCACCTTCTGGGTGGCGAATCTGATTCGGGACGACACAGAGCGAAACGGCGGCACCTGGGGCGCCAACACCAAGGGGCCTGCCTCGGTGGTGGTGAGCTTTTTCGGAGAGAGCCAGAAGATCGGCAAAATCCGTATCTTCCGCAACGTGGGACTGGATATCAGCGTGCTGGAGGAGCTGGCAAAAGCCGTGGACCTTTACATCAGCAATACCGACGAGCCCAGAAAGCTGCGCCGGAAGGAGGACCGCATCGAGGACGTCCCGTGGACCTTCCTTGCCCACGTGGAGCTGGAAAAGGCAGAGGGCTGGCAGGAAATTTTGCTGGAACAGCCGGTGGAGGCCAAGTACCTGCGCATGGACCTGCTGGAAAACTTCGGCACGCCCATTCCGTGGACCGAGACCAGCGAACTGAAGCTTTATCCCTGACCCGGAGAAACCGGCTCAATTTTAAATATCGGAGGAACAATGCTATGGAAAAGAAAAAATGGACGCTTGTCAACGCGGAAAACGTCGCGCCGTTTGTGTGCGATGAGACATATTCTTCCAAGCAGCTCACCGGCGACGAGATGGCGGGCTTTCCCGTCATCAACATCAACGAGGGCACCTTGAAGGGCGGCTGCCGCACCGGCGGCGGCGCTCACGAGGAGGCGGAGATTTATTACATCGTGGAGGGAAGCGGCATCCTCTGGCTGGATGAGGACAGTGTCCCCGTGAAACCCGGCGATATCATCATCATCCCGCCCCACGTGTTCCACTGGATCGACAACACCATGAACGAAAAGGAATTCAAGCTCTTTACCCTCTGGCCCAAGCAGGAGCAAAACGACGTGTATTTTACCCGGAAGAAGGCCTGGGGCACCGCTTTCAAATATCTGGACCCGGACTATCTCCAAAAGAGACGGGAGCAGTAAGATGCGGATCACGGTTCTGGGCGATCTGCTGTACGACTGCTTTATCTGGGCGGACCGTCTTCCGAGGGTCGGCGAGACGGTGACCGGGGACCGCAACGGCTTCTATGCCGGGGGCAAGGGCGGCAATCAGGCGGTGCAGGCGGCGCGTCTGGGAGCCGAGGTCCACATGATCGGCAAGGTGGGCCGGGACGAGCGGGGCGCGTTTCTGCTGGAAAATCTCCGGCGGGAGGGCATCCACGCGGAGTTTGTAAGCCAAGAGGGCGAAACCGGCACCTGCTGCGTGCACGTGGACCACGCCGGGCACAACGCCATCATCGTAGCTCCCCTGGCAAACGAAAAGCTTACGGTGGAGGAGGTCCGCCGGGCGCAGTCGCTCATTGAGCACTCCGATGTGCTGCTCATGCAGCTGCAAGTCAACGAGGAGGCCGTCACCGAGGCGCTGCGCATTGCCCACGGGGCAGGGGTACGGACGGTTTTAAATCCGGCTCCCGCCAGAAATGTACCGGGCGCGTATTTTAAAACCGTGGACTTCTTCACCCCCAATGAGACGGAGGCGGAGTTCTTCACAGGGTACTATCAATCCGAAATGGAGAATGCTTCGTGGCGGCGCGCGGTGGTGGACGCCTTCCGGAAAAAGGGCGTGCGCAACCTGATCGTGACGCTGGGGGAGCGGGGGTGCCTGTACGCCGGGGAGGAAGACGAGCTGCTCTGCCCGCCCTATCCCGTGGAGGCGGTGGATACCACGGCGGCGGGGGACTCTTTTAACGCCGCGCTGTGCGTGTCTCTGGCCGGGGGAGACTCCCTTGCCCAGGCGCTGCGCCGGGCCAACGCCGCAGGCGCGCTGACGGCGTCCCGCCACGGTTCGCTGCCGTCCATGCCGGACCGGGAGACACTGGAAACATTTATGAGGAGGAATGCAACATGAAAATCAGCCGCTATTTTGACCATGCGGTGCTGAAACCCAATATGACCGAGCAGGAGGTGCGAGACGCCATCCAGCTGGGCATCGACTATGACGTCTATTCCGTGTGTGTGCGCCCCTGCGACATCGATCTGGCCGTCTCTATGTGTAAGGGCACCAACACCCGCGTCAGCTGCGTGCTGGACTTTCCCCACGGCGACAGCACCGCCGAGGGCAAGGCCGCGCTTGCGGAGCAGTACGCCGCCAAGGGCGTGGCGGAGATCGATATGGTGATGAACTTCGGGTATGCCCGCTCCGGGAAGTGGGACGAGGTGGAGGCGGGGATCGCCGGTGTGGTGCGCGCCGCCAAGGCCCACGGCGTGGGCGTGAAGGTCATTTTTGAAAGCTGCTGCCTGACGGTGGAGGAGATCAAAAAGGCCACCGAGCTTTGCATCCATGCCGGGGCGGACTTCGTGAAAACCTCCACCGGCTTTGCCGCCTCCGGGGCCAGCGTGGAGGCTGTCGCGGCCATGCTGGAAGCCGCGCAGGGCCGTATCAAGGTGAAGCCCTCCGGCGGCATCCGGGACTATGAGACCGCGAAAAAATACGTGGACATGGGCGTTCACCGTCTGGGCGTGGGCTTTGGCTCCACGCCGGGAATCTGCAAGGGCGAAGCGGCGGCGCTTGGCGAGTAAGCGGGAAGGAGACGGGCAAATGAACTTTCCGGAAGCGGTGGAAGGGCAGGCGGTAAAGCCCGGTCAGGCCGCTGTTTTCTGGCTGGGTCAGGCAGGGTTTCTCATCAAGACGGCGGGCGGCAGGAAAATTGCCATCGACCCGTATCTCTCCAACTGCGTGCAGCGTCTCATCCCCGAGGAGGGGGACGGATTTAAGCGGCTGATGCCGCCGCCGTGCGAAGCGAAAGAACTGGATTTGGACGTCCTGCTCATCTCCCACGAGCACAACGACCACTTCGACGTGGACGCCATCGGCGATCTGGTGCGGGAAAAGACGCAGGTTTATACCAACTGCGTGGTGGCGGCCCAAATGGAGGAGATGGGCTTTGCCGCTGACCAAATACACGTGCTGCACAAGGGGCAGGCGGAAGCTCTGGGGGAGTGCACCCTGCTCCCGGTGGACTGCGACCATGGGGAGCTGGCCCCGGAGGCGCTGGGCTTTCTGCTGGATTTCGGCTTTGGCAGGCTCTATTACGCGGGCGATACCGCGCTGACGCTCAGCCGCCTCGCGGTCCCTCTGGCAATGCGTCCCGAGGTGGCCATTCTGCCCATCAACGGGGCCTTTGGCAATTTGAACGGCGTGGAGGCCGCCCGCTATGCGGGACTGCTGGGGTGCAGGGTCTGCATCCCGTGCCACTTCTGGACCTTCCCCCTCCATCACGGCGATCCTCAGCAGATCATCGAGAGCATCGGCGCGCTGGCGCCAAGGTGCCGCGTGCAAATGCTGTGTCAGGGCGAGGGCTGCCTCGTCGGCGGGGAGGCCCCTTGAAACCATTGCCGCGCAAAGACTTGCGGCAAAATAATGTGAACAATTTGTAAAGAGAAAAAAGGATGCGGAGATTTAAAACTTTCGTAATAATTGGCGCTGGTTTGCTTAACAACTTTCCGGTATCTTAATACTTGCAAGAGACAAAACTTCTTTTCATCCAATCTTCCAAAATAGGAAACGGGTCAGCCACAAGCTGACCCGTTTCCTATTTTGATTTTCGCCCACCGACAGCGCTGCCGGCGGGCGAAAACGGTAGAATCAAAGAGGAAAAGGTGCTATACTACTCCACGTCTTTTTCAAAGGACGGCGGGGCGCTCAGTCGCAGCAGCAAAAATCCCAGCAACGTCGCGCCGCTGCCGAGGTATGCCAGAAGAGAGCCGGGCTGCTTTGCGGTATCCGCCACTGCGGCGATGCACAAAACCACAGCGGCGCAGACGTACAGGGCAAACCGGCGGGTCTGCCCTGCCTGAAAAGCGAAGGAAGAGAGCCGGTAGAACGACAGCGTCAAAAATACAAGGGCCAGCAGCTCCACATAATACGCCTCTAAAGACGGATTCACGGAGCATGCCCGGTAAGTCAGCACCAGCCGGACGACAAGGGCCGCCACGGGGACCAAAAGCCATGTGCCTGCAAGGACGGGAGCGTTTTCTCTGCGGCCCTGCCGGCGGCAGGCTGCGGCGGATAGGAAGAGTCCTGCCGCCGCCGCGAGGGAAAAAAGGCCCATCAAAAGATGCGACCGGGGGGAAAAGCCCGTTGTCAGCGTGTCTGCGGACGCGGCGGAGATCCCGCCCAGCAGGCCGAAACCGGAAAGCAGGTCCAGCGTGCCGGAGAGGGCGATGAGGAAGGAACCGGCCACCGGCAGCGCCAGCAGCCGCGCATCTCTGGTGGAAAAATCCGCCGGAAGGGCGGGACCTGGCGCCCCTTCGCTGGGGAGCCGGCGGGAAAGCAGAAAAAAGAGAAGCGCCAGTGCCGCCAGCAGCACCGGCAGGGCAATCCCCGGGAGACTGCCGGGAATAGGCAGGCCGGTTTCCGTTTCAAAGCCGGTGCGGTTTTGCGCTGCCCGCAGGAACAGGGCCACAATGCCCCCCGCCACGGCGGACAAAGGGAGCAAATACTGCTTTTTCATCTGAAAAGCCCCTTTCGGAGGAAAGATTGGCAAAAATACAGATGCTAGTATAGCATAGCCACCGTGGTTTGTCCATGCCGGGCCACATTTTCCGCAGGGTCGCGGCATAGAGTAGAGGGACAGGCTATCCCCATACGGAAGAGGAGGAGACTCATGATGAAAAAACGCTCCATTCGACAAAGCGTAGTGGTGTCCGCGGCACTGCTCTTGGCGCTGTTCCTGCTGCCTCTGGCGGTGATCGCGCCCTTTCGGTCCGCGCTGTTCGGTCTGGAAACGCCGGTGGATGAAACGGAGGGCGCTCCGTTTGTCAGCGGGGATCTGGATGCCCAGACGCACTTGAAGGTTTTAAACGGAGACACGGTGGAGGAGATGGACCTTGGCGCCTACCTTGTGGGGGTGGTCCGGGCGGAAATGCCGGCCTCCTTTGAAATAGAGGCGCTCAAGGCCCAGGCGGTGGCGGCGCGGACCTATACGCTCTATAAAATGCGCTCCGGCGGCAACCACGGGGACTCCGCCGATATCTGCACGGATTCCACCTGCTGTCAGGCGTATCTCGCGGAGGACCGGGCGCTGGAAAACTGGGGAAAGAGCGGCCGGAAGAACGAGGAAAAGATCGAGACGGCGGTGAAGGAGACCGACGGGCAGGCGATATTGTACGCCGGCGCGCCCATTTTGGCGGTGTTCCACTCCTGCTCGGCGGGACTGACCCGGGCGGCGGGAGAGGTGTGGGTCAACGACCTGCCCTATTTGCAGGCGGTCACGTCGCCGGAGCCGGAGGACAGCATCCCAAATTATTTCAGCCGCGTGGAGTTCACGGCGGAGGAATTCAAAACCAAGGTCCTCGCCGCCTGCGAGGGAGCAGATCTCTCCGGCGGCGTGGCGGGGTGGCTCAAGGACGCGGTCACCGATTCGGCGGGGAGCGTTGAAAAGGTCACGGTGGGCGGCGTCACCGTCAAGGGCGGGACGCTGCGCTCCATTCTGGGTCTGCGCTCAGCCTGCTTTGAATGGGAGGTGCAGGACGGAAAGCTGGTGTTTTACGTCACCGGATATGGCCACGGCGTTGGCATGAGCCAGTACGGCGCCAATGAGATGGCGGCGGAGGGCGCGGATTATCTGGAAATTTTGACACACTACTATACCGGCGTGACGGTGGGACCCTACCGGCAGGGCTGACGCTTTACAAGTCTTGGAGGACTGTGGTAAAATACAGGCAATACCACGGGAAAAAGGGAGGGGACGGCGCATGAAAAAAAGAGCTGCGGCGCTGCTTTTGTGCCTGCTTGTGATCGTGCAGTTAGCGGCCCCGCCGGCAAGGGCCGCGTCCAGCGTCTATTTTGTGGCGGTGGGCAGCAATGTTTTGCCCATGACGGACGCCACCATGCCCTTCTGGTCCGGCGGCTACCTCTATGTTTCCAGCAGCATGTTTACCGGGATGGTGTGGAATTCGCTGGGCATTTCCCATGTGCCCGCCAACGCAAAGCAGCCGCTGATCCTTTACAACGAGGAAGACCGGCCCTTGATGTTTGACCTTTCCAAAACGTATGCCCAGGATACCGACGGCAACACCTACTATCCGGGGGCCGTGCGGCGAAACGGGAATGTATTTGTGCCGGTTTCGCTGGTGGCAAGCTTTTTCGGTTTGCAGTACTCGCTGATCCCCAATGTGGAGCACGGGTATCTGGTCTGGCTGCGCCAGCCGGGCTACGGCCTTTCCGACGAGGACTTTGCCGACGCGGCAACCTATCCCATGGCCACGTGTTACACCCAGTATCTCAAATCGCGCCAACCGACCGGCAGTACGCAGACGCCAACCGTGGAAAAACCGGCGGAAACGCCGGAAGTGACCACCGGGGGAAAGAGCCTTTACCTCTGCATGGAGGCGGGCAGTCAAACCGGAGAGCTTCTGGATGTGCTGGACCGCTATGCGGCCCGGGCGGCGTTTTTCTGCTCCCCGGAATTTTTGGAGACGCAGGGGGATTTGCTGCGGCGCATGGCTGCCACCGGCCAGATGATCGGCCTTGTGATCGACGCCGCCGACAAACGCGAAACGGTGGAAGAGCAGCTGCGCGCGGGCAACGAGGCGCTCTGGCGCGCCACCTTCCAGAAAAGTCGGCTGGTTTATATCAAAAACGGGGACGCCGCGGCGGTGCAAACGGCGGAGGACGCTGGATTCCGGTGCCTGCATCCGGATCTGGACCGGTCGGACTACGACTTGCGCAGCGTCTCTCAGGCGGAAAGCCTTTTAAAGCGGGTGTCCGAGCGCCGGGGGAACGTGACGCTCTGGCTGGGGGAGCGCTTCAATGCTGTGGGAGCGCGGGCGCTGGTGGCGGCAGCCGGGGAGGCGGGAGACCGGTGCCTGCCCTTCACCGAGACTACGTGAGACACTATTTACAAAAAATTCAACATAGCCCGGCAGGAACGGGTATAATTGAGTAAAACGCAATGTACGGGAGGAAACGCCATGGGCCGCAATATTTTGGTGGTGGAGGACGATCGCAACATCTCCGATCTCATTCACATGTATCTGGTAAAAGAGGGCTTCGACGTGCGGATCGCCGGGGACGGCGGGAAGGCCATCGAGGAATTTCAAAAGCAGGCCCCGGACCTGATCCTGCTGGATATCATGCTGCCGGTGATGGACGGGTGGGCCGTGTGCGCCAAGGTCCGGGAGACCAGCAAGGTCCCCATCATCATGCTCACCGCCAAAAGCGAGGTGTTCGACCGCATTCAGGGGCTGGAAATGGGGGCGGACGACTATATCGTCAAGCCCTTTGAGATGAAGGAGCTGATTGCCCGCATCAACGCGGTGCTGCGGCGCACGGAGATTCCCAACGACACCAGCAAGCGCTTGACCTTTGATAAGCTGGTCATCAATCTGGATTCCTACGAGCTGATCGTGGATGGAAAGAAAATTGACACGCCGCCCAAGGAACTGGAGCTTTTGTATCATCTGGCCGCCACGCCCAACCGGGTCTATACCCGCAACCAGCTGCTGGACGAGGTGTGGGGCTTCGACTATTTTGGCGACAGCCGCACGGTGGACGTGCATATCAAGCGCCTGCGGGAAAAGGTGGAGAATATCTCCGGCCAGTGGGCGCTGAAAACGGTTTGGGGCGTGGGCTATAAGTTTGAGCTGACGCCCGCCCGGTCGGCGGCGGAAAAGAGCGAGGGATGAAACGGTTTTCCAAACGGTTTCAGGGTCTGTACTGGCGGCAGCTTTGGGTGACCGCCGGTATGGTCATGCTGACGCTTTTTCTGCTGGGCGCCTCGTTTTTTTCCCTGAGCTATAACTATGCCCGGGGCCAGAAGAGCGAGGAGGTCCAAAGCAAGGCGCAGGTTATGAGCCAGCTTTCCGTCAGCTATTTGGAAAACGGCCGCTTTCTTACCATCGAAGAGCTGCAAAGCGACCCGGATTTCCAGCAGCTGGCCTCCTTTGCCGCCACGGTGTCCGACGTGCAGTTCATGATCTGCGACACCCGCGGGCGGGTTTTGCTCTCCACCGACCCGGGCCTTTCCGGCAAGAGCGTGACCATGCCGGAGGAGATGACAGCGCAGATTATGAAGGAGGGCAGCGCCGCCAGCCGCGGGGATTTGGACGGACTGTACAGTACGAAGCGGTTCGTGGTGGGCGTCACCGCCGTGAATCCCATTCGGCAGGAGACGGTGGGCGAGGTGTTTGCCATCTCCACCACCACGTCGCTGGACGCCATGTGGAAGGGCTTTGTGGGACTATTTTTCATGACGGCCTTTGTGGTGCTGATGATTTCCTTCATGGCCTCCTCCGTCACCACCATGCGCCAGATCCAGCCCATCCGGGAAATGGCGCAGGCCACCCGGCAGTATGCGGAGGGGAACTTTGACATCCGCATGAACGACTATGGGCGGGATGATGAGATCGGGGAACTGGCGGCTTCCTTTAACAATATGGCCGAGTCGCTCCAGCAGACGGAGCGGCAGCGGCGGGAATTTGTGGCCAACATCTCCCATGAGCTGAAAACGCCCATGACCACCATCGCCGGTTATACAGACGGCATTCTGGATGGCACCATCCCACCGGAAAATGAGCAGCAGTATCTGCAAATCATTTCCGACGAGAGCCGCCGCCTCTCCCGCATGGTGCGGCGAATGCTGGACGTGAGCCAGCTGCAGGCCATCGACCCTCTGCGCGGCGGCAGCCACTTCGATATCTGCGAGAGTATGCGCCGGGTGCTGATCTCCATGGAAAAGAAGATCACGGACCGGCAGCTGGATGTGGACGCGGATATTCCGGAGGAGCCGATCCTGGCGCTGGGGGACAACGATATGATCACCCAGGTCATCTACAATCTGCTGGAAAATGCCACAAAATTTGCACGTGAGGGGTCCACGCTGTATCTGGGCGTGGCCAGCATCGACGGCAGGGCCCGGGTGAGCGTGCAGAATCTGGGAGATACGATCCCGGCGGAGGAGCTGCCGCTGCTGTTCGAGCGGTTCCATAAAAGCGACAAGTCCCGCTCTGAGGACAAGGACGGCGTGGGGCTGGGGCTGTATATCGTGAAAACGATTCTGGAGCAGCACCGTGAAAAAATCAATGTGACCAGTGAAAACGGCGTGACAACGTTTTCATTCTCTCTGGCCACGGAATGAGGCGGCATGGAGGAAGAAAACAGAACGGACCGGCATTCGCCGGAGGAAATCGTGGAAACGTACCGCCCACGGGAATACCGGGAGGTGGTGGAGGTCTATACCCGCCCGCTGCCGGGAAGGAAAAAACCGGCGCTTCCGATGCGCAGGCGGGGGCGGAAGGGACTGTGGATCTTCCTCGGCTGCTTTGTCGTGGCGGCGGCGCTGGCCGGCATCAGCTGGACGATGAGCCGCCTGTACAGTCAGCAGAGCGAGGACTATTATCAGCAGGCCCAGCCGGAGAGTACCGGCGAGGTCACCATCCCCTCCTATCCCACGGGACAGGGCGTCCGCTTGCCGCTGGACCGGGACCACGGGGACCCCATGACGGTGCAGGAAATTTATCAGCAGGTGAATCCCGCGGTGGTGACGGTCATGGCCCAGCTGGAAAACGGAACGGGCGTCTCCGTGGGCACCGGCGTGATCTTTACCGCGGACGGGTACCTTCTGACCAACTACCATGTGGTGGCGGGCAGCACGGACTGCACCGTGGCGCTGGACACGGGACGAAAGTATGCGGCAAACTATGTAGCCGGAGATGAAAAGAACGATCTGGCGATTTTGAAGATGGACGGCGTGAACCTGCCTGCGGCAGCGTTTGGCGATTCGGATCTGCTGACGGTGGGCGACCCGGTGTACGCCATCGGCAATCCGCTGGGCGTGGAGCTGCGGGGCACGCTGACGGACGGCATCGTTTCCGCCATCAATCGGGACGTGCAGGTGGACGGGCGGACCATGACGCTGATCCAGACCAACGCGGCGCTGAACTCCGGCAACTCCGGCGGCCCGCTCATCAATCAGTACGGTCAGGTGGTGGGCATCAACGTCATCAAAATGAGCTCCCGGTACTCCAATGTGGAGGGGCTTGGCTTTGCCATTCCGTCGGCTTCCATGGAGCGGATGGTGAACGACCTGCTCTCGTGCGGCGAGGTTTTGCCGGAGCCGCTTTTGGGCGTGACGGTGCTGCAAAACGGGAGTTTGCTCAGCGATACCCTCTGGGGCGTGGAGGTTTTGGAAGTGACGCCGGACTCCGCCGCGGGCAGGGCCGGGATTCAGCAGGGGGACTATCTGCTCACTGCCGGGGACATCGAGCTGCGGGACAGTCAGGATTTGTTGCGCGCCCGACGGCAGTATCATCTGGGCGAGGAAATGCCGGTGGAGCTGTGGCGCGATGGAGAAATTTTGAACGTCACGCTGGAGCTGGAACAGGGCGTCTCCTGAAAAACCCTCATTTCAAAATAAAAAAGTGACCGGAAGTCCGGTCACTTTTTTTTGCGCTTTCGGGGCAGAATGAGACTGACGCCGGAGAGGAGCAGATAGACGCCGAAGGGTTTTCGCAGGACCTCCACCTCAAGGCCGGTGGAGATCCAGGCGCCCAGCAGCGCCGTCACCAGCGCCGCAGGAACGGCGGAGGAGAGCGTGGGCTTGTCCAGAAACCCGCTTTTTGCGTGGCAGAGGAGGGCGCCGGCGGCGGTGGGCAGGAAGAACAGCAGGTTCACGCCCTGCGCCGTCCGCTGGTCCACGCCCAGAAACAGCGTCATCACCAGCAGCAAAAGCGTTCCGCCGCCCACACCCCATGCGGAGATGATGCCCGCGCCCAGACCGCAAAGGAAAGGAAGCAGCCACTCTGTCATCGCAGATACCTCACCCCCGCATAAAAGAGAAAAGCGGCAAACAGCCACTTTAGAAACTGCGTGGGGACCTTTCCGTAAAGCCTGCCGCCCAGCGTACCGCCGATCAGGCCGCCTGCAAGATAGGGAAGGGCCGTGAAAAGGGAGACCCCGCCCCGCCAGAGATAGACGGCGGCGGATACGGCGCACACCGGAAAAATAACCCCCACGCAGGTGGCGTAGAGCTTTCTTTGGGGGAGCGCACCCCACCGGGATAAAATGGGCAGAAACACCATGCCGCCCCCGCCGCCGAAAAGCCCGTTGGCAAGTCCCGCGGCGCCGCCCGCGATGCGCGCCGTCCACTTCGGACCCATGGCGTCGCCTCCTCCCGTCATGTACCCTTTGTCCGGGGGAAGAAGGCTCTCCCCCCGGACCGCAGGATTACTTCATTTTGAAACTCTGGCAGTCGGTGCATTCCACCTGCGTGGGGTTGGTCTCGTGGGTACCCACCTGAATGGCGGTCAGACCGCAGTACTGAGTGTCCTGGCAGTGGTGGGCGCAGTTGTTCACGGAGCACTTGACGCTCTGGTTGGGGGTGCATTCGCAGCCGGTGTTGGTGCAATCCTTGTTCATAAAATGATCCTCCTGCATGAAGAATATTGGCTTTTCGCCGTTAGGTAGTGTGTACCGTGCCGGGAAAACTATGTATTCTGTTTTTTAAAAAAATTGAATGCCCCGGCGTTTGCGCCTTGGGCAAAGAAAAAGAGAAGCCTTACGGCTCCTCTTTTTCTTTGCCCGGTTCAGATGCCCAGCAGCAGCGCGGCAAACTGAAAATAAATCAAAAGAGAGATGGCGTCCACAATGGTGGTGATGAACGGCGAGGCCATCACCGCCGGGTCAAAGCCGATCTTCTTTGCCAGCAGCGGCAGTGTACAGCCCACCAGCTTGGCGCAAAACACGGTGAGGATCAGCGTGGCGCAAACGGTTGCGGCCACGGGAACGGTGACGGCGCTGTTGTGAAAGAGCATCCGGTCCACCAGCATCAGCTTGACGAAATTGGCGGCGGAGAGCACCACGCCGCAGACGATGGAGACCCGCGTCTCCTTCCACACCACCTGGGGAAGGTCGGAAAATTTGATCTGCCCCAGAGAGACGCCGCGAATCACCGTCACCGATGCCTGAGACCCGGAGTTTCCGCCGGTGTCCATCAGCATGGGGATATAGGCGGTGAGCACGGTAAACGCCGCCAGCGCGGTTTCAAATTTGGCGATGATCTGCCCGGTAAAGGTGGCGGAGATCATCAGCAGCAGCAGCCACGGAATGCGGGCCCGGAAGATTTCAAAAATGCCGTTTTTCAAATAGGGCTTGTCGGAGGGCAGAATGGCCGCCATCAGCTGGATATCCTCCGTGACCTCGTCCTGCAAAACATCCATGGCGTCGTCCACGGTGACAATGCCCACCAGCCGATTTTCCGTGTCCACCACCGGCAGGGCCAGAAAGTCGTACTTGCTCAGCGCCCGGGCGGTCAGCTCCTGATCGTCCAGCGTGGAGACGGAGACGATGCTGGTCTCCATGATGTCCTCAATCACCGCGTCCTCGTCCGCCAGCAGCAGCGTCCGGATGGACACCAGCCCGATGAGACGGCGGTTCTTGTCGATGACATAGCAGATGTTGATGGTCTCCTTGTCGGGGCCTGTGCGGCGAATCCGCTTGAAGGCGGCTGCCACCGTCATGTCCTTTTGCAGATCCACATACTCCGTGGTCATGATGGACCCCGTGGAATCCTCCGGATATTTCAGAATTTCATTGATGCTCTTGCGGGTGTCCGGGTCGGAGTGGCGGAGAATGCGCTTGACCACGTTGGCGGGCATTTCTTCCACGATATCCACGGTATCGTCCAGATACAGCTCGTCCAGCACCTCTTTGAGCTCGGTGTTGGAAAAACCGCGAATCAGCATTTCCTGCTCATCGGAATCCAGCTCCACAAAAACCTCTGCCGCCAGCTCCTTGGGCAGTAGCCGGAACACCAAAGGCAGCTGCTCCTCGCTCAGCTCCTCGCACAGCTGGGCGATGTCCGCCGCCTCCATGGGAAGAAGGAGACTGCGCAGCTGCGCATACTGTTTTCGGAGGATCAGCTCCTCTATTTTATCCAGTAATTCCGCGCGTCTGTTTTCCATATCAAACACGGCGTGTCTCCTCCCTTCCAAATGATTGTGAAAATAAAAACTCCAGTCGTTCCGCCCGGTACGACTGGAGAAATTCCATCTTGCCGGAAAACCGCCTCTGCGGACAGTTTTCCCAACCGTTCAAGCTTTAGCCTCACAAGGCAGTGAAATCGCATTAGATGATACCTTCCTGTTCGATATCGCCTGTTCAAACCATCGCATGATGTCTCCATCATTTTGCGGCAGCGATCCATATCCCTGTGGTAGCCTTACCTACCGGACGTTATGCACTTTTATTGTGTTTATAGTATGCCAAAAAACGACCGGTGTCAACCCATGGAACCAAATTGCGCCCGCGGCAAATCAAAATAAATCGAACATGTGTTGCACGAATAAAGCCGGCGTGGTATGATAAACTGGACTGGAGGGTAGAGAAATACCTTGTGAGGTATTGTAAAAATGTGATATAATACGATATTAAATAAAAGTAGGTATGCTGATGGAGGGGGAATTGCTCCATGGGGGTCCACGACGGACACAGAGAAAAGATGCGCCAGCGGTTTCAGCAGGGAAATCTGGATGCCTTTGCGGACCATGAGGCGCTGGAGCTGCTGTTGTATTACGCCATTCCCCGGCAGGACACCAACCCCATCGCCCACGAGCTGATGGAGCGCTACGGCTCTTTGTCAGCCGTGCTCTCCGCACCGGTTGAGGATTTGGAGCGGGTGAGGGGCGTGGGAGAGCGGGCGGCGGTGCTGCTGCATCTGGTGCCGCAGCTTTGCAAGAAGGCGCGTCTGGCCGACGTCAGTCAGGACCTGGTGCTGAATTCTTCGGAGAGCGCGGGAGCCTACCTGCTGGAGCGCTTTTCCGATGAGAAGAACGAGGTGATCTACCAGCTGTGCCTGGACCGGAAGGGAAAGCTTCTTTCCTGCAAGCGGCTGGGAGAGGGCGGCGTGTCCTCCGCCAATCTGAATATCCGGAAACTGGTGGAAAACGCCCTGCTGACAGGAGCCAGCGCCGTGATTTTGTCCCACAATCATCCCAGCGGCGTGGCGCTGCCCTCGCCGGAGGATTACAGCACCACCGCCCGCGTCAAGGCCGCGCTGACCACCATCGGTATTCAGCTGGCGGACCACATCATCGTGGCCGACGGGGATTTCGTGTCCATGGCGGACAGCGGCTATCTCACCTAGGGCAACACCGCCCAATCTTTGCGTGGCGCTGCCCTGAGGGACTTGTGGCGTCCGGCGAAAACCGCCGGGCAGATGATTACATGGAGCGTGTTATGCCGAAATTTGAAGTTGTTTCTGAATACCAGCCCTCCGGCGACCAGCCCCAGGCCATTCGCGCCCTGGCGGAGGGGATCGAGAACGGCCTGAAGGAGCAGGTGCTGCTGGGCGTCACCGGTTCCGGCAAGACCTTCACCATGGCCAAGGTGATCGAAAAAGTGCAGCGGCCCACGCTGGTGCTGGCCCACAACAAGACGCTGGCGGCCCAGCTGTGCGCGGAATTCAAGGAGTTTTTCCCCAATAACGCCGTGGAGTATTTCGTCTCCTATTACGACTACTATCAGCCTGAGGCGTATATTCCCCATACGGATACCTATATCGCAAAGGACGCCTCCACCAACGACGAGATCGACCGGCTGCGCCTGTCCGCCACCTGCGCCCTGCTGGAGCGGCGGGATGTGATCGTGGTGTCCTCCGTCAGCTGTATTTACGGACTGGGCGAGCCGGACGACTTTGCCAAACTGGTGGTCTCTTTGCGCACCGGCGCCCGGTGGGACCGGGACGAGCTGTTGCGGCGTCTGGTGGAGATCCGGTACGAGCGCAACGACATCGCCTTTGAGCGGAATATGTTCCGTGTCCGGGGCGACACGGTGGAGCTTTATCCCGCCTATTATAAGGACCACGCCATCCGGGTGGAGTTTTTCGGGGATGAGATCGAGCGCATCAGCGACTTTGCGCCCCTCACCGGGGCGGTGAACCGGGTGCTGGGCCATATCGCCATCTATCCCGCCAGCCATTATGTCACCACCAAGGATAAAATGGAAAAGGCCATCGGGGAGATCCGGCGGGAGATGGAAGAGCAGGTCCAGCGCTTTACCGACAACAACCAGCTGGTGGAAGCCCAGCGGATTCGCCAGCGGACGGAGTACGATATCGAGATGATGACGGAGCTTGGATATTGCTCCGGCATCGAAAACTATTCCCGCATCATCTCCAACCGGAGCGCCGGTTCCCCGCCCATGACGCTGCTGGACTTTTTCCCCGATGATTTCCTGCTCTTTGCGGACGAGAGCCATGTGACGCTGCCGCAGGTGCGGGCCATGTACAACGGGGACCGGGCGCGAAAGGACTCTCTGGTGCAGTACGGCTTCCGCCTGCCCTGCGCCTACGATAACCGCCCGCTGAAATTCGAGGAATTTGAAACCCATATCGCTCAGGCGGTGTTCGTCTCCGCCACCCCCGGACCTTACGAGCGGGAGCGGGCGGACAACATCGTCCAGCAGGTGATCCGCCCCACCGGACTGCTGGACCCCCGGGTGGAGGTCCGGCCCGTCACCGGCCAGATCGACGATTTGATGGAGGAGATCCAGACCCGCGCCGCGAGACGCGAGCGGGTGCTGGTGACCACGCTGACCAAGAAAATGTCGGAGGACCTGACGGAATACTTTAAGAACGCGGGCATCCGCGTGCGGTATATGCATGCGGACGTGGAGACCATCGAGCGCATGGAGATCATCCGGGACCTGCGCCTGGGCGAATTCGACGTGCTGGTGGGCATCAACCTTTTGCGAGAGGGTCTGGACTTGCCGGAGGTCACTCTCGTGGCAATTCTGGACGCGGACAAGGAGGGCTTCCTCCGCTCGGAGACCTCCCTCATCCAAACCATCGGCCGCGCCGCCAGAAACGCGGAGGGACTGGTGGTCATGTATGCCGACGAGATCACGCCCTCCATGCGCGCCGCCATCGACGAGACGGAGCGCCGCCGCGCCATTCAGGACGCGTACAACCAGGCCCACGGCATCGTGCCAAGGACCATCATCAAGGGCGTGCGGGAGGTGCTGGAGATTTCCAGGACCGCGGAGGGGGATACTATCCGGGGCAGGAAGAAGCGCAAGCTCTCCGAGCAGGAGCGCTCCGCGGAGATCGCCAAGCTGGAAAAGGAAATGAAGGAAGCCAGCAAAATGCTGGAATTCGAATACGCCGCCGTTTTGCGGGACCGCATTATCGAGCTGCGAGGGGAGAAGTGAGATGGAGGAGACGCGCACCAAGCTGCAAAAAATAACGCTGATAGCCGTCGCGGCGATGCTGGTGGGCTTTGGCATCCTCATGGCTGTCTCCCACCTGCTTTTCCGGGGCGTGGCCTTTGAGGAGACGCTTTTGCGGGTGGAGGAATCCGCCGGTGAAACGGTTTACACCGGGAAGGTGCGGGGGGAGCGCGTCCGCATCGCGGTCTCTTCCGCCGGGGAGAACACCAAGCAGGTCATCTGCGAGAAGGGAGACGGCAGCCGGGACGCGTATACCATGGCGTATCCCCTTCCGCCCATCCAAACGGAGCGGGGGCAGATGGTGGACGGCGTGCGCATTCGGAAGAACGATCAGATGCTCTTTGAAGGGGGCTACGACCCCGCCGATACCCTGAGCGGCTGGTATCTGCCCGACGGCACGTGGGACATCGACGTTGTGTTCGTGACGGGCGAAGCGCCTGCGGTCCGGGAGTTGACGCGGGGGCAGGTGGCCTACCTTGCCTCCGGACCGGAATTGGCGGCCCGGGGCAGCTGGGCGCTGTACCTCTTGATGGCGCTTTTTTCTGTGCTGGTGGCGCTGGACGCCGCGTTTCCCATGACGATTTTTACCATGCAGCACTGCTGCGACGTCCGGGACCCGGAGCCGTCGGACTTTTATCTTTCCATGCAGCGGGTGAGCTGGGTGGTATATCCATTTCTGCTGTTTGCCGGCTATACGGCGGCGCTTTTGCAGCTGCCCTAACTTTTACGAAAGAGATGTGATTCCATGGCCTTTAGCAGCGTGGCCTTCCTGTTCGGTTTCCTGCCGGCGGTATTGCTGTTTTATTTCCTGACGCCCAGTCGGCTTCGCACCGGACGGAATTTCCTGCTGCTGGTGTTCAGTCTGGCGTTTTACCTCTGGGGCGGCTTGCGCCTTTTGCCGGTGCTGCTGGCCTCCTGCGTTGGCAACTGGGCGGCGGCGCTGCTGGCGTCGACCGGGCGGAGATGGCGCAAAGGCGTATTCCTTGCCGGAATTTTTCTAAACCTTGCCGCGCTGGGGTACTTTAAGTACACGGGGTTTCTGCTGGGCAGCCTGCAAACGCTGGGCCTTTCCGTGGCGACGCCCGCCATCGTCCTGCCTGCGGGCATTTCCTTTTTCACCTTTCAGGCCATCGCGTATTTAACGGATGTGTACCGCGGTACCATCCCACCGGAGCGGAGTCTTTTCCGCTTCACGCTGTTCATGGCCTTCTTTCCCCAGCTGCTGCAAGGCCCCATCCTGCGGTACGGGGCGTTTGCCCCGGCGCTGACGGACCGGCAGGAGACCGCCGCCGACGCCCAAGCGGGGGCCACCCGGTTTTGCTTCGGTCTTGCCAAGAAGGTCCTGCTGGCGGACGCGCTGGGCCAGATCGCGGACGGGGCCTTTGCCGCCGGGGACCGGCTGACCGTGTCCCTTGCGTGGCTGGGCGCCATTGCCTACACGCTGCAATTATATTTTGATTTTTCCGGCTATACGGATATGGCCATCGGCTTGGGGCGGGTGTTTGGCTTTCACCTGCCGGAGAATTTCAACTACCCCTATCTCGCGAAATCCGCTTCGGAGTTTTGGCGTCGGTGGCACATGACGCTCTCCTTCTGGTTTCGGGACTATGTGTATATCCCCTTGGGCGGCAACCGCTGCGCCAAGGGACGCCAGCTTGTAAATCTTTTCATCGTGTGGATGCTGACGGGACTGTGGCACGGCTCCGCGTGGAATTTTGTGCTGTGGGGCCTTTACTACGCGGTGGTGCTGGCCGGGGAAAAATTTCTCTGGGGCCGGGGGCTGGAGAAGCTGCCCGCTGCGCTGCGCCACGGGTATGCGCTGGTGCTCATCATCGTGGGATGGGTGTTTTTCCGGGCAGGAAGTCTTGCGCAGGTGGGGGAGATGCTCTCCGCCCTGTTTGGCGCAGCCCCCGGCGGCGCGTGGAGCGGCGAGACGGCATACTATCTCCGCCAATTCCGGTGGGAACTGCTGGTGGCGATCCCTGCCGCCCTGCCCGTGAAGAACGCCCTGCAAGCATGGCTGTCCGGGCGCAGGAGCCGTCTTTCGGGGGTGACGCTGGCGGTGGGACCGCAGGCGCTGGCCTTTTGCCTTTTTGGCTGGTCCGTGGTGCGGCTGCTCAGCTCCACCTTCCGTTCCTTCCTGTATTTCCAGTTTTGAGAGGAGACCCTTTCCATGGCGAAAAAAACCGACAGGATATTCCTTTCCTGTTTGCTGGCGGTGCTGCTGGCGGTGCCGGCGGGTGTTGCGCTGTGGTCCCATCAGGAGACCAGCGCCTATTATGAAAATCGAGCCCTCGCCCAGTTTCCCGCGCTTACGTGGGAGAGCCTTTGGGACGGCAGCTTTGCCTCCGCGTTTGAGAGCTGGTATTCGGACCATGTCCCCGGCCGGACCACGCTTTTGAAGGCGGATACGGCGGTGCAGATGCAGGTGCTTCGCCGCCCGGTGGTCAACGGCATCCTCACAACGCAGTCGGTGCTGCTGCCTTTTATGGAGTATGAGGAATGGGCGCCGGAGTCCTATCCCGGCCCGGCGAAAACCATCGCGGCGGATTATCAAAAGCTGGACGCGCATATCCGGGCAAACGGCGGCAGCTTTTACTTTGTGGGATTTCCGGAGCAGCGGGTCTATTTTGAAGACTTGTTTCCGTCCTACCTGAGCAGCCATCAAAAAGAGGCTGCCGGGGCGGACAAGGCCTTTGCGGACGCCCTGACGGCGCAGGGGATTCCCTTTTTGGACATGGGCGCGGTGTACGACGCCCAGGGCCATCCTGCAAATTTTTACTCTGCCGTGGACCACCATTATAATTACTACGGCGCGTATGCCGCCTACCGCGCCATTTTGGCGGACCTGAACGCCGACGGGTGGGACCTCCCCGTGCTGGAAGAGGACGATCTGGAGTTTCAGATTCTGCCAAATCCCTATATCGGCTCCCGGAGCCGGAAGCTCTATAATCTCTGGCCCAATGAAGAGCGGGCAGTGATCGGCGTCCAGCGCCAGCCGGTGGCCTTTACCCGCACCGATAACGGGCAAAATAGCGACAAGCCCCTGTTCGTGCTGCCACAGACGGCGGACCTGCCCACTACCTACAATCTCTATATGGGCGGCGATTTTGGAGAGACGGTGCTGAAAACCAACCGTCCCACGCTGCCCAAGGCACTGATCTTCGGGGATTCCTTTACCAACGCCATGGAGACGCTGCTCTACGCTTCCTTTGACGAAACTCGGATTCTGGACCTGCGGCACTACACGGAAAAGAGCCTGAAGGACTATATCAGCGACTACCAGCCGGATATCGTTTTGTGCGTGCAAAACGACACGTTTTATTACACCACCACCGGAAACGGCGCGGTGTGGGAGGAGTAAGCCCCATGGAGACGGAAAAAACGAACCGGCGTGCCGCCCGGCGGGCGTCCATTTTAGCGAGCTTTGAGCCGGTGGTGGCGTCTGCGGTGGGAATTCTGGCGTTTGGAGAGCTGCTTGGCGCTTTGACCATCGTTGGGATCGTGTGCGTTTTAGCAGGCGTTTGGATTTTGAGGTAAAAGAGTATGGCGAAGAGCAAGGAAGAAAAAACCAATGTGATGCGGATTCTGGAGCAGAAGAGGATTCCCTATACCGCCCACTTTTACGAGGAAAGCGAAGGGCCGGAGGGCACCCGGGAATACGGCGTCCACGTTTTAAGGGCGCTGGGGCAGGACACGGAGCGGGGCTTTAAAACGCTGGTGGCCCGGGGAATTTCCGACGGCATCTATGTATTTGAAGTGCCGGTGGCGGAAACACTGGATTTGAAGAAGGCTGCCCGGGCGGCGGGAGAAAAATCCGTGGAGCTGCTGGCAGTGGCGCAGATCAACGCCGTCACGGGATACGTGCGGGGCGGCTGCTCCCCGGTGGGGATGAAAAAGGCGTTTCCGGTGATCTTCCACGCCACGGCGCTGGCGTACGAGACCATTTACATCTCCGCCGGAAGAATCGGCGCGCAGGTAGAGGCCGCGCCGGGGGCGCTGCTGGCGCTGACCGGCGGAAAAACGGCGGATATCATCGTGGAGGAGTGAGAATATGGATGCCGCGGAAGCTGCCGAGGTGCTCAATCAATGCTTTGACGGGATATTTTCCACATCGACATACGCGTTGGCCCGCAGGGGGTACCGCAGAATGAAGGCGCAGGTCGTCAGCCGGTCGTTCCCTGTGAAGGATGGCTCTCCGGAGAAATTTTTGGCGGCGGCTTTGGAGGCGCTGAATCACCTCCCGGTCCTGCTGCTGGAAGAGCCTGCCCCTGCGTGTATCCGGGTGGTGATGGGCAGCGGCGCTGCAAATCTCAATCCGGCGGTCATGGAAATTGTGATGACCGACGGGATGTGCTGCGTGACTGCTTGGGCAAAAGAGGGACTGATTCATCAAAAAACGGCGGAAAAAGCCATCGATCGCTTTCAAACGCTGATGGAATCCGTGTAACGCGAACAGCGGCCGGGAGACCGGCCCTGTGAGATATCAGTTTAAGGAGATAAGAGACGCACATGCAGGATAAAATCGTTGTCAAGGGCGCCCGGGCCAACAACCTGAAAAATATCGACGTGACCATCCCCCGGGACAAGCTGGTGGTGGTGACGGGCCTGTCCGGGTCCGGAAAATCCTCCCTGGCCTTTGATACCATTTACGCGGAGGGTCAGCGGCGGTATGTGGAGAGCCTTTCCTCCTATGCCCGGATGTTCCTGGGCCAGATGGACAAGCCGGACGTGGATTATATCGAGGGGCTCAGCCCCGCCATCTCCATCGATCAAAAGACCACCAGTAAGAATCCCCGGTCCACCGTGGGGACCGTGACGGAGATTTACGACTATCTGCGTCTGCTGTGGGCGCGGGTGGGCACGCCCCACTGCCCCAAATGCGGCAGAGAGATCAAGCAGCAGACCATCGACCAGATCATCGATCAGGTGCTCTCGTTGCCGGAGGGGACCCGGATTCAGGTGATGGCCCCTGTCATTCGGGGAAAAAAGGGCGAGCACACCAAGGTTTTTGAGGACGCCAAGCGCTCCGGCTATGTCCGGGTCCGGGTGGACGGAAACCTCTACGAACTGGATGAGGACATTGCGCTGGAGAAAAACAAGAAGCACACCATTGAGGTCATCATCGACCGTCTCATCATCCGGCCCGACATCCAGCAGCGGCTGACGGACAGCGTGGAGACCGCCTCCGCCCTCTCGGGGGGCCTTGCGGTCATCAACCTTTTGCGGGAGGAGAAGGATTTGCTCTTCTCCCAAAACTACGCCTGCGAGGAGTGCGGCATCTCCATGGAGGAGCTGACGCCCCGGATGTTTTCCTTCAACAATCCCTTTGGCGCCTGCCCCACCTGCACGGGCCTTGGCAGTCAGCTGAAGGTGGACCCGACGCTGATCGTGCCGGAGCCGGGGCGCTCCATTCTGGACGGGGCCATTCAGGCCTCCGGCTGGGGGAACATCCGCTCCGACGGCATTGCCCGCATGTATTTTGAGGCGCTTTCCAAGAAGTACCACTTTGCCCTGACCACACCCTGGGACGAGCTGGGGGAGGAGGTACAGGGAATCGTCCTCTACGGAACCGGCGGGGAAAAGCTGGAGCTGCACTACGACCAGCCCCGGGGCAAGGGCGTGTTGTACCAGCCCTTTGAGGGCATTTGCAACAATATCGAGCGGCGCTATCAGGAGACCCAGAGCGACGCCAGCAAACGGGAGCTGGAGGAGCTGATGGCGGAGTGTCCCTGCCCCACCTGCAAGGGCCGCCGCCTGAAAAAGGAGTCTCTGGCCGTGACGGTGGGAGACGTGGATATCGACGCGCTGACCCGCCTTTCCGTGGTGGATGAGCTGAAGTGGACAGACAGATTGACCCTGACGGACCAGCAGCGCCTCATCGCGGACCGGATCTTGAAGGAGATTCGCTCCCGCCTTGGCTTTTTGCAGTCCGTGGGGCTGGGGTACCTCACGCTCTCCCGAGCGGCGGGAACGCTCTCCGGCGGCGAGAGCCAGCGCATCCGGCTGGCCACTCAGATCGGCTCTTCCCTGATGGGCGTGCTCTACATTCTGGACGAGCCCTCCATCGGTCTGCACCAGCGGGACAACGACAAGCTGCTGGCCACGCTGCGGAATCTGCGGGATTTGGGCAATACGCTGCTGGTGGTGGAGCACGACGAGGATACCATGCGCGCCGCCGACTATCTCATCGACATCGGACCCGGCGCCGGCGTCCACGGCGGCGAGGTGGTGGCGGCGGGCACGCCGGAGGAGGTCATGGCGAACCCCAACTCCCTGACGGGGCAGTACCTCTCCGGAAAGATAAAAATTCCCGTCCCCACCCACCGGCGCACGGGAAACGGAAAGCTTTTGAAGGTCGTCGGCGCGGCGGAGAACAACCTGCGCCACATCGACGCGGCATTTCCGCTGGGGACCTTTACCGTGGTCACCGGCGTCTCCGGCAGCGGCAAAAGCTCCCTTGTGAACGAGGTGCTCTTCAAGCGGCTGGGCGCGGACCTCATGCGCATGAAGACCCACCCCGGCAAGTGCGAGGGCATCGAGGGCATCGAACATCTGGACAAGGTGGTGGACATCGACCAAAGTCCCATCGGGCGGACGCCCCGGTCCAACCCCGCCACCTATACGGGACTGTTCAACGACATCCGGGACCTGTTTTCCTCCACGCAGGAGGCCAAAAGCCGGGGCTACGGCCCGGGCCGGTTCAGCTTCAACGTCCGGGGCGGACGGTGCGAGGCCTGCTCCGGCGACGGCGTTTTAAAAATCGAGATGCATTTCCTGCCGGACATCTTCGTACCCTGCGAGGTGTGCAAGGGCAGACGGTATAACCGGGAGACGCTGGAGGTCCATTACAAGGGCAAAAACATTGCCGAGGTGCTGGACATGACCGTGGACGAGGCGCTGGAGTTTTTCTCGGCGCTGCCGAAAATTCGCAATAAGCTCCAGACCTTGCAGGATGTGGGGCTGGGGTATGTGAAGCTGGGCCAGCCCTCCACGGAGCTTTCCGGCGGCGAGGCCCAGCGGGTGAAGCTGGCGACGGAGCTTTCCAAGCAGGCCACCGGCAAGACCATCTATATTTTGGACGAGCCCACCACCGGCCTTCATACCGACGATGTGCGCAAGCTGCTGGAGGTGCTGGACCAGCTGGTGGATACCGGAAACACCGTGGTGGTCATCGAGCACAATCTGGACGTCATCAAATGCGCCGACTATCTCATCGACCTGGGCCCCGAGGGCGGCGACGGCGGCGGAACCATCGTCTGCACCGGCACGCCGGAGACGGTGGCCGCCTGCCCCGAGAGCTATACAGGCCAGTATTTAAAGAAAATGCTGGCGCCATAAATCGCGGCGGGAACCGCGTATCCCAAAGGAGCTTCGCCGCGACAGCGGCAAACAATAAAATTGCTCAAAAAGAAAGTTGAGGATTACCTATGAATCAAATCACAAAAACCGCCATGGTCACCGTCTGCGGACGGCCCAATGTGGGCAAATCCAGTCTCACCAACGCGTTGGTGGGCGAAAAGGTCGCCATCGTCTCCAACAAGGCGCAAACCACCAGAAACCGGATCTACGGCGTGGTGAACCGGGACGACACCCAGTATATCCTGCTGGACACGCCGGGTCTCCACAAGCCCAAGTCCGCTCTGGGGGACTATATGGTCAAGGTGATCACCTCCAGCCTCTCCGACGTGGACTGCGCGCTGGTGCTGGTGGAGCCGATTGCCCACGTGGGCACGCCGGAGCTGGCGCTGATCGAGCGCATCCGGGAAGAGCACCTGCACGCCATTCTCTGCATCAATAAGATCGACACCGTGGAACCGGCGGCGCTGCTGCCGGTGATTGCGGCCTACAACGAGGCGTGGGACGGCTTTGACGCCATCATCCCCATCTCCGCGCACACTCGCAGCGGTCTGGACGATTTGATGGCGGAGCTTGCAAAATACGCCACCGAAGGCCCCCAGCTGTTTCCGGACGGACAGACCTCCGATCAGCCGGAGCGGCAGGTGGTGGGGGAAATCGTCCGGGAGAAGCTGCTGGTGTGTCTTGACAAGGAGATTCCCCACGGCACCGCGGTGGAGATCACGAAATTTTCCGAGCGGGATTCCGGCGTGATCGACGTGGACGCCACCATCTACTGTGAAAAGAGCAGCCACAAGGGCATCATCATCGGCAAGCAGGGCGTGATGCTCAAGCGGATCAGCACGCTGGCCCGGCAGGATATCGAAAAATTTATGGGCACCAAGGTCTACCTCCAAACGTGGGTGAAGGTCAAGGAGAACTGGCGGGACAATGTGAACTACGTCCGCTCCTTCGGTTATCACGACGATTGAAAAAACGCTGAATTTTCCAGTTATCAAATTCGACATTTTTCCACAGACTATTCCTGAAAGAGGAGGTCTGCAAGATGGATGCTGCGGTTTATTGGGAGTCCTTTTGCCTCACCGGCGACCCGCTGGCCTATGTGCTGTACCGTTCGGCGGCGGGAGAGGACGGGCCAAAAGCGTAATGGTCGGGGGAGCGCGCCCCCGTACATAAGTAGAAGGAGGCCTCTATGGCTGGAACGCCCTACATCGTCACGCGGGGCATCGTTTTGCGGGAGACCGAGACGAAGGAGTCGGACAAGATTTTGACCCTTTTGACCCAGGAGCGGGGCAAGATCGCCGTCATCGCCCGGGGCGCTCGGCGCAAAAACAGCAAATACGCCGCCTGCGCCCAGTCTCTGGTCTGGTCGGAGTGGACACTTTACCAAAAGGGAGAGTGGTACTATGCCAACGAGGGCGCCTCGCTGGAGCTGTTTGACGGCCTGCGGCAGGATTTGGACGCCATGGCGCTGGGCTTTTACTTTGCCGAGCTGACGGAGGCCGTCACCACGGAGGGGGAAGCCGCGCCGGAGCTGCTGCGCCATCTGCTCAACGGCCTGTTCGCCCTTGGAACGCTGCGAAAGCCGCCCGCGCTGGTAAAACCCGCGTTTGAGCTGCGGCTGCTGGCTCTGGCGGGGTATGAACCGCTGGTGGACGGCTGCGCCTACTGCGGCGCACCGGAGCCGGACGGGCCGCTGCTGGATGTGGTGCAGGGGGTTTTGCGGTGCCGCGGCTGCGGCGCCGCCGCCGGGGCGCGGGCGCTCTCCATGCCGCTGTGCCCGGACTCTTTGGCGGCGCTGCGGCATATCGTCTATGGAGACCCCAAACGGTTGTATGGCTTCACGCTGGGAAATCCGGCCTTGGCGCGCCTGTCCGCGGCGGCGGAGGCGTTTCTTGCCGCCCAGCTGGAGCGGAGCTTTCGCACGCTGGACTTTTATAAGAGCCTTCAGCCCCCGGAAATTCCGTCGAAATAGAGTACGTTTCGTATAATTAAAGCGAAATGATACGAAGAGGAAATGTTATGAGCGAATTATTTGACAAATCTATCCGCACCCTGGAGCTGCCCCGGGTGCTGGGCCTGCTTTGCGAGCAGGCCGTCAGTGGGGAGGCGAAGGCCCGGGCACTGGCAGTCCGCCCCGAGACCGAGGCGGAGGAGGTGGAGCGTCTGCTGGACCAGACCGACGCCGCCCGGGAGATGATCGGCCTGCGGGGCAGCCCCTCCTTCTCCGGCGTGAAGCCGGTGCGGGAGGCGCTGGACCGGGCGGACCGGAGCGGCGTGTTGAACACCCGGGAGCTGCTGACCATTGCGGACCTCCTCACCGCCGCCCGCCGGGGCAGGGAATATCTGGGGGACGCGATGGCGCAGCGGACCGCCGTCGACCACCTCTTTTTGTCCCTCCACGGAAACCGGTTTCTGGAGGAGAAGATCAAGCGGTGCATTCCCGACGAGGATACCATTGCAGACGCCGCCTCCACGGAGCTGGGGGACATCCGCCGCCATATGCGCGCGGCGCAGGCCAAAAGCCGCCAGATCCTGCAAAAGATCATCTCCTCGCCGACCTACGGGAAGGTTTTGCAGGAGAATCTGATCACCCAGCGGGACGGCCGCTTTGTGGTGCCGGTGAAGGCGGAGCACAAGGGCGACCTGCCGGGTCTTGTCCACGACATCTCCTCCTCCGGGGCGACGCTGTTTGTGGAGCCTATGGGCGTGGTGCAGGCCAACAACGAGCTCATCGAGCTGGAGGCCAAGGAGCAAAAGGAGATTGAGCGGATTTTGGCGGAGCTTTCCGCCGAGGCGGCGGCCCATCGGGAGGACATCCAGTGGGACTACGACGCGCTGGTGCATCTGGACCTGATCTTTGCCCGGGGGGCGCTCTCCTACAAGATGAACGGCGTCCGGCCGGAGGTCCGGCGGGACGGGGCCATCCGCCTGCGCCGGGCCCGGCATCCCCTGCTGGACCCCAAGTGCGCGGTGCCCATTGATATCGAGCTGGGGGACACCTTCGACACGCTGGTCATCACCGGTCCCAACACCGGCGGCAAAACGGTGAGCCTCAAAACGCTGGGCCTTTTGACGCTGATGACCCAGTGCGGACTGCACATCCCCGTGGCGGAGCGCAGTGCGGTGTCCGTTTACGCGCGGGTTTTGGCGGATATCGGCGACGAGCAGAGCATCGAGCAAAACCTGTCCACCTTTTCGGCCCATATGGTCAATATCGTGAACATTTTGAAAGAGGCGGACCGGCACAGTCTGGTCCTTTTCGACGAGCTGGGCGCGGGCACGGACCCGGTGGAAGGCGCGGCGCTGGCCATTGCCGTCATTCAGCACGTGCGGGGCGTGGGCGCCAAGGCGGCGGCCACCACCCACTATGCGGAGCTGAAAACCTTTGCCATGACCACCGCCGGAGTGGAAAACGCTTCCTGCGAGTTTGACGTGGAGACCCTCAGCCCCACCTACCGGCTTTTGATCGGGATTCCCGGCAAGTCCAACGCCTTTGCCATCTCCAAGCGGCTGGGGCTTCCCGAGGAGGTCATCGCAGCCGCCAAGGTCCAGATGAACGGGGAGAGCGTCCGCTTTGAGGACGTACTGGCCCAGCTGGAGACCAAGCGGCAGGCGCTGGAAAAGCGGGAAATGGAAGCAAGCCGCCTTTACGCCCAGCGGGAGGAGGACGCCCGCAAGGCTCGGGAGTTCCGGGAGCAGATGGAGCGGGCCAAGGAGAGCGCCCGCAGCCGGGGCGAGGCGGAGGCCAAACGAATTTTGCGGGACGCCCGGGCCGCGGCGGAGCAGGCGTTTTCCGAGCTTTCGGAGATGCGAAAGCAGCAGGCGAAGGCCGACCGGGCGCAAAATGTCAACGAGGCCCGGGCCAATCTCTTCCGCGCTCTGAACGAGGCGGAGGGAGCCGTTTCCCAAAAGGACGCCCGGCAGGAGCCGATCCCGAAGCCCAGCCGCCCCATTCAGGTGGGGGATCTGGTGGAGATTCCCGGGGTCCGCACCCCGGCGGAGGTCACGTCCGTTGGAAAGGACGGGGCCTTGCAGCTCAAGGCCGGCGTTTTGAAAATGAAGGCAAGGGCCGAGGAGGTCCGCCTCATCGAAGCGGATGAGAGGGCGGCCAGAAAGCCCGCCGCCGCCCGTCGGCAAAGTGCGCCCCGTGAGCTGAGAGCGTCCGCTGCCCGGGAGCTGGATATCCGGGGGCTGGAGACACTGGAAGCCGAGGCGGTGGTGGAAAACTTCCTCTCCGCCGCCGTGATGGGCCGACTGGAGACCGTCACCATCATTCACGGCAAGGGCACCGGCGCTTTGCGCAAGGCCGTCCATGAGATCCTGCGGCGGAACAAGGCTGTAAAGGACTTCCGCCTGGGCGTCTACGGCGAGGGGGAGAACGGCGTCACCGTGGTGACGCTGAAATAAGGAAAAAGGGGCGGCGCGCTGAAAAACGCCATCCCAAAGGGCAAGTCGGCAGGAGACGCAGGGGCATTGGGTGTCCCTTTACAACGGCTGATTTTCCCTGCCATACCGGAGAAAAGAAAGGATCAGGTGAGGCGTATGCAGGCGCTTTCCAGACAATATCACATCAACTGTGTGCCCGGCGACGTGGGCCGTTACTGTATTCTGCCCGGCGACCCGGAGCGGGTGGCCGCCATTGCCGCCCTGCTTGAGGACGCGCACCCGGTTGTTCATAACCGGGAGTTCAACGTCTGGACCGGCACGCTGCTGGGGGAGAAGGTCACTGTCTGCTCCACGGGCATCGGCGGGCCTTCTGCGGCCATCGCCATGGAGGAGCTGCACAAGTGCGGCGCGGATACCTTTGTCCGCACCGGGACCTGCGGCGGCATCGATTTGAATGTCCAGTCCGGGGATATCGTGGTGGCCACCGGCGCCATCCGCTTTGAGCACACCAGCCGGGAGTACGCCCCGCTGGAATTTCCTGCGGTGGCGGATTTTGAGATCGCGGCCTGCCTTGCCAAAGCCGCCAAGACCCTTGGCCTGCCGCTGCACACCGGCATTGTCCAGTGCAAGGACAGCTTTTACGGCCAGCACAGCCCGGAGGCTTCCCCGGTCTACTATGAGCTTAAGCAGAAATGGGAGTCGTGGAAGCGGCTGGGCGTGAAGGCCAGCGAGATGGAGTCTGCGGCGCTGTTCGTTGTGGCGGCGGCCCTTGGCTGTCGCTGCGGGTCCTGCTTCCATGTGGTGTGGAATCAGGAGCGAGAGGCGGCGGGCCTCGACCAGAAGATGAGCGAGGATACCTCCGCGTCCGTCCGCGTGGCGGTGGAGGGACTGAAGCTGCTGATCGAAGAGGACCGGAAGGCCGGTACATAAAGGCCGGAGCGTAAAAAAGATTCCTGCCGCTTTAAGCGGCAGGAATCTTTTTTATGCTTCCGTTTCTTCCGTCCGAACGCCCCGCTCAATGTCCTGAATGTGATAGGGAGACGTTTGGTAGACGCAGTAGTTCAGCCAGTTGGTATACAGCAGGTGGGCGCAGGAGCGCCAGGCGACCAGCGGCTTTTCGTTGGGATTCCCGTGGGGGAAGTAATGCTGGGGAAGCGGAACATCCACCCCGGCATTGAGGTCCCGCATATATTCCTTGCGCAGGGTGTCCCGGTCGTACTCCGCGTGACCCATCAAAAATACCTGACGGCATTGGGCCGTCTTGACCGCGTAGACCCCGGCCTCCTCCGAGGCGGCAAGGATCTTCAGTTCCGGCACGGCCTCGATGTCCGCCCGGTCCACGGTGGTGTTGCGGGAATGAGGGACCCAGAAGGTGTCATCAAAGCCCCGGAAGAGGATGAAATTGGGGTCCTCCACGGTGTGCTCAAACACGCCGAAAAGCTTTTGCGGCAAAGGGCGCTTGGGAATGCCGTAATGATAGTACAGCCCCGCCTGCGCGCCCCAGCAGATATGCAGGGTGGAGTGGACGTGGGTCTTGGACCACTCCATGATCTCGCACAGCTCCGGCCAGTAATCCACCTCTTCAAACGCCAGCAGCTCCACCGGCGCGCCGGTGATGACCAAGCCGTCGAAGGTGCGCTGGCGCACCTCGTCAAAGGTCTTGTAAAAGGCCAGCATGTGGGCCTGGGAGGTGTTTTTGGACACGTGACCGCTGGGCGCAATCAGCTCCAGCTCGATTTGCAGGGGCGTGTTGCCCAGCACGCGGGCCAGCTGCGTCTCCGTGTCCACCTTGGTGGGCATCAGATTGAGCAGCAGGATCTGGAGCGGACGGATATCCTGCGTGATGGCCCGGGTCTCCGTCATGACGAAGATGTTCTCCTGGGTGAGCGTGCTGGTGGCGGGCAGCTGATTGGGAATCTTGATGGGCATTTAAATAGCCTCCAGTGCTTGTGAAATGTCCTCGATCAGATCGTCCTGATGCTCCAGTCCGCAGGACATCCGGACAAGCCCCGCGGGGATGCCGGCCTCTTGCAGCTGCGCATCGGTCATCTGGCGGTGGGTGGAGGTGGCGGGATTCAGGCAGCAGGTGCGGGCGTCTGCCACGTGGGTCTCAATGGCGGCAAGCTTAAGATTGCTCATAAAAACCTCCGCCGCGGCGCGGCCGCCTTTCAGCTCAAAGGACACCACGCCGCAGGAGCCGTGGGGCAGGTACTTTTGACCCAGCGCGTAATAGGGGTCGCCGGGCAGACCGCAGTAATGGACGGTCTCCACCTTGGGATGCCGGGATAGAAATTCCGCCACGGCCTGCCCGTTTTCGCAGTGGCGGGCCATGCGGACGTGGAGACTCTCCAGTCCCAGATTCAACAAAAAGGCGTGCTGGGGGGCCTGAATGGAGCCGAAGTCCCGCATTAGCTGGGCGGTGCATTTCGTGATGAACGCGCCCTCTCTGCCGAACTTCTCCGCGTAGGTGACGCCGTGGTAGCTATCGTCCGGGGTGCACAGACCGGGGAACTTCTCGGCGTGGGCCAGCCAGTCGAATTTGCCGCTGTCCACAACGGCGCCGCCCACGGCCGCGCCGTGTCCGTCCATATATTTTGTGGTGGAGTGGGTCACAATATCCGCGCCCCACTGGAAGGGGCGGCAGCCCACGGGGGTGGCAAAGGTGTTGTCCACGATCAGGGGAACGCCGTGACGGTGGGCGGCCTTGGCAAAGCGCTCGATGTCAAACACAGTCAGGGCAGGGTTTGCAATGGTCTCGCCGAACACCAGCTTTGTGTTGGGACGGAAGGCACGCTCCAGTTCCTCGTCCGTGCAGGTGGGGCCGACGAAGGTGCACGCCACGCCCATCTTCGCCATGGTGACGGAAATCAGGTTGAAGGTGCCGCCGTAAATGCTGGAGGAGGCTACGATGTGGTCCCCGCAGGAGGCAATGTTGAACAGGGCAAAGAAGTTGGCCGCCTGACCGGAGGAGGTCAGCATACCCGCCGTGCCGCCCTCCAGCTGGGCAATTTTTGCCGCCACGTAATCGTTGGTGGGGTTTTGCAGCCGGGTGTAAAAGTACCCGCTCGCCTCCAGATCGAAGAGCTTGCCCATCTCCTCGCTGGTGGCGTATTTAAAGGTGGTGGACTGGATGATGGGGATTTGACGGGGCTCGCCGCTGCCGGGGGTGTAGCCCCCCTGCACGCAAATGGTTTCCGGACGGTAGTTACTCATGATAAGCGCTCCTTTCAATTGTCTGGAACGAAAAAAACGGCTTTCGTCCCAAAGAAGTTTCTTTGAGACGAAAGCCGTAAAGCTTCCGCGGTACCACTCAAATTGCGGCGGTCCCAAGACCGTCCGCCACTCATAGGGTCCAACAACCCCGTCGCCTTCACGCAGCGCACACGGGACGCCCTACCGGCTTTCCGCCCTCGAACGTCCAGCTCAGGAGCCATAGGACCTGAAAATTTCCGCCACCGGCTTCCACCACCCGCCGGCTCTCTGAAGGCGTCTGTCCTCGTCCCTCTCCATCATCGCTTTGGCTTATTATAAAAAGAGCGCAACCGTTTGTCAATATCTAAAAAGAACATACAGTAAGCCTTTAACCCATGGTATCGCTTTGGTACCAATGGTTAGAGGCTTTTATTTTATTTTGTGGAGATATTGATGCCTGTTTTAAGCTAATCAAAAGAATGGTATAGATTTTGTTTTGCATTTCTCTCAAGCTTGGCGTGGAGGGCACATTCTGTTTTGCCAAATAGATATTCATTCGTATGCACCCTGGTTTTTCTTGTTCTTATCCCTGACCAATGAATCTGAATTTGGTTTTGCCTGGATAATTTTCCCCAAAATGCAAAATGCGTCGAAATCTATCGATCGTTTTTGAAAAATCAGTGTGACGTCATCATCCGGTTTATGCGGTTAGAAATCTTTGCAGGAAAGTACGGTGGGAAGAAGCGTCCAATTTAGGATAACACGCGACGAGACCTTAATTATATATGTAAGGCTTTGAACCACATTTTGATTCAGCGACATGATCAATATTCCGTAGACTCCGTTGCGGAGATCACGGCAGCATTGGGTGCACGGAATTCCGAAATTTCAGCTGTTGACAGATCGAAATACATCACGCGATTCTCTGCATCGTACGCACCAACCACTTTATAACGCGTTTTCGGCTGATACGCAGGAATGAGGGTTGCAAGCACATCGTGGAGATTTTTATTGCCACAGCTCAACGTGCTGGTCTGTTCGCCCCTGGTCTTGGAAAACGGCACAGATTTTGCCTCGTTACTTTTGCAAACGCGAATGGCAAAAATCTGATGTGCAGGGTCAGTGCAATACTGCACATTCTGAGGGTAATTCATATCTTCCAGGATGCGCTTGCTAAAGGTAACGCCATTCTGGTTAATGAAAAGATCAGGCATTACATTGGTGCTAAGATCCAGAACTTCAAGATTGATAGTAGAAAAATTGATAGCCATGTTGATTAATTCCCTTCTTCTTGACCATCGTCAAGCTTGTTAATACTGTTTACAATGTTAATAAATTGATTACGATCCTCTTGCGTCCAATCCATATCCAGCAGGAAATATCCACATAAAACGCCGGATTTAACCGTTGCCAGCGTAAACTTTTTCT
>NZ_JAQUVF010000020.1 GCF_028693505.1 Oscillibacter sp.
GATTTATTTTTGTATGCAAAAATAAAAGGCTTTCGAAAGATGTCAAGTGGCAAACTAAATTACAAATCTTATCAATTTTCCTACGGAAAGAAAATTGGTGAGGTTTGTAATTTAGGCAAACTCTTGAGATCGTCCTCCATGGTGACGATCTCGGCGAGCCGGGGACCAGTGCGCACACTGGTTTTAGGCTGCGCCAGCCGATGCAGTAACGTTTAGGTCTATCGTCCCCAGCAGGATAAGAAGAAGCCGGAGCTTTCGCCCCGGCTATACTTTACCATATTTCTGGTAATTGTCCAAATTCTTCTTGACATTTGTCCCCGGAATTCGGAATCCGGGCAAAAGCAGCCCCCCGAGCCGTGAATACACGGCTCGGGGGGCGTATTGATGCTCTCTCAGTTCAGAAAGTCAAAGATACCGCCGGGCTTTTCTCCATCCAGCAGGGTCTTTGCGGCAGACAGCATTTCCGCCGCGTCCGCCCGGGTGACGGACTCCTCCAGCCCCTCACTGCCAAAGCTTCCGGCAGAAAGCACGCTGACCGCTTCCATGTTGCCCACGGCCTGCGCCGCCCAGGAGGGCACCGCTTGCCGGTCCGCATACCACACGTTCAAATCCACGTCGCCCAGATTCAAAACCCGGTCCAGCACGGTGGCGGCCTCGCTGAACGTAATGGTATTTTCTCCCTGGAACGCCACGCCGTCGGCGGTGGTCTTGCCCTGCACGATTCCATCCGTCACACCGGCTGCGGCATAGGCCTTCGCCCAGGTGGGAATGCTCTCATCGTCGCAAAAGCCGGTCATGGTGACGGCGGAGACATCTCTGCCGGCAGTCTCCATCGCCATGGCCAGAAACTCGCTGCGGGACACGGTGGCGTCGGGTTCAAAGTAGAACTTCTCCCCGATCTTCGTTCCGGTAAAAATACCGGCTTCCGCCAAGTGCTGCGCGGCGGCAGCGGCGGTGCTGCCCTCCGTGTCGGCGTAGGTGACGCCGGACTTGGTCTTTTCGATGGTGACAGTCACCGTGGCGGGCAGGGACGCATTCCCGGCGCTGTCACTGGCCGCATAGGTGAAGCTGTCGCCGCCGGAGGCGCCGTTTTTAGGCGTATACGTGAAATTCACGCCGTCCACCGCCACCGCGCCCTTTTTCGGCTGGTCCACCACGGCGAAGGTAATGTCATCCCCCTCGCTGTCGCTGGCCAGGAATTGGGCCTTGTAAGGGATGTTGCGATAGGTGCTGATCTCGATGTCCCGGGCCACGGGAGCGCCCGCTGCCGTCTGGGGAGCCGCTTTTTTGCCGAACAGAGCCGAGGCGCTGCCGCTGAGGACCAGAGCCGCCGCCAACGCCAGAGCGGCCGCGCGTTTGATGGTAAGTTGTTTCAAGGCGATCGAACCTCCTCGATATTTTGGTACAGGAGTAGTGTTTTCCCACTCGCCGGAATTATACAAAAAAGCAGCCGGGTTTCCGGCTGCTTTTCAACTTTATTTATCGCAGGAGCCTTCCCGGCCTTCTCATGGCGGGCAGTCGCTTTTTGATGCCGGACACAATGCCCATAGCCATGAACAGCGTGACGATGGAAGAACCGCCATAGCTGAAAAACGGCAGGGTGATCCCGATGACCGGCATCACAAAAAGGCACATCCCGATGTTGACGGCGGTCTGGAAGATCAGCATGGCGGCCATGCCCACACAAACATAGCAGTGGAAGGGCGTCTGCGCGTTTTTTGCCACCAGCAGCACCCGCACGATCACCGCCGTGAGCAGCGCTATGATGACAAGGCAGCCAAGCATCCCCAGCTCCTCCCCCGCCACGGAGAAAATAAAGTCCGTCCACCGGGCCGGCAGCGACGTGCCGTAGCTGCTCTGGGTCTGGGTGCCGTGCAGATACCCCTGCCCGAACAACCCGCCGGACCCCAGCGTCAAAAGGCTTCGGGTCTGCTGCCACCCCGCGTCCAGCGGCTGATAGGTGTGGTCAAACAAAACGATGAACCGGTCCCGCATATGCGTGGGCAGCAGCTGAAGCTGCCACGCCGCCGCCACCGCCGCGCCGCTGCCCAAGAGCATCAGCGCGAACCAGCGCAGGGCATAGCCCGCCACAAACGCCATGCAAAAGAAGATGAACAAAAACACCAGCCCGTTGCCCATGTCGCTGGAGACGACGAAATACAATCCGCAAAGGGCCACGGCATGTCCCGCCGTGAACGCAAAGGACCCCATGGAACGAAGGTCTCGCTTTTCCTCCCGCAGCCATTCCAGCTGCTTGGCCAAAAGCAACACAAAGGTGATTTTCACCACCTCCGCCGGTCCGATGCTGACGGGGATTCCGGGAAACCGCAGCCACGCCCGGTTGCCGCCCACGGCTTTTCCAAGGGGCGTGCGCAGCAGCAGAATAAACCCCACGTTAAAGGCCAGTATCCATCTCCACTTCTTCATCACAACTTCCAGATCCACCATGGAAAGCGCGATATACACGCAAATGCCCAGCGCCAGCGCCGCCGACTGAATGATCACGTAGCGGTTGTCCCCCTTATACCGGGTGGCGCTGAAGATCAGGACAATGCCAAACACCGTGGACGCGCAGCACAGACCCAGCAGCACCAGATCGGCCTGCTGGAAAAAATCCGCCAGAATTGCTTTTAGACGATTCAACATAGGGAGACAGCCTTTCTCAAATGGGCAGAATACAACAGATGAAGTATACCACAAACAGAAAACTGTGTAAACGTCGCAAATTTCTTTTTACAGTTTGTTCAAACTGTGATATACTATCTGCGGCAATTTTGTAACTTGCGGAAAGGCAATGATGCGTTTATGGAAGTTCTCTCCCACAGCGAAGCGGAGACGGAAGCGCTGGGCGCCCGTCTGGCCGCAAGTCTCGCCCCCGGCGCGGTGGTGGCCTATCGAGGGGGGCTCGGCATGGGGAAAACCGCCTTTACCCGGGGCCTTGCAAAGGGTCTTGGATACACCGGGCGGGTCACCAGTCCCACCTTCACCATCGTCAACGAATACGAGGGCGGCCGCCTGCCCCTGTTCCACTTTGACATGTACCGTCTGCCGGACGAGGACGCCCTGTTCGACATCGGATGGGACGAGTATTTAAGCCGTGGCGGCGTCTGTGCCGTGGAATGGAGCGAGCAGGTGACCCCGGCGCTGCCCGCTGAAACCGTCTATGTCACCATTGCCCGCGCTCCCGCAGCGGACGACGGGCGCATCATCACCGTGGAAGGAGCGGATCTCCCATGAGAATACTTGCCCTGGAGACCTCGGCCAAGGCCGTCTCCGCCGCCGTGACGGAGGACGGAAAGGTCCTTGCCAGCGGCTATCAGGACACCGGACTGACCCACAGCCGCACCCTGATGCCCATTGTGGAGCATCTGCTGAAAAACACAGAGCTTACCGTCGGGGACTGCGACGCCATCGCGGTGGCCGTCGGGCCCGGGTCCTTTACCGGCATCCGCATCGGCGTCTCCGCCGCCAAGGGTCTTGCCTTTGCCGCGGACAAGCCCGCCGTGGGCGTTTCCACACTGGCCGCCATGGCCCGAAACGTCTCCTTTGCGGACGGCTTGATCCTCTGCGCCATGGACGCCCGCCGCGAGCAGATCTACAACGCCATCTTCGAATCCCAAAACGGTCGCCTCACCCGATTGACGCCGGACCGCGCCATTGCCCTTTGCGACCTCGCACAGGAGCTGCAAACCGACTCGAGAAGCAAACTTGTGGTGGGGGACGGCGCCGCGCTGTGCCTTCGCCACCTTGCCGCCGCCGGGATCGCGTGTCATCTGGCACCGCCCCACCTGCTCATGCAAAACGCGGTGTCTGTCGCGCTGGAAGCGGAGCAGTTGGCCGCCGAGGGCGCTCTGGTCACCGCCGACGAGCTGCAGCCCGTTTACCTCCGCCCCGTGCAGGCACAGCGCTTGCAGGAGAAATAACAAGTCTAATTTTACATTTTTTTGAGATAAAGGAGAGCAATTATGAACGGAAAAGTACACATCATGGACCATCCTCTGGTCGCCCACAAAATGACCATCCTGCGGGATAAGAATACCAGCGTGAAGGACTTTCGGGAGATCGTCTCCGAAATTGGAATGCTCATCACCTACGAAGCCACCCGCGACCTGCCTTTGACCACCAAGGAGGTGGAAACCCCCATCTGCAAAACCACCGCTCCCACCCTCAAGGGCAAGAAATTCGCCGTGGTCCCCATCCTCCGCGCGGGTCTCGGTCTGGTGGACGGCGTGCTTCAGATGGTTCCCGGCGCCCGCGTGGGCCACATTGGTATGTATCGGGACGAGGTGACGCTGGAGCCTCATGTGTACTTTTGCAAGATGCCCAAGGACATCACGGAGCGGGACATCATGATCGTGGACCCCATGCTGGCCACCGGCGGCAGCGCCGAGGCCGCCATCTCCGAAATGAAGAAGCGGGGCTGCGTCAACATCAAGCTGATGGTGCTGCTGGCCGCACCGGAGGGTATCGAGCACATTCAAAAGATTCATCCCGACGTGGATATTTTCTGCGGCGCTGTGGACGATCACCTGAATGAAAACGGCTATATTGTGCCCGGTCTGGGCGATGCCGGCGACCGCATCTTCGGAACGAAGTAAGAATACCCGCATACCGGCGCTTTCCGGTTTCAAAAAGCGGCTGAGAATTGATTCTCAGCCGCTTTTTTATATCGTTCAATAGAGGAATCGGACAATTCCAATCCATTGCAGGGCCGCTGCGGTCAGCACAAACAGGTGCCAGACGCAGTGGTCGTACTTCCGGCTCCGGGCAAAGGGGATCATGCCCGCCGTATACACCACGCCGCCCATCAGAATGCACCAGAGCAGCGGCCGGTTGCTGCGGTAAAAGTCCGGCAGCAGCATCACGCCGCTCCACCCAATCAAAAAATACAGTGTGAAGTGCAGCGGGCGAAAGCGGCCGGGGCCAAACACCGCCACCAGCGTCACCCCCACCGCGATGACGCCCCACTGGACGCAAAACAGCGTGACACCCAGCTCTCCCCCCAGATACACCAGCAGGAGCGGTGCGAAGGTGCCGCCGATGAGCAGATAGATGGAGGTATAGTCAAACCTGCGCAAAAGCCGCTTGACGCCGGAGCGCGCGGGCATGGCGTGATAGAGGCAGCTGGAGAGCATCATGAAGATCATGCTCCCGCCGTACACGCAGGCGGCCAGCACCGCCGGACCGTCCGGCGCCTTCGCCAGCAGCACCGTCATGGCCGCCACTGCCAGAACCGCGCCCGCCCCATGGCTCACCGCGTTGAAGATCTCTTCGCCCACCGTCAAATGAGGCGGCTCGTTCAAGGCCCGCACCCGCTCTTTTCGCTCCGCCCGGGCATATTGTTTTGCTGAAAAGGAAGCTTCCATTCCGTTCTCCTCCCTTATAATACGTAAAAATAAACGGCCAGATAGTGAAAGAAGGACCCGGCCAGAATCAGCACATGAAAAATTTCATGGAACATCCACGCCGGGGAAAAATTCGGCTTTTTGATCGCGTACAGCACCGCGCCCACGGAGTAGCACACGCCGCCCAGCGCCACCAGCGCAAGGCAGGCGGTCCCCACGGCGGCAAAATCCCGCCAGACAAACAGCACCGCCCAGCCCATCACAAGGTACACCGCCGTGGAGAGAATTCGCGGCGCGTTGATCCACAGCAGCTTCACCAGCGTGCCGCCAATGGCCACCGCCCACAGCAGCAGGCAAAATTGCAGTCCCTTGGGCTGGGGCAGCAGCACGATGGAAAACGGCGTGTAGCTGCCGGCGATGAGCACATAGATCATGCTGTGGTCCAGCTTCCGCAATCGGCGCTTCACGCCGCCGCTATTGGCATTGCCGGGATAAAAGTGGTAAACGGAGCTGGCGGTATACAGCGCCAGCATGGAAAAGCAAAAACACATGGCGGAGGCCAGCGCCGCCGTGGACGCCCCCGCCTGCACCGCCCTTGCCAAAAACAACACGCCGCCAAGAAGCGCCGCTGCGGCTCCGATGGCGTGGGTGCCGCAGCTCACCGGGTCTTGCGCGTGGGTAAAGAAATTTTGCATGAGTGCCCTCTCCCTGTATCGCAGAAATCGTTCTGTCAATATCATGTAATCTAGTTTCGTATACTATATTACACGGTTTGATCGTCGATTTCAAGTAGCATTTGCAAGTTTTCCTGTCCGATACGGAGAAAAAATTGACAAAAAAAGAGGGCGCCTACGCGCCCTCTTTGGTCAGTTCCAAAATTCCGTTTGATCTCGCAGTCCGATGTCGGCCGCCTGGAACACCGGGTCCTTCCCCTGCCGCTTCTGGGAAACGTAATCGCGAAGCGCCAGCAGCGCGGGCTTTGACAGCAGAAGGATGGCCGGCAGATTGATGAGCGTCATGGCGCCCATGGTCACGTCCGCCGTGTCCCACACCAGAGAAAAATCCAGCTGCGCGCCCTGAAACACGATCAGCACCGCGACAAGGCGAAAGAGCGTCATCTCCCAGCGTCGGGCATCCCGGCGCAGCAGATACTGGAGGTTGCTCTCGCAGTAGTAGTAATTGCCGAGAATGGTGGTAAAGGCGAAGAGGAGCGTTGCGCCGGTGATGAACCAATGGCCCGCAGTGCCAAAGGTGCTTGCCAGCGCCGTCTGGACATAGGGCACGCCCTTGAGCGCGGGCGTGGGCGCCACGCCGGAGCAAAGGCACAAAAAGGCGGTGGCGGTGCAGATGACCAGCGTGTCCAGAAACACCGAGAGCATCTGGGCCAGTCCCTGCTTCACGGGATGGGAGACCGACGCAGCCGCCGCCGCATTGGGCGCGGACCCTACGCCCGCCTCGTTGGAAAAGAGGCCGCGCTTGATGCCGTGCATCATGGCGGAGCCGGTAAACCCACCGAAAATCGCCTGAAAATCGAAAGCATTTTGGAAAATAGCCGCAATCACGCTGGGCAGCAGGCGAATGTGCATCGCAATCATGATAAGCGCCACCAGCACGTAAGCTCCGCCCATCAGCGGCACGAGGATGCTGGTGACTTTGGACAGTCGCTCTCCGCCGCCAAAAATGCATACGGCGGTCACCACCGCCAGTATACCGCCCACCACGAAAGGCGTGCGGAGGGAGAACCATTCGTATCTGGAAAAGGCGTCCACCAGATTGAAGGAGGCCACCATATTAAAGCCCACAAGATACGTCACCAGCAGGCACACGGAAAAGACCGCCGCCAAAGTGCGGCTGCCCAGCGCCCGCTCGATATAGTACGCGGGTCCGCCCCGGCTGCCGCCGTGTCCGTCCCGGACCTTGTAGATCTGGGCCAGCGTGCTTTCAATAAAGGCGGACGCACCGCCCAGCAGCGCCACCACCCACATCCAAAACACCGCGCCCACGCCGCCCATGCAGATGGCGATGGACACGCCCGCGATGTTGCCGGTCCCCACCCGGGAGGCCGTGGAGATCATCAGGGCCTGAAAGGAGGACACGCCGTCTCCGTGGGTTTTCTCCCGCAATACCCGAAACGCCTCTCCAAAGAGACGAATCTGCACAAAGCGGGTGCGCAGTGTGAAATACAATCCCGCCGCCAGCAGCAGGATCACTAAAATATAGGTATACAGCCAGTTGCTCAGGGTGGATATCAACTCCGCGACCATCTCATTCTTCCTTTCCTCTTTTAAAGCCTGTTCAGCATAGCAGAAGGTTGTCCCTCTTGTCAATTCCAAAGGGGAAAACTTCCCCTTCCTTATTTTGTATGCTTCCGGCGTTCTATACAAAAGCGGCCTCAAAAAATTTCAGCCGTCCCGCTTGCATTTTTGTCCTTTCTCCGCTACAATAAAGATAATACAAGCAAATCAGGATAGCTGCAACGTAGTGCCGCGCGCACGGGCTGACACCTATCTTCTTTTGCGTTTGATGGGTGTTTCGGGCCGATGCGGGTCTGAAACGCCTTTTCTTTTTACAAAAGGCACAAGGAGGTTTTTAACATGATCTTACTGGCAAACGGCAAAGTCATTACCCGAGACGATCTCGGCGTTTCCTACCTGCCAAACGGCGGCGTTGTGACCGACGGCGGCAGCATCGTGGCGGTGGGCAACACCGCCGATTTGAAGGCCCAATACCCCCAGGCGGAATTTGTGGACGCCCGGGGCGGCGTCATCATGCCGGGACTTATCAACGCCCACACCCACATCTACTCCGCCCTCGCCCGGGGCCTTTCCATCGAGGGCAACCACCCCACCAATTTTTACGAGGTGCTGGACGGGACCTGGTGGGCCATCGACCGCCATCTGGACCTCGCCGCCACCCGGGCCTCCGCCCAGGCGCTGGTGATGGACTCCATCAAGCAGGGCGTCACCACCATCTTCGACCACCACGCCTCCTTTTGCGAGATTCCCGGCTCTTTGACGCAGATTGCCGAGGTGACACAGGAGATGGGCATTCGGGCCAGCCTTTGCTACGAGGTCAGCGACCGGGACGGCGAGGAAAAATCCATCCAGTCCGTGGAGGAAAACAAGGATTTCATTGACTACTGTGAGAAAAACCCCAGCGACATGCGCAAAGCCATGTTCGGCGGGCACGCGCTCTTCACCATCTCGGACAAGACCTTTGACCGCATGACCGCCGCCAACGGCGGCCGCGTGGGCTTCCACATCCACGTCTCCGAGGGGATGAACGACGTGTACGACAGTCTGCAAAATTACGGACGCCGTCCCGTCCAGCGGCTCCACGACCATGGGATTCTGGGAGAAAAGACGATCCTCGGCCACTGCATCCACGTCAATACCGCCGAAATGGACCTCATCAAGGCAACCGACACCATGTGCGTCAACAATCCCGAGAGCAACATGGGCAACGCCGTGGGCATCTCCCCCGTCCTCCAGCTGTACAAAAAGGGCATCCTTCTGGGCATGGGCACGGACGCCTACACCAACGACATGCTGGAATCCATCAAGGTGGCCCTCTGCTCTCAGCGGCATAACGCGTGCCTGCCCGGCGTGGGCTGGTGCGAGGTCACCGACATGCTGTTTCAAAACAACGCCCGGATGGCATCGCGCACCGGCTTCCCCACCCTCGGCGTTTTGCGCCCCGGCGCGGCGGCGGACGTCATCGTCATGGACTACAAGCCCTATACGCCCTTCTCCGACGAAAACGTCGACGGCCACATCCTCTTTGGCATGACCGGCCGCCAGTGCCAGACCACCATGATTAACGGCAAGATTTTAATGCAGGACCGCCAGCTGACCGAAATCGACGAGGAAGCCGTCAACGCGCACATTCTGGAGAGCGCCAAGCGCCTCTGGGGCGCGCTCAACCACCGCGTCTATTGAAAACAATTTGCTTTACGATAAAGGAGGAACCACGATGTCCGAACAGATGACTCCCATCCCCTTCCGGGAACTTTTAACGTGGATCACCGCGGAATACCGCCGCCAAGGCACGGTATTCGGCGTCCACACCCCGTACCATGCCGGTGTGAAGAAGCTGCCCATTTTTGGGGAGACCATCGAAACGCCCTTCGGCCCCGCCGCCGGTCCCAACACCCAGCTGGCCCAAAACATCATCGCGGGCTACTTTGCAGGCGCCCGCTTCTTTGAGCTGAAAACCGTGCAGAAAATGGACGGCGCGGAGCTTGCCGCCTGCATTTCCCGTCCCTGCATTCTGGCGGAGGACGAGTGCTACAACTGTGAATGGTCCACGGAGCTGACCGTGCCCCAGGCCTTTGGGGAATATGTGAAGGCTTGGTGCGCGCTGAAGATCATGGCGAAGGTCTATGGTCTTGGCGACCCGGACGGCTTCGTATTCAACATGTCTGTGGGCTACGATCTCGCGGGCATTCAGGGGGAAAAGATCGACGCCTTCCTCAGCGGCATGACCGACGCCTCCGCCACCCCCATCTTCCGGGAATGCATCCGGGTTTTGCACGAATTTTTCCCCGCCGAGGGCGCTTTTATTGACGCCATCTCCCCCCGCGTCTCCCGCAGCGTGACGGTCTCCACCCTCCACGGCTGCCCGCCGGACGAGATCGAGCGCATTGCCTCCTACCTCATTGAAAAGAAACATCTCCACACCTTCATCAAGTGCAACCCCACGCTGCTGGGCTATGAGACTGCCCGGTCCATTCTGGACGGCATGGGATACGACTATATTGCCTTCGACGACCACCACTTCAAGGAGGATTTGCAATACGCCGACGCCGTGCCCATGTTCCGCCGCCTTATCAAGCTGGCCCAGTCTCAGGGCGTGGAATTTGGCCTGAAGCTCTCCAACACCTTCCCGGTGGACGTGAAGGCCGGGGAGCTGCCCAGCGAGGAGATGTACATGGCGGGCAAGGCCCTCTTCCCCCTCACCACCGCCATGGCCGCCCGGCTCTCCCGGGAATTTGACGGCAAGCTGCGCCTTTCCTACGCTGGCGGCGCGGACGCCTTCAACATCGAAGCGCTGTTCGGGTGCGGCATCTGGCCCATCACCATGGCCACCACCGAGCTTAAGCCCGGCGGCTATCAGCGCTTCAAGCAGATCGGCGACAAGCTGGATGCGCTGTCCTTCGCCCCCTTCACCCGCGTCGATGTGGACCGTATCGAGGCGCTTTCCCGAGCCGCCCAATCCGACGCGCATCACGTCAAGGCCCTCAAGCCCCTGCCCCGGCGCAAGCTTTATGAAAAGGTCCCCCTGCTGGACTGCTTCACGGCCCCCTGCAAGGGCGGCTGCCCCATCGGGCAGGACATTCCGGAGTATATCGAGCTTTGCCGCAAGGGGCACTACGCCGCCGCGCTGCGTCTCATCACGGAAAAGAACCCCCTCCCCTTCATCACCGGCACCATCTGCGCCCACCGCTGCATGACCAAATGCACCCGGAATTTCTACGACGAGCCGGTGCACATCCGGGGCACCAAGCTGGTGGCCGCCCAGCGGGGATACGACGAGTGCCTGCGCGCGCTGCCCGTGCCCGCCCCCTCCGGGAGCGGCGCGAAGGTTGCCGTGATCGGCGGCGGCCCCACCGGCATGTCCGCCGCCTACTTCGTGGGCCGCGCCGGGATTCCCGTCACGCTTTTTGAGCGCTCCGACAAGCTGGGCGGCATCGTCCGGCAGGTGATCCCCGCCTTCCGCATTTCGGACGAGGCCATCGATAACGACGTGGCTTTGATGGAAAAGATGGGCGTGGAGATCCGTTTGAACACGGAGGCCCCCTCCGTCGCAAGCTTGAAGGCCCAGGGCTACACCCACATTTTCTTCGCCGTGGGCGCGTGGAAGGCCGGCAGGCTGGACATTCCCGGCAACGTGGTGCCCGTCATCGGCTGGCTGCGGGATATGAAGGCGGGCAAGGCCGTTTCTCTTGGCCACGTGGCGGTGGTCGGCGGCGGCAACACCGCCATGGACGCGGCCCGGGCAGCGCTGCGCGCAGGGGCAGTCTCCGCCACGCTGGTCTATCGCCGCACCAAAAAATATATGCCTGCCGACGCGGAGGAGCTGGAGCTGGCTCTGCGGGACGGCGTACAGCTTTTGGAGCTGGCTGCCCCCGTGGAGCAGGCAGCGGGCAAGCTGGTGTGCAAGAAAATGCAGCTGGGTCCGCCGGACGCCTCCGGCCGCCGCAGCCCTGTGGAAAGCGGGGAAACCGTCTCCATCGACTGCGATACCGTGGTCTCCGCCGTGGGCGAGCGGGTGGACAGTGATTTGTTCACCGCCAACGGTATTGACGTGGACGCCAAGGGCATTCCGGATTTTGTGACCAACCTGCCCGGGGTCTACGTGGGCGGCGACGCCATGCGCGGTTCCGCCACGGTGGTGGAGGGCATTGCCGACGCGCAGGGCTTTTCCAATGCGGTCATTGGGCGTGCGCACCCGGTTTCCATTCCCACCCACGCCAAAGCCACTCGGGAGGAGGCCATCGCCAAAAAGGGCATTCTCTGCGAATCCGCCAAGTGTGAGGGGGACCGGTGCCTCACCTGCAACGTGGTGTGCGAGTGCTGCGCGGACGTTTGCCCCAACCGGGCCAACGTCGTCATCACCCTGCCGGACGGCCGCCGAGAGATTCTCCACGTGGACCGGATGTGCAACGAGTGCGGCAACTGCGCCGTTTTCTGCCCCTATGACTCCGCTCCCTACCGGGATAAATTCACCCTGTTTCTGGACGGCAACGGGTTTTCGGAGAGCGAGAAGAATCAGGGCTTCTTGCCGCTGGGCGGGCACAAGGTCCTCGTCCGACTCAATGGCCGAGTGCTCAATGTGGATCTGGACCAGCCCAACGACCTGCCGCCGGAGATCGAAGTTTTGATTTTGACGGTTTTGACCGACTACGCCTACCTGCTGGGCTGAGGATTTTTCCCCTGCGGAAACAAACCGACAAGCGCCCGGAGATTTGCTCCGGGCGCTTGTTATTTCTGGAAAAGATGCTATCATAAAGACAGTAACAGTTGGGAGGTTTCTTATGCTGAACTTTCTGAAAAGCGAGGGCGTGGACGCCGGGATTCTGAAAGAAATTGAGAAATTTCGCGCCGAGCATCCAACGGAGGAGACACTGCGATGCCGGATCCCGGAGCCGCGGTATCTATACTACGGCAAAGAAGTCTGGGAGGAGGCCATCACCGCGCTGGTGTGCGGGGAAAATCTGCTGCTGGTGGGGCCAAAGGCCACCGGCAAAAACGTGCTGGCGGAAAATCTGGCCGCCGTATTTGCCCGCCCCAGCTGGGACGTTTCCTTTTACATCAACACCGACGCCGCCACCCTGCTGGGAACGGACACCTTTACAGGCGGCGCGGTGGCGCTACGCAAGGGCCCCATCTACCGGTGCGCGGAGGATGGCGGCTTTGGCATTCTCGACGAGATCAACATGGCAAAAAACGAGTCGCTGGCGGTACTTCACGCCACACTGGACTTCCGCCGCTCCATCGACATGCCCGGCTATGACCGCATCGCGCTGCACCCCGCCGCCCGGTTCATCGCCACCATGAACTACGGCTACGCCGGCACCCGGGAGCTGAACGAGGCGCTGGCCTCCCGCTTCGTGGTAATCGACATGCCCGCCATCACGACGGAGGGGCTGGTGAAGCTTTTGAAGCGGGAATTTCCCGCCCTCTCCCCCGCCTATGCCGACCAGTTTGCCGGTCTCTTTCAGGACATTCAAAAAAAGTGTGACGGCGGCGAGCTGTCCACAAAGTCCTTGGACCTGCGGGGCTTACTTGCCGCCGTCCGGCTGATGCGGGCGGGACTGGAGGGCAACCGGGCGCTGGAGCTGGGCCTTGTCAACAAATCCTTCGACAGCTTTGAGCGCCAGCTGGTGACGGATGTGATCCGCACCCGGCTGCCGGAGTGCATCCGCTTTGAGGATGTGTTCGCCTGATGGAAATTCTGGACAGTGAGAAGCGCCGCGCGCAAAATCTCATCTGGAATGCCGCCGGGGAGTATCGCTTCGAGCCGGACTTCAAGGCCTATGACGAACAAGGCCGGGCCGACCTGTACTGGAACAGCATCATCGGCATCGTGCGAACGCTTTGCGGCCCGGAGACCTTGAAATCGCTCTTTGAGAGCTTTCACGGCTGTGTGGACGAGCCGCTTTATGAGCGGCTCGTGTGGCTGGGACTGGAAAACGCCGCCTTTTTACACCAGTCGCCCTCCCGCCCCGCCCTACCGTCCCTCCGGCAAAGCTACGCCCGGCGGGTGGTGGCGCTTTGCGCCTCCAACCCCACGGACCGTCTGCTGGACGTGCTGGAGGAGGCCCACTTCCGCCGGGCGCTGGGCGAGGACCCCCCGATTAAACCCCGGGACCGGGAGATTCTGGACGCGCTGGAATTCCCCGGCGATTTGCAGGGAAACGCGCTGGCGGACCGGGCCCTCGCCCTGCTGCGGGAGTATTTTGGTTTTGTCCCCGGCGAGACCCAGACGCAGGAGGAACAGGCGGCAAAAAAGCGGCGCATCTTCCTCGGCTTTCACCGCAAGCTGCGCGCGGACCTGCCCGCCGTGCGGGGCTTTGGCTATGGCTTTGGCGAACACACCGCGGCCTCTGTGGGCGGCGGAAAAGAATCCGGCCCGCCCCAGCGGCGCATCACGGACCTGACGTCCGCCCAGAGCGAGGCGGCGCTGCGCACGTATATCCGGGATTTCTTCGGTCCCCCGCTGTACGCTCCGGAGCAGTCCCGGCAGCTGGAGGCGCTTCTTTGCACCGGCGACCACACCGGCTGTCACCTCTACTACGCCCGGGGCGACGGAGAACTGGAGCGCACCGTGCGCGGCTACGCCGGGGCCCAGCGCCGAGAAGCGCTCAAGCAGATGGAGCGAAACCGGAGCGCCTACCGTGCGGATGAGGTGCGTCACCGGACCAGTATCGCCCGTCTCACAGCCCGCATCCGAAACGCCATGCTGGCCTATCTCCAGCCCACCGTGGTCCGCTCCGCCTCCGGCATGCTGGACGCGGGCCGTGTCTGGCGGGGCATCTATTTGAAGGATGACAAGGTCTTTTCCCGCACCTTGCAGACAGACCCCGGCGACCTTTGCGTGGACCTTCTGCTGGATAGCTCCACCTCTCAGCTCAGCCGGCAGGAGACCGTGGCGGCGCAGGGCTATATGATTGCGGAAAGTCTCACCCGCTGCGCCATTCCGGTCCGGGTCACCTCCTTTTGCTCCCTCAGCGGATACACCATCCTCACCCGCTACCGGGACTATCGGGAAACGGAGGCCAACGAGCGGATTTTCCACTATTTCACCACCGGCTGCAACCGGGACGGTCTGGCCATCCGCGCGCTTGCCAGGGAGCTGGAGGACGCGCCCTGCGAACACCGCATCGTCATTCTCCTCTCCGACGCCAAGCCCAACGACGTTGTAAAGCTGCGCCGCGGCGGGGGCTATGTGGACTACGCGGAGCAAGAGGGCATTCAAAACACCGCCATGGAGGTGCGCGCCCTGCTGCACCGGGAGATTGCCGTCATCTGCGTTTTTACCGGTGATGACGAAGACATCCCCGCCGCCCACACCATTTACGGGCGAAACTTTGCCCGCATCCGCTCTCTGGACCAGTTTGCGGACACCGTGGGCACCCTCATTCAAAACCAGATTCGGAACCTTTAGAATGCCGCAAAAGGGCCGGCGAAGCGTAGCTTCGCCGGCCCTTTTTTATCGTCTTAAACCGTTGGATACTCCCCATCCCAGAGCACCTTGCGGAACTTCATGGGGTCGGTATTGCCCTCGGTGGAAAACAGCAGCACCTGGCTGAGCCGATCCAATTCCAGCTCCTCCCGTAAATCCTTGTATTCATCCGTCTCCAGCAGCGCCGCCAACAGGCCCATGCCCACCGCGCCGGACTCGCCGGAGATCACCGTGGGGTCCCCCTTCACCGGCACGCCCAGCATCCGCATTCCACGGGCGCTGACCCAGTCTGGACAGGAGACGAAGGCGGAGACGTGATTGCGCAGAATATCCCACGAGAGGAGATTTGGCTCCCCGCAGGCAAGACCCGCCATGATGGTTTTCAGGTCGCCCTTGACCACCTGGGGCTTCCCGTCCCCCGCCAAAGCCCCCCGATACAGGCAATCTGCGGCGCGGGCCTCCATCACCACGAATTTGGGCGGGTCGTTTGGAAAGAGGTTTGTGAAATAGCCCACCACCGCACCGGCCAGACTGCCAACGCCCGCCTGAACGAACACGTGGGTGGGCCGGTTGACGCCGATCTGACGCAGCTGGTCCGCCGTCTCCGCCGCCATGGTTCCGTAGCCCTGCATGATCCAGGCCGGGATTTCCTCATACCCCTCCCAAGCCGTATCCTGCACCACAACGCCGTGCTTTGTCCGCCCCGCCTCCGCTGCTGCCATGCGGACGCATTCATCGTAGTTCACGTCCTCAATGGTTACCTGCGCGCCCTCCCGGGCAATGTTTTCATAGCGGGCAAGGCTGCTGCCCTTGGGCATATGTACCACCGCCCGCTGCCCCAGCTTATGCGCCGCCCAGGCAACGCCGCGGCCATGGTTTCCGTCGGTGGCCGTAAAAAAGGTGGCCTGTCCGAAGGCCTTGCGAAAGTCCTCTCCGGTCAGGTAGTCATAGGTCATCTCGCCAACATCCCGGCCCATCTGCTGGGCAATATAGCGCGCCATGGCAAACGATCCGCCCAGCACCTTGAAGGCATTCAGCCCAAACCGGAAGGACTCGTCCTTCACAAACAATCCGCCAAGGCCCAGATAGTCCGCCATTCCGTTCAGCCGGGCCAGAGGTGTCACGGAATACTGGGGAAAGCCGGTATGGAACAAACGCGCCTTGGCAACATTGTCCAAATCCATAATGGCCAGCTGTCGGTCCTCACTGGGCGGCATGCGGTTTGCAGCCCACTTGATCGTCTCTTTCACCATTCCTCACCTCAGAAAAATTTTTAGTTTATCAAAATCTTTATTAGTCTTTAACACCATGATAGCACACTCTTTCCATAAGTCAAGGTCTTTCGCCACCCTTTGCACACTGAGAGTAAGTTTTCCCCCACTTTGGGCATCCTGATAAAAAGGGCTTGACAAATACCCCGTGGGGGTATATATTCAGTGTCAGCACGATACCCCCACGGGGTATTCTTAAAAACAGGAGGTTCCTATGCGGGAAGAAAAATATGACATTATCGGAATGCACTGCGCGGCGTGCAGCGCATCCGTTGAAAAAGTGACCCGAAAGCTGCCGGGTGTTGCGCGCAGCGACGTCAATCTCACCACCGGCATCATGACCATTGTCTACGACGAAGCGCAGACCACCGGGGCGCAAATTGTTGCCAAGGTGCAAAAGGCGGGCTTTGAGGCCGCGCTCCACGCGGGCAAAGCAAACAGCAGCGAAGCGCAGCCCGGCCCGGACACGGAGGAAGCCACGCTGCGGGAAAAGAAGCGGGAGCTGATTGCGGCGGCCGTCTTTTCCGTGGTTTTGCTGTATGTGTCCATGGGGCAGATGCTGCCCTTCGGACTGCCGTCTTTGCCGCTGCCGGACCTTTTCTCCATGCACACCCATCCGGTGAATTTTGCGGTTTTGCAGTTGCTGCTCACCATCCCCGTGCTCTACTGCGGGCGGCACTTTTTTACCGGCGGCTTCAAGGCGCTCTTTCACGGAAATCCCAACATGGACTCACTGGTGGCAATCGGCTCCGCCGGGTCCTTTGCGTACAGCCTTGTGATGACCTTTCTCATCTCGGACGATCCCCACGCCTATGTCCACAGCCTTTACTACGAGTCCGCCGCCGTGGTGCTGACGCTGGTGTCCCTCGGAAAATTCTTAGAGAGCCGGAACATGCAAAAAACCAAGGGCGCCATCACGTCCCTCATGCAGTTGGCCCCCGACACCGCCATTCTGGCAGACTCCGGGCGGGAGATTCCCACCGGGGATTTGAAAACCGGGGACGTGGTGCTGGTGAAGCCCGGCGCCCGGATACCGGCCGACGGCGTTGTGCGCCTTGGGGAGAGCAGCGTCAACGAGGCCATGCTCACCGGGGAAAGTCTGCCGGTGGAAAAGTGCGTGGGCAGTGAGGTCATCGGCGGAAGCATCAACCAAAACGGCGCGCTGCACGTGCAGGTGACCCGCACCGGCGAGGATACCACCCTCTCCCGCATCATCCGGTTTGTGGAGGATGCCCAGGGCAAAAAAGCGCCCATTTCCAGAACTGCGGATAAGGTGGCGGGCGTTTTCGTTCCGGCGGTCATCGCCATCGCGGTGCTCTCCGCCGTGGCCTGGGCCATGGCCGGGCAGCCCTTCTCCTTTGTGCTGCGGGTATTCACCTCCGTTTTGGTGATCGCCTGTCCCTGCGCGCTGGGACTTGCCACCCCAACCGCCATCATGATGGGCACGGGGCTGGGCGCCCGGCACGGTATTTTGATCCGCTCCGGCGAAATTTTGGAGATCACCCACAGCGTAGACACCGTGGTGCTGGACAAGACCGGCACCGTCACGGCGGGCAAACCCGCTGTGACCACGGTGCAGGCCATCACGGGGGACAGCCGCTCGCTGCTCGCCACCGCTGCGGCTGTGGAGTCCGCCTCGGCCCACCCGCTGGCAGAGGCCATCACTTCCTATGCAACCCAGCAGGGGCTGACCGATCTTCCCACGCCCCAGCGTCTTGAGACCCTCTCCGGCCGCGGCGTACGGGCGGAGGTGGACGGAAAAACCGTGCTGGCGGGCAACCGCCGACTGATGGAAGAGGCCGGCATCGACCTCTCGGCCCTTCTGGGGCAGGCGGACGCGCTGGCCTCTCAGGGGCAGACGCCCATGTACTTCGCGGAAAACGGCCGCCTTCTGGGGCTGATTTCCGTTGCGGACATGGTGAAGGACACCAGCGTGGAGGCCGTCTCCCGCATGAAGGCCCTCGGTCTCCACACCGTGCTGCTCACCGGCGACAACCGCGCCGCCGCGAGATACATCGGCACTCTGGTGGGCGTGGAGGAAGTGATTGCCGAGGTGCTGCCGGAGGAGAAGGCCGGGGTCATTGAGCGCCTGCAAGCGGAGGGCCGTAAGGTCATGATGGTGGGAGACGGCATCAACGACGCCCCCGCCCTCACCGCAGCCACCGTGGGCTGCGCCATCGGAAGCGGCAGCGACATCGCCATCGAATCCGCCGACATCGTTTTGATGCGGGACGACTTGCAGGATGTGCCCCGGGCGCTGCGGCTGTCCGCCCTGACGCTGCGGGATATCCGGCAGAATCTTTTCTGGGCCTTTTGCTACAATGTGGTCGGCATCCCCATCGCCGCCGGGCTTTTGTATCTTTTCGGCGGCCCCCTGCTCTCCCCCATGTTCGCAGGCGCCGCCATGTCCCTCAGCTCCGTGTGCGTGGTGGGCAACGCCCTGCGCCTCGGCAGGGCCAAGCTTTAAAAGGAGGCACTTTTCATGAACAAAAAAAATGACGAATCCGCCATCCCCTGCGAGACCTCCCCGGAGTGCTGTCGCCACAAGCACCGGGACGCCCCGGAATACGACGCCCTGCTCAGGCGGCTCAGCCGAATCGAGGGGCAGGTCCGGGGCGTGCGGGGCATGGTGGAAAAAGAAGCCTACTGCACGGACATCCTCACGCAGGTCTCCGCGATCCAGTCGGCGCTGAACGCCTTTTCCCGGGAGCTGCTGTCCAATCACATCCACACCTGCGTGGTGCAGGACATTCAAAACGGGCATCCGGAGGTCGTGGACGACCTTCTGGTCACCATTCAAAAACTAATGAAATAAAGGAAAGAAGGATTTTCCCATGACCAAGATTTCTGTCCCTGATATGATGTGCGAGAACTGTGTCAAGCGCATCACCGGTGCCCTCTCCGGGGCCGCGCTCAAGTTTGAGGTAAGTCTCACCGACAAGTGCGTCACCATCGACGGCTCCAAAACCTGTGTCGATACCGCCGTCAGCGAATTGGAAGATTTGGGCTTTACGCCGGAAATTCAGAAATAAATGTAATTTTTTCCCGAAAACTGAGCAAAATACTCCCGTATCACACGAAAATGGTACGGGAGTATTTTTTACGCTTTTTGTGTTACTATTTTGTAATTTTTTGATTTTACCTTACAGTTATTTCCAGCGTTTTTTCATCGTTTTAAGTCTAAAGTGGGATGCCGCGTGCTGTAATTACCGCTCAAACTTGACAAAAGTGGGAGCAGGGTGTATACTGACACCAGTTTTTCGGTCAGTAACAAAAGTTACAAGTTGTTTCTCCCGTGGAAGCCGGGCCGCGAAACTTTTTCAGGAGGTATGATTTTGAAACACCATCACCTACGGAAAAACCTGCATGAGTTCTGGAAGCGCCGCGGCATGACGGTCTTTGCCACGGCCTGTATCCTGTGTGTCAGCATCGCCGCAACCAACTGGGCAAGCGCCCTGTATATTCTCACCGGGGCGGAGGATTCCGCCATCGTGCTGGACGGCTCGGGCCCGGTGCCGGACCTTTCCGAGCAGCTGGTCTATGTGAGCTCCAGCTCCAGCGGATACGATGTGACGCTATCCGCCGGACAGACGGTCACCGTCCGGCAGGAGGGCGCCAGCATCTCCGTTCAGTCCAGAGAAGAGACCATCTCCGCCCTGTTAGACCGGCTGCATCTTGTTCCCGGCCCATTGGACATGGTGGGCGTGGACCTCAGCGGAGAGGGCGTTGTTTTGACCGTGTCCTCCGACATCACCTATTACGATCAGGTGAAGGAGACCGCCGCCTTTGCGTCCCAGCGCGTCGCCAACCCCGAACTGCCCCAGGGCACGGAGCGGGTGGTCCAGACGGGGACCAATGGTATCCGGACCGCCGTGTACGAAGTGGTCTGGTCCAACGGTAAGCAGATCTCCCGCCAGTTTGTGGAGGCGCTGGACAGCACCGCCGTGGACGAAATCGTGGAGTACGGCACCGCCGTGAAGGAGGTCGTCGCCTCCGACCGCATCGCCAGCGTGAACAAAAACGCCGACGGCAGCGGTACGCTGGTCTTTGGCTCTGGCGCCACGCTGGCCTTTTCCGGTGCAAAATCCATGACCGCCACCGCCTACACCGCGGGATACGGCGGCGCGGACACCTGCACCGCCACCGGCACTTCCGTTCGGGTTGGCACCGTGGCCGTGGACAAAAAGGTGATCCCGCTGGGGACCCGGATGTATATCGTTACCAACGACGGCATTGTCTACGGCACGGCAGTCGCCGAGGACACCGGCGTGCGCGGCAACACGGTGGACCTTTATTACGACACCTATCAGCAGTGCATCAACTTCGGCCGCCGGAGTTGCACCGTGTATATTTTGGAGTGACTCCTTTTCTCATGCAAAGGTTCTCCCCCGGTACCAAAAGGTACCGGGGGAGTTTTTGTTACAGACGCTCCAGCAGCGGCACAAGCTCCTCCAGCGCGAAGATCGTGTACTCCGGCGTGATATCCTCCCGGGCGGGCAGATACTGCGCATTGAACCAGCAGGTTCGTATCCCTGCGTTGTGCCCGCCCCGGATGTCGGAGGTCAGGCTGTCCCCCACCATCAGCGCCGTTTCCCGGGAGAAATCCGGAATGGCGGCAAAGCAGGCGTCAAAAAAAGCCTTTTGCGGCTTGTCCGCTCCCAGCTCCTCGGAAATGAAAATGCCCCGAAAATACTGCTCCAGATCCGCGCTTTTCAGTCGGCTCCTCTGCACCGCCGACGCGCCATTGGAGGCAAGATACAGCTCGTATCGGGGCGCGAGCCGCCGCAACAGCGCCTCCGCTCCCGGCAAAAACACGTGTCCCTCCGCCAGAAAGCCCTCATAGCACCGACACACCGCCTCGCTGGAGCGCTCCGCGCCCAGCTCCGCAAACAGCAGATCGAATCGGCGCAGCAGGACCTGCTCCCGGCTGAGAAGGCCTCGCTCCAGCAGCTGCCACTGCTCCTGATTGAGCACATGATACCGCGCGAGCACGGCAGGCGTACACGCAATCCTAGCCTGCCCCAGCGCCCGAGTCAGCGCGGCGGCCTCCGCCTTTTGAAAGTCCAGCAGGGTATCGTCCAGATCAAAAAAAATTCGTTGGATCACGGTGGAGCCTCCCTTCTTTTATGCACCCTATTTTACAGGATTCGTCAGGGGTTTTCAAATCCTTTCTTTTTTGGTATACTGTTTCCATCGATTGTGAAAGGCGGAGATGCCATGAATCTTTGCGACTATGATACCATCGGGGCGCTGCTGGGGCGTCACGGATTCCATTTTTCCAAATCCATGGGGCAAAATTTCCTCATTGATGCCCAGGTCCCCGCGGACATTGCCGCAGCCTCCCAGGCAGACGCAGCTTGCGGCGTGCTGGAGATCGGTCCGGGCATCGGACCGCTGACGGCGGAGCTTGCCCAGCGCGCAGGCAAGGTGGTGTCCATTGAGCTGGACAAGTCTTTACTGCCGGTATTGGCGGAGACCATGGCCCCCTACCCCAACGTGGAAATCATTTCCGGCGACGCCATGAAGCTGGACCTTCCATCGCTGGCAGCGGAGAAATTTGCGGGACTCACCCCCATCGTGTGCGCAAACCTCCCCTATAACATCACGACGCCGGTGCTGACGAAGCTCATTGAAACGCCCTGTTTCCAAACCGTTACCGTGCTGATTCAAAAGGAGGTCGCGCAGCGGCTTGCCGCAGCGCCGGGTTCCGCCGACGGCGGTTCCTTCTCTCTCTTTTTGCAATACCACATGGAAACAGAGGTCCTCTTCGACGTCCCGCGGGACAAATTTCTCCCCGCGCCCAAGGTGACCTCCGCCGTGCTGCGGTGCGTCCGCCGGGAAAAACCCGCGGTGGCGGTAGCGGACGAAGCGTTCTTTTTCAAGATCGTGCGGGGCGCCTTCCTGCTGCGGCGCAAAACGCTGCCCAACAGTCTTGCCGCCGCGCTGCCGGGCTTTTCCAAGGAGACCCTCACCGACGCCATCCTCCGCTGCGGTCTGCGCGCCGACATTCGCGGCGAACGCCTTACCCTTGCCGACTTTGCAAGGCTCACGGACGTGCTGTCCGCTCTGCGGTAAGGACGGCGCGGCGGAATCCCTTGACTTTATTGGGCTTGTGTGCTAAAATTTTTCCGACAAATAGAGCCGCTGTCCGCCGCTTGCGGCAGATGGCGGGAAGACACCAAAATTTAGAGATTGGAGCGATGAACAATGGAAAGAATTAAGACGCTGGAGACCCGCAACCTGTGTGAGAGCGCCAAAAACGGCGGCTGCGGCGAGTGCCAGACCTCCTGCCAGTCCGCCTGCAAGACCAGCTGCGGCGTGGCGAATCAGAAGTGCGAAAGCGCTGAGAAGTAAGCATCTGCAATCAGAAAGGTGCCGCCGGTTCCGGCGGCACTTTTTATGTATAAGGAGAGAATACCGGTTATGGTACATCAGTATCAGCTAGGCGGCTATCATATCGTGCTGGACACCTGCTCCGGCGCCATCCACGTGGTGGACGAGGTGGCCTACGATGTGATCGCCCTTTATCCCGACCACACACCTGACGAGATCGCAGCGGCTTTAATGGAGAAGTATGCCGCCCGCCCTGACGTGACGGAGGCGGACCTGCGCGGGTGCATCGCGGACGTGGAAGCGCTCAAGGCAGAGGGAAAGCTTTTTACGGAGGATACCTTCGAGGACATGGCGGGCACCTTCAAAGAGCGCTCCGGCGACGTGGTGAAGGCTCTGTGCCTCCATGTGGCCCACACCTGCAACCTCAACTGCTCCTACTGCTTTGCAAGTCAGGGGAAGTACCACGGCGACCGCGCCCTCATGAGCTTTGAGGTGGGCAAGCAGGCGCTGGACTTCCTCATTGCCCACTCCGGCTCCCGGACCAATCTGGAGGTGGACTTCTTTGGCGGCGAGCCGCTGATGAACTGGGACGTTGTCAAGCAGCTGGTGGCCTACGCCCGCACGCAGGAGCAGCCCCACCACAAAAAGTTCCGCTTTACCCTCACCACCAACGGAATGCTCATTGACGACGACGTCATCGACTTTTCCAACCGGGAGATGAGCAACGTGGTGCTCTCGCTGGACGGACGCAAGGAAATCCACGACCGTCTGCGGGTGGACTACGCCGGAAACGGCAGCTGGGAGCGCATCGTGCCGAAATTCCAGAAGCTGGTGGCAGCCCGGGGCGGAAAGAACTATTACATGCGGGGGACCTTTACCCACGCAAATCCGGATTTCCTCAAGGACATCCAGTGTATGCTGGACCTTGGCTTTACGGAGCTGAGCATGGAGCCGGTGGTCTGCAAAGCGGACGATCCCGCCGCTTTGACCGAGGCGGACCGCAAGATCGTGATGGAGCAGTATGAGGAGCTGGCAGGGCTGATGCTTGCCCGGGAAAAGGAAGGCAAGCCCTTCACCTTCTACCATTATATGCTGGACCTCACCGGCGGACCGTGCATCTACAAGCGCATTTCCGGGTGCGGCTCCGGCACGGAGTACATGGCTGTCACGCCCTGGGGCGACCTCTATCCCTGCCACCAGTTTGTGGGAGAGGAGCGCTACAAGCTGGGCGACGTGTGGAACGGCGTGACCGCCGCCGCCCTGCGGGAGGAATTTCGCTCTTGCAACGCCTACGCCCGGCCCGCGTGCGCCGACTGCTGGGCCAAGCTCTACTGCTCCGGCGGCTGCGCCGCCAACGCCTATCATGCCACCGGCTCCATCCGGGGCGTTTACGAGCCGGGCTGCGAGCTGTTTCGCAAACGCATTGAGTGCGCCATCATGATGAAGGCGGCGGAGGCCGCCGAAGCCGAAAACTGATGGAAACGCCCATTTTGGACTTTGTGGAGCGCTACGCCGCCTCTGATGTTGCGCGGCTCCACATGCCCGGCCACAAGGGAAAACCGTTTTTGGGCTGCGAAAAGCTGGATATTACAGAGATTTTTGGGGCCGACGCGCTGTATGAGGCGTCCGGCATCATCGCCCGGAGCGAGGAAAACGCCGCCGCCCTCTTCGGCGCGGGCAGGACGTTCTATTCCACCGAGGGGTCCAGCCAGTGCATCCGGGCCATGCTGTATCTGGCGCTGACCAATCGCCCCAAGGAGGCCCACAGGGTGATCGTGGCGGCGCGAAACGTCCACAAGGCCTTTGTCTACGCGGCGGCCCTGCTGGATTTTGAGATCGTCTGGCTGTGGCCGGAGGGGAGCAGCTCCCTGTGCGCCTGCCCCGTGTCGCCCAAAGCGCTGGAACAAACGCTTGAAAGCTTGGACGCCCCCCCTGCCGCGGTGTATCTCACCAGTCCGGACTATCTGGGCGGCATGGCGGATATCGCGGCGCTCTCGGCGGTGTGCCATCGCCACGGCACGGTGCTGGCGGTGGACAACGCCCACGGGGCCTATCTGCACTTTCTCCGCCCCGCCGTCCATCCGCTGGATCTGGGAGCGGACCTTTGCTGCGACTCCGCCCATAAGACGCTGAGCGTCCTCACCGGCGGTGCGTACCTGCACGTTGCCAAAAGCGCGCCGCAGGGCTTTTCGGAAAACGGAAAGGCGGCGCTGGCGCTGTTTGGGTCCACCAGCCCTTCTTACCTGACGCTTTGCTCTCTGGACCGCTGCAACCGCACTCTTTCGGAGGCGTACCCCCCGCGCCTTTTAGAGACGGTTGCCCAGCTGGACGCACTGCGCCATTCGCTGGGGAAGGCCCGCTGGCAGGTGGAGCCTTCGGACCCCCTGCGGCTGACGCTGCGGTCCCCCGGAAGCGGCGTCGCCCTGGCCCGGCAGCTGCGGCGCCACGGCGTGGAATGTGAGTACGCCGACCGGGATTTTCTGGTGTTGATGGCGACTCCGGAAAATGCGGCGGCGGATTTTACCCGGGTGGAGCAGGCTTTGGGAGAGAATTTGGCGCCTTGCACCCCTGCGCCCGCCTTGCCGACGGCAAAGGGACGGCAGGTCTTGTCCGTGCGGCAGGCGCTCTTCGCCCCCTGCGAGACCATTGCGGCGCAGGAAGCGCTGGGCCGCATCTGCGGCGCGCCCACCGTTTCCTGCCCGCCTGCGATCCCCATTGCCGTCTCCGGCGAGGAGATTGGCCCGGAGGCTTTGGAGCTGCTGCGCTACTACGGTGTGGAAACTGTGAACGTCGTAAAAAGCGTATAACGTGAGAACCGCCCCTTCACAAACGCGAAGGGGCGGTTTTCCTATGGAGCAGCCCGAAAAATGGGAGGGCTTCCCGTGGGAGCGGGGCCGTAGCCGTGGGTATTGGAGTCTCCGAAACACAGAAGTCTCACGACCGGCTCGTCTCACCCGCAGCATACCATGATTTGGCGGCGGGAACAACCCACCGCCGCTCTTGCGTTTTTCCGACGGATACGGTATGATATGCACAAGACCCAATATGAAAGGAATCCAGAATATGCTCGATGAGATGCTGGCCTATAACCGCGAATTCGTCAGGACCGAGGCTTTTCAAAAATTTCAGACCAGTAAATATCCGGACAAGAAAATCGCCATTCTCACCTGTATGGATACCCGCCTTGTGGAGCTGCTGCCCGCGGCGCTGGGCATCAAAAACGGCGATGTGAAGATGATCAAAAACGCGGGCGGCATGATCACGGGACCGTTTGACAGCGCCGTGCGGAGCCTGCTGGTGGGCATTGTGGAGCTTGGCGTGGAGGCGGTCATGGTTATCGGACACACGGACTGCGGCGTTTCCCACATCAACGCGGACATGATGATCCGTCACCTGATCCAGCGGGGCGTTTCGCAGGATCATATCGACATGATGCGCTACTGCGGCATCGATTTTGAGGCGTGGCTCCGGGGCTTTGACTGCGTGGAGACCTCCGTTGCGGAGACGGTGGAGCTGCTGCGCAACCACCCCTTGATGCCAAAGGACGTGACCATTTGCGGCTACATCATCAACACGGAGACCGGAGAACTGACCCCCCAGGCATAAATACATAAAAAAAGCAGACTCTTTCGAGTCTGCTTTTTTATGCACGCAGTTGATCGAGAAGCGCGAGGTCAAAGCCCCGATAGTCCCGCTCCCGCAGCAGCGCGGTCACTTCCGTCAGCGTTGGCAGAGAGGGCATGGCCCCCATGCGGGAGACGGTAATGGCGGCGGCGTGGCTGGCAAAGGAAAGGGCCTGCTCCTGAGAAAGCCCAATGGTAAGGCCCACCGAAAACGCGCCCACAAAGGAATCTCCCGCCGCGGTGGGGTCCGCCACGTGGTCCATCCGGACACAGGGGATGTAGTGGATGCCATCGGCCTCCACCACGGCGGAGCCGTTGCCGCCCAGCGTGATGATGACGTTTTCCACGCCCTTGGCCCGCAGCGCGGCGGCGATGCGGTTGAGGTCCTCCTGCCGGATAGTGGTGCCGTCCATCCCCAAGGGAAGGCCGGTCTCGGCGGCGGCCTCCTGCTCGTTGGGGGTCAAATAAGTGACAAGCCGTAAAAGCTCGTCATCCAGCTCGGTGGCGGGGGCGGGATTCAGCATGACCGGTACGCCGGCGTTCTTGGCCCAAAGCGCCACCGCACGGTTGACCTCCAGCGGTACCTCCAGCTGCAAAAGGACCATATCGTAGGTGGCGATCTCCTCCTGAATCCAGGAAACCTCCTCCACGCGCAAGGTCCGGTTGGCGCCGGGAATGACCACAATGCGGTTTTGTGCGCTGTGCTCGCTTACCTCCAGCGTCACATGTCCCACGCCGGAGGTGACGCCCGGCCGCACCAGCACGTTTCTCACGTCCACACCGGCGGCCCGGGGCGTTTCCAGCAGAGCTTTGCCGAAAAGATCGTCGCCCACGCAGCCCATCATCGTGACGTCGGCGCCTAATCGGGCGCATTGCAGGGCCTGATTGGCACCCTTTCCGCCGGGGGCCATATGAAACGCTTTTCCATACACCGTCTGCCCGGAATGGGGGACGCGCTCCGTGGTGGCGATGACGTCCATCACGAAGCTGCCGACAACAAGAATACGCGGTTTTCTCTGCATGATGCTGATAACTCCTGTTAGAAAGTAGATTTCTTCTGTCATAGAATGTATAGGATCATCCGCAAGGCGGCTTTCTTGATAGAGATTATTATAAAACTTTACGTAAAAAATACAAGTCTTTTTTCAAATTTAAATAGTAAAACGATTAAATGAGTCAAAAAAACATATCAGAATTGCAAAATAAGCAAAAGTCGGTCCCGTTTTTACAGGACCGACTTTTGCGCGTCTTTTCAGAAGATTGATTTTTTCGATTACAGGGTGTTGGCGGCGTCCACTACGCGGCGGATGGCCTCGGCGGCGTCTGCGGGCAGCTTGTTGAAGCCGCCTTCCTCGGTGTCCAGCTTCGTCACATACTGCAAGCGGTCCTGCATCCGGGCTTTCAGCTGGGACACATAGTCGTGGTCGGTGAGATCGGGCACAAAGCCTTCCCACTCGAGGATCTCAATATCAGAGAAGGGGCCCCAGGGCTTGAAGGCGGCCTTGCCCTCCACAACGGATTCCAGAATCCCCAGCGTATCCTCCTTCTGGACCTTCTTGCCCATGAAGTCGCCGGTGTTGATGATGTAGCAGGCCACGTTCTTCTCCGCCACCAGCTTCTTGAACTTTTCGTAGTCGTTCACCAGCGGGTAAGTGCGGAAGGGGTTGGCGTAAGGCTCCACCACCAGAGCGTTGGGGTCCACGCCCGGCTTTAGCCGCTCGGCGGAGGAGCGCTTGGTGGCAAGCGTCGCGCCCATGACGGAGGCGAGGGAAGCGCCCTTGAGCTTCACGATGGGCGGAATGGTGGGGTCCTTCATGATCCAGAAGATGGCGTTGACGGGGGAGTCGATCTTGTCGACCCGGTTGGGGGACCAGAGCTTGGACTTGATGGCCCGGCCGTTGCCGTTGCGCACATCCTCGGTGACAAGGACCACCTTGCCGTCCTCATCCAGCGTGGCGGAGCAGTTCTGGGCGGTGAGCAGATACTTGTTGTCGGGAGAATCCACGGGGTAGTCCGCAGTCTTATCAAAGTAGGTAGGCTCCAGCGCGACGGAGGCGCAGGTCTCGGAGTTGATGATAAACGCGTCGTCATGAAGCACCTTGATGGCGGGATACTTGCCGCCGTGCTTGGCGTGAGTCAGCGTGGATTTGCCGGAGCCGGAAAGGCCGAACACGGCTGCCACGTACTTGCTGCCGTCATCCAATGTGTACTCCTTCTGACCGCCATGGCAGGAGGCATAGCCGTTGCGGTTGGCAATGGCCCAGGCCAGCGTCAAGGTGCCCTTCTTATGTTCGCCGAAGTAGCGCATACCCAGAATGGCGGCGCAGTTGGTCTCCGTATTGAAGTAGCACAGGCACTTGGGATCGCACACATCCTCCTGACCCGGCGCGCCGGTCCACTGAGGGTCGGAGAAAATGTAGATGTCCGCTTCCCTGCCGTCGCCGACACGCTGGGAGTTCTTGTACATTTTCACGTACTCGTCGGACTGGTACTGGAAGTTCAGCATCCAGTTGTAGAGCAGGTTTTCCTCTCCCTCGGGAATCAGCAGATGGGCCTTTACCATAAACTCGGAGTCCAGACCGATAAAGACCTCGGCATGGTACATGGTTTTCCAGCGGCTGTCGTACACGGCGTCCATGACGATCTTATCCAACGCGGCGGTGTTGACGCCGGGCTTGCCGGTGATGCGTCGGGCAGGGGCGTAACGGCCGGTGATGGAACCGTCGTTAAAGAGCAGCACTCGGGCGTCCGATTCCAGTCCGAACTCTTCGCCCCGGTAAACGGGCATGTCGGTGACGACGGTGCCGGGAGAGTTTTTTGCCAGCTCATAGGCCTCCCTCAGGGTGTTGATCTTGATGACATTGTTGCCGTAGAAAGGAGCCTCAATGATGGAGCGGGTCTTGGAGAACCCGACCTTGCCCGACCCGATTTCGGCTCTGGGATAGTAGGCTTTTGTAGACATATTCATATCCTCCTGTCAGAAATGTTCTGAAACGGTTAGAAAAACTTGCTAATTATTTGTATGGTACTGCAACTTTGATGAAAAATCAAGGGAATCCCGATTCCTCAACCGGAGGGCCGTTCATTTTCCGTCCCTTACTCCCCGTCTTTTCCGTCCTCAAATCGGTCCACATAGCCGATAAGCGTTCCGTCTTTGTCCCGCACGGGGGTGATGTACACGCGGTAGCCCTCAATTTTCGTGGTGCCGATCCGCTTTTCGCCGCCGCCGGCTTTCAGCTCCTCCACCAGCGCAAGAATCCGCTCCCGGGTCTCGGGCCGGTGGCAGTCCAGCACGCTCTTTCCAACAAGGTCCCGATAGGAACGGGTCACGTAGTAATAGTATTCCGCCGCCGGATTCATATAGCGGATCACGTGGTCAAGGTCGCAGAACAAAATCCCCATGGGCCAAGAATCCAAAATCTCCCGGCAGTATGCAAACTCCATTGCGCCGCCTCCCTCAATTCCGGTCCGGAAATCTGGCGCAAAGCCCATCCAGCTCCGCCACCAAAGCCGCCATCTCCGCCGGGGTCATTTTGCAATCCACCTCGGCGGTGTCGTCGCCGTCCATGGTGTTTGGCAGGAAGAAGGAAACGCTCACGCGGAAACCGTCCCCCTCCGCGTCCGCCGCCAGCAGGAAATACGGCAGCATAAAAAAGCTTTCATAGCTTTCCCTGATACCGGCGTTCAGCACCTTCAATCCGGCGGTCAGCTCCTTGAGCTCATAGGTCAAAAGGCAGCTGTTGGAATCCTTGAGAAGCTTCCCGTCCTCTTCGGTCCAAGTGGCACGCAGCACCAGCAAATTACGCTCGTCGCTGCCGGGATCGCCGCCGTCGGCGGGCAGCGCATAGCCCACCACATCCAGCTTCAGCGCAGCTTCTTCGTTTTTAAACAGCATATAGGGCGCTCCTTGTCAATCGTTGTGGTGCGCCGCGTAGAACGCATCGTAGTCCTTGAGCATCTTTTCCAGCAGCGCCGGGGTGTCCAATTCATAGGGGCAGCGGCTCTTGCACGCGTCGCAGTGGACGCATTCTTCGATCTTGTGCATTTTGGCGTGCCACTCCTCGCTCATATAGGGCCGGTAGGGGGACCGGCGCAGCAGCGCGCTCATGCGGGCCGCCTGGGGAATGTCGATGCCCGCGGTGCAGGGCAGACAGTATCCGCAGCTGCGGCAAAAGTCCCCGGCCATCTCCCGCCGGTCCTTTTCGATCACGGCGCGCACCTCCGGCGTCATGCCGGGGTCCCGGGCAGAAAGCTCCAGCCACTGGTCCAGCTCCCACGCATGCTGGACGCCCCAGATCGGCACCACATGGGGGTACTGGCGCATAAAGGCGTAACACGCCTCGGCGTGATTCAAAAGGCCGCCGGAGAGGCCCTTCATGGCGATAAAGCCCATATCCGCCTCACGGCAGGACTCCACAATCGCAAAGTCCGTGTCCGCGGCCAGATAGCAAAAGGGAAATTGCAGGGTCTCGTAAAGGCCCGAGGCAACGGCCGCCCTTGCGACATGCGGGCGGTGGTTCGTGATGCCGATGTGGCGGATATAGCCCTTTTGCTGCATCTCCTTCGCCGCGGCAAAGGGACCGTCCGGGTCCTCCGGATCGGGCAGCTGGGCCGGGTTGTGGAATTGGAACAGGTCGATGTAATCCGTTTGGAGGCTGCGCAGGCTCTGCTCAATATGGGCAAGGACGGTCTTTTTGTCTTTTCCGCCGCTCTTGGTGGAGATCACCACGTTCTTTCGCACGTCGTGCAGCGCCGCGCCCAGCTTTTCCTCGCTGTCGGTATAGGCGTTGGCGGTATCGAAATAGTTGACACCGCCGTCATAGGCTCTGCGGACCAGCCCCGCGGCCTCCTCTTTCGAGATGCGCTGGATCGGCAGCGCGCCGAAGGATGTCCGGGAGACCCACAGCTCCGTACGGCCCAATCTGATTTTTTCCATACTCTCTTCTCCTGTCCGCCGCGCAAGGCAGTAATTGATACAAATATTGTAGCACACTTTTCCCTGTTTGCAAATCCGACGGAATGTGATAAACTTATTTTTTAAGAAAATACGGGAGGGAATCTGCACGAGAAAGCAAATGGCAATCGGTCTTCTTCTCACGGCGCTGCTATGCGCGGGATGCGGAGCCGAAACGCCTTCCCCGGCGCCCGAATCGCCGCCTGCCTCCCCCCAGCAGGGCGCCGTTCCCGCGCCGGAGGCGACGGTGGAGACAGAGGATCACGTGCTCATGACCATGGAGCTGCCGCCCATGGCGGACGGGAGGACCCTCACGTGTCAGGCCATCGGAAAAAAGCGGGCGGACGCAGACCAGTGGGGCGTCCGGGAGATCCGGGTATACGACGGGGAGCATCTGCTCCAAACCCTTCTCGTGCAGGACGCCATCGATACCGACGGCGTCAGCGGCGCTGTGGGCGAGGGGTATACGGACTGTCCGCTCATCGACGAGCTGATGAGCGCTCAGGATATGAATTTTGACCGCATTCCGGACATCGCGCTCTTTGCGTGGACCCCGGCGGGGGCCAACATTCCCCGCTATTACTGGCTGTGGGACGAGAGTGCCGCCTGCTTCCGGTACGGATTCTGCCTTCCCAACGCCGTACCGGATCAGGAGACGGAGCAGATCGTGTGCTCTACGACGTGGAGCCGGGGATTTTTCACGGAATACTACGCGTACGATCCGCAGGGCGCTTTGCAGCTGGTCTACACGCTCAGCGAGACGTATCAGATCGACGGAAGCCATACCCGCGAGGCCTATCGGCTGGTGGACGGCACTCTGGTGCGGGAGGAGTAACTCAGTCGAAGCGCTGCGGGCCATGGTTAGGGAATAAAAAAAGACCGCCGAAGCGGTCTTTTTTTTATTCCTTGCAGGTCGGGTCCTCTTCCGTGGGGCTGGAGATGGGATGCTCCTTATGCTCCACCATGGCGCGGATCAGCTCCACCGTGCCGCCCAAACCCAGATAGCTGGAATCCAGACAGAAGTCGTAGCTTTCCAGATTGCCCCACTTCTGAGAGGAGTAGTACTCATAGTAAGAGGCGCGGCGCTTATCCGTTTTGACAATGAGCTGACGGGCCTTTTCTGGCGAGAGACTTTGCCGCTTGGCCACCCGCTGCACGCGCACATCCATGGGCGCGTGGATGAAAAGGCTCAGGTGGTTGGGGTTATCGGAGAGCGCATAGTCCGCGCAGCGGCCGATGATGACGCAGGGCCCCTGGTCCGCGATGTTGCGGATGGTGTTGAAGGTCGCAAGATACACCTGCTGCTCCAGAGAATCGCCCGCGCCGGTCCCGGGCAGGGCAAACATGTACGAGTCCATGGCGATGGAATAGAGCAGACTCTTGGGTCGTTCATCAAAGTTTTCAAAGATTTTTTCGCACAGGCCGCTTTTCTTGGCGGCCTCCTGCAAAAGCTCCTTATCATAAAACGGAATGCCCAGCTCCTTGGCCACGCGGATACCGATTTCCTTGCCGCCGCTGCCGAACTGCCGTCCGATTGTAATGATGGTTTTCATAGCGCTGCCCCCTCTCTTTGATGTTTTTATTATAGCACAGGCGATTCCCGCCGTCAAACGAAAGCACACGGGGCACCTCAAACGGCGCGGCATGTGATAAAATCAGTTTCATCGCTTTATTTGCAGCAACGGAGACGGCTTATCCGGCTCCGGCTGTCCCCACAGCGCCTACACTGCCTCTCTCGGCATCCCAGCGCCCTGCGCGCTGGGGGTTTTGGGGGAAGGCCCGCACGCTCCCAACGAACACGCCCGGATGGACACCCTTTCCCCCCAGGCCAAGCGTCTGGCGGTGGCGATTCTGGCGCTGCCGGATTTCTTTTGAAAAAACAGGACCTGCCGCATCGCGGCGGGTCCTGTTTTTTCGTAATCAGTCTATTCCTGGGGCAGTTCCCTGCCCAGCCGCCGGTACATGGTCTTTTTCACGGCGCGCAGGATGTTTTCATAGCCCGTGCAGCGGCATAAATGCCCGGAGAGCAGCTTTCGCAGTTCCTCGTCCGTATACGCTTTGCCGCTTTCCAGAATCTCCACGGCTGTCAGAATGAAGCCCGGCGAGCAGAAGCCGCACTGGATGGCGCTCTCGTCCACAAACGCCTGCTGAATGTCGGAAAGCTCCCCGTTGGGTCCCAGCAGCCCCTCCAGCGTCCGCACCTTCTTCCCCTCGGCCCAGACCGCCAGATAAATGCAGGAGTTGAAGGCCTCCCCATCGATCAGAACGTTGCAGGCGCCACACTCCCCCACCTCGCAGCCCTTTTTGACGCTGGTCTGGCGAAAATCATTGCGCAGCAGATCGGTCAGGCTGGCCCGGACGTCCACCGTCCGCTCCACATCTTTGCCGTTCAGATTGAAGCAAACGGTCTGGTACTGTGTCAAGTGTTTTTCCATTACAGCTCACCCCCTGCCAGTCTGACAGCTTCCGCGAAGGCGCGCTTCGCGCTCTCCACGGCAATGTGCATCCGAAAGTCCCGGGCAGCGCGCCAAGAGTCCCGGGGATGGATATCCTCCCTCACGGCCGCGCCGAACGCTTCCGCCAGCTCCGCGGAAAGGCGCGCTCCCGCCGCCGTTTTCTCTGCCGTTTCCGCCCGCAGCGGGATGGGTCCCGCCACGCCGAAGGCCACCCGCGCCCGCTCCACATATTTTTTGTCATCGGAGAGTCGAACGTTGACAGAGGTGCCCAACGTGGCGATATCCATGGCGCTGCGCATGGCGTATTTGATGTAGTGTCCGAAGGTATGCTCGTAGCTTTCCCGGGAAATCAGGATGGCGGTTTGCAGCTCGCCCGCCCGGATGTCCACCTTCCCCGCCCGGATGTAAAACTCCTGAATGGGGACGCGGCGGACGCCGTCCTGTCCGGTCAGCTCCACCGTGGCGTCATAGGCGAAGAGCGTGGAAGCGGAGTCCGCGGAGGTGACACCGTTGCAGGTATTGCCGCCGATGGTGCCGATGTTACGAATCTGAGGCCCGCCCACCTGGTCCACGGCCTCTCCCAAGACATTGACATACTTTTGGATCAACGGGTCCCGGGTAATGTGGGAAAAGCTGGTGAGGGAGCCGATGCGCAGCGTGCCGTCCGCTTCCAGCGAAACGCCCCGCAGGGCGTCCAAACCATAAACGGAGATCAGCTCCGCCCCGGCGCGCTTGCCCTCGCGCATCTGTACCAGCACGTCGGACCCCCCCGCAATGATCTGGGCCTCCGGATGCTTTAAGCGGAGGGCCACGGCGTCCTGAACGCTCTCGGCCTGATACAGGGCTTTCATATCATACATATCGTGTTCCCTCCCTCAGTCGGTGATGAGCCCCGCCTCTTTGAACTGCCGGTAGAGGACGTGGGGCGTGATGGGACAGCAGTCGATTGCAACGCCGGTGGCATTTAAAATGGCGTTGCGGATGGCCGGCGCGCCGGAACAGGCCGGCGGCTCCCCCAGCGCCTTTGTGCCAAAGGGCGAGGTCGGCTCCGGATTTTCCACGAAGCCCACCTCCAGCGTGGGGTGGTCCATGAAGGTGGAGAGCTTATAATCCAGCAGATTGTTGTTGAGCGGCCTGCCGGTCTCCTCGTCGAATTTCAGTTCCTCGGACAGGCCGTATCCAATGGCCATGGACATGCCGCCGTGGACCTGCGCCTCCGCCAGGGCGGGGTTGATAAGCCGTCCGCAGTCGTGAACGTTGACCATGTGCAGGAGTTTCACTTTACACATTGGAATGTCCACCTCCACCTCCACAAAGGAGCAGCCGAAGGAATAGGCGTTGGATTTGATCTGGGCGGTGGTCTCGGCGGTAATGTGCTGGCTGTTTTCCAGAGAGTACAGGCTCTCGGTGGCGAGGTCTCCCAGCGATTTGAGCACTCTGCCGTCGGATTTTCGGACGATCTGCCCGTCCGCAAGGTCCAGATTGCTTACGGGCATCCGGGTCTGCTCATGGGCGATCTCCAAAATCCGCTCCCGGAGGGCGGCTGCGGTCTGGGCGATGGAAAAGCCGCCGATGTAGGTCTGGCGGGAGGCATAGGCCCCCGTGCCGAAGGGGGTGACGTCCGTATCCTGACTGGAAACCACATGGACGTCCCTCAGCGGCACGCCCACGGCATCCGCCACCATCTGGGAATAGGCGGTGTCGCAGCCCTGCCCGATCTCCGTCTCGCCGGTCTGGAATTGCAGGGACCCGTCCTGATTGAGCACCATGCGGCAGGAGGAGGATTCCAGTGAGATGGGCCATACAGCCGTGTTATACCAGAATACGGCAAGGCCAATCCCTTTACGGACAGGACCAGTCTGATTTTGGTACTCCCGAAGCTTTCTCTCGTAATCGATGGCCGCCATGCCCTTGTCCATGCACTGGTTGAAGGTATCTGTGTAAAGCTCGTTTTTGGAAAAGCCGTCCACATACCCGACGGGCATCAGATTTTTCCGGCGGAATTCCAGCGGCACCATGCCGACGGCCTTGCAGATGTCGTCAATGTGGCTCTCGCCTGCAAACATAGCCTGGGGGATGCCGTAGCCCCGCATGGCCCCGGCTGCGGGGCGGTTGGTGAACACGCTCCAGCAGTCGCACTCCAGATTGTCGCAGGGGTAGAGCTGGGGAAATGCCCCCATTCCCTTGGCCACCACGCCGTGGCCGTGGGAGGCGTAGGCCCCCTGATTGGAAAATGCCTCAAATTTCCGGGCCACCAGCGTGCCGTCCGGTCGGACGTAGGAGATGATGTGGGTGCGGATGGCGTGGCGCACGCGATTAGAAACAAAGGTTTCCTCCCGGGTGCACTCCAGCTTCACAAGCCGCCCCCCCACCATGGTGGAACACCACGCGCAAAGCGGCTCGTACAGCGCATCCTGCTTATTGCCAAAGCCGCCGCCGATGTAGGGCTTGATCAGCCGCACCTTGCCCCAGGGCAGTCCCAGCGCCTGACCGACCACCCGGCGGACGATATGGGGGATCTGGGTGGAGGAGACCACCACCATGCGGCCCGCGTCCATATAGGCAAAGCAGCCGTGGTTTTCAATGTGGCAGTGCTGGACGGTGGGGGTGTCGTACCAGCCCTCCACCCGGATAAGACCCGGCTCCAAAATGGCCTTTTGATAGTCCCCTTTGCGCAGATCGGTGTGTTTGAGGATGTTGTTTGGGAACTCCTCGTGAATCTGCGGTGCGCCGTCCTCCATGGCCTTTTGGACATCCAGCACAAAGGGCAGCTCGTCATATGTAACCTTCAGCGCCCGGACGCCCTGCATGGCGGCCACCTCATCCTCCGCGATGACCACCGCCACCTCGTCTCCAAAGTAGCGGACATGGCGGTTGAGCAGCAGCCGGTCCGCCACATCCTGATGGGCAGGGTCTGTGGACCACGGATGGCCCGCGGTGGGGAACGGCAGGTTGGGCACATCGAAGCAGGTCAGTACCCGCACCACGCCGGGCACGGTCTCCGCCTGTGCGGTGTCGATGGACCGGACATAGCCGTGGGCGATGGCGGCATGGCAGATTTTGACCACCAAAGCACTGCGGTCACACAGATCGTCCATGTATTTTGCGCGTCCCGTGGCCTTTTCATAGGCGTCCACCCGGGCAACACTTTTCCCGACGCTTTTGCTCATGGGGCAGTCCTCCTTTAATGTGTGTGAAACTCGTTTCTCTCCATTGACTTATCAGGGAAAAAGTGGATATACTGAAAGCAGAAAGGGGATGAAGCACATGTTGCAGTTGGGATGCGTCGTGATGGCTGCGGGCAACGCCCGGCGATTTGGAGAAAACAAGCTGGCCTCCTCTGTGGGCGGGCGAAGCCTCATCCTCCGGGCACTGGAAGCCGTTCCCGCGGAGCTTTTTGAAACAGTGGTGGTTGTCACCCAGTATCCGGAGATCATGCGTCTTGCCGCCCAATTCCATTTTGCGGCAGTGTGCAACCAGCGCCCCGACGAGGGCATCAGCCACACCATCGCGCTGGGGCTCACTGGTCTGCGGGATTGCGACGGCGTGCTCTTCCTCGTCTCCGATCAGCCGCTGCTGCGGCGGCAAAGCGTTGCGGCGGTGGTGGAGCAGTGGAAGCAGCAGCCCACGATGATCGCGGCGCTTTCCCACGGGGGCGTCCGGGGCAACCCCTGTCTCTTCCCCGCCCGTTTTTTCCCGGAGCTTTTGAAGCTGACGGAGGATCACGGGGGAAATTCCGTCATCCGGATGCACGAGGATGCGCTCACCTTGGTAGAGACAAACGACCCTACGGAGCTTTCCGACGTGGACACCCCGGCGGCGCTGGAAGTATTGCGGGAAAAGCTGTAAGCAGCGGGGCGGATGCCCCGCTCAGCTTGTCGAAAAACCTCGTACTCCTTTCGCTGCCGGGGCAACGAAATAAATTGGAATCATTTTCTCCCACGACATGTGCGTGGGAGAAAATACTATGCGCGGAGCGAGCGTCGAATTGTCCGCCAAAGGCGAACAACCGAGGCGCAGAGCGAAGTGAGCTCCCCTCGAAAAAGTGCCTGCGGCACTTTTTCGACAGTCTCAGCGGGGCGGATGCCCCGCTTTTTTTATTTCCGGGTGTAGGGCGTATTTTCCAGCGGCAAGCTGGTGCGGAAGATGCCGTCATAGCGATAGTAAGCGTCGGCAATGGCAGGGGCGGTGGGGATGGAGGTGATCTCCCCGATGCCGATGGCGCCGCAGGCAACGCCCAGCCCCGGTTTTTCCACGATGATGGGCGTGATCTCCGGGATTTGGTTGGCCCGCAGCAGGCCCAGCGTACCGTATTTTGCGGTGGGTCTGCACGCTTCCAGCGGATAGCGCTCCGTGAGGGCGTAGCCCATGGACATCACCACGCCGCCTTCGATCTGCCCCTCCACCGAGAGGGGATTCACCGCCTTGCCCACATCGTGAGCGGCGACGATCCGGGCAACCTTGCCCTCCTCGTCCAGAATGCAAAGCTGGGTGGCATACCCGTAGGCGATGTGGCTCACGGGATTTGGCACGTCGGCCCCCAGCGGGTCCGTTTTCCCAAAATACTCCCCGTAAAACTCTTTTCCGTCAATATCTGACAAGTTCTTTCCCTTTAATGCCTCTCGCAGTCCCTCGCAGGCTCTGCGGCAGGCTTCTCCGGTAAAAAGTGTCTGGCGGGAGCCGGACGTGGTGCCGGAATCCGGGGAGAGGTAGGTGTTGGACCGCTCGTAGATCACCTGCTGCGGCGAAAGGCCGGTCTGGTCGCAGACCATCTGCACCAGGACGGTGCCAAGCCCCTGCCCGATGCAGGAGGCACCCGCATAGATATGGAGCCGTCCTTCCTCCGCCCGCAGCCGGACCCGGCCGGTATCCGGGATGCCAACGCCCACACCGGCATTTTTCATGGCGCAGGCCAGCCCCACGTATTTGGCGCTTTTGTAATAAGGCTTCACGGCCTCCAGCGTCTCCACAAGACCGGTGGAGCCGTCCACGATCTGTCCGTTGGGCAGCTCCTCGCCGGGGCGGATGGCGTTGCGGTAGCGGATCTCCCACGGGGAGATGCCCACAATGTCCGCCATCTGGTTCAAGAGACTCTCGATGCAAAAGCAGGTCTGGGTCACGCCGAAGCCCCGGAAGGCCCCCGCAGGCGGGTTGTTGGTATAGTAGGCCCAGCCGTCGATCTCGAAATTCTGGTAATGGTACGGTCCGGCGGCGTGGGTGCAGGCCCGCTCCAGCACCGGGCCGCCCAGTGACGCATACGCCCCCGTATCTGCGATGACTTCCGCCGCGACGCCTTGAATGACGCCGTTTTCATCGCACCCCAGGGAGAACTCCATCTCCATGGGATGGCGCTTGGGGTGGATGAGGATGCTCTCCGCCCGGGTGAGCTTCACCTTTACCGCCCGCCCCGTCAGATACGCGATGAGCGCGGCATGGTGCTGGACCGTCACATCCTCCTTGCCGCCAAAGCCGCCGCCCACAAGGCAGTTGCGCACCTTCACCTTCTCCGCCGGCAGCCCCAGCATCCCCATGGTCTCGTGCTGGGTGTCGTAGGTCCCCTGATCGGTGGAGAGGATCATCACGCCGTCCCCCTCCGGATAGGCCACGGCGCACTCCGGTTCCAAAAACGCATGCTCCGTCCACGGGGTGGAAAAGCGCTGGGTCAACACGTGGCGGCTTTTGGCGATGGCCTCCGCCGGGTTCCCCCGCTGAATGTGCTTGTGGGCCAGCAGATTGCCGTCACGGTGGACCAGCGGAGCATCCGGCAGCATGGCTTCCCGCGGGCTGCGGACCATGGGAAGTTCCTCATAGTCCACCCGCACCAGCTCCTTGGCCTTTGCCAGAATCTCCGGCGTCTCCGCCGCCACCAAGCAAATGGCGTCCCCCAGATAATGGGTAATGCCGCCCACGGGGATCATGGTGTCCCAGTCCTTTTTCAGGTGGCCCACCTTGTTTTGCCCGGGAACGTCGGCGGCGGTATACACCCCCGCCACGCCGGGCAGGGCCTTGGCCTCCTCCGTGTGGATGGCCAGCACCCGGGCACGGGGATAGGCGCTGCGGACAGCGCTGGCGTAAAGCATACCGGGCAGGTACACATCGTCCGGGTAAATACCCGCTCCCGTGACCTTCTCCTCCACGTCGATCCGGGGCACCCGCGCGCCAAGGGACCAGTCCGTCGGCCCCGGCGGCACCGCGCCGGCGCGAAATACCTCCGCCGAGAGCAAAATGGCGTCGATGATCTTCACATACCCGGTGCAGCGGCAGATGTTGTTGCGGATGGCAAAGGCCGCCTCCTCCCGGGAGGGCTTGGGGTTCTGGTCCAGCAGCGCCTTGGCGCACATCACCATGCCGGGGATGCAGAAGCCGCACTGGACCGCCCCGGCAGCGCCAAAGGCGTATGTATACACTTCCCTTTCAAAGGGAGTCAGCCCCTCCACCGTGAGGATGTTCTTCCCCTCCAGCTTGTCGGTCTGGGGAACGCAGGCCTTGGTAGGCTTTTCGTCGATCAAAACCGTGCAGGTGCCGCAGGCGCCCTCGCTGCATCCGTCCTTCACGCCGGTCAAATGCAGGTCGTCCCTTAAAAAGCGCAGCAGCTTCTGATTTTTTTCCACGGTAACGGACTGACCGTTCACAGTAAATACCGCCATGTGTCATCCTCCTTTGCCGCCGCGCCCCAGTCCCACGGGCCAATTTTGCAGAAAGGTCAACCTTTCCTTTTTCCTTATTATACAATACCTTTCCCCGCTCCGCAACAGCGCCTTGCCCCAGCCGTTATCCTATTTTGAGAATAGCGGCGCCAGCTCCCAGCCGATGGCCAGCGCGCCCCGGCTGACGCAAACGCGGGCCTGCGGCTCCAGAATGTGATTGCTGACGCCCAGTGGGAATTCCGGCGTCAGCACCGCGTCCTGCAAGGGGTACTGCACGCCCGTTTCCGCAACGCCCTCCGCCCGGTCGCCAAGGCAAAACACGGACAGCAGGCCCCAGTCCACCGTCTTTTCCACGCAGAAAGACTCGTTTTCAATGACGGTCCAAAGGAAATCGTTGTCGTAAAGAAACCCGCGCGCGCCCCGGCGGCGAAGAAAGAGCAGCGTCTGGAGATTTGCCAGCGTGTGGTCCAGCCGCCTGCCGCCGGTGCCGCCATACAGATACACCGTATCGCACCCCCGCTCCAACGCGGTCTTGACCGCCAGCATGGTGTCCGTGTCGTCCTTTTCCACCGGGCAGCGGAAAATATTTTTAAAATCCTCCGGCTGGTCCATGGAGTCAAAATCCCCCAGTAGCAGATCCGGCACGATACCCGTCTCCCGGCACACGCGGTATCCCGCGTCCGCGGCAATCACAAAATCGCCGGGAAGGCTCGGCTGTTCCCGCAGACCGTAAAACGTCCCGGCGGCAAAAATAAAGCAGCGCTTCACACGGATCACTCTCCAAAACTTTTTTGTCAGTGTACCACAACCGACAGCTTTTGGCAATCAGCGGCCCGGAGCATGATTTCTCCTTTTTCGGCACAAACTGACCTTGGAGGTGGTCCTATGCCCAAAGCTTGCAATGATCGTCCCACCAAAAGGCCCTCTTTGCGCATTGAGCCGGAAAAGCGGCTGTGCCCCCTGTTTGACCCCGTGAGTATTGCCACCTTTCCGGTGGCCGCGCCGGGGGAAATGGGATTCCGCGTACTGGATAACTGCTGCGAGGAACACATCCAATAAAGAGATGCCGGGACCCGGAAAAAAGGGTCCCGGCATCTTATATTGTATTCATCAAACGCAGGCCGTCGGCCTTGTCCCCGGCGATCACTAGATGCGTATCGGGCTGAAAGCGGTACGCCGGGTCCAGCAGGGGGACGATCTCGTCCCCCTCCTTCACGCCCAGAATATTCACGTTGTACCGGCGGCGCACGTCCGTTTCCAGCAGGGTGCGGCCCTCCCACTCCTGAGGCGTTTCCATTTCAAACACCGCGTATTTGGGCGTCAGCTCAAAATAGTCAAAGGCGTTGCGGGCGGAAAAGCGCATGGCCACCCGGAAGGCCATGTCCATTTCCGTATGGATCACGTAGTCCGCACCGATTTTTTTCAAAAACTTGATCTGCTTTTCCTGATCCGCCCGGGCCACCACGTATTTCGCGCCCAGCTCCTTCAAATTGGCGGAGGCCTCCAGCGAGCACTGGAAATCGTCCCGTACGCAGACAAAGCAAACGTCATAATTCCCCACGCCCAAAGCCGCCAGCACCTGTTCGTCCCGGCAGTCGCCCACGCACGCGGCGGTGGCCAGCGCCGCCAGTCGGGTGACCCGCTCTTCGTCCCGGTCGATCACCATGACCTCGTTGCCAAGCTTTATCAGCCGCTGCGTCAGATGTCGGCCAAAGCGGCCCAGTCCAATCACCAAAAAGGATTTCATGTGAATGTGCGCTCCTAACCAATCAGAATTTTTTCCCGAACATTTCGGACCCGGTCCGGCGGGCGGTACCGCGTCACCGCCATGGCCACCGACATGCTGCCCACCCTCCCGGCAAACATCGCGAGGAGTATCACCATTTTGGAAAGGGGCGGCAGTGTCGCCGTCACCCCACGACTCAGCCCCACGGTACCAATCGCGGAGACCGCTTCAAAAAGCGCGTCTCCCACCGGAATCCCCTGAATGCACAGCACCATGCCCCCCATCAGGCAGGCCGCGAGATACAAGCTGGCGCAGGCATACGCCTTGCGGATGGTCTCCCCGTCCAAACGCCGTCCGAATACGTTCACATCCTCCCTCCGGCGCGTCTGCGCCAGCGTGCTGAGCGCCAGCACCGCAAACGTATTCACCTTCATGCCCCCGCCTGTGGAGCCAGACCCCGCGCCGATGAGCATGAGCAGCACCGTCAGCAGCGTCCCCGCCCCCGAGAGCGCCCGCAGGTCCACGGTATTGAAGCCCGCGGTGCGGGGCGTCACCGATTGAAAGGCCGCCATCAGCGCCTGCTGCCCTGCGCTCCGCCCAGCAAAGGCATGGTCGCGCTCCAGCAGGTAAAATGCCAGCGTACCGCCCGCAAACAGCAACGATGTGGAGACCAGCACGATCTTGCTGTGCAGACGCCAGCGCCGAAACCGAATGCCGTGGGTCAGCACGTCGTCCCATGCCAAAAAGCCCAATCCGCCGCAGATAATCAGCAGCATCAAAACCACGTTTGGCACCACGGCGCCGGACACCGTGGTCAGCGACGCGCCGGTGCCCAGCAAATCAAAGCCCGCGTTGCAAAAGGCGGAAATGGCGTGAAAGACACTCATCCAAAGCCCCCGGGCCATTCCATATCTCGGACAGAACCAAAAAGCCAGCGCCGCCGCGCCAAGGCCCTCGCAAACGGCAGTGAGTCCCAGCGCCCGGCGGACCAGACGCACCACCCCGCCCACCTGAAGCGCACCCACCGCGTCCATCAGGATGGAGCGCCGGTGCAACCCGATCCGCCGGCCCATCAACGTGGAAACCAGAATGGAAATGGACATGAAGCCCAGCCCGCCCACCTGGATCAAAAGCAGAATCACCGCCTGTCCAAAGAGGCTGAAGCGCGTCCATGTATCATATAGCGTAAGCCCGGTGACGCAGGACGCGGACGCCGCGGTGAAGAGGGCATCCAAAAAAGGGAGCGGCTCTCCCCCCCGGGAAGCCACGGGCAGTGCCAGCAGTCCTCCGCCCAACAGAATCAGCCCGGCAAAGCCCAGCGCCAAAGTCTGGACCGCATTCAGTTGGAGCCGATCTTTTTTCATGGGCACCTCCGGTTTTGAACATGACGCATTCGGGCGGTCTGAATGGGTTTATTATATCCAGTTCCCCCGTCTTTTCTCAAAAAATCCCCGTCAAACGCCTTTTGGCGGCCCCATTTAAAAATATTTTTCCTTTTTTATCGGTATAAATCAATTTTGTAGTTGACTTTTCGGTGCAAGTCGCTTATGATTATAAAATCACCACTAAAAGTGGCGAACTAAATTTAAAGAGGTATCTCATGTATCAGGACAAAACTCTCGTGTGCAAAGACTGCGGTCAGGAATTCGTTTTCACCACCGGCGAGCAGGAATTCTATGCCGAAAAAGGCTTCACCAATGAACCCCAGCGCTGCAAGGCCTGCCGCGGCAACCGCAAGCAGAATTCCCGCGGCGATAGCGGCGAGCGTCAGATGTACGACGCTGTCTGCGCCGAATGCGGAAAGACCTGCAAGGTTCCCTTCCAGCCCCGCAATGATCGTCCCGTCTATTGCAGCGATTGTTTCAGCAGAAAGTAAATTCGTTTACCCTCTGGGCCGCTCCTTCACAGGAGCGGCCTTTTTTTGCCCAATGCGCTGCTCCGTGCACGGAAAAACCTCGGAACCATCACCGTTAAGCCTCACAGGTACACGTTGTGTCCATTTCAATGTTATATGGAATCGGCTTCAAAACGGCAGCTTTGCTGGTTTCTTCCGAAAACTGTTTTCGTTTTGCCGCAGCCTCTTTATTTCCCTATTTCGACCTTCTCCGCCTTGCATGTTGTTTTTTGTCATGGTATAGTAAATATAACTACATTTTTCGGCTTGTTCCGCGGTGTATGTTGCCTGCCGAGAAAGTGGATTTGAACACAAAGTGGGAGGGATCATCCATGGATTTTATTGACCAGCTAAAGCAATTTACAAAGCGAGTCGAAACCGTGCGAGAAACCGTTCAAACCGAGGAGGCCACAAAAACCGCCCTTATTATGCCGTTTTTCGCCATGCTTGGGTACGATGTATTCAATCCGCTGGAATTCGTGCCTGAGTACACCGCTGATATTGGGATCAAGAAGGGCGAGAAAGTTGACTATGCCATCGTAAAAGACGGGGAGCCCGTCATTCTGGTTGAGTGCAAGGCGGCATCCGAAAATCTGGACAAGCACGACTCCCAGCTTTTCCGTTACTTCGGGACGACTGCGGCGAAGTTTGCCATCCTCACAAATGGCATTATGTATCGATTCTATACGGATCTGGACAATCAAAACAAAATGGACGATACGCCATTTCTAACGATTAACATTTTGGACATTCGCGGTAATCAGGTTCCGGAACTGAAAAAATTCTGCAAAGCCGAATTTGATGTCAACTCGATTTTTAGCACGGCATCGGAGTTGAAGTACGTGCATGCCTTCAAAGCCATCTTTGCGGACCTGTTGGAAAACCCGACGGACGACTTTACGCGCCTCTTTCTACAAACCTGCTATTCCGGGCAGAAAACACAAAACGTTTTGGACAAGTTCCGTCCAATCTTGAAAAAAGCGCTGAATGACCAAATCAGCGAGATGATGAATGATAAGATCAAAACCGCACTTGGCGGCAGCGGCGGCAGCGTATCGGTCTCTGACACCAAGCCTGTTGATCCCCCGGAGGAAGTTGTTCCTGGCGAAAACGCAGAAGAAAAGCGCGTTCCGAACATTGTGACCACCGAGGAGGAACTGGAATTCTACTTCATTGCAAAGAACCTGCTTTCCGAAATTGCTAACATTCACGATATCACTTACAAGGATACAGAATCTTACATCAATATCCTGTATAAAGGAAATACTCGCAAATGGATCTGCCGGCTCCGCCTGACGGATGCACAGAAAACGCTAATCATTCCTGACGCGAACAAAAAAGAAAGGCTCAACTCCAAAGTTTGTTGATGACTGCTAAAACGGGCGCGGCACAGCAAGCTCCAATTTACCCGCAATGAGGTAAATCATGGAGGTATAGCCCTTGAATGTATTGAATCCGCGAGCCTTCCTCT
>NZ_JAQUVF010000045.1 GCF_028693505.1 Oscillibacter sp.
CTTAGTCTCTTGACAATTCTAAGGGTAGCGGTTATTTCAGGTGCTGACAATGGCTCACTTTTATGCCATCTGGGGTGCTAACTTTTTCGAGACCTTTTGCGATACTTTCATTTTACCGAAAACACCTAAAAAGTTGATAAAATGACTTTTCATGTGAAAATACCCATGCTATACTGGTAAAAGATGTGGCAAACCGCCGCAGAAAATCTATGGACTGGGAGAGAGCATGTATGAGCAAACAAGGCCGTGCTGCGCGCTGCTGCCCCAAGATCGGTATGCGCAATCTCAAAACCTCACTGGCCGCCGCGCTTTGTGCGCTGGTGTATTATTTTTTTGACCGCAGCCCCGCGTTCGCCTGTATCGGCGCAATTTTTGGAATGGGCAGCGATCTGGAGCAGTCAAAGCTCCATGGCGGCAACCGCCTGTTCGGCACCATGATCGGCGGGCTTCTGGGAATGGCGCTGTTTCGCGTCTATCTGATTTTTTATCCGGAGGGCGGGCGGTCGCTGCTGCTGGTGCCGCTGGTGTTCATCGGCACAGTGCTGCTGATTATTTTGTGCCAGTTTTTCTGGGTGGGCGGTGTGCAGCCCGGTGGCGTCGTGCTGTGCATTTTGCTGTTCAACACGCCGGTGGATAGCTATGTGAGCTATGCCCTCAACCGTATTTTTGATACGGCCATCGGCGTGCTCGCGGCGCTGGCGGTCAACAGCATGTTTCCCGGCGGATTTACCTTTGAGTGGATGGAGCGCCTGTACGGCCGGTTTACCAAAGCCTGTGAAAAAGGAATGGGGCATCTTTCGGAGGATTGATACCAAACTGCAAGCAGACCCGGCCAATTGGCCGGGTCTGCTGTTTTTTGGAGAAAATGGGAGGGCATAGTTCTCCGGTAGGGAGAATCATGGGGAAACGGGAGTGCGGGGCGATTTCTTCGCCGTCTTGCTTTGAGAAAAGGCGGCGTGAATGGCGCTTGCGGGGCAGGCCGCCTGACAGGCGCCGCAGCGGATGCACTCGGCATCAGCCGGTCGCTCCGTGATCCGAACGTCCATTTTGCACACCCGCTCGCAGGCACCGCAGTGGGTGCATTTTTGCGCATCCACCCGCATTTGATAAAGGCTGAACCGGTTTAAAAGCCCGTACAGCGCGCCCAGCGGGCAAAGATACTTGCAAAACGGGCGATACAGCAGAATCGCTGCCGCCAAAACCGCCAGCGCTACCGCCAGCTTCCACGAAAAAAGAAATCCCACTGCGCCGCGCAGGGCTTCATTTTTAAGGAGGAGGGGAATGCCGCCCTCCAGCGTGCCGGCGGGACAGAGGTATTTGCAGAAAAAGGGCGCGCCAATGCCAAAGGCGTCCGTGAGGACCGCCGGGAGCAGGAGGACCGCCGCGAGGGAGAGGTACTTGCCCCAGCGCAGGGACCGGTCCAGCCGCCGGGGAAGGGACGGCTTGGGGGAGGGGATCTTGTGCAGCAGGTCCTGCAAAAAACCGAAGGGGCAGAGAAAGGCGCAGATCAGTCGGCCCAGCAGAACTCCGAAGAGGAGGATCGTGCCAAGCACGTAGTAGGAAACGGTTCGTCCCGCTCCGCCGATGACGGCTTGCAGGGACCCGATGGGGCAGGCACCCAGCGCGCCGGGGCAGGAGTAGCAGTTCAGCCCCGGCACGCAAATGTGTTTGGCGTTCCCCTTGTAGATCGTTCCGGTCAAAAAGCCGCCCAGATGCGCGTTTTGCGCCAGCGTGGCAAGCAGTTGAAAAAAGTGTCGTTTTCCTTGTCTCATCAGCCCACCCCAATGCATTCAAAACAGATGCTCACGGCCTTTTGCATCACATCGACTGCTTCCCCGGAAAGGACGCCCAGTGCGATCAGCGCCACCGCCGCGGCCAGCAGGGCCGCTGTTGTCCACCGCGGCATGTTCACAGCGCGAAGAGATCGTTGAGCGCTTCCGTCATGGTGGGATGGGTGTAAATGCGATCCCGCAGGACCGTGTAGGGGAGGTCAAAGTCCATGGCCAGCTTCACGAGGTTGATGAGCTCGTAAGACTCCGGGCAAAGGAGCGCCGCGCCGAGGATGCGGCCGCTTTCCGCGTGGACGATGGCCTTCAAAAAGCCCTCGGTGTGCCGCAGGACCTGCGCCTTGGGCACGGCGGCGGTGGGCAGCTTGAGGACCCGGATGGGAAGATTTTGCGCGGCGGCCTGCTGCTCCGTCAGCCCTACACGGCTGAGGGGCGTGGCCATAAAGACGCTGTACGGCACGTTTTGCCGGTCGTCCCGGGTGCGCTCCCCCCCGCCCAGCTGGGAGAAAACGATGCGGAAGTCGTCCAGAGAGACGAAGGTGAATTGGGGGCCGCCATTCACGTCGCCCATGGCCCAGATGCCCGGCGCGGTGGTGCGCAGGAGACTGTCCACCTGCACGGCTCCTCTGGCAGTCAGGGCCACGCCCGCCTTTTCGGCCTGCAATCCCGTGGTGGCGGGAGTGCGGCCTGTGGCCACGAGCACCGCGTCCGCTGTGAGGGAGCGCTCCGCGCCATCCTGCAAATAAGTCACGGTGCCGCCCTCCAGACGCTGCGGCTTGGCGCCCAGCAAAAAGCGGACGCCCTGCCCTTCCAGAATGCTGCGCACTGCCTCCGCCACGTCCCGGTCCTCCTTCGGAAGGAAGGCCGCACCGTCCTGGAGCACCGTGACCTCGGAGCCGAAGCTTGCGTACAGGGAGGCAAACTCCATGCCGATGTAGCCCGCGCCCAGCAAAACAAGACGCCGGGGGAGACGGTCCTCCTCCATCAGACCCTCGCTGGTATAGACCGCCGGATTTCCGGCAATGCCCGGAATTTCCGGCACAAGGGGGGTGGAACCGGTGTTGATGAAAATTTGCTCCGCTTCCAGCAGGGCGGTGCCGCCGTCCGTGAGCGTCACCTCTACCTGATGTTCGGAGAGAAAGCGGGCAAATCCGTCCAGAATGGTCACGTTGGGAAGATCGTGCAGCTTATCATAGTTCTTCCCCCGCAGCAGCCCGGTCACGCGGCGCTTTTCCGCAATGGCGGCGGCGTAGCGCTCCGCCTTTTCCTCGTAAGACGCCTGCGGATGCAGCGCGGACGCCGCCGCGCTCGTTACCAGCGACTTGGAGGGGATGCAGCCCACGTTGATACAGGTCCCGCCGTACATTCCCCGGGATTTTTCCACTAGAGCAACCGATTTCCCCTGCTTTGCCAGAGCGCCCGCCAGCGTTTTACCGGCCTTTCCAAAGCCCAGAATGATGGCATCGTAGTTCATGTTGTCTCCTTCTTTCGATCAAAAATTTGATGGGTAAGGTCGCCAATGGTCATGCTTTCCAGCGTTTCCATGCATTGGCGGTTCAGCTGTCCGTAAATTCCGTCCATGATCGCCCCCATGCCGGAGGAAATGAGGCACTCCCGGTCCATATCGCCGGAGCGCCAGGACATGGAAAGCGGCTCCTCCTCCAGCGAGCGAAGGACCGTGCCCAGTGTGACGGCGGCAGTTTCGCCGCCGCAGCGGTAGCCGCTGCCCTGCCCGCGAACAGACTCCGCCAGTCCCGCGCGGTGGAGCTTTGTCATCACCTTGCGCACCCGGGCGGGATTGGTGCAGATGTTGTCCGCCAGCTCTTGACTGGGGGTGATGCGTCCGGTATGCAGCAAATACACCAGCGCGTGTACCGCCAGAGGAAATTCCGCCGTCATGCGTCTACCTCCGCCAGCAGCGCGTCCACGATCTCACCCCATGCCTCGCCGCTGCGCGCTCCCACATAGACCTTGCCCACCTGCTCGCCGGTTTCATCCACAAAGAAGGTGGTGGGCACGCCGCTCACCGTGTTCAGCTTGGCGGAAATCAGGTCGGCGGAGGGCATCAGATGGAGGTAGCTTGCGCCGGTCTGCTCCACCAGAGCGCGGGCCGCTTCCACCCGCCCCTGCTGGTAGCTTCCGTCCGAATTTTGCAGCACGTCGGTCACGATGCCAACCACCTGCACGCCTCGGTCCGCATACTCCGCAGCCAATTGGCCCAGCTCCGGCAGCTCCCGCAGGCAGGGACCGCAATAGGTGGCCCAGACATTGACCATGGTCAGGGTGTGGCCGGAGAAAATGGACGCATCCCGCGCAACGCCGCTTAGATCGTACGCGGCAAAGGAGGAGAGGGTGCCCGCTGTTTCCTCGACTTCCCATGGGCCGCTTTCGGTTTCGTAGGTCCAATCCCGAATGCCGCCGAAGTCATAGAGATTCGTATACCCCAGCGATGCAAGCTTTTTGGCCGCCTGGGCGCTGCGGTTGCCGCTGCGGCAATAAATCAGGATTTCCGTGTCCAGAACCGGAAGCTGGGGGGGACGGGTGTCCCCAATGTCCTCGTTGGGCAGGAGGATCGCGCCGGGAACATGGGCCTCGGCGTATTCTTCCGCCGTCCGCACATCCAAAATGACCCGCGCCGCGCCATCCTGCATCCGGGTGTGGGCCTCCTCGGCGGTGAGCTTGCCCACAGTCGCCGGGGAAGGGGCGTCCTCTGACGCCTGGGCACTGTCACCAGCCACAGTGCCGCCGCCGACAGCGCCGCAGGCGCTCAGGGTCATAACCGCGGCAAGGAGAAATGGAAAAAGTCCTCTTTTCATAAAGGTTACCTGCTTTCTTGTTTTAATGTAATTATATTAGTTACATTAAAAAAGTCAAGAGCTTTTGCGAAAAAATTTTTGCACCAAAGAAAGAGTAGCGGAGAAGCGGGGGCGCACGCCGGACCCATGGAGAAAAAAATCCGCTTTCTGACCCCGTTTGGAGTCAGAAAGCGGATGGATGGAGCGGGACGAAAGCGGTGGGAATCAGCCGTCCACACGTTTCCATTTGGAGTCGGCGGCGTCAATGGCGGCCTTGAGTTGGGACATGGTTTTGCTGGCCATGCTGTCGGCCCCCGCCGGAGGCTGATACCAGTATCCGTTGTAATAAACGTAGTTGGCGCTCCAGTCGTTTTTGGCGTCGATCGAGTCGTTTTTGTTGGCGTAGACGATGACATCCTCCGCGCCCTTGAAATCCGGCTTTGAGGCGTTGGCCATCACCTTGGAATAGTAGGTCTTTCCGTCGATGTTCACGGGGACCCAGCCGCCGCTGGCGTTGTAGGTGAGCTTTCGAACCTCCTCGTTGCTCAAATAGTTGAGGCTGTACCCGCTGTATCGGGGGTCTTGCCGGAGTGCGTCCAGCGCCGCCTTGGCACTCTTGCCCTGCGCAATCAGATCGTAGTAGGCCTGCACAAAGTTGCCGGCAAACTTCTGCATGGTGATCTCGGCGGCGATGGTGGCCTCGGCGTGCTCGCTGCACGTGATTTCCAGCGTGTCGGCGTCGGTGTTGAAGCGGTAGGTGAGGGTGCCGCGGCTCGGGCAGGTCAAGGCCGTGCCCAACCCGTCCTCCCCGGACACCATGCCGGATAGCGCGGCGGAATCCGCACCGGATGCCCGGGAGAAAAAGTCCTCGCTTGCCATGCATTCCATGGCAAACGCGCGGATGACCTCGTTGCGCTGGGCGGTGCATTTGGTGGAGCGGGTTTTTTCCACATAGCGGACATATTGGGGCGTCACCACGGCGGAGAGCACGCCGAGGATGGCAATGACGATGATGAGTTCCACCAGAGTGAATCCCGTATTCTTTTTTTGATTCTTGTTCTTCATAGGCACCCTTCGTTCCATTTTTCTGGAGAAAGTATTTAAATGATACACCTTTTCGACAAAAAAAGCAACTCCGGTTCCAGCTGGAACCGGAGTTGCTTTTTTAGAAACGGTTATTTCTGCGCGGCCGCTTCGTTGTTGCACTTGATGGCGGCCTGTGCGGCAGCCAGCCGGGCGATGGGAACCCGGAAGGGGGAGCAGGACACGTAATCCAAGCCGGTGCGGTGGCAGAATTCCACGGAGGCGGGGTCGCCGCCGTGCTCGCCGCAGATGCCCAGATGCAGCGTGGAATTGGTGGAGCGGCCCAGCTTGCAGGCCATGTCCACCAGACGGCCGACGCCGGTCTGGTCCAGCTTGGCGAAGGGATCGTTTTCGTAGATCTTCTTGTCGTAATAAGCGCCCAGGAACTTGCCGGCGTCGTCCCGGGAGAAGCCGAAGGTCATCTGGGTGAGATCGTTGGTGCCGAAGGAGAAGAAGTCGGCCTCCTTGGCAATCTCGTCGGCGGTGAGCGCCGCCCGGGGAATTTCGATCATGGTGCCCACCAGATACTTCATGGAGGAACCGGCGGCGGCGATGATCTCATCGGCGGTCTTGACCACCACGCCCTTGACGTATCGCAGCTCCTTCACCTCACCTACCAGAGGAATCATGATCTCGGGAACCATGTTCCAATCGGGGTGTCTGGCCTGCACGTTGAGGGCGGCCTTGATCACGGCCCGGGTCTGCATGGCGGCAATCTCCGGATAGGTGACGGCCAGACGGCAGCCGCGGTGACCCATCATGGGGTTGAACTCATGCAGGGAGGCAATAATATTTTTGATATCCGCAACGGTCTTGCCCAGATCCTTTGCCAGCAGTGCAATGTCGGCCTCATCCGTGGGAAGGAACTCGTGCAGGGGGGGATCCAGGAAGCGGATGGTGACAGGGCAGCCCTCCATGGCCTCGTAAATGCCCTCAAAGTCGCCGCGCTGCATGGGCTCCAGCTTGGCAAGGGCCTTCTCCCGCTGCTCCACAGTCTCGGAGCAGATCATCTCCCGGATGGCGGGAATGCGGTCCTCGTTGAAGAACATGTGCTCCGTGCGGCAAAGGCCGATGCCCTGCGCGCCGAAGGTGCGGGCCTGGGCGGCATCGTAGGGGGTGTCCGCGTTGGTGCGGACCTGCAAACGGCGGTACTTGTCACACCAGCCCATGACCCGGCCGAACTCACCGCCGATGACCGCGTCCACCGTGGGGATGGCGCCGTCGTAAATCTTGCCGGTGGAGCCGTCCAGACTCAGCCAGTCCCCCTCGCGGAAGGTTTTGCCCGAAAGCTCGAAGCATTTGCCCTCTTCGTCCATCTTGATGGCGGCGCAGCCGGACACGCAGCACTTGCCCATGCCGCGGGCCACCACGGCGGCGTGAGAGGTCATGCCGCCCCGGACGGTCAGGATGCCCTGGGCGGCCTTCATGCCCTCAATATCCTCGGGAGAGGTCTCCAGCCGGACCAGAACCACCTTCTCGCCGCGCTCGGCCCATGCCTTGGCGTCCTCGGCGGTGAACACGATCTTGCCGCAGGCAGCGCCGGGAGAGGCGGCCAGAGCGGAGCCGATGACGGGGGTCGCCTTGAGCACCTTACCGTCAAACTGGGGGTGGAGGAGCGTATCCAGAGAGCGGGGCTCGATCATGGATACGGCCTTTTCCTCGGAAATCTGCCCCTCGTCCACCAGATCGCAGGCGATCTTCAAAGCGGAGGCGGGGGTGCGCTTGCCATTGCGGGTTTGCAGCATGTAGAGCTTGCCGTTTTCCACGGTGAACTCCATGTCCTGCATGTCGCGATAGTGGTCCTCCAAAATGGCGCACACCTTCTGGAACTGGGCAAAGGCCTCGGGGAACTTCTCTGCCATCTGGCTGATGGGCATGGGGGTGCGGACGCCCGCCACCACATCTTCGCCCTGCGCGTTGGTCAAAAACTCACCGAAGAGCTTCTTTTCGCCGGTGGCGGGGTTGCGGGTAAACGCAACGCCGGTGCCGCAGTCCTCGCCCATGTTGCCAAAGGCCATGGACTGCACGTTGACGGCGGTGCCCCAGGAGTAGGGGATGTCGTTGTCCCGGCGATAGACATTGGCGCGGGGGTTGTCCCAAGAGCGGAAAACGGCCTTGATGGCGCCCATCAGCTGCTCCTTGGGGTCGCTGGGGAATGCCTGCCCGATCTTGGACTGGTACTCGTCTTTAAACTGACCGGCCAGGGTTTTGAGATCCTCGGCGGTCAAATCCACGTCCAGCGTGACGCCCTTTTGCGCCTTCATCCGGTCAATGAGCTGCTCAAAGTATTTTTTGCCGACCTCCATCACAACGTCGGAGTACATCTGGATAAAACGGCGATAGCAGTCATAGGCCCAGCGGGGATTGCCGGACTTTCTGGCAAGCACCTCCACCACAGTTTCGTTGAGGCCCAGATTCAAGATGGTGTCCATCATGCCGGGCATGGAAGCTCTGGCGCCGGAACGCACGGAAACCAGCAGGGGATTTTCCAGATCACCAAATTTTTTGCCGGTGATCTGCTCCATCTTTTCGATGTATTCCATGATTTCGGCCATAATACCGTCGTTGATCTTCTGGTCGTCCTCATAGTACTGGGTGCAGGCCTCCGTGGTGATGGTGAAGCCCTGAGGCACCGGCAGACCGATGTTGGTCATCTCGGCCAAATTCGCGCCTTTGCCGCCCAAAAGCTCCCGCATACCCGCATTGCCTTCCGTGAACAAATAACAATACTTTTTGCTCATTTTCTTTCCTCCGTCTTTTGTCACTGCCGCAGTGGCAAGTAATCGATTATCTAAAACGACTATAATATTATAATAGGTAGTTTACTGGAAAACAATGCATAAATACAATAAGAAACACCGGAAAAATGTAACAAATGTGACGAAAAACCCGTAAAAAACGAAAGCGCTCCGGGGGATTTTGCCCACGCGGTACACTTTCCGGTAAAACAAATTTTATTGCAGGTCCTGACCGAGCATATATTTCCGCAGCGGCGCATAGAGAAGGGCCGCCACGACCAGCGTAATCACGGTGTTTGGCAGCATGTAGGAACCGTTGTAGACAAGGGAATAGAGGGAGGGGCTGGAAAATGTCCAGTTCAAAAACGCGGTTGGGGCCAAAATTTTGTAGACGGTGACGCCGCTGATGTAATGCACGAGAAAGCGGCAGGTGCAGCCCAGGGCAGTCCCCGCGAAAATGCCCCACTTTTTCCCCTTGAACAGACCCGCGAGGCCCAGCGGGGTAAATGCCACCAGATAATCCAGCAGCATGGACTGCCAGCCCCAGGCGTAGGCGCCGTCAAAGATCAGCTGCAAAAGGCCGAAGGTGAAGCCCACCATCAGCCCCGGGGTCAGACCCCAGCGGACGGCAAAGAGCAAAATAGGGAACATGGCCACGGTGATGGAGCCGCCGTTGGGCGCCTCCGCCAGCTTGAGGTAGGCGAGGATCTGGGAAAGGGCCACCATGATGGCTCCCTCGCACAGCATCCGCACGCGCAGGTGGGATTTGTTCGTCATAATCGAGACCTCCAAAAAAAAGTACCGCAAGCCTACAAACGGGCTTGCGGTACGGAGAAACGAGATTCGTTCACTTCCTACGCCGGCATTACCCGGATCAGGTTCAAGGGACCGGAGGCTGCTGCATCGCCTCACATCTCAGCCGGAAAAAGCTTCCAGCGCCCCTGTGTTTGATTGTCTTGCGGTCGGAACAATTCTATGCGCTTTTAGGGAGTTTGTCAAGAGTGGGCGCGCTTTCCGCCTTCCCATTTCCAAAAAGCTATGCTATAATAACCCCAAAGCGGCTATGATATGCGCATCCGCCCACGCTGTGGGCAGGCGCTTAAATTAAAAAACATATAGTACAGCGGCGCTTTGCGCCTGTGCTATACGAACCGCGAAGCGGCTA
>NZ_JAQUVF010000046.1 GCF_028693505.1 Oscillibacter sp.
TGTTGGAAACGCAAAGTGGCTCAAGTGTTGAGTAGCACAAATTGGTCAGGTGGCTCAAGTATTCGTTAGCAAAAGTGGCTCTAATATTCGCTAGCACCTGGCTCAAATATTCATTGACATTCACACAAGTCGTTTTTAAGTAAATTTTGGCAACAGCAGTTGTTTTCTTTGCGTAAAATTGATACAATACATGTAAATCACACCTCAGGAGGCAGCATATGGACTATTCCAGCATTTTTGTTTGCCTGATGGGCATGGGAACCGTGTTCTTTGGTCTGATCTGTCTGATTGCGCTGACAACACTCATGAGTCGCCTCTGCGGCCGCAAGCAGCCCACTCCGGAAGGTCAGACCGCCATTCCCGCCGCTCCGGAACCCGACCGGCAGGAGCTGGTTGCAGCCGTGTCCGCCGCCATCGCGGAGGAACTCGGCACGGATATCACCGGGATCCGGATCACATCCATGAAAAAGCTGTAAGGATTGAGAGAAGGAGAAAATCACCATGAAGAAATATCGTGTAACCGTCAACGGCACCCCCTATGAAATTGAGCTGGAGGAATTGACCGGGGCAGCTCCCACACCCGCCGCTCCGGCAGCTCCCGCACCGGTGAGCGCCGCACCGGTGAGCGCGGGCGGAGAATCCGTGACCGCTCCCATGCCTGGCACCATTCTTTCCGTCAACGTCGCCCCGGGTGCTTCGGTCAAACGCGGGCAGATCCTGCTGGTGCTGGAGGCCATGAAGATGGAAAATGAGATTCTCTGCCCCCGGGACGGCAACGTGGTCTCCGTCAGCGTCTCCAAGGGCGCCAGTGTGGAATCCGGAACGCTGCTGTGCGTGATCCAATAACGGACCGGAGGCACTGATATGGAAGCGATCCTGAATTTTATCACCAGCACCGGTTTCTACCAATTTACCCAAGGCGGCAACTGGAAATGCCTCATCATGATCGGCATTGCCTGCATCCTGCTGTATCTTGGCATCGTGAAAAAGTTTGAGCCGCTGCTGCTGGTCCCCATCGCCTTCGGCATTCTCATCACCAACCTGCCGGGCGCGAATATGTACAACGAGATCCTCTTCGCGGGCGGACACATCCACTGGGATCTGTTTGGCGGCGGCGCCATCACCCCGGATTTTCTGACCGCGCTGGCAAATGACGGCGTGGCGGAGGCGGTGCTCGCCCCGTGGTGGCAGGCATTGGAGAGCGCCCAGGCAGCGGCGCTGGCGGCAGGAACCGCCGTCAAGGCCGTCACCGTGTCCGTAGGCCTCATCGACATTCTCTACCTTGGCATCAAGCTGGGCATTTACCCCTGCCTGATCTTCATGGGCGTTGGCGCCATGACCGACTTCGGCCCCCTGATCGCCAATCCCAAAAGCCTGCTGCTGGGCGCTGCCGCGCAGCTGGGCATCTTCATGACTTACGTAGGCTGCCGCTTCATCGGCTTCACCGGGCAGGAGGCCTCCTCCATCGGCATCATCGGCGGAGCCGACGGCCCGACGGCCATCTTTGTCACCGCCATGCTGGCCCCGGCCCTGCTGGGTCCCATCGCGGTGTCCGCTTATTCCTACATGGCGCTGGTGCCTGTCATCCAGCCGCCCATCATGAAGGCGCTCACCACGCAAAAGGAGCGCGAGATCGTCATGAAGCCGCTGCGACAGGTTTCCAAGAAGGAGAAGATCCTCTTCCCCATCGTGGTCACCATCTTCGTGGCGCTGCTGGTCCCCTCCGCCGGTCCCCTGATCGCCTGTTTGATGCTGGGCAACCTCTTCCGGGAGTGCGGCGTCACCGAGCGGCTGAGCAAGACCGTGCAAAATGAGCTCATCAACATCGTCACCATTTTCCTTGGCGTGTCCGTTGGCGCCACCGCCACCGGCAGCACCTTCCTCAGCCTGCGGACGCTGGCGATTCTGGGCATGGGCATCGTGGCCTTCGGCTTCGGCACCGCCGGCGGCGTGCTGCTGGCCAAGATCATGAACCTGTTCCTCAAGGAGAAGATCAATCCCCTCATCGGCTCTGCCGGTGTGTCCGCCGTGCCCATGGCCGCCCGGGTTTCTCAAAAGGTCGGGCAGGAGGCCAATCCCGGCAACTTCCTTTTAATGCACGCCATGGGTCCCAATGTGGCGGGCGTGATCGGCTCCGCCATCGCGGCGGGCGTGCTCATCTCCCTCTTCGGTTAAAGGAGGCCCTTATGGAATTTTTATCAAACAAACCCCTCCAGATCACAGACACCATCCTGCGGGACGCCCACCAGTCTCAAGCCGCCACCCGTATGCGCCTTGCGGATATGCTGCCCGCCTGCGAGGTGCTGGACTCCATCGGCTACTGGTCTCTGGAGTGCTGGGGCGGCGCCACCTTCGACGCCTGTATGCGCTTTTTGAACGAGGACCCGTGGGAGCGTCTGCGCCTTTTGCGCAAAGCACTTCCCCACACGAAGCTGCAAATGCTCTTCCGTGGCCAGAACATTCTGGGCTACAAGCACTATGCCGACGATGTAGTGGACGCCTTTTGCCGCAAGTCCATTGAAAACGGCATCGACATCATCCGCATTTTTGACGCCCTCAACGACGTGCGCAATCTGGAGCAGGCCATCCGCTCCACCAAAAAATACGGCGGCATCGTAGAAGCCGCCATGAGCTACACCATCTCCCCCATCCACGACGAGGCGTACTTTGTAAGGCTGGCCAAGGAGCTGGAGCAGCTGGGCGCGGACGTGATCTGCGTGAAGGATATGGCGAACCTCCTGCTGCCCATGGACGCTTACTCTCTGGTGAAAAAGCTCAAGGAGACGGTGTCCGTCCCCATCCATCTCCACACCCACAACACCACCGGCACCGGCGACATGGTGTATCTGATGGCCGCCATGGCGGGGGTGGACATTGTGGATACCGCCCTCTCTCCCCTTGCCAACGGCACCTCCCAGCCCGCCACGGAATCGCTGGTGGCAACGCTGCAGGGCACGGCCCGGGACACCCGTCTGGACCTCACCAAAATGAGCGAGGCCGCCGCCCACTTCCGCACCGTGGCGAAGAAGCTCAAGGACGAAGGGTCTCTGGATCCCAAGGTTTTGAACGTGGACACCAACACCCTGCTCTATCAGGTGCCCGGCGGCATGCTCTCCAACCTGATCTCCCAGCTCAAGCAGGCGGGGCGGGAGGACAAGTATTACGACGTGCTCGCGGAGATCCCCCGGGTCCGGGCGGATTACGGCTATCCCCCGCTGGTGACGCCCTCCAGCCAGATCGTCGGCTCTCAGGCCGTCATGAACATCATCTCCGGCGAGCGGTACAAGACCTTCACCAAGGAGTCCAAGGCCATGCTCCGGGGCGAGTACGGAAAGCTCCCCGGCGCGGTCAACGAATCCGTCCGGGCCAAGGCCGGCATTGCGCCGGAGGAGGTCATCACCTGCCGCCCGGCGGACCTGCTGGAGCCGGAGGTTGCCAAGTACCGGGAGGAATTCCGGGAGATCGCCAAAAGCGACGAGGATGTGCTCTCTCTCGCGCTGTTCCCCCAGGTGGCCCCCAAATTTCTCGCGTGGCGGGATGGGCCGAAGGAACCGCCCAAGACCGCAGAGCCGCCCAAGGACGACCCCGCCGCCGTTCGCAAGCTGTACGTCGAATACAAGGGATAAGCGCAAGCGCTGCTATCGCACGCCGCTTACCGCATAAAAAAAGGACGCCCGATGGGCGTCCTTTTTTTCACTGCGTCAGCAGCACCAGATTCTTGTCTGTCACAAAATTCTGTGCGCTGTACAATACGACGATCCGGTCGATGCCGTTTTCCGCCGCGTATTGGGCCACCGGCAGCCGGTAATAGCGCAGGTCCAGCAGATGGACCTCCGAGAAGCGCTGCGTCAAAAACGGCGCCAGCGCGTCGGAATAGGAGTCCCGCACCACAAGGATTTTTTCGCCGTCCGGAATGGCTTCGTTTTTCACCACGCACAGCGGCTGATTGCCGCCGAGGAAGGCGGAATATTTGTCCTTCACCTGCAGGTAGGAGCGGTCGTACAGCGTCGCCGCCTCCGGCGCTCCCGTGCGCCAGGAGGTGACGGAAAGGCCCTCCTCCCCCACCCAGAACTCCATGGTATCCGGCGTCAGCCAGTGGATACCGGAGGTAGAGTAGAGCGTGCCGCTAAAATCGTCGCTGACGGTTTCCGGGGTGAAATCCGCCTGCTCCAGCGGCGCTTTGTCCAGCGCCTCCAGCAGCGCATTTGCGCCGTAAAAGGCTCCCAGCGTGGTCCAGTGATGGTCCGTGCGGTAGAAAATCGGCTCCGAAGCGTGGGCTTCCAGCGCACCTTTAAAGTCCACCGTGGGAAGTCCCGTTCCCGCCGCCGCGTTCAGCAGCAGCGTCTGGTCCCAGCTCTCGGCACCCGCAGGCAGCTTCCCCTTCCAAATCTCCGCCGCGGAGGGGATGATGCCAAGGCTGACCGGAACGTCTGTTTTCTCCGCCAGCTTCTGGATGTAGGTGAGATTTTTCTCCACCTGCGCCGCCTCCGGCGTCTCCACCTTGGAAATCAGCGTGTCGCCGCAGAGATAGACGCCGTTGAATTCGCTTTTCCCCATCAGCTGCTCCGCCCGGGCCTTGAGAACGGTCCAGTCGTCCCGCAGGGGGAACTGGTCCGCCACGTAGTCCTCCACGCCCTTGGTATAGCTGCCGTTCACCAGCGCCGCCCACGAAAAGGCGGGGGCTTGGGCCAGCGTCCGGTTTTCCGTCTCGGACCGGTCACGGTCCGGCAAAAACAGGTGCCATGCGAGAAGACCTCCCAGAAAGAGGCAGAAAAAAGCCGTCAGAAAACGGCTGTATGCTTTTGTCATCAGACCGTCCTCCTTTAAAATCTAAAATACAAAAAGGGATTGTAGCTGCCATCCACCAGATAGGCGGTGCAGACCACCAGTCCCGCCGCCATCAAAACCGGCGTCAGGACCGCCCGGACCTTTCCGGGCAGCTTTTCCCACCCCCGCTTTCCAAGGGTGGTGGAGGCCGCCGCCAGCACAAGGAAGGTGACGCCGTAGCTGCGCAGAAGGTATCCGTCCGCCGCGCTCCAAAGGGGCGCGCCGCCAAAGCAGGCGGCAAGGTAGCTTCCGCACACACGCAAATTCTCCATGGCGAAAAGTCCCCAACCCACGAACACCACCACAAGGGTATAAAAATGCTTCACGGCGGCGGGGGTCTTTGCCAGCACGCTCCGCAGCAGATACTTCTCCACCATCAGCCACAGGAAGAAATACATGCCCCAAAGGATGAAATTCCAGCTGGCGCCGTGCCAGAAGCCGGTGCAAAGCCAGACGATAAAGATGTTGCGCAGCGTCTTGACCGTACCGCCCCGGTTTCCGCCCAGAGGAATGTACAGGTACTCCCGAAACCAGCCGGTGAGCGACATGTGCCACCGCCGCCAGAACTCCGTCACGGAGGTGGAGAGGTAGGGGTAGTTGAAGTTTTCATTGAAGCGGAAGCCAAAAACCTGCCCCAGTCCGATGGCCATGTCGGAATAGCCGGAGAAGTCGAAGTAGATCTGGAAGCCGAAGGCTAAAAGCCCCATCCAGCCGCTCACCATCGTCAGTGTTCCGGCACTCTGGGCCGCAAGGCACGCCTCCCACAGCGCGCCGATGGAGTTTGCCAGCAGCACCTTCTTGGCAAGGCCCACGGTGAAGCGCCGAGCGCCCAGCGCAAAATCCTCCGTGGTGTTCACCCGGTGATCCAGCTCCCGCGCCACCTGCTTATACTGGACGATAGGCCCCGCGATCAGCTGGGGAAACATGGTGACAAACGCGCCGAACTTCACCATGCTCCGCTGCACCGGCGCATCCTGCCGGTAGACGTCGATGGTGTAGCTCATGGTCTGGAAGGTGAAGAAGGAAATGCCGATGGGCAGCGGAATGCCAAACTGCGGCAAGCTCACGCCGGGAATCAGGGAAAGGTTTGCCGCAAGGAAATCCCAATACTTAAAAAAGCCCAGCAGCAGCAAATTGAACACCACCGACTGTCCCACAAACCACCGGGCCTTCCGGTCATTTGCACGGTACTTTTCCACCAGAAGTCCGTGGATATAGTCGATAAGGATGGAGAGGATCATAATGGTGATGTACACTGGCTCTCCCCAGCCATAGAAAAACAGGCTCACCACCAGCAGCACCAGATTCCGCCACCGCAGCGGCGTCAGGAAGTACAGCGCCAGCGTCAGCGGCAGGTAGACAAATAAAAAGGTCAGACTACTGAATATCAAAGGTCCATCTCTCCCTTCCAAAGCAGGAAGGAAACAGCCGCAGCGCCGCTGCGGCTGTTCCACTGAATGTTTCTATCAGGCAAACAATGCATTGAACTTCTCCGCGATCTCATCCTGATGCTCCGCGGAGGCGATCATCGCCACATACGTTCCCTGCTGGATCACTGTCCCCTTGGACCATGCCTCCATAGACTCGGGATACCATGCGCCGCCATCGGCCTGGGCGTCGATGCGGTCCTGCAAAATGGCGCCGGCCTTGACCGCGTCCTCTTCCGTCTTGCACTGCAGAAACACCATTTCGTTGACCGTTGCGCTCATCATGGGCGTTTTTGCCACGAACTGCTCCGTCTCAATATCGGCAAGTCCGGGATAGTAACTCTCCAGCATCTCGCCCTCGATATCCACCAGATAGTTGTCGTCCCACCCGTAGGAATCCTCTAAATCATCATAAAACTCGTCCAAATCCGCGTCAACCGTCTCGCTCTTCTTACTGCCGCAGGCGCTCAGCAGCCCCACTAGCATCACGGCCGCCATGGCCAGCATCATCAATCTTTTCATCTTTGTTTCCTTTCTTTTTTCGAGGTTTTCGTATATGGAGACGAAATGCCCGGAAAAAAAGTTCCCGTCTTTTTCATCAGTATTCCCAAAAAGCATAATTTTCCTTCCCCTCCTTGCATTTATACCCAAACGGGGGTATGATTGCAACATCATTTTGTTACTTTTTAAAGAGGTGGGAAATTTCATGTACAGTTTTCGCAACGATTATAGCGAAGGCGCTCATCCTTCTGTTCTGAAAGCCCTTTGCGAAACCAATCTGGAGCAAACCTGCGGCTACGGTCTGGACCCCCGGTGCATGGCCGCCGCCGATCTCGTCCGCAATCTGTGCGCCGCGCCCAACGCCGCCATCCATTTCCTTGTGGGCGGCACGCAGGCCAATCTGGTCATCATCGACGCCCTGCTGCGTCCATATGAGGCGGTGATTGCCGCACACACCGGTCATGTCAACGTCCATGAAACCGGCGCCATTGAGGCCACCGGCCACAAGGTCTGCACCGCCCTCTCCAACGACGGAAAGCTGACGCCGGCTCTGGTGGAGTCCGTGCTCTCCGCCCACAGCTCGGAGCATATGGTCCTCCCCCGGGTGGTGTACATCTCCGATACCACGGAGATCGGCACGCTCTACACCAAGGCGGAGCTTACCGCCCTGCGCCGCTGCTGCGACGCCCATGATCTGCTGCTCTTTTTGGACGGCGCCAGACTCGGCTCCGCCCTCACCTCCCCTGAAAACGACCTCACCTTGCCGGATCTATTCGCGCTCACCGACGTCTTTACCATCGGCGGCACCAAAAACGGCGCGCTCTTCGGCGAAGCGCTGGTGCTGCGGACCCCCTGCGCGCACTTCCGCTGGCACATGAAGCAGCGGGGCGCCGTTTTGGCCAAGGGACGGCTGCTTGGCATCCAGTTCCAGGCACTTTTGGAAAACGGGCTGTACTTTGAAATTGCCCGCCACGCCAACGACATGGCCTTCCGCCTGCGCGACGGCATCGCCGCGCTGGGCTTCCCCTTCCCCGTGGCCTCTCCCTCCAACCAGCAGTTCCCCGTCCTGCCCAATGCGGCAGTGGCGGCGCTGCAGGCCAAGGGGTACGAATTCGAGATCGATCACGCTGTGGACGATGCGCACACCTGCATCCGGCTGGTCACCAGCTGGGCAACACCCCAAGATGCGGTGGACGCCTTTTTAAAAGACCTCGCCGCCTGCTGAACGAAAAAGTCCGCCCTAAACGGTGGGTGTTCATAAGGATGTTCACTTGCCGGGAGAGACGGCGTGATGTGCTGTGGCATATCACGCCGTCTCTTTTTTGTCCGTTGCGTGGGACATGGGGATTTCTCCGATAAAATTGAAGTGAATATCAATCTGCTGGGTGCGGTGGCCGCTGGACTTGTCCGCTTCATGCACCAGGATTTTCTCAACAAAAGCGTTCAGCAGTTCGGGAAAGAGCTTATCCGGCACGGTGTACTTTCGGACGATTTTCAAAAAGCTGTCCATGTTGACCGTCTGCTGTTCGTTTTCATCTACAACTTTACGGAGTTCCTCGACGCTCTCCTGCAAGCCTACCTGCTCCTGCTCATAATCCGCCGTCATTTTGGAAAAGCGTTCATCACTCAACTTGCCGGTGATGTTGTCCTCATAAAGCCGTTTAATAATGGCGTCAATTTCGGAGATACGGCGGGACTGCTGCTCATAGAGCCTTTTTGCCTGTGACTGCTCTGCCAGCTGGCTTGCCAGCTTGTTCTCCATCGCCATCTGCACAAATTCGTCCTCCTGTTCACGGGCGAAGGAAATGACCTCCCGCAGCGTATCAAGCACAAGCTGCTCCAAAACAACAGACCGAATGTAATGTGCGCTGCACTCGCCCTTTTTCCGCTTATAAACGCCGCAGGTGTAGTTGTCCTGCTCCCTCGCCCATGAGCTGGTGCGGTTGAGGTTCAGCCGGTGGCCGCAGTCCGCGCAGTACAGCAGGCCGGAGAACATACCCATGTCACCCATTTTGGTGGGTCTGCGGCGGTTCTCCCGGTTCTTTTGAACGATTTCCCACTGTTCGTTTGAAACAAGGGCTTCATGAGTGCCTTCAAATACTGCCCATTGTTCAGGCGAATTTTCAATCTTCTTCTTGCTCTTGTAGGACTTCTTTGTGGTCTTGAAATTTGTGGTACAGCCCAAATAATCACGCTGCTCTAAAATTTTCACAATCGTGCTGGAAGTCCAAAAGCAGGGCTGTGCCGGGTCATAATTGATTGTCCGCCCCGTGCGTTCAAACTCCAGTGTACCGGGTGTGACGATTTCCATTTCCCGCAGGTGCCTTGCAATTTTGCCGGGGCCTTGCCCCTCTGCGGCAAGCTGAAAAATCAGTTTGACCACCGGGGCTGCTTCTTCATCCACCAGCAGATTGCCGTCCGCATCCCGTACATAGCCATACGGCGCATGGGTGGACAGGCGTTTGCCACTCAAACCTTTTGCACGGAACACGGCGCGGATTTTCTTGCTGGTGTCTTTCGCGTACCACTCATT
>NZ_JAQUVF010000021.1 GCF_028693505.1 Oscillibacter sp.
AATATACACAAAAGCACATCCTTTTTGTCACAAAAGGAAACCTTTTTACGTGGAGATTCCGGAAGATAAAACCGCTTGAAAAAACAAAAATTCCTTGAAGCCAAATGACTTCAAGGAATTTTGGTACGCCGTGAGGGATTCGAACCCCCGGCCTTCTGGTCCGTAGCCAGACGCTCTATCCAGCTGAGCTAACGGCGCATGTCTCACAGACAGCTTAGTTATAATAGCACACTCATTTTCGAAATGCAAGAGTTTTTTTCTCTTTCTTTTCTTTTGGCAGGAACTAATATTAGATTGTGCAAAGGTCATAGACCGACGCACAGTCTTATTTTTTTATCTAAACCGACGCGAAAGAAGGTGAAACAGTGGAAAGGCAGTTCAGAACGATCGAGTTCGAGGACCGGAAGACGATCGCTTCCATGTATGAAGGCGGCGTCAGAACGGCCGACATAGCCGACCAGATCGGCGTGTCGCGATCTACGGTCTACACGGAATTGAAACGCGGACAGGACGGCGTCACCCTGGACAAGAACCTTCGGTTCAAATACGACCCCGTTCTGGCCCAGAAGCGAGTCCGGGAAGGACTTCGAAGACGCGGAAGAAAGAAGGAGGAAAACCGAAATGTCTGATACTTGCGGACGTTGTGGCCGGCGTCTTAAAAATCCGGCCTACATAGAAATCGGCTTCGGCCGCACCTGTGCCGCGAAAATGGGGATCGCCCTTCCTTCGAAGCGAAAGCCGAAGGACAAGCCCGACCGCCAGGATCACGACCAGGAACCCGCGCCGGCCGCCGAAGGGCGGTGACGGCCGTGAAGTGGGACATCACCACCCAGGAACGGAACAACCTTGTCGAAGCGCACCTGGGCGCGATCTGGTGGACTATCAATAAGAATCGACGCCTGATCAGCGCCGCCGGACTGGACGACGAAGACGTCTTTCAACAGTTGGCGATCCGCATGATCCGCGCCTTCGCCTTCATGGGCCTGTGGGTCTTGTTTTCCTGGCTGGCTGGTGCTTTTGATCCTACACCAGAAAGGAGGGACCCGCGTGAAGTATCGCCCGAAGACACTGACGCCCGTTCAAGTCGGACAGGTCGTGAAGGCCCTGATCCTTATGGGCGCGCAAAAAGTCACCGTTGAAGAAGTAGAAAAGGACCGTTTCGTCGTCACCACAACAACCGAAACGGCCCATTCAAAAAAGGTTTAACTGCATTATAGCAGAGAAAGGAACGGTTTTCAATGCCGAATCTTAATTTCTATGACACCGACGCCGTGAAGGCGTTCGTCCTGAATATCCTGATCGAAAACGAAGAACTTCGTTCTTCTATTGAGTTTGAGCGCCGCCAGTCGAACGTCTGGTTCAAGGACTACACGACACAGAAGGAGCGCGCCGAAGCCGCCGAAGCGAAGATCGCCGCCCTGGAAAAGACGGCTGACGACCTGGCCGCCGAGCGGGACGGCGCCCTGGCGGAAGGGGGCGCTGACCAGTGAAGATCACAAATGCCCTGTCCCTTCCGGCCCCCTTCGTCAGCCTGGCCGAAGGCGACGAATACCCTGTCGCCGCGAATGAATACCGCGTCACGTCCCTTCTGAAAGGAACCCGCGAAACAATCCTGGAACGCCGCCACGGCGCCGAGATCACCCGCGACGTTTCCGATATGGTCTGGCTTCTGTTCGGGACCGCCGTTCATGGAATCCTGGAACAGCACCAGGAAGGCGGGTCCCAGTTGAAGGAAGAACGGATCAAGGTCCCGTTTGAAGAATATGTCCTGTCCGGAAAGTTCGACCTGTACGACGACGAAACGAAGATCGTCACCGACTACAAGACCGCTTCCGTGTGGAAGATCATCTTCGGCGACTTCTCCGACTGGCGCCGCCAGACCTTGATCTATTCCTGGATCGACGGAGAGGACAGCGACAACGTCCTTCCGCCCTGTTCTTTCCTGGAAACCGCGTCCGTAGAGGACGAAGGCGACAGCCTGTGCGACTATGTCCTGGAACCGCTTCTGTCGAAGACATTCATATATGACAACTACGCGAGCCAGAAAGGCAAAGGGACACACTTCGGCCTGGACCGCCTGAAAGTGTTCATGCAAAGATATTACCGGCAGTTCGGGGCGGACGGCTGGGTCTTGAAGTGTGATATTACGAAATACTTTTACCGGATAAATCATGGCGTTTTGAAGACACAGCTTCGGCGGCTGATCACCGATCCCGACGTCTTGTGGCTTCTGGATATGATCGTCGATTCCACGGAAGGAACAGGAATCCCGATCGGGAACCACACTTCACAATGGTTCGCGGTCCTGTACCTGTCCGGCCTGGATCACATGATCAAGGAACGCCTTGGAATCAAGCTATACGGCCGTTATATGGACGACTTCTATTTGATTCACCCAGACAAGGACTATTTGATCTATTGTCTGGACGAAATCAAAAAGTTCCTGGTCCCGCTGGGCCTGGAACTGAACCACAAAACGGCCATTTTTCCGCTATCCCAGGGAATCGACTTCCTGGGATTCCGAACCTACATGACGGACAGCGGAAAAGTTGTCCGCAAGATACGCCGCGACAGCAAAAACCGGATCAGGCGGAAACTGAAAAAGTTCCGTCACCTTCTGGACGAAGGCCAGATCACCTTCGAAACAGTGGTCCAGTCTTATTCTTCATTGACAGGCCACGCTGAACACGGAAACAGTCACCACCTGATCAGGCAGACGGACGAACTGTTCTACACCCTGTTCAAAAAAGAAATGGAGGAATACCATGCCGAAACTAATGTCGACGTTACCCGTTGGCGCGGTCGTGAAGTCGGTCAACACGAAGTATAACGGCGCCGCGATCCGCTTCATAGTGGGACACCAGGCGTCCGACCGCGTGAAACTGGTCACAGAACGGATCATCACCATGAAACCCTTCGACGCGAAGGAGTCTTCCAACCCAAACAGTAGCCGCGCCAGTTACGGAAATAACCGTTATAGCCAGTCCAATATTGATCAATGGCTTAATAGCGCGGCCGCCGCCGGCGGCTGGTATTCGGCGCGCCATTCCTACGACGCCCCGCCTTCAAGCGCGAACGTCTGGTCCAACTATAACGAATACGATCAGGAAGCCGGATTCCTGTTGTATTTCGAAGCGAACTTCCGGAACGCCCTTCTGGACGACACAATCACGATCGCGAAAAACACCGTCACCGACGGCGGCGGGTCCGAAACGATCACGCGGAAGGTCCGCCTTCTGACCGAAACCGAAGTCGGCCTGGGCAACGAAAACGGGATCGCCGAAGGGACCGTCTGGTCCTACTTCAACAGCGTCGCCAGGCGCCAGGCATACCCGACCGCCGAAGCGGTCAGCCAGTCCGAATATAAGGAGTCCGGTCTGAACGCTTCCGCCTACTGGTATTACTGGCTGGCAACCCCGAACGCCGGCAGCGCGAACGACGCGCGGTTTGTCACTTCGGACGGCAGTTTGGGCTACTACAACGCCTGGCACGGCTACTATGGCGTTCGGCCGGCTTTGTTTTTGGCCCCTGGTACTCTTGTATCTGATACAGCGGACACCGACGGAGCCTATATCATTCAGTGGAATCAGCCGCCCACAACCCCGACAAACATTTCCCACGGAACCCCGCGCGCCGGTCAGCCCTTGGCGATCACGACCGGCGGGTCCACCGATCCGGAAGGAAACGCGATCAGTTACGTCTGGGAACGGCGCGTCGATTCTGGCGCCTATGTCCAATTAGGGATCACCACGGCGAAGACGATCACCGACACCGTTCCCACGTCTGGAACGAACTATCAGGTCCGCGTGAAGGCCGTCGACGCCAACGGCGCCGAATCTGCCTATAAAACCGGCAACGCCACGGCCATTTCCTACAACACGAACCCCGTGATCAGCGGGACCGACCAGAACGTCGGCGCGAAGACCGCGCCGTTCACCTACAATTACACGATCACGGACGGCGAAGCCGCTTCCCAGACCTTGACCGTCACGGAAACCCTGACCAATGGTTCCGAAACGATCACCCTTCGGACGTTCACGGCCACAAGCGGCACACAGAACACGGCGAACCTGACCGACGCCTGGCTTCGCCTTCTGGCCGGAAGCCATGTTTTGAAAATCTTCGTCACAGACGGTGCCGGCGGAAGCGCGACGCGACAGATCACATTCAGCCGCACCGTGACCAGGATCGCATCTTCTCGCGCGATCACCACCGACGCAAAGGTGACGAAGTGTTTCATTTCCCTTTACCCGTCCGACCGGCCGGCCGACGCGACGCTTCACTGTGAGGTCACGAACAACCCGTTCGACACGACCCCCGTCTGGGAGGACATCACAAGCAAGATCGGGAAGTTCGTCCACACCTTCGCAAATACCACCGTCGCCAGCACTTACGGACTGGCCTATCGCTTCTATATCACGAAGGGGACCCAGACGATCGAAGTGGTCCAGGCGACGATCCGCTTCGCATAAGGAGGAATTAAGATGTTTGATCCGGAAAAATGTGACCATGTTCCAATGAACCAGAAGACGGAGCCGGAACGGATAATTGAACAGCTTCGGGAAGAAAACGAACTTCTGAAAGGCTGTATCATGGAAATCTGCGACGTCGTCTTCTCCAATCAGGAAGGGGTGTAACAATGTCGAAACTGGTTCAGCTATACGTCGACGAAGTCAAAAAAGGAATGAGCCTTGAAGACGTTCCTTCCGGACTTCGCGCAAAGGTCGAAGCCGCCCTGGCGGCCGACAAAGAGGAAAACGGGGTGGTCTAAATGCGGACCACCGTTTTCATAATTCTCACAAGGATTTTATTCGGAAAGGAGTGTGTGGAAATGCTTGTTCGTCTTTATGCTGGCGAAGTGATCATGGAAAAGATCACCGTCAACGAAGTTCCGGCTGGCCTTCGCCCCCGCGTCACCGCGTACCTGGTCGACATGGGATATATGGACGCCCAGTAATCGGAATGCGGCCCCTGGAAACGGGGGCCGTCATTTTTTATGCACAGAAGGGAGCAAAGAGGAATGATTAAAAGTAAGGACTTCGTCGACAAGCTGAAAGACGTCGCGAAGAATCACAAAACCCTGTATGTCATGGGGTGCTTCGGCGCGCCCTTGACCGGCGCGAACGTGACCCGCTACTGTACGAACCACACCTATAACAAGCAGAGCGCCAGAACTGCCATGATCAAGGCGGCCGCCGATCAGGCCCCACCCGTCTTCGGCTTTGACTGTGTCTGTTTGATCAAGGGCGTCCTGTGGGGCTGGGCCGGCGTCGCTTCCCGCACCTACGGCGGCGCCGGATATGCTGTGAACGGCGTTCCTGACATCGGGGCGAACGAAATGATCACGAAATGTCAGGGCGGCGGATCGACGGCCGGCTGGGCCGACATGGTTCCTGGCGAAGTCGTCTGGCTTGAAGGCCACATCGGCGTCTATATCGGTGACGGCCTGGCCGTTGAGTGTTCCCCAAAGTGGGAAAACAAGGTCCAGATCACAGCCGTCGCGAATATCGGTCAAAAGGCGGGATATAACGCCCGAAAGTGGACAAAACACGGCCGCCTTCCCTGGAACGACCGCCTTCGGATCGAATCTTTCCTGAAATGCGGGAAGTCCGTCCAGGAAATCGCGGACGAAATCGGGGTCCACCGGAACACGATCTATAACGAGATCAAGAGGGGCCAGACCGTCCAGCGGACGTCGGACCTGATCGACCGCGAAGTCTACTGCGCCGACACGGCCGAACGGAAGTATAGGATCAATCTTTCTGCGAAGGGTCCGGCCTTGAAGATCGGCGCCGACTGGCGCCTGGCCGACCACATCGAACAGCGGATCGTCGAACAGGGATATTCACCGGCGGCCGTACTGGGAGAGATCAAGGAACAGGGCCTTCACTTTGAAACGTCGATCTGTGAAGCGACGCTGTATTCCTATATCAAGAAAGGAATCTTCCTGACGCTGGAAAGTTCCAACCTTCCGAACGGCGGGAAAAAGAAGCGCCGCTATAAGCGGGTCCGCAAGGTGGCGGCCAGGCCGGCGGCCGGAACGAGCATTGAAGACCGCCCTGTCGAAATCGAAGACCGCGACGAAGTGGGACACTGGGAAATGGACTGTGTCGTCGGAAAGAAGTCGACGAAGAAGACCCTTCTTGTCCTGACTGAACGTAAGTCGCGAAAAGAAATCATCGTTCTTATGAAGGACCACACGGCCGAAAGCGTCGTCGCCGCCCTGGACCGTCTTGAACGACGCTATGGATCAATGTTCAGCGAAATCTTTCAAACGATTACAGTTGATAACGGGTCAGAGTTTGCGGACTGTGCCGGAATGGAAAAGTCCTGTCGCCGGAACGGCAACAGGACAAAGGTATATTATTGTCACCCGTATTCTTCATACGAGCGCGGGACAAACGAAAATCTGAATAAAATGATCCGCCGCTGGTTCCCAAAGGGGACGGACTTCCGGAAGGTGACAGCGAAGGCCGTCCAGGCTGTCGAAGACTGGATCAACGCCTATCCCCGCGAAATACTGGGCTTCCGGACGGCTGACGCCGTGTTCGCCGACGCCCTTCCAGGCATGGCCTGAAAAGTTTTTTCGCCTTTTTTACAATTTAATCTTGACTTTTGCGTCTTTCTTTTCTTTTTGCGATGCCGCAGCGGTGGCGACGGCTATTTTTCCACAGAAGCGGTCGGAATATCAGCGCTTCTGCCCGAAAAGCAGTTTTTTGAGGAACTCTTGTCAATGAAGAAATTCTGTGATACAGTAAGAAAAATACCGATAGAATAAAGGCGGTGGAAGTGTGGAAAATTATCCGATTAAAAGCGTGACGTTCGGCGGATTTGATAAGCAGAGTGTCATTGAGTATATTGAGCGGACCTCTCAGGAAGCGACTGCGGCCCAAGAGGCACTTCAGGAGGAAAACGAACGGCTGCGCCAGCAGCTGGAGGAATCCGCCCGGGAGGCGGAGGAGCTTTCCCGCCAGGTGGTAGACTTGACGGCCCGGCAGGAGCAGATGCAGGAAGAATTGAAGCAGGAGGCCGCAGCCCGGCAGTCTATGGAGCGCCTCCGCCCGCTGGAAGAAGAGGCTGCCCAGCTTCGCGCGGAGCTTCAGGCGCTGCAGCCGGACGCGCAGGCCTATGCCCAGATCCGCGAGCGCATTGGCGCCATTGAGTGCGAAGCCCGCAAGCGGGCGGCGGACCTGGAAGGCGCAACGGCGGCGCAGATGCGAAAGACAGTGGAGCTGTTTCGCGCCCAGTATCAGGCGCTGATGAGCACCTTTGAGACGACGGCGTCCTATGTGACCGGCGAACTGCGAAAGGTGGAGGTCAATCTTTCCCAGCTGCCCCGGGCGATGGACCGTTCCGGCGCGGAGTTCAATGAATTGGCGGCTCTATTGGATAAACCCCGCAGGGAAGAATGAGAATCCAACATGGAGAAGAAGCCGGTCAAGGTGGCCGACTTCTTCTCTTTGCCATACCCGCCTGACGGAAATACAAATTTTTGGTATGAATTGTCGCTGCCAAGCCCAAAATATAACGGTGTCTCCTTCCGCGTCATTGCATGGAAGCACGCAAATATGCACAAAGTTTGGCGGGTGAGGTTTGGAGGTATTTACAAAAAAGAAAAACGCAAAAGAGAACGGACAGAGAAGGCGTGGACCCACAGCGTGGGAATCCGCTCAATAACCGGTAAAAAAGTTCATTACAAGTACAGATTTGTTTAGAAAGAAACGCTGCCGGGATTGGCGGGGAGTTCCGGAAATTGTGGTGTAAATTTTAGCAAAATCCGTAAAATTATTTGATTTGTATAAAATGACCTTGCAAAGAATTGCTTGGTGAATTATACTAAGCCACATCCGGAGACACAAACCATCCATGTAGCATTTGCCGAGATGAATGCATGTTTTTGCATACTGTGCATACTGGATGTACCACCGGGCGAAGGAATGATCAGAACTGCAATCGCAGGAGAGAAGGTGAACGTGAAATGTCCTTTGAGGTAATTGAAAAAATTACGCAGGTAGAAACCAAAAATCAGGAGCGCAAGGCGGCGGCGGAAGCGGAGGCACAGAAGATGATTGCCGAGGCAGAGCAGGCTGGGCTTGCGCTCTTGCAGCAAACGCGCCAGAGCGCGGCGGAACAGGGAAAAACCATGCTTCGACAGGCGGAGGAGCGCGCCGCAAAGCAAGCTTTGCAGATCCAAAGTGCCGCGCAAAAGGAAGCGGATGCGCTCAAAAAGACAACAGAGGACCGTCTGGAGGCAGCGGTGGAATTTATCGTCGAAAGGGTAGTGAAAAACTGAAATGGCCATTGTAAAAATGAAAAAGCTCCGTGTGATCGCAATGGCCGCGCGTCGTGAGGAACTGCTCAAGGGGCTGCTGCATCTTGGCTGCGTGGAGATCAGCGAGCCGGCGGATGAGATGGCCGACCCGGCATGGGCCGCCCTTTTAAGACGGGAGACCTCCCGCCTTGGCGAGACCCGAAGCCAGATGACGGACGTTTTTGCCGCCCTCGCGGCCATCAAACGCTGCGGCGCGCAGAAAGACGGCTTATTCATCCAGCGGCGGAGCGTTTCTGAAACGGAGTTTCTCGAAGGCGCTGCACTGGAGCAGGCGAAGGAAGTCAGCGACCGGGTGGGCCGGGCGCTGGAGAGTCTCAGTCGGCTGCAAAGCGAAGAGAACCGGCTGCTTTCCCGTCAGGCGGGTCTGCGGCCGTGGAGCTCTTTGGATATGCCGCTGGAGACGGAAGAAACGGCCCACGCGGTGATTCGGATGGGTGTGCTTCCCGGCGGAACGGATGTGGGCGCGATCCGAACGGCGCTTTCGGCGGAAGCTGCCGCGGCGGAATTTTATGAGATCAGCGCGGACAAGCAGCAAAGGTACTGCCTTTTGATCTGCCATAAGGCGGAAGAGGCGTGCGTACAGGAGCTGCTCCGGCCATACAGCTTCAGCGTGACGGCCTTTCAGGGCGTCACCGGAACAGCTGCCGAGAATTTGCAAAAGCTGGAGACGCAGCTATCCGAAAACCGGAAGGAGCAGGAAGCGGCCCAGGCGGTGATCGCCGAAAGCGCCCAGTCCCGGGACGCGCTGCGGCTGTATGCAGACAGACTTACCGCCGAGGCGGCGAAGGATGCCGGGACGGAGCGGCTGCTCACCGACGGGACCATCCTCTTTTTTAAGGGCTGGGTGCCCTTGGAAAATCTGGAGAAGGTCAGCGGATTCCTGGAGGGACTGGGGTGCGCGTGGGACGCATCGGACCCCGACGAAGCGGACTATCCGGAGGTTCCCGTAAAGCTGAAAAACAACTGGCTCACAAGACCCTTGAACATGGTGACGGAGATGTATTCTCTGCCGGCCTATGACAATGTGGACCCCAACCCGCTGATGGCGCCGTTTTTTATCCTGTTTTACGGGATCATGATGGCGGACATGGGCTACGGCCTGCTGATGATGCTTGGATCGCTGTTTATCACCCGGAAATACCGGCCAAAGGGGACGGCGGGACACCTGTTCAGTCTGCTGGGCCTTTGCGGCGTCAGCACCTTTATCATGGGTGCCATTACCGGCGGCTTCTTTGGGGACTTCCTCACCCAGGCGGTCAAGCTGACCACCGGCGGCGACTTTGCCCTGCCGGCCCTCTTCACGCCGCTGAACGACACGCTGATGATTTTGATTGGCGCCATGTGTCTGGGCTTTGTGCAGATACTCACCGGCATGGTCATCAGCTTTGTGCAAAAGGTGCGCAAGGGGCAGATTCTGGACGCCGTGTGGGAGGAGGTCACCTGGTGGGTGGTCTTTGCCGGCATCGCCCTTGCGGTGCTGGGCGTGACGAATCTGCTGCTGTACGTGGGCATTGTGATGATCGTGGTCGGCTCCGGCTGGAACGCAAAGGGCTTCGGCAAGGTCACGGCAATCTTTGGGTCCCTGTACAACCATGTCACCGGGTACTTCGGCGACATTTTGTCCTATTCCCGGCTGATGGCGCTGATGCTGGCGGGCAGCGTGATCGCGCAGGTGTTTAACACACTGGGCGCCATCCCCGGCAATTTCTTTGTTTTCCTGATAATCTCCATGGCCGGCAACGCGCTGAACTTTGCGCTGAACCTGCTGGGATGCTACGTCCACGACCTGCGGTTACAGTGTCTGGAGTATTTCGGGAAATTTTATCAGGACGGCGGAAAGCCCTTCCGGCCGCTGGCTATGGACACCAAATATGTGGATATCAACGGGTAAATATTAAAGGAGGAAATCATCATGGATATGACTCAAATTGTGGAAATGCAGCAGAGCCTGACGTTTTTAGGCTCCATCGGCGGTCTGGCACTGGCGCTTTTGGGCGCGGGACTTGCGGCGGTCCTCTCCGGTATCGGCTCGGCAAAAGGCACCGGCATCGCCGGCGAGGCGGGCACAGGGCTTCTTTGCCAGGACCCCTCCAAGTTCGGTAAGGTCATGATTTTGCAGGTCATCCCCGGCACCCAGGGCCTCTACGGCCTCGTGGTGTGGTTCTTTGCCATCTATCGCATGGGCCTGCTCTCCGGGACGCTCCCCGCACTGACCATTGCGCAGGGGATGCAGTATCTCTTTGCGTGCATGCCTATGGCGCTGGGCGGACTGTTCTCCGCGATTGCGCAGGGCCGCGTGGCTGCTGGGTCCATCAACATTCTGGCCAAGAAGCCCGACGACTGGGCCAAGGGCATGGTGCTTTGCATCACCGTGGAGTTCTACGCGATTTTGTCGCTGCTGGCATCCATGCTGATGATCATCAATATCAGCGGCTGATCCCGTAGAAAGGGGATTCAACCATGAACGGAATCGAAAACATTACCCGGCGCATTGACGAGGAAACGCAATCGGAAATCGACCGGATTCTGGAAGCTGCCCGGGCGGAAGCCGCCGAAATCACCGCCCGCTATCAATCGCAGGCGGAGGCGGAGCGCACGGCCCAGGCGGAGCGAAATAAGAAGGCCGCCGCTGAGCGGGAGGAGCGTCTGGCCGGCATGGCCAATCTGGAGGCCAGAAAGGTAAGCCTTGCCGCCAAACAGGAACTGGTGGAGCGGGCATACGATCTGGCGCTGCAAAAGCTTTGCGCGCTGCCCGCCGATCAGTATACGCAGACGGTTGCGGCGCTTCTGGCGCAGGCGGCGGCGGATGGCCGCGGCGAGGTGATCTTCGCCCCAGAAACACGCAAGCAGCTGGGCGCGGAGGCGGTGGCGCTGGCCAACGAAAAGCTGGGCGGCGGCAAGCTGACGCTCTCCGGGGAGACGCGGCCCATTCTGGGCGGCTTTATCCTCAAGCGAGGCAATGTGGAGGTCAACGGGACCTTTGAGACGCTGGTGCGTCTGCAACGGGCGGAAACTTCCGGAGCGGTGGCAAAGCGGCTGTTCCCGGAAGCTTAACAAGGAGGAAGCGTCTTGGCAAAAAAAATCAAAGACACCGATTACCTGTCGATTTCCGCGCGGATCAGAGCCATGGAAACTACGCTTTTGACTTCGGCGCAGATGGAACAGCTCCTGGAGGCCCGGGGCGACGAAGAGGTATTCAAGATCTTGCAGGAGTGCGGGTATCCGGAGTTGGACGCCACGCGGCCGGAGGCGATGGACGCAGCCCTCTCGGCGGCGCGGGAGACGATGCTGGCGGATCTTTCCACCGGCGCTCCCGACCATCGGTATATCGACATTTTTCAGTTGAAGTACGATTATCACAATGTAAAGACTCTGCTCAAGGCCGCTGCGGTGGGGGTTGAAGCCGACCATATGCTGATGGATATGGGCAGGATCGGCGCCGCAGAGCTGAAGGAAGCGCTGGAGAGCGGCCAGACGGAGTCGCTTCCGCCGATGCTCGCCGCCGCGGCGGAGGAGGCAAAAGAGGTGCTGGACACCACCCGGGACCCCCAGCTTTCCGACATCACGCTGGACCGCTGGTATTATCGGGAGATGGGCGAGACGGCGGCAGCCACCGGCAGTGCGTTTTTGCAGGGCTATGTGCGCGCACAGATCGACGCTGCCAATTTGCGCGCTGTGGTCCGCACGGTGCGCATGGGCAAGAGCGCGGAATTTTTAAAGAGTGTTTTGCTCCAGGGCGGCGAGATCAGCGCGGACGCGGCGGCGAAGGTCGGCGTGGCGGGCGGCAGCGGCCTTGCGGAGCTGTACGGCCCCACGGCCCTGTCCGCAGCGGCGGAGGCGGGCGCCGAAGCGCTGCGCTTCGGAACGCTGACCCGGTTTGAAAAGCTCTGCGACGACGCGGTGGGCGACTATCTTGCGCAGGCAGAGCTGGTCCCCTTCGGAGAAGCCCCGCTGGTGGGGTATCTTGCGGCCAGAGAGACGGAGTATACCAATCTGCGCATTTTGCTGATGGGGCGCGGGATGGGCATTGCCCCCGATGTGATCCGCTCCCGGCTCCGTGAGACTTATGTGTAAGGCAGGGTGAGAAGATGGCGACAACGTATCGTATTGCCGTAATCGGCGATTGGGAATCGGTCATGGGCTTTCGCGCGCTGGGGCTGGACACCTATCCGGTGACGAGCGCGGAGGAAGCGAAGGAGCGTGTCTTGGAGCTTGCCAAAGGCGGCCAATGCGCGGTGATCTATTTGACCGAACAGCTGGCAAAGAACATGGGCGACGTGATCGCCCACTTTAAGGATGAGCTGCGGCCCGCCATCATCCTCATCCCCGGCAGAGAAGGCCCGCTGGGTATCGGAAGAGACAACATTCAAAGAGCCATCGAGCGGGCGGTGGGCAGCAATATTCTGTAAAGATAATCGGCTTTACACAGCATGGTAAATAGCCTCGGAAGAGAATTTTCCAAGGAAGAAGGTATTCTATTTTGAGCGGTAAAGTAGTGAAAGTATCCGGACCGCTGGTGGTGGCCACCGGCCTCGCGGACGCCAACATGTCCGACGTGGTCCGCGTGGGTCCTCAGCGTCTGATCGGTGAAATTCTGACCATGAAGGGCGACTCCGCCTCCATTCAGGTCTATGAAGAGACCTCCGGCCTCGGCCCCGGCGCGGAGGTGGCAACCACCGGCGCGCCCATGAGCGTGGAGCTGGGGCCCGGCATGATCGAGGGCATTTACGACGGCATTCAGCGCCCGCTGCAAAAGATCGTGGAGAAGGTGGGCGCGTGCATCACCCGCGGCGTGGAGGTTTCTGCTCTGGACCATGAGAAGAAATGGGACTTCAACGCCACGGCAAAGGTCGGGGACCGCTTGACCGGCGGCGACATTTTGGGCACCGTGCAGGAGACCGCCTCCGTGCTCCATAAGGTCATGGTGCCGCCGAAAATGAGCGGCGTTTTGACGGAGATCCAAAGCGGCTCCTTCAACGTGACGGAGAAAATCGCCGCGCTGAAAACGGACGACGGCAAGGTCTTGCCTCTGACCATGACCCAGAAGTGGCCTGTCCGTATCGGACGGCCCTATACGAAGAAGTATCCCCCCAAGCGCCCGCTCTGCTCCGGTCAGCGGGTCATTGACACCATGTTCCCCATCGCCAAGGGCGGCACCGCGGCAGTTCCCGGCCCCTTCGGCTCCGGCAAGACCGTGGTGCAGCACCAGCTGGCCAAGTGGTCCGACGTGGATATCGTGGTCTACATCGGCTGCGGCGAGCGGGGCAACGAGATGACCGACGTTCTGCGGGAGTTCCCGGAGCTGAAGGACCCCCGCACCGGCGAGTCCCTGATGAAGCGGACGGTGCTCATTGCCAACACCTCCGATATGCCCGTGGCCGCCCGGGAGGCATCCGTCTATACCGGCATCACCATCGCCGAGTATTTCCGGGACATGGGCTACGACGTGGCGGTCATTGCCGACTCCACCTCTCGCTGGGCCGAGGCGCTGCGGGAAATGTCCGGACGTCTTGAAGAGATGCCCGGCGAAGAGGGGTATCCCGCCTACCTCGCCTCCCGCCTTGCCCAGTTCTATGAACGGGCCGGCAGCGTGGAGTGCATCGGCTCCGACGAGCGCCGGGGCAGCCTGACCGCCGTGGGCGCGGTGTCGCCTCCGGGCGGCGACCTGTCCGAGCCGGTATCTCAGGCCACCATGCGCATTGTCAAGGTGTTCTGGGCGCTGGACTCCGCCCTCGCCTACAAGCGCCATTTCCCGGCCATCAACTGGCTGAATTCCTATTCACTGTACCTCGACTCCCTGAAGCCGTGGTTCGATGAGAATTTGGGCGAGGGCTTTGTGAAAAACCGCACCAAGGCCATGAGTATTCTGCAAAACGAGTCCAGCCTCAACGAGATCGTCCAGCTGGTGGGTAAGGACGCCCTCTCTCCCGCCGACCAGCTGACGCTGGAGGTGGCCCGGATGGTCAGGGAGGACTTCCTGCAGCAAAACGCCTTCACAGACATCGACGGCTTCTCCTCCTATGACCGGCAGGAGAGACTGCTGGGTCTCATCATCCACTACGATCAGCTCTGCCGGGACGCCATCGCCAAGGGTGCGCAGGTGACGGAGCTGCTGGGGATTCCGGCCCGGGAGAAGATCGGCCGGGCCAAGAGCGTGCCGGTGGAGGAGTATCCCACGGCCTATACCGGGATTCAAACGGAGATGGAGCGCCAGATCGCCGACGTGACCGCACAGGGAGGGAAGTTCTGATGATTCGTGAATATAAAACCGTAGAGGAAATCGTCAGCCCTCTGATGATGGTCCGCATGGTGGAAAACGTCACTTACGACGAACTGGTGGAAGTGGAGCTGCGGGACGGCTCCGTCCGCCGGGGCAAGGTGCTGGAGGTCAACGGCGACACCGCCGTGGTCCAGCTGTTCGAGTCTGCCGCCGGCATCAACATGGCGGACGCCAAGGTGCGTTTCCTGGGCCACCCCCTGCAATTGGGCGTGTCCGGCGATATGCTGGGCCGCGTGTTCAACGGCATGGGCGCTCCCATCGACGGCGGCCCCGACATTTTGCCCGAGGAGTACCGGGACATCAACGGCCTTCCCATGAACCCCGCCGCCCGGGACTATCCCAACGAATTTATCCAGACCGGCGTTTCCACCATCGACGGACTCAACACGCTGGTCCGTGGCCAGAAGCTGCCCATTTTCTCCGGCTCCGGCCTGCCCCACGCGAACCTTGCGGCCCAGATCGCCCGGCAGGCCAAGGTGCGGGGCGACGCGGCGTCCAACTTCGCCGTGGTGTTTGCCGCCATCGGCATCACCTTCGAGGAGTCGGAATTCTTCGTCAGTGAGTTCCGCCGCACCGGCGCCATCGACCGCACCGTCCTCTTTTCCAACCTTGCCAACGACCCTGCGGTGGAGCGTATCGCAACGCCCCGTATGGCGCTGACCGCCGCCGAGTATCTGGCCTTTGAAAAGGGCATGCACGTGCTGGTCATCATGACCGATATCACCAACTACGCCGAGGCCCTGCGGGAGGTTTCCGCCGCCAAGAAGGAAGTTCCCGGCCGCCGCGGCTTCCCCGGCTATCTCTATACGGACCTTGCCACGCTCTACGAGCGGGCTGGCCGCCGTCTGGGCAGCGCGGGTTCCATCACCCTCATCCCCATCCTCACCATGCCGGAGGACGACAAGACCCACCCCATCCCCGACCTCACCGGCTATATCACCGAGGGTCAGATCATCCTCTCCCGGTCGCTGTACCGGCAGGGAATCCATCCCCCTGTGGACGTGCTGCCGTCCCTTTCCCGTTTGAAGGATAAGGGTATCGGCGAGGGCAAGACCCGGGAGGACCATGCGGGCACCATGAACCAGCTCTTCGCCGCCTACGCCACCGGCAAGGACAACAAGGAGCTGATGAGCATTCTGGGCGAAGCGGCGCTCACGCCCACGGACCTGCTGTACGCAAAGTTTGCCGACGAGTTTGAAAAGCGCTACGTCAATCAGGGCTATGAGGAAAACCGCTCCATTGAAGAGACGCTGGACCTTGGCTGGGAGCTTTTGAGCATCCTGCCCAAGGGCGAGCTTAAGCGGATCAAGCCGGAGCTGATTGAGAAATACTGGCCGAAAAAAGAGCAGGAATAAGGAGGGGGTAACCAATGGCGAATATCACGGTAAACCCCACCCGCATGGAGCTCACCCGCCTCAAGGGCAAGCTGCGCACCGCACAGCGGGGCCATAAGCTGCTCAAGGACAAGCGGGACGAGCTGATGAAGCAGTTTCTGGATACCGTCCGGGAGGTCCGCTCCCTGCGCGCCGAGGTGGAAAAAGAGCTGATGACCGTTCACCAGTCCTTCACCGTGGCCTCCGCGCTGATGAGCTCCGAGGCGCTGGAGCAGGCCCTGCTTTTCCCCAAGCAGAGCGTGGTCCTGACCCAGACCAGCAAGAACATCATGTCCGTCAACGTGCCGGTCTATCAGTTTGAGACGAAAACGAAATCGGACAGCGACATCTTTCCCTACGGCTTCGCCGCCACCTCCGGGGAGCTGGACACGGCGGTGGACGCGCTGGGCCGGGTGTTTCAAAAGATGCTGAAGCTGGCAGAGATTGAAAAATCCGCCCAGCTGATGGCGGAGGAGATCGAAAAGACCCGCCGCCGCGTCAACGCGCTGGAATACGTGATGATTCCGGACACCCAGGCCGCCATCCGCTATATCACCATGAAGCTGGACGAAAATGACCGCGCCACCACCACCCGGCTGATGAAGGTGAAGGAAATGATTTTGCAGGAGGCCATCGAGAAGAAGCGATCCGCCGATTTAGAGGCGGAAGCGCGCTATGCCGCAGGGCAAAACGGATAAAAAACACTGGAGAAAAAGAAAGGTGGAGTGACCCATGGAGGAGAACTTGAAGGAAGCGCTGGCGCGCCGGAAGTGGGAGGAAGAGACCTTGTGCTTTTCCGCATTTTCCAATGAGGACGCCCTGACGCTGGGCCTCAAGATCATTGAAAAGGCAAAGCAGCGGGGCGTGGCTGTGGCCATCGACATCACCGTCAACGGCACGGAGCTGTTTCATTACACCATGCAGGGGGCCAACGCCCGCAACGCCATGTGGATCAAGCGCAAGCAGAATATGGTGCAGGTCTCCCAGATCAGTTCTCTCCACGCCGGGCAGTTTTTGGAGAGCGAAGGGAAGGACCAGTGGAAGAACTGGCGCTTGAACGACACGGACTATACCTGCCTTGGCGGCGGCTTCCCCATTTTGCTCAAGGGCACCGGCGTCATCGGCGCGGTGGCCTGCTCGGGCCTGCCTCACGAGGAGGACCATCGGCTTTTGGTGGACTCCATCAGCGATTTGCTGGGCATCCACGCGGAATAATCAGCTTTTCGGAGCCTCCGGGAGTCCCGGAGGCTCCTGTTCTCCAAACGGAGAATTCCTTGACAAACCCGTTGGATTCGGATAGAGTAGCATTGTGAAAATTATCACCGGAAAGGGAGCGCGGACCATGCATTGCGTACGAACCATTGCGCCGGATGTCCTCTATGTGGGAGGGTCTGACCGGCGGCTGGCTTTATTTGAGAATATTTACCCCATTCCAAGAGGCGTTTCCTACAACGCCTATCTGGTGCTGGATGAAAAAACGGTTTTGCTGGACACGGTGGACAAGTCCGTGGGCGAGCGGTTTTTTGAAAATCTGGAATATGGTTTGCAGGGGCGGATGCTGGACTATGTGGTGGTGAACCACATGGAACCGGACCATGCCGCAACGCTCAGCGAGCTGCTGCGCCGCTATCCCGACGTGGAAGTGGTGGGCAGCGTCAAGACGATGTCCATGATCGACCAGTTTTTCGGTCTGGATCTCTCCGGCCACAGTCGAACGGTGAAGGAGGGGGACACGCTGATCTCCGGGCATCATACGTTCACCTTTGCCATGGCGCCTATGGTCCACTGGCCGGAGGTCATGGTGACTTACGATACCACGGAAAAAATCCTCTTCTCCGCAGACGCCTTCGGCACCTTCGGCGCGCTGGGTGGCAACCTCTTCGCCGACGAGCTGGATTTTCAGGGCCAGTGGCTGCCGGACGCCCGGCGGTACTATGCCAATATCGTTGGCAAGTACGGCGTGCAGGTGCAGTCCCTGCTGAAAAAGGCGGCGGGGCTGGACATTGCCATGGTCTGCCCGCTCCACGGTCCCATCTGGCGCAAGGATATCGGCTGGTTTGTGGAGAAATATCAGCGCTGGAGCACCTATACGCCGGAGGAGAAGGGCGTTTTCATCGCCTGCGCCTCGGTCTACGGCAATACGGAAAACGCGGCGGAGATCGTGGCTGCCCGTCTGGCGGAGAATGGCGTGCGGGAGATCGCCTTGTACGACCTCTCTCAGCACCCCGTGTCCGACATGGTGGGGGAGGCCTTCCGTTTCAGCCACTTGGTGCTGGCGGCCTCTACATATAATAATGGCATCTTCACCCCAATGGAAAACCTGCTGCTGGATTTGAAGGCCCATAACTTCCAGCGCCGCACGGTGGCTCTGATCGAAAACGGCTCCTGGGCGCCCCAGTCCGGGAAGCTGATGGCCGAACTGGTGGGCTCCATGAAGGAGATGACGGTGCTGCAAAACACCGTCACGCTGAAATCCACCGCGAAGGAAGACCAGCGCGCCGCCCTGGAAGCACTGGCCGACGCACTGGCGGCTGACATTCTGAGCTGAGCGCCGCTTTGGCAGCGGGCGCGGATATGCATAAAAAAACCTGGCCTGATCCACGATCAGGCCAGGTTTTTTGTATTTCTAACACGAAAATGAAAGGTATCTGCGTTGGAAAGACCGCTTATAAAAGGGTGATGCCGGCCTTTTCGCACGCTTCGGCAGTGGCGCTGTCCCAAAGACTTGCCTGCACCTCGCCGATGTGGCAGGTGCCCAGCAGCAGCATGCAAAGACGGGATTGCCCGATGCCGCCGCCGATGGACTGGGGCAGCTCGCCTTGCAGCAGCATCTGGTGGAAGGGCAGGTTTCGCCGCGCGTCGCAGCCGGCGAGGGTGAGCTGGCGGTCCAGCGCCCCGGCGTCCACACGAATGCCCATGGAGGAGATCTCAAACCGGCTTTCCAGTACCGGGTTCCACATGAGGATATCGCCGTTGAGGTCCCAGTCGTCATAGTCCGGGGCGCGGCCGTCGTGCCGCTTGCCGGATTTGAGGGTTTTGCCGATCTGCATGAGGAACACGGTGTGGTGTCTGCGGCAGATTTCCGTTTCCCGCTCGTTGGGGGAGAGGTCGGGGAAGCGGTCCTCCAGCTCCTGGGTGGTGATGAAGTACACGTCCCGGTCCGGGCGGAAGGTCAGAAGCGGGAAGGCGTTTCGCAGGGCGGTTGCGGTGTCGCAGATGCAGCCCACAATGTCCCGCACGGTTTCCTTCAGATAAAGGGCGTTTCGGTTGCACACGTCGATGTGCTTTTCCCAGTCCCACTGGTCCACATAGATGGAGTGGAGATTGTCCACCTCCTCATCCCGACGGATGGCGTTCATGTCGGTATAAAGCCCGGTGCCCAGCTTGAACTCATACCGCTTCAGCGCCAGACGCTTCCACTTGGCAAGAGAGTGGACCACCTGTCCGTCGGTCCCCACGTCCGGAATATCAAAGGAGACGGGGCGCTCCACGCCGTTGAGGTCATCGTTCAAGCCGGTTTTTCCGTCCACAAACAGGGGGGCGGAGACCCGGTGCAGGTTCAGCCGCACGGTCAGGTTGTGCTGAAAATCCGCATGGATCAGCTCAATGGCCCGCTGCAACTCGTTGTTGGTCAGGGGCATCCGGTAACCGGCGGGGATGGTCAGTTTGCTCATGTGATAAAACCAGTCCTTTTTATGTGAATTATAGTCAAAGAAGAATCGACATCAGAAGGGGCGTGACATAGGCCTCCAGCAAGGCTGCCGCGGACAGCGCCGGGACCAGCACCAACAGCAGCATCCGGCAAAGCAGCAAAAGACAGTCCGAAAGGGAGAGGGTATGCTCCCGCCCCCGGATCATCCGGGTCACCTGATCGCACAGGAATAAGCCGGTGGCGATGGCCAGCACCAGTGCCGGAAGCTCCACGACGCCGTGGGGGAGCAGCAGGGCAAGATAGATGAGGGGGGAAACGCCCTGCTGAGCGTACCACGCGCCAAGCACCCCAAGCATCATGGCATTGACGCCCAAAGTCATGGCAGGCATGCGCAGAAAGGGGATGAAGCCGTAGAGCATGATCATGGCGCAGGCCTGCACATTGTTGGAAAACAGGATCAGCGGGGAGATGGCGCCGGTATCGTCGATGGCGCCGATGCCGCCCAGCGTTTCAAGGACCTGATGCACCAGAAAATCCCGCAGCTCCGGCAGAGCCATGCTGGCGGCAAAAAACAAAGCTGCCAGCAAAAGAAAGGAGACGGCGGTGCGAAACACCTGGTAGGAAAATCCCTGCCGCCAGATGGCGGAGAAAAGGTCTTTGTACCGCTGCTTGAAAAGCTCTGTCATCCGCGCAGCTTCGTCATGCCGAGGCGCAGACGGCGAAGGGTTTCCTCCCGGCCCAGAATGCAGCACAGCTCCACCGCGCCGCCGGGCGTCACCAGCTTGCCGGCGGCGGCAATGCGGACGGGCCACATCAGCGTGGCGTTCTTCACGCCGAGAGAGACGGCGAGGTCGATCAGCGCGTCGTGAATGGCCTCCGTGGTCCAAGTCGGCAGGGCTTCCAGCACGGGGAGCGCCGCGGAGAGCATCTCCAAGGAGACGGCGGAATCGGTCTTGGACTTCTTATTCGTGAAAAACTCCACATCATAATCGGGGAGCGCGTCAAAAAAGTCCACCTTCTCGGGAATGTCCGTCAGCTTTTCGCACCGCGCTTGCAGCAGGGCCGCCACAGCGGCGGTGTCGATGGCGGGATTTTTTACGCTCTGGCGGATATAGGGCTTCGCCACGGCTGCAAATTCCTCCGCCGGAAGGGCGCGCAGATAGGTGGCGTTGAAATAGTCCAGCTTGGCCATATCAAAAATGGCGGGGGACTTGGAGATGCCCGCAATGTCAAAGGCATCCACCAGCTCCGCAAGAGAGAAAATCTCCTGCTCGCTGCGCTCGCCCTTGGGCGCCCAGCCCAGCAGCGCCACATAGTTCAAAACAGCGGCGGTGAGATAGCCCTGAGCAATCAGATCCTCGTAGGAGGGGTCGCCGTGGCGCTTGCTCATCTTGTTATGCTGGTCCCGCATGACGGGAGAGCAGTGGACGTAGGTGGGGATGTCCCAGCCGAAGGCCTCGTAGAGCAGATTGTACTTGGGCGCGGAGGAGAGATACTCACTGCCGCGCACCACGTGGGTGATGCCCATGAGGTGGTCGTCCACCACGTTGGCAAAGTTGTAGGTGGGCAGTCCGTCCCGCTTGAGCAGCACCTGATCGTCCAGCGTCTTGTTTTCCACGGTGATGTCGCCGAAGGACACGTCGTGGAAGGAGGTGGTCCCCTCGTGGGGGATGCGCTGGCGGATAACATAGGGCTTGCCGGAAGAAAGCTGGGCTTCCACCTCGGCTGGGCTCATGGCGCGGCAGGGATCGTCCCCACGGACAAAATTGCCGCTGTCCTCCTCGGACTCCGCCTTTTCGCAAAAGCAGTAATAGGCCGCGCCCTTTTCCACCAGCAGCTCGGCGTATTTGCCGTACAGCCCCCGGCGCTCGGACTGGATGTAGGGGCCGACGGGGCCGCCGATGTCGGGTCCTTCGTCGTGGGTGAGGCCGCACTCTGCCATGGTGCGGTAAATGACGTCCGTGGCGCCCTCCACCAGACGGCCCTGATCGGTATCCTCAATGCGGAGGAGGAAGGCGCCGCCGGCGTGACGGGCGATGAGCCACGTATAGAGGGCGGTGCGCAGATTTCCCACGTGCATGTAGCCGGTGGGGGAGGGGGCAAACCGGGTGCGGACCTTCCCCTTGGGGATCCGATCCTCCATCTCTTCAAAGAACTTCCTGTCAAGTGCCATGCAAGTACCTCCATGCCGGAATTTTTTACACAATATAACAAACTACATTATGGCTTTTATGAGGAAGAATGTCAAGGCCGGACTTGCGGTTTTTCAACGCCTGTGATACACTATATAAGTTAAATTGCGCCTTTTGACAGGGCGCTTTCAATAGAAAGATTTGAGGTGTTCCGACAATGGAAAACGAAGTGCACAAGAAGCGGATTTTAAGCGGAATTCAGCCCTCCGGCGATCTGACGCTGGGGTCTTATCTGGGAGCCATCAAAAACTGGGCGGCGCTGGCCGATGAATACGACTGCTATTATATGATGGCGGACATGCACACCATCACGGTCCGGCAGGTGCCTGCGGACCTGCGCCGACATACGCTGACCCAGCTTGCGACCTATATCGCCAGCGGCCTCGACCCGGAGAAGAACGTGCTGTTCGTCCAGTCTCACGTCCCGGCCCACGCCCAGCTGGGCTGGGTGCTGGATTGCTATACCATGTTTGGCGAGCTTTCCCGCATGACCCAGTTCAAGGACAAGTCCGCCAAGAATGCGGACAACATCAACGCGGGCCTCTTCACCTATCCGGCCCTGATGGCGGCGGACATTCTGCTCTATCAGGCGGACCTGGTGCCGGTGGGGGGCGATCAGAAGCAGCACGTGGAGATCTGCCGGGATATTGCCACCCGTTTTAACGGTATCTACGGGGACGTATTTAAAATTCCGGAGCCGTATATTCCCCCGGTGGGCGCCCGGGTGATGAGCCTGACCTCCCCGGAAAACAAGATGTCAAAGTCGGACAAGGACCCCGGCGGGTGCGTCTACATGCTGGAAAAGGCGGAGGACATCCTGCGTAAATTCAAAAAGGCCGTGACGGACTCGGACGCCTGCGTGCGCTTCGACCCGGCTGCAAAGCCCGGCGTTTCCAACCTGATGCAGATTTATTCCGTTGCCACCGGCAAGACGTTCGACGAGATCGAGCGGGAGTTTGACGGCCGGGGCTACGGCGATTTCAAAACCGCCGTGGGCGAGTCCGTGGTGGAGCTGCTGCGCCCCATCCGGGAGGAGACGGAGCATCTGCTTGCGGACAAGAGCTACCTTGAGAGCGTGTACCGCGCGGGCGCGGAAAAGGCCAGCCATGTGGCGGATCGCACCGTGGGCAAGGTCTACAAAAAAGTGGGCTTTTTGGCGCGCTGACGGAGGACGAACATGCCATTGAATAATCAGCTGATCGCCTATGTGGTTTTGGCGCTGCTTGTGGCGCTGGTCATCAGCTTTCTGATGACGCCGGTGGTCAAGACGTTTGCCTATAAGGTGGGCGCCATCGACGTGCCCAAGGATGCCCGCCGGATGCATAAGGTGCCCATTCCCCGTCTGGGGGGGCTTGCTATCTTCATCGGCTTTATGGTGAGCATCCTGCTCTTCATCAATATCCGCGGCAACGTTCAGATGCAAAGCATCCTGCTGGGCGCGGTGGTGATCGTGGTTTTGGGCGTGGTGGACGACATCATGGCCCTGCCCGCCATGTTTAAGTTCGTGGTGCAGATTTTGGCGGCCCTCATTCCCGCCACCCACGGCGTGACGATTCTGGCGTTTTCCAATCCCAATATTTTTTCCGAAAATCTCTACTGGGTGCTGGGCGGGCTGTCCGTCCCCTTCACGGTGCTCTGGATCGTGGCCATCACCAACTCCGTGAATTTGATCGACGGGCTGGACGGCCTTGCCAACGGCGTTTCCGCCATCTCCGCCACCACCATGCTGGTCATCGCCCTGATGGCCTCCGAGACGCAGGTTGCCATTGTGATGGCGGCGCTGGTGGGCGCGTGTGTGGGCTTCATGCCCTACAACCTGAACCCCGCCAAAATGTTCATGGGAGATACCGGCGCAACCTTCTTGGGCTTTATTCTCGCCACCATGTCCATTCAGGGCCTGTTCAAGTATTACGCGGTCATCTCCTTTGTGGTGCCCTTCCTCATTCTGGGCCTGCCCATTTTTGACACGGCCTTTGCCTTTATCCGGCGGATCGCCCACGGGCAAAGCCCCATGCATGCCGACCGCAGCCACATTCACCACCGGCTTATCGACATGGGGCTGAGCCAAAAGCAGGCGGTGGCAACGCTGTATGTGATCTCCGCCATTCTGGGCCTTTCCGCCGTGGTGCTGACCACCGGCGGCGAGCAGAAGGCCATGCTGTTTTTTGCCGCGCTGTGCATTGTGGCCATCGTGACCGCCCGGGTGGTGTTTCCCAAGGAGGTCAAAGAGGAAATGCACGAGGAGCTGGAAGAGCTGAAGGAACACGGACATCATCCGCAGGAGCCGGAAGAGAAGAAAGACGAGGAATCGTAAATGGACAAGCTTCGTATTATGAGCGTATTCGGCACCCGGCCGGAAGCGATTAAAATGTGTCCGCTGGTGAAGGAACTGGCCCGCCGTCCGGAGATCGAGAGCCTTTGCTGCGTCACCGCCCAGCACCGGCAGATGCTGGACAGCGTGCTGGAGGTCTTTGACCTGAAACCGGATTACGATTTGGACATCATGACGCCCCGGCAGACCCTTTCCACCATCACCAGCAAGTGCCTCACCGGGATGGACGAGGCCATTGACGCCCTGAAACCGGACATGATCCTGGTCCATGGCGACACCTCCACCACCTTCGCGGGGGCCTTGTCCGCCTTTTACCATCAGGTGCCTGTGGGGCACGTGGAGGCAGGCCTTCGAACCTATGACAAGTATTCTCCCTTTCCGGAGGAAATGAATCGAAAGCTGGTTTCCGCCATTGCGGACCTCTATTTTTGCCCCACGGTGAACAATCAAAACAACCTCCTGGGAGAGGGGATCACCAAGGGCGTGTTTATCACCGGAAACACGGTCATCGACGCGCTGAAAACCACCGTTCGCCCGGACTATCGCTTTTCTACCGAGGAGCTGAACGACCTGCCCTACGGGGAGAAGAAGATCCTTCTCGTGACCTGCCACCGGCGGGAAAATTACGGGGAGCCGATGAAAAATATTATGCTGGCGCTGCGCCAGATCGCGGAAGCCCACGAGGATGTGGAGCTGGTGTATCCCGTTCACCTCAGCCCGGTGGTCCGGGAGGCGGTGGACCGGTATCTCCGGGGAGCGCCCCGGGTCCATCTGATCGATCCCCTGCCCGCCGACGAGATGCACAATCTGATGGCGCGGTGCTATCTGGTGCTGACGGATTCCGGCGGCTTGCAGGAGGAGGCGCCTGCCCTTGGCAAGCCCGTTTTGGTGCTGCGCCGGGAGACGGAGCGTCCGGAGGCCGTGGACGCCGGGACGGTGAAGCTCTGCGGCGTGGCGCAAGACGATATTGTGACCATGGCGGAGCGGCTGATCTGCGACGAGGAGGCCTACCGCCGGATGGCCCATGCGGTGAACCCCTATGGAGACGGGAATGCCTGCCGGCGCATCGCGGACGCTATCCTTTGGCATTTTGGCCGGGGCGAGCGCCCGGCGGACTATCAGGCGTAAAAAAGAGCGGGAGGAAACCGGGGAGGAGGCGGCGCGTTGGATAAACGAAAGCGGAATTGGATCACGTGGGCCTTCGTGACGCTGACCATTTTGACGGTGGCGCTGATGCTGGGCAACACCCTGCGCCGCACCACGCATATCGAGCTGCCCGCGTCCGCCTCGGTGCCCGACGACCCAGGCGGGGAAACGCCTGAAAACGACGGCGGAGCGCTGAGCGTGGTGGAGGTGACGCCCCGGACGGTGCGCGCCGCCGTGGAGACGCTCAAAAGGCCCGCCGCATACAGCCGGACCGTGACGGTGGAGCAGATCTGGAGCGGCGGCAGCAGCACGGAGAACGCGTCGGTGGCGGTTCTGGACGGCTGGACCCGTACGGACCGGACGCTGACGACGGGGCAGGTCCGCCACACGCTGACAGACGGGGAGACCACCTACATCTGGTATAACAGCGAGACCGCCGTTTACGCGGCGCCTGCCGGGGAGATTTCCGCCGACAATGAACAGGCAATCCCCACATACGAGGATATTCTGGAGTTGGAAGAAGAAGAGATTACTGCGGCGGATTACCGCACGATCTCCGGCTTAAACTGCATCTACGTGGAGACGGCCGCAGATGAGGGCGGGTATGTGACGCGCTACTGGGTCAGTGTGGACACCGGCCTTCTGGCGGTGGCGGAAAAACTGCTGGACGGAGAGACGGTGTATCGCATGGCGGCGCTGACGGTGGCGGCAGCGCCCGCGGCGGCGAACTTTACGCTGCCGGACGGACGAGTTTTGCTGGACACATAGACGCAGCGCGTCTGCTCAAGAGGGAGATACGATGAAGAGAATGGCGTTATCAATGCTCCTTGTCCTGTGCATGTTCGCCCTTGTGTCTTGCGGACAAAGCGGAGAATCGCCCGAAACCGCTGAAGAAAGCGGCAGCGGCGCGGAGGATGGGGAGATCGCGCAGGAAACAGAATGGACCGCCCGGGAGATAGAAGCCTTATTTTGTCAAAAAAACGCCAATGCCGACTGGTCCGTCGTTGACTGCGTTGCCGCTGCGGATTTTGCTTTTGAGCGGGTGGGCGTTGTGCTGTTTACAGATGTGAAAGAGCAGACAAGCAATCTCGCCTTCATGGATCAAGACGGTAATTGCCAGCGGTGTGGAATCCATGCCAAAACGCACATGGAAAGCGAATTGACCTACTTGGGAAACGGTGTGGTCACGGTTCAATTGGAAACGCAGGACGGCGCTGCGTATACCTGCAAAATCACGTTTTCAGCGGAAGACGGCAATGTGCATTTTGTGGTGGAGGACGATTTGTAAAAAGACGTTTCAGGGCGGCATTGTTAAAAACAATGCCGCCCTGAAACGATACGCTGGTTGGAAAGTCGCCGGGGCGCTGCCTCTTTTTCACAGGATCAAAAGCAAGCCAAGCGCCACCAGCAGCTCCTCGTCCGCATCCTCCCGGAAGAGAAAGAAGAGAAGGCCCAGAAGCAGAAGATCCCCGGTGTCCACATGGTCCAGATGCAGCTGGTCCAGAATGTGGCGTAAAAATCCGGTGAGTCCGTCAGTGAAGGCGCCGGACCGTGGCTCCGGACCGCCCGGGGGTGGAGGCGGGGGCGGAGGGGGCGGCTGCGGTCCGTGCCCCCCCGGCGGCGGTGACTGCGGCCCCCGATTCCCCGGAGGGGGCGGCGGCGTTTGGCGGCGATCCTCCTCCGGAATGTGCGTATAGGTGCCGTTGTCGTTTCGAATGTAGCGGTTATACATGCCTCACTCCCCCCATCCCGACAAAAATTTTTTGCCCAGATGGAAAAGACGGGCCAGCTGCAGCGCGCTCGACCTTTTCCTGCCGTTCCTCTTTCAGATAGGGCCGTAGGGCGAAGAGCAGCTGCCGGGCATTGGAGTCCTGCTGGCTGCCCAGCTCCTGCACCAGAGGCAGCAGCTTGATCAGGAGCTTTGGGTCCAAACCGCCGGTCAGGGAGGAGAGCAGGTCCGGGCTGAAGTTTGGCATCGACTGTCCGCCGGGGGCTGCGGGCGTTGGAGGAGGCGGGGGCGGCGACTGCTGCTGGGGCGGCGGCGTCTGCGTCTGCCCGCCGGAGAAGGACTGGGCCAGCTGCATGATCTGGGCCATGGCGTCCGGATTGGACAGCAGACTATTCAGTTTTTCGTCAAACTCAGCCACGCCCGTCACCCGCCTTTCCGCTTATTTCTGGATCGCTTTGTTGATACGCTCTACTAGCTCCGCACCGCCGGGGCTTTGCATGACCTGATTTACCAGCTTTACCATTTCCACGGGATTGCCCCGGGCGGCGGATTGGGCTGCATGCTGCAAGCCCGCGCCCCGATCGCTCTGGGTCAGCATCTGCATGAGTGCCTGCCCGTCCCGGGACCGCATCAGGGACTGGAGCATGGCAGGATTGCTTTTGAGCTGTTCGACCAGCCGGGTAGTATTTTCGTCCATAGTGCCTCCTTGGAGTTCAAAAGATGATCGGTTCCAAAACAGTATATGTTGACAAATGAAAAAAAGTGCCTGCGCAGCCGCGCAGGCACAGAAAATCGTTATTTTGCGGCCTTCCCGGTGTCGCAGTCCCGGCGGAGGGGACAGCCCTCGCACTTGGGCGTGCGGGCGGTGCAGGTGTCCCGGCCGAAGAGGACCATCCGGTGGCAGAAGTCGGAGGATTCCCTGGGCGGAAGGACGGCGCGCAGCTGCCGCTCCACCGAGAGAGGGTCCTTGGACCCGTCTGTGATCCCCAGCCGGCCCGTGATGCGGATGCAGTGGGTGTCGCAGACGTAGGCGCTCTCGCCGTATACGTCGCCCAAAATCAGGTTTGCGGTCTTGCGGCCAACGCCCGGAAGGGCGGTCAGCTCTTCCATGGTGCCGGGGACCTTGCCGCCGTGCTCCGCAAGGAGCTTTTGCGCGCAGAGAACGATGTCCCGGGCCTTGCTGTTGAAGAAGCCGCAGGAGTGGATGTACGCGCCCACCTCCGCTATTTCCGCTTCCGCGAAGCTCTCCAGTGTGGGAAAGCGTTCATACAGCGCCGGCGTCACCTTGTTGACCCGCTCGTCGGTGCATTGGGCGGAGAGCCGCACGGCGAACAGCAGTTCATAATCCTTGTCGTATTGCAGGGAGCAAAGCGCCTCCGGATACAGCTCCTTGAGCGCGGCGATGATGCGGGCGAGGGCGGCTTTCGATTTCATGGCGTTCACCTCTTGTTGAGATGAAGTGAGTATACCACAAGTTTCGACAGCTGACCAGTGAAAAAACCATGGTAATTTTCTGCGAAATATGGTAAAATAAAAAGTCAGGACAGGGAAAGGTGGGATAGCCATGCAGCGCCCTTTGGCGGACGAGATCCGGCCGCAAACATTGGAAGAGGTTGTCGGCCAGCGGCATTTGCTCTCGCCCGGCGCGGTGCTCCGCCGCCTGATCGAAAGCGGCACCGATGCCAATATGGTCTTTTACGGACCCTCCGGCACCGGAAAGACCACCATCGCCAACATCATCGCGGCGAAAACCAACAAAACGCTCTATCGGCTCAACGCCACCACCGCGTCCTTGCAGGATATCAAAGACATCATTGCCGATGTGGGGACGTTGCTGGCGCCCGGCGGCGTGCTGCTGTATCTGGACGAGATTCAGTATTTCAACAAAAAACAGCAGCAGAGTCTGCTGGAATTTATGGAAAACGGGAAGCTGACGCTGATCGCTTCCACCACGGAAAATCCCTATTTCTACGTGTACAGCGCGCTGCTCTCCCGCAGCACGGTGTTTGAATTTAAGGCGGTGACCGCCGAGGAGGCGGAAGCCGCCGTTCTGCGGGCGCTGGAGGTGGAGCGCGGGCGCTCTCAGCTGCCGCTGGACTGGGAGGACGGGGTGCCGCTTCAGATCGCAACGGCCTGCGGGGGCGATGTGCGCAAGGCCATCAACGCTGTGGAGCTTCTCTCTCAGGCGGCGCAGCCCCGGGAGGGGAAGCTTTTCCTGACAAGGGATGATGCTTCACAGGTTGCACAGCGCAGCGCTATGCGCTATGACCGGGATGGGGACGCCCACTACGACATCCTCTCCGCGCTGCAAAAATCCATTCGGGGCAGCGACCCGGACGCGGCAGTCCACTATTTGGGGAGGCTCTTGGAGGCCGGGGACCTGCTCTCGCCCTGTCGGCGGCTGCTGGTGATCGCCGCGGAGGATATCGGGCTTGCCTATCCCATGGCGATGGTGGTGACGAAGGCCTGCGTGGATGCGGCGCTGCAGGTGGGGCTGCCGGAGGCGCGGCTACCTTTGGCGGAGGCCGCCGTGCTGCTGGCCACCGCGCCGAAATCCAATACGGCCCACAATGCCATTCTTGCCGCCATGGGTGATCTGCAAAAGGGAAAGAGCGGGGAGATCCCCCGCCAGCTGCAAAACGTCCACGCGGATACCACCGGCTTCGATAATCAGCAGCACTATCTCTATCCCCACGATTTCCCAAATCGCTGGGTGGAGCAGCAATACCTGCCCGACACGCTGAAAAACGCCCGCTATTACGAGTGGGGCGACAACAAAACGGAACAGGCCGCCAAGAGCTATTGGGAAAAGATCAAGGGGCGGACGCTGTGAAATCAGTCTCGATGGGCGCTCGCTCGAAGCCTGGCGGGGAATAGACCCAGTGGGTCAGCGTGCCGTCGGTGATCTGATAGGAAAGCGGTTCCGCCTCCATTGGCGCGGGCAGTTTTTCCACGATGTGCAGTTTGATCTTCATCCGTTCGGGGCGGATGCTTTTGATGTATACGGAGACGCCGTCTCCCGGCGTCAGCCCCTCGCGCACATCCGCAAGTCCCGAGAGATTTGGCATAAGCTCGATGAAGCTGCCGTATTCCTTGACGCTGCGGACGATGCCGCGCACCGTCTCGCCGGGGGCAAACCGGCTGGCGGTTTCCATCCACGTGCCAAGAAGCTCCCGGTGCGTCATGGTGATGCGGCGGGCCTCGCGGTCCACGGACCAGACCACCGCCAAAATCTTTTGCCCCTCACGGAACCGTTCCTTGGGGTGGGAGATGCGGGAGACGGAGATATGCTCGATGGGCAGCATGGCAATGATGCCGCAGCCGATGTCCAGAAAGACCCCGAAGGTCTCAAGCCGGGTCACCCGGCAGGTGAGGACCGTTCCCGGAACCAGGTGCTCCATGAAAAACGCCATCGCCGCCTCCTGCGCCGCCCGGCGGGAGAGCAGTGCCATCGGCGCGCCTTTTTCATCGGCATAGAGCTTTTGAACTGTAAAGCAAGTTTGCTTTCCGACTCTTGATATTACGGAAATATCACGATTTGAACCGCTGATCCAGGGGGCGATGGCCTCCCCGATGGGGATTTGTCCGGCTATGCTGCCAAGGGGCAGGTGAAGCGTGTGACTGGTGTCGCACCGCTGCACGGTTCCTTCCAGAATGGAGCCTTGCTCCAGCGCTTCTTTCAGGTCGGACAGTGCATACGTGTTGGGAGGGCGCAGTCCCTCCGGCGGAAAAAGTTGATTCAACGGCATGTTTGATCGCATCCTATCTGCCGCGCGTCGCGGCTTGACGTTTTATTGGTATCATATGCACAAGAGGAGACCGGATTGACAGGAGGCGTGTATGGATCTGCATTTGCATGATCGGGTAGAGTTAAAAAAAGCCCATCCCTGCGGGAGCACCCAATGGGAAATTCTGCGAGTGGGCATGGACATCAGGCTTCGTTGTCTGGGCTGCGGACATGAATTGCTGGTGCCACGCAGCAAGGCGGAGAAGAGTATCCGAAAGATCCTGACAAAGGAGGAGAGCGTATGAAAAAATCTGCGACCCGGGCCATTGCGCTGGCGCTGGTGGTGGTGATGATCGTGGCGCTGGTGGCGTCCATGATTATGCCGTTTATTTAAGAAAAACATCTCATCCAAAGAAAGAGCATTGCTTTTGGCAGGTGCAGACAGAAAGAGATATGAAGAAGCTGAACATTGCGCTGAAGGCTTTGTGGTAAGTTATTATGGGCATGCGTTCCCCCATGTGGGTAGGGGGGATTTACATGAATATCACCGGTCACGGTAAAGGGTATTTCTATGACATGGGGACCGAGACCACGGACGCGGTCGTGTTTGGCTTTGGATATTGACGATACGGCAGCCACAAAGCGAGTGTGGCTGTCCCTTTTCCTATGAGCGTTCTTCGCGGGACGGCCTTTTGGCCGTCCCTTTCTTTTTGCGACGGTATTTCCTGCGGGCCTGCCCTATAATGACAGGGTGAAACGGAGGGATGCACGTGACGGTGGTATATGTGGACAGCGTATTTTTGCTCAACGGAGCCATGGATTATCTGCTTCTGCTCCTCACCGCCCGCCTCGCCGGAATTCCGCTGCGGCGTCGGCGGTATCTTTTGGGTGCGTTGACCGGCGGCGCCTATGCGGTGTCGGTTTTTTTGCCGGGGCTTTCCTTTCTCGCCTCCACGCCGGTAAAGCTGGCGGTGGGCGTGCTGCTGGCGCTCATTGCATACGGGGGAGAGCGGAAGCTGCTGCGGCTGACGCTTTTGCTGTTTGCTCTCTCCTGCGCCATGGCGGGCTGCGTGCTGGCGCTGGGTCTGCTGGCGGGGGGCGGCGTACCGATGGTCAACGGTATTTTTTATACGGATGTGGATGGAACGGTTTTGCTGGTTGCGGCGGCAGGCGCGTATTTGCTGGGGAACGTGGTGTTCCGGGCGACGGCCCGCTGCGCGCTGGAGGGCCGCCTCCTGCCGGTCCGGATATCTGTCGGAGGGCGGACGGCTGTGCTGACGGCGCTTTGGGACAGCGGCAATACCGTCCGGGACCCGTCGGACGGGCGGCCGGTACTGGTGACGGCGCCCGGCGCGCCGGAGAGCGTTTTGCCCCCCGGCGTAAGACGGCTGTGCACGCCGGAGCATCTCCGCGCGCCCGCTGATTTGCTGGAGCCGGTGCTGCTGGCCGCGCCGGGGCTTCGACCGAGGCTGCTCCCGTTTCACGCGGTGGGGGTATCCGGCGGGTTACTGCTCACGGTGCAAACGGATTGGACCGAGATCGGCGGCGTCCGATACGATGGTCTGCGCCTGGCGCTTTCCCCCACGGAGCTTGGAAATGGATATACTGCCTTGTGGGGCGGTGATGTGAGAAAGGGAGGATGGCATGAAAGGACTGGTAGATGCATGGCGGCGTCTGCTGATTCGGCTGGGACTGCTGCCGGTTGAGGGAGTCCATTACATCGGCGGCTGCGATACGATGCCGCCCCCGCTGAGCCGGGAGCGGGAAGCGGAGCTGCTGGAGCGTCTGGAGGACGAGGGGGCCAAAAAGGAACTGATCGAGCACAATCTGCGGTTGGTCGTCTATATTGCACGGCGCTTTGAAAATACGGGGGTTGGCATCGAGGACCTGATCTCCATTGGGACCATTGGGCTCATCAAGGCGGTGGGGACCTACCGAACGGAGAAAAATATCAAGCTGGCCACCTATGCTTCCCGCTGCATCGAAAACGAAATTTTAATGTATCTGCGGAAAAATGCCAACCGGAAGGGGGAGGTCTCCTTTGACGAGCCGCTGAACACGGACTGGGACGGCAACGAGCTGCTGCTTTCCGATGTGCTGGGCACCGACGCAGACATCGTGATGCGCCCCATCGAGGAGGACGTGGACCGGAGTCTGCTGGCTGCGGCCATCCAGATCCTGACGCCCCGGGAAAAGGAGATCATTACCATGCGCTTTGGGCTGGGCGGCACCAAGGAACAGACGCAAAAAGAGGTGGCGGATCAGCTTGGAATTTCACAGTCCTACATTTCCCGCTTGGAAAAACGAATCATTTCCCGTCTGAAAAAGGAAATTTTGCGCCTGAGCTGACCTTGACAATCCAAAATGGGTATACTATACTAATACGGTATATTGGAAGTGCAAGGATGGGGAGCAGTACACGTCGGCGGAAAGCAAAGAGAGGAAACGGTTTGGTGAAAGTTTCCGTGACGTCGGCGGAGAAGTCGTCCCGGAGCACTGCGGCTGAACGAGTGGAGTAAGCCGCGGCGGATGCCCACCGTTATCGGGGAACGGCGCTGCGGCGTCGGAGAGTGCGGGAATTTCCCGAATCCAGGTGGTACCACGGACTTTTGTTCGCCCTGAGCCTTTTGGCTCGGGGCGTTTTTTTGTGGAAGGGAGACGGAAATGAACTATTTTGTGGAGACCGTCTATCAGGCGGAGGATATCAAGGGCTTTTACGACGCCTTTTTTTACTCCAGAAGGGCGGTCCGCACCTTCACAAAAATTTCGCGGGTACTGGGCGTCTTTCTGGCGGGGCTTTGCTTTCTGCTGGCGATTTTGATGGGGAGCAGCGCTGTTTCCGCCTTTGCGCAGGACGGTGACGGGGAGGTCGGCGGGATTTTGGCGGGCGCAACGCTGTTTTTTCTCGGCATGGGCTGGTTCTTTCTGCAAAGCCGGGGCGGACCCGTTGGCCGCGCCCGAGCGTGGAAATCCTATCAGCACAAGGGGGAGACGCTGCGCTACCGGTTTGACGTCTATCACTTTACACAGGAATCCAAGGGCGTGCGCAGCGAACTGGATTATTTCGTGCTCCAGAGCATTTACGAGGACCGGGACCGCTATTATCTGTTTGATTCCCCGCGGACCGCACACATTTTACCAAAGCGGGATTTTCAGCAGGGAACGCCGGAGGCGTTTCGGGAGTTTATCAGCCACACCGCCGGTAAGCCGGTAATCAAGATCAGATAAGGGAGAAAACGAATGAAATTTGAAGCGGAGATGAGTTTAAACTACCGGCAGCTGCTGGCGCTGTACACGGTTTCGGAAAAGCTGTTTCGCCGGAAGCAGATGCTCTTGTTCCGGGCCGTGTGTCTGGCCATCGGCATTTGGCGGACCTGGAGCGCGTGGAATGCCATCAGTGCCGACGGCGCGTCCTTCCGGCGCATCAGCTATGTGATGATCGGCATGTTGTTCCTGGTTGCCGGTCTGATCCCAAACCTTGTCAGCGCGGCGTTCGCCCGGATGCGGGTGCTCTACAACGGAAAGCTCCAGTTTGAGGGGAGCTGTTTTTACGAGGTCATCGGCGATCAGAAAATCCGCCACAACTATGATAAGGTCTATGCGCTGGTGAACTACCGCGGATACGACTTCATCTTTCTGGACCCGCTGGCGAGTCTGGTCGTGTGCCTTGACAAGGTGCCCGGCCGCAATGGCGGGGAGCTGCGCGGGGAGCTGGAGCGCTCCTGCGGAAAAACGTATCAGTACGTGAAATAACCTGAAAAGGAGAAATCCATATGAACAAAGAACTGTCCAAGGTCTATGAACCTCAGCAGGTGGAGTCCCGCATCTATCAGATGTGGATGGACGGCAACTGCTTCCGGGGGGAGCCGGACCCTGAAAAAAAACCGTTTTCCATCGTGATGCCGCCCCCCAATGTTACCGGTCAGCTGCATATGGGGCACGCGTTGGATTCCACCCTGCAGGATATCCTGACACGCTTTAAGCGGATGCAGGGTTACTCCGCCTTGTGGCTGCCCGGCACTGACCATGCCGGCATCGCCACCCAGATCAAGGTGGAAGAGGAGCTGCGGGTCAAGGAAGGCAAGACCCGCTATGATCTGGGCCGGGAGAAGTTTCTCCAGCGCGTCTGGCAGTGGAAGGAAAAGTACGGCGACCGCATTGTGGAGCAGCAAAAGAAGATGGGCGTCTCCTGCGACTGGAGCCGCGCCCGCTTCACCATGGACGAGGGCTGCTCCAAGGCCGTCCGGGAAACCTTCTGCGAGCTGTACGACAAGGGCATGATCTACAAGGGCAGCCGCATCATCAACTGGTGCCCCCACTGCATCACGGCCCTCTCCGACGCGGAAGTAGAGTATGTGGACAAGCCCGGCCACCTGTGGTATATCCGCTATCCGCTCGCGGACGGCTCCGGCGATCTGGTGGTGGCAACCACCCGGCCGGAGACCATGATGGGCGATACCGGCGTAGCCGTCAATCCGGAGGATGAGCGCTTCCGCGCTCTGGTGGGGAAGAAATGCATCCTGCCCATCATGAACCGGGAGATTCCCATTGTAGCGGACGATTACGTGGAGCTGGGCTTTGGCACCGGCGCCGTGAAGATGACGCCCGCCCACGACCCCAACGACTTCGAGGTGGGCCTGCGCCACAATCTGGAGGTTATCCGCTGTATCGGCGACGACGGAAAGATCAACGAAAACGGCGGGCCGTACAACGGAATGGACCGTTATGAGTGCCGCAAGCAGATCGTGAAGGATTTGGAGGAGCAGGGATACCTCATCAAGGCGGAACCCTATAATCATAATGTGGGCACCTGCTACCGCTGCCACAACGATGTGGAGCCGCTGATCTCCGCCCAGTGGTTCGTCAAGATGGAGCCGCTCGCCAAGGAGGCGCTGCGGGTCGTGCAGGAGGGCGAGGTAAAATTCGTCCCCGAGCGCTTCGCCAAGACCTATACGAACTGGATGGAAAACGTCCACGACTGGTGCATTTCCCGCCAGCTTTGGTGGGGCCATCAAATCCCCGCGTGGACCTGCGACGAGTGCGGCCACATCAATGTAGATCGGGAGGACCCCACGAAGTGCGCAAAATGCGGTTCCACCCACCTCACCCGGGACCCGGATGTGCTGGACACCTGGTTTTCCAGCGCGCTGTGGCCGTTTTCCACGCTGGGCTGGCCGGATAAGACCGAGGATTTGGCGTATTTCTACCCCACATCCGTGATGGTCACCGGCTATGATATCATCTTCTTCTGGGTGGCCCGGATGATCTTCTCCGGCTGCGAGCAGATGAAGAAGATTCCGTTCCACACCGTCCTGATCCACGGTCTGGTCCGGGATGACAAGGGCCGCAAGATGTCCAAGTCCCTTGGCAACGGCATCGACCCGCTGGAGATGGCGGAAAAGTACGGCGCGGACGCCCTGCGCTTCAACCTCATCACCGGCAACAGCCCCGGAAACGACACGCGCTTCTATACCGAAAAGTGCGAGGCCATGCGGAACTTTGCCAATAAGATCTGGAACGCCAGCCGTTTTGTTATGATGAACCTCACCATCGACCGGTGCGAGCTGCCGGCGGCGGACAAGTTGGAGCAGGAGGACAAGTGGGTCCTTTCCAAGCTGAACACGCTGGTGAAGGAGGTCACTGAGAATCTGGACAGCTATGAGATCGGCGTGGCCTCCGCCAAGGTTTATGATTTCCTGTGGGACACCTACTGCGACTGGTATATCGAGCTGACCAAGACCCGCATGGGCGGGGAGGACGAGAATGCCAAGCTGACGGCGCAGAACGTCCTTTGCTACGTGCTGACTCAGCTTTTGAAGCTGCTGCATCCCTTCATGCCCTTCATCACGGAGGAGATTTTCCAGGCGCTGCCCCATGAGGACGCATTCCTCATGACCGCCAAATGGCCGGAATATCGGGAGGAGCTGAACTTCCCGGTGGAAGAAGCCGCGATGGAGGCGGTCATGGATACCATCAAGGCCATCCGGGCGCGCCGCGCCGAGATGAATGTGCCGCCCTCCAAAAAGGCGGAGGTCCTGCTGGTCACCGCCACGCCGGACATTTACGCGCAGGGGATGCACTTCATCCAGCGCCTTGCCTACGCCGGAGAGGTCACCTTCTCCGATGTTGCGCCCGCGGACGTCACTTCACTTTTGAGCGTGGTCACCCACAACGCCACGGCGTATATGCCCTTGAGCGAGCTGGTGGACATCGCCGCGGAGCTGGAGCGCATCACCAAGGAGAAGGAGAAGGTAGAAAACGGCCTTCGCATCGTGGAGCAGAAGCTCTCCAATGAAAAATTCGTCTCCAAGGCCCCCGAGGCAGTGGTGAACGCGGAGAAGGAAAAAGCGGCCAAATATAAGGAACTGATCGTCAAACTGGAGGAATCCGCCAAGGCGATGCAGGCATAAATATTGCCCCGCAGCAAGCACAGAAAAACCCCCGAACCGTCTGAAAACGGTTCGGGGGTTTTTATATTGCCATGTCCGCGCTCTTCATAAATTTTCCGGGAAACGCCAACGGTTTCGACAAAAAGCAGAAACAGGACATGCTATCATCACCGTAAGTCAACCTGTCTTGCGGTATTTTTTGCGCATTCTGCGGTTTTTCCATAAAAAACTAGGAGTCGTTTTGTAGCGGCGCAAAACGCTGCACCGCCGTAAAAACAGCATGAAACGGCAGCGGCCAAGGCCCGCACGCCGCGCAGCAAGCGTGTATGGAAGTTTTGCATCAAAAGGGCAGGACAGAAAAATATCCACAAAAGAGGCGAAGAAAATGGAATTGCAAGTAAAATGCGCAGACCAAAATTTGCTGCTGGAGCTCAGCGGAGAATTGGACCACCACGGCGCCCAAAACGCCCTGCGGGAAGTGGAGCAGGCCATCGACGCGGCCCTGCCCCGCAAATTGGTGCTGGACATGAGCGGTGTGACCTTTATGGATAGCTCCGGAATCGCTTTGATCCTGCGTGCGCAGCAGAGAATGCAGCTGCTGGACGGCAGCCTGCTGGTGTGCAATGTTCCGCTTCAGGCAAAGCGGGTGTTGGACGCAGCGGGAATTGGACGTCTGGTGACGATACGATAATGAGGAGGTTTACATAATGAGAAAAAAAGCGCTCAATGAGGTGACATTGGAATTTCCAAGCCGGAGCAGCAACGAAGGCTTTGCCCGGGCAGCGGTTGCCTGTTTTTCAGCGCAGATGGATCCCACGCTGAATGAGTTGGAGGACATCAAGACTGCCGTCAGCGAGGCGGTGACCAACGCCATCGTCCACGCCTATCCGGATTCCATCGGAAAGGTGCTGGTAAAGGGGCGCATTTGCCCGGGAAATGTCCTGGAATTGACCGTAAAGGACCGGGGGCGGGGCATAGCGGATGTGGACAAGGCCCGAGAGCCGATGTTTACCACCGGCGGTGAAGAGCGCAGCGGCATGGGCTTTACCATCATGGAAAGCTTTATGGACAAGCTGAGCGTGCGGTCCGTTCCGGGAAGGGGAACAACGGTGGTCATGCGCAAAAAGCTGGCGCCGCGGATGAACGGATCAAAATGAGCGCCACGCTGGAATTGCTGCGGGCGGCCCAGGAGGGGGACCGGGACGCCTGCGAGCAGGCAGTTGTGGAGAATAACGGCTTGATCTGGAGCATCGTGCGGCGGTATTACGGGCGCGGTGTGGACCCGGACGATTTGTATCAGTTGGGCTGTCTCGGCTTTTTGAAGGCGGTAAAGGGGTTTGATTTCTCCTATGGAACGTGCTTCTCCACCTACGCCGTGCCAAAAATCGCGGGGGAGATTCGGCGATTTCTCCGGGACGATGGAACGGTCAAAGTTGGGCGCAGCATCAGGGAGCAAGCGCAAATGCTTTACGGCGTTCGGGAACGGCTGCGCCATGAATTGGGCAGGGAACCGGCGCTCTCCGAGCTGTCGGAGGTCACGGGCCTCACGCCGGAAGAGATCGCCCAGACGGACCTTGCCACGGATGCGCCGGAGTCCTTGCAGCAGGAGACGGCCGACGGGCTGACGCTGGAGGGCATGCTGGGGACCGAAGCACCGGAGGAGGGTTTGGTGGAGCGAATCGCCCTGCGGGAGGCCATCGACCGTTTGCCGGAAAAGGAGCGGGCGACGATTTTGCTCCGCTACTTTAAGGGGCTGACGCAGGAGCAGACGTCCCGGATTCTGAAAGTCTCGCAGGTGCAGGTGTCTCGCTTGGAGCGCCGGGGATTGCAGCGCTTGCGGGAGAGCTTTGGGCCGTAAAATAGGCGTCGTCCTGAAACTCCGTCATGGTTTTCCAATATCGCTTGGGCATATGGGTTTGCTGACAGCGGGGATTGAAGCGCTCCTTGATGGCAACGGTATCGTAAAACCGCTTCCAAAGAATGCGGTAATTGGCCTCGGTCTCGTCCGGCGGCGCCATTTGAAAGGCTTCCAGTGGGCGAATGACCGCCTTGCCGGCGGCGTAAAACAACGCTTGGCGGTGCGTGCGGTCATAAATGAAGAAGCGCTCGTTGCGGTAGCGTGCGCAGAAATGACTACGCAAAATGGGCAGGACCTGATTTTTTGGCTCGATCTCACTGCCCAGCACGCCGCCCAGCTCGGAAAAACGAACGAACCCCTTCAAAAGATGGGCTTCCCCCTCCAGATGCCGGACGGCGCGCACCACGGGGTTGAGGGTTTCGTCGGAGAAGTTTGCAAGAAAGTGGGGACCCTGTCGCAGCAGCTTCACCACCAGATGGTAAAGCAGGATTTCCCGGTCCGACAGGCAGGAGAGAAAGCCCTTTCGTAGAAGCTCCGCTGCATAGGGAGAACACTTTACAACCTTTCTGATAACACGGTTTGCGTATTCCACATTCGTTTCGATGAAGCGGCAGGCAAACAATTGCGGCGCAAAGTCCTCATCGCGGCAGATCGCGGTGAGGACTTCTTTATTGGCATAGCTTTCAAAGATACAGGAGAGAAAGCCCTCAAAACTGCCGTCGTATACATAGACCATTTCCGTCATCCCATCACCCCACTCCCACGGCGTCGAACAAGGAAAGCTGCACCGCCTCCTGCTGTGGCAGCAGCGGACGTTCCGCGGCAATCAGCCCTCGCAGGAGGCTGTCCGGCGTAAAGCGAAGGCCATCCGGAATTTTTCCGGAGGCGGTCAGGAAATACTGGGCGCGCTTCATGACCACGCCGAGCCTGCGCAGGTCGTCGACGCAAAGCCGCCCAACCCGCCGGGCGGAGAGGATGCGCCGGGCGGAGGTGACGCCAACGCCCGGAACGCGCAAAAGCGTCTCATAGTCGGCGGTGTTGACCTCCACAGGGAAATATTCCAGATGGGACAAAGCCCAGCTGCATTTGGGGTCCACCCGGGGGTCGAAATCCGGCGTTTTATCGTCCAGCAGCTCTTCGGCCCGGAAGCCGTAAAACCGCAGCAGCCAGTCCGCCTGATACAAGCGGTGCTCCCGCAGCAGAGGCGGTTTCACGTCCCGAGAGGGAAGCAGAGTATGCTCCACCACCGGCACATAGGCGGAGTAGAACACACGCTTGAGCCGATACCGGTCATAAAGACCTTGGGTCAGCCGCAGAATGTGCAGGTCGCTGTCTGCCGTGGCGCCGACGATCAGCTGCGTGCTTTGCCCCGCCGGAGCAAATTTGGGCGCGTGGCGATATTTGACCAGCTCTTCCTTGCTCTCTCGGTTGCGCTTTTGAATCTGCCCCATGGGAGCCAGAATCGCCGCTTTGGTTTTCTCGGGAGCCAGCGCCTTCAGCCCGGCCTCTGAGGGAAGCTCGATATTGACGCTGAGGCGGTCGGCCAGCAGGCCAAGCTGCTCCACCAATTCCGGCGAGGTGCCGGGGATGGTTTTGGCGTGGATATAGCCGTTGAAGCGGTAGTTCTCCCGCAAAAGACGAAGGGATTGGATCATCAGCTCCGTGGTGTAGTCCGGACTGCGGAACACACCGGAGGAGAGGAACAGACCCTCAATATAGTTTCTTCGGTAAAAATTAATGGTAAGGTCCGCCAGCTCCTCCGGCGTAAAGGCGGCGCGGCGCGTTTCGTTGCTGCGGCGATTGACGCAGTATTTGCAGTCGTAAACGCACCGGTTGGTCAGCAGGACCTTGAGCAGGGTGACGCAGCGGCCATCCGCGGAAAAGGAGTGGCAGCACCCGGCGACGGAAGAGGAGGTATTGCCGATGTAACCGGCCTTTGCCGTCCGGTTTCCGCCGCTGGAGGTGCAGGCCGCGTCGTACTTCGCCGCGTCCGTCAAGATGGTGAGCTTTTCTAAAACGTCCATGGGTCAAGCATTACCGGACCATGGCCCGCCGACGGGGACGGCGGGCGGGACGCTCAATCAAGTCGATGAGACGAAAGAACTGCGCCGTCAGGAATGCTACCCCTACGAGAATAAAAAAGAACGTCCAACCAGTCATGATAAATCCCTCCACATTCGAACTATTGTTCTACAAATACTATAACTCGAACAAACGTTTGTGTCAAGGGAATTTATAAAAAAAGCCCGCCCTTTTAGGGGGATGTTCATAAGGCATCGCAAAAAATGTCGAACAAATATGCTTTATGAGCAGTCTCTAAGAGCGAACTTTTGACAACCAAACAAGCAAGAAAAGCACACGATTTTATGAATCGTGTGCTTTTTCTATGTCTGAAAAAAGGAGCGGTATGAATGAAAACATGACCTATGATTACTTCTATGGCGGGGAAAGTGAGCAGTTTTCTTTTTACCGCATCCCCCGCCTGCTGGTGACAGGCGATCAATTCAAGCACCTGTCCACAGATGCCAAGCTGCTGTATGGCCTGCTGCTGGACCGCATGAGTTTGTCCGCAAAGAATGGCTGGTACGATGAACAGGGGCGTGTGTTTATTTACTATCCGCTGGAGGAGATACACAATGCACTGAATTGCAGTAGCGGAAAGGCGGTCAGGCTGTTTGCCGAACTGGATACCTGCAAGGGCATCGGCCTGATTGAGCGCATCCGGCAAGGACAGGGTAAACCATCCAAAATCTATGTCAAGCAATTTGCTACCAAGGCTGTCCCACCTGCACCCCCATCGCAGGATACAGACACTCCCGGATTTCCCGAAAGTGACAGTCTTGACTTTTCAAAGCAAGAAGTCTTGACTTTCCAAAATGAAACTTCAAGACTTTCTATAATGGAAAGTCCAGACTTTCCAAAATGTGTGTTCGTCAAGTAAAAATGTTAGCAAAAGGTCCCCAAAAAGGTTAGCACCTTGGAGCACCTAATGGATTGTTTGTTCAACTGGCCTCGGAGACCCAACGCTGTACTTATGGGGACCAAACAGGT
>NZ_JAQUVF010000022.1 GCF_028693505.1 Oscillibacter sp.
GACGGTCTCGCCCACGGCGGCGACTTTGGCGACGAACTGCTTGAAAGCGCCCAGGAGGCCCGGGACGGCTGCCCCGTCAGCGCCATCAGTCTGGACGACTAAATAAAAAACCAGGCTCCGCCAAAAGCGGAGCCTGGTTTTATTTTGCGCAGGCAAGCCTCACGCCTGTTCGTTGGCGGCCCTCATCCGGGCGTCGGCGCTGCGCACCGTACGCCGCAGGAAAATGGCGCTGAGCGTCACCGAGGCGACCTCCGCAATGGGAAAGGACCACCAGACCAGCTCCAGCTTTCCTGTCTGCGCCAGCAGCCAGGCTACCGGCAGCAGCACCAGCATCTGGCGGCACACGGAGACGATCATGCTGTAAAACGGGTTTCCGATGGCCTGACACACGGAGCCTGCAATGATGCAAAAGCCCGCCAGCAAAAAGGAAATGCTGATGATCCGCAGGGCGGGAATTCCGATGGCCGTCATCTCCTCCGAGGCGTCGAACAGGGCCAGGAGACTTGCCGGCACGGTCTGAAACAGCAGGAAGCCCGCCGCCATGATGGCAACGGCTGTCAGGATGGTCAGCTTTACCGTTTTCCACACCCGCTCCGCCTTCGCCGCGCCGTAGTTATAGGAGATGATGGGCACCATGCCGTTGTTCAGTCCGAAAATCGGCATGAAGATGAAGCTCTGGAGCTTGAAATACGCGCCGAACACCGCAGTGGCGGTGGGCGTGAACACAAAGAGGATCTTGTTCATGCCGAAGGTCATGACGGAGCCGATGGACTGCATGACGATGGAGGGAAAGCCCACCCGGTAAATTTCCCCCGCCACCCGCTTGTCCCAGCGGATCAGGCGCGCCCGGAGGCGAATATCCGGATTGCATTTCAAATTCAGGATGACCGCCGCAGCAGCCGCCGCGATCTGGCCTAAAACCGTCGCCACAGCGGCGCCCGCCACCTCCATTCTGGGCGCTCCCAACAATCCGAAGATCAAAATGGGGTCCATGATAATGTTGATGACCGCGCCGATGAGCTGCGTGCACATGGCCAGCATGGTCCGCCCGGTGGACTGGAGCAGCCGCTCAAAGCAGAACTGTCCGAAAAGGCCCACGGACAAGCCGAGGCAGATCTCCGTATAGGCGGTTCCCATCTCCACGATCTCCGGCACCGCCTTCGCCTGCGCCAGAAAGAACGGCCGGGAGAGGAAGATGCCGATGAGCGCGAACGCCACCGCGCTGCAAAGGGACAAAAAGATGCCCGTACCGGCGGCCCGGTCCGCCATCTCCTGCCGCCTTTCGCCCAAAGAGCGGGAAAGCAGGGCATTGATGCCCACCGCGGTCCCCGCGCCCACCGCGGTCCCCGCGCCCACCGCGATCATCAGACTCTGAAGGGGAAATGCCAGGCTCACTGCATTGAAGGCGTTTTCGCTGAGGCGGGAGACAAACACGCTGTCCACCACGTTGTAAAGCGCCTGCACCAGCATGGAGATCATCATCGGCAGCGCCATGCCCGCCAGCAGCTTGCCCACCGGCAAAACGCCCATCTTATTTTCCTGCGGGACCCCGCCCGCGGTATTTTGTGCTTTCATTAAGCTTTCCTTTCTCTTGTAAACCATTCTTGCAAAAAAGAGACGCGGCTAAAAAAGCCGCATCTCAGTGTGTCCGTCAGGCCGTGGGCCTTTCCGTCTTACTTTTTCAGCTCTCCGGTGGCTAATTGGGTCAGATATGCATTCAAAAACCCATCCAGATCGCCGTCCATTACATTGTCGATATTGCCGGTTTCATAGCTGGTGCGGGTGTCCTTCACCATCTGATAGGGCATAAACACGTAAGAGCGGATCTGACTGCCCCATTCAATTTTCATCTGGACGCCCTTGATATCGGAAATTTTCTCCGCGTGCTGCTGCGCCTTGAGCTCCAGCAGCTTGGCCCGCAGCATCTTCATGCAGTTGTCCTTGTTCTGGAACTGGCTGCGCTCCTGCTGGGACGCCACCACAACGCCGGTGGGCTTGTGGATCAGCCGGACGGCGGAGGACGTCTTGTTGACGTGCTGACCGCCGGCGCCGGAGGCGCGGTAGACCTGCATCTCGATATCCTCGTCCCGAATCTCGATGGAGGAATCGTCCTCCAGCTCGGGCATGACCTCCACCGCGGCGAAGGACGTCTGCCGACGGGCGTTGGCGTCAAAGGGAGAGACGCGGACCAGCCGGTGGACCCCGTTTTCACTTTTCAAAAGGCCGTAGGCGTTTTCCCCTTCAATGGAGATGGCGGCGGACTTGATGCCCGCCTCGTCGCCGTCCTCAAAGTCCAGAATCTGATAGGTGAAGCCGTGCCGCTCCGCCCAGCGGGTGTACATCCGGTAGAGCATCTGGGTCCAGTCCTGGGCCTCTGTGCCGCCGGCGCCGGCATGAAACTGCAAAATCGCGTTGGAGTTATCGTACTCCCCCGAAAGAAGCGTTGTCATGCGGGTCTCCTCCGTCTTTTCCTCCAGCGCGGCGTACTCCGCCTTCAGCTCCGCAAGGAGGTCGGCGTCGTCCGCTTCCTGCCCCATCTCGCACAGGGCGGTCAAATCCTCCCACGCGGAAACCAGCTTGGTCTGCCGGGCGACCTTGTTTTGCAGCTGCTTAAGGCGCATCTGCACCTTCTGCGACCGCTCCACATCATTCCAAAACCCATCCTGCGCGGTTTCCTCTTCCAGTCGGGCAGCCTCCTGCCGGGCGCTTTCCACGTCCAGCGCCGCCGCCAGCTTTTGAAGCTCAGGACCCAAGTCCCGCAGCTTCTGCTTGTAAACGTCATATTCGATCAAGGCCATGGCAATTTCTCCATCCTTCGAATTTCTTTAGCCATAGTATTATATAGGAGGGATGCTTATTTGTAAAGTAAAACCTGATTTTCAGCGAGAACGGGCGGTTGTTCATAATTTGTTCATGATTCTTCTATTCATTTCAGCTATGGTACAAGTAGATGCATTATCGGTAAGGAATGATATGGAGGTCGCATATGAAAGGATTTTTGACAAAGAAGCTCCCGGCCTTTGCGCTGGCCGTGATGATGGTCGTAAGCCTGATGCCTGCCGCCATGGCGACGGACTGCGGCCACAACAACTGGAGCAGCTGGCAAAAGCTGAACGACACACAGCATCAGCGCAAATGTCTCACCAGCGGCTGCCCCGGCACGCAGGAGGCCAACCACAACTGGTCCGCCGCCTACGAAACAGACGCATCCACCCACTGGAAAAAGTGCGCCGACTGCGGCGCGCAAACCACCCACGAATCCCACGTCTACAACGGCGCCATGAAATATGATGCCTCCAACCACTGGGATCAATGCACGGTGTGCGGGTATCGGGAAAATCTGGGCGGCCACGTGGATTTGAATAACGACGGCAAGTGCGATACCTGCGGATATTCCACGGGGACCGCCAACATCACCGTCACCTTTATGAACGGCGCCAAGACCTATCAGACCCAGAGCGTGAAAAAGGACGCCTCTCCCTCCAACCCGGGCACCCCCACCAAGTCCTCCTCCGGCAGCACGGAGTATACCTTTAAGGGCTGGAGCAAGAAGGACCCGGGCACTTCCGCTTTGTACGACGGGCAGTCCTATCTCTCCTCTTCCGAGGTTTCCAAAACCGCGCTTTCCTCCAACACGACGTATTATGCCCTTTACACCAAGGGCACCGGCGATCTCACCTGGAAGGTAAAGCCCGGCAACGAGATCAAATTTGACCGCTCCGATTTCAAGGACCTTTATGAAGATCAATACGACGACACCTTCCTCTACGTCAACTTTGAGGCCGACAGTTCTCTTAAGACCTCCAACGGCGTGCTGTATTCCAACCGCGCCGCCACGGGCGAAAAAACCTTCAGCAAGAGCGATCTGGAGGATTATGACTTCTATTACAGCAAGAGCAAGTACGGCGACTATTCTCTGGACAGCCTGAGCTTTGTGGCCGGCAGCGACGCCAAGGGCAAAACCGTCTCTCTGGACTTCACGCTTTACGGCGAAGAGGACGAGCTGGAAGGCACACTGGAAATTGAGATTTCCTCCTCCACCTCCTCTTCCAGCAGCGGAGACATCACCTACAAGGTGGATGTCAAGGACGACGTTTCCTTTGACCGCTCTGACTTCAAGGAGCTTTTTGACGACGAGTACGACGATGATGACACCTTCCGCTATCTCACCTTCTCCCCCGGCAGCTCCTATAAATCCTCCAACGGCTACCTCTATTATGACTACGACGGCAAGGAAGAGGAAAAGTTTACCAAAGCGGAGCTGGAGGACAACGATTTCTATTACAGCTCCAGCAAGTACGGCGATTATCCCATTGAGGATCTGAGCTTCGTTTCCGCCAGCGGCTCCGACGGGGAGACCGTGACGCTGGACTTTACGCTCTACGGCGACGACGAGGAGCTGGAGGGCACGCTGAAGATCCTGATCGGCGACGCGGACGACGACGATGAGGACGAGGGCGACATCACCTACACCCTAAGCAGCGACAAAGAAGCGGACTTTGACCGCACCGACTTCAGCAAGATCTACAAAGAGGACGCCGACGGTTCCGTCCGCTATGTCAAGTTCTATCCGGACAGCGCCTACAAGTCCGCCGACGGCTATCTGTACTATGATTACGACGGCAAAAACGAGGAAAAATTTACCAAGAGCGATCTGGAAGAATACGAATTCTATTACAGCTCCAGCGATTACGGCGATTACGCCCTCAGCGACCTGACCTTCGTGGCCAGCAGCGGCTTTGACGAGGCGCTGTCCATTGATTTCCGGGTCTACGGCGACAACGACAAGTACGTCAAGGGTACGCTGGTCATTCAGCCCGCCAAGAGCGCGATCGTCAGCGGCACCGGCTACGGCAACATCCGCTATTATGTCACCACCGGGACTGCGGTGCAGATCAATGCCAACGACATCTCCCGCTTCTTTAAGAAGCAGTATCCCGGCAGCACCCTCCAGTCTGTGGAGCTCATCGGCGTTCCCTCCTCCGGCGCGCTGTATTATAATTATTACGCCAGTGACCGCAAGCAGCTCACCGCCGGAAACTGCGACGACCAGTCCTTCTATCTGAGCCCCACCTCCAGCCAGTACGACCTGAATCAGCTCACCTACATTCCTTCCGGTTCCAATTACTGCGGTTCCATTCCCTTTACCGCCACCGGTTCCAACAGCAAGTCCGTACAGGGCTCCATTCTCATCAGCGTCACCCGGAGCGCGGTTTCCGAGGTCTACGGCGTCACTCCCAAAAACACCGCCGTCTCCCTGCCCGCCTCCGCGATTTACAACGCCGTTTATAACGCCACCGGCACCGGCCTTGCCTCCATCCAGCTGCTGGAGCTGCCCACATCCAATGTGGGCGCGGTGAATGTCAGCGGCACCTATGTCTCTCTCGGCGCGGATATCGCCACCCGGTACACCTACGGCAGCGGCACGCAGCAGATGAGCCAACTGAAATTTGTCCCCGCCAGCGGCTACACCGGCTCTGCGGAGATTCCCTACGTGGCCTATGACACCGCCGGAAACGCCATTGCCTCCGGCAAATTCTGTCTTGGCATTGTGAACAGCGTCAAGCGCTTTTCCGATGTCAGCTCCTCCACGTGGTGTTATAAGTATGTAACGGAGCTGTCGGATGCCGGCGTCATCGGCGGTTATTCCAATGGCTCCTTCCGGCCCGACAACACCGTCACTTACGGCGCGGCCCTGAAGCTCATCATGCTGGCCGCCGGGTATTCCGAGCAGGCCCCCACCGGCAGCCATACCTTCAGCGGGTATCTCTCCAAGGCGCAGGCGGACGGGCTGGTGTCCGGCAGCGTGAATCTGGACAGCTCCATCACCCGCCTGCAGGTTTCCCAGCTGGCGGCAAAGGCGATGAAGCTCAACGTTACCAATCTTTCCTCGAACCGGCCCTTTACCGACACTGCCGACGTATACGTGCAGGCGCTCAACGCCGCCGGCATCGTGGAAGGATACTTCTCCAATGGCACTAGCACCTTCAAACCCGGCAACACCCTCACCCGCGGTCAGATTGCCGCCATTGTCTGGCGGATGCAAAATTACAACGGATAAGCGCTTTTGAGATTGAAGCATCGAAATTGAAGCGTTCAGCAAGAGAGGTCCTGCCCACGGGCAGGACCTCTCTTTCGCGCACCCCAACAGTCTCACGGCGTTTGCCGCCGGGGCGGCAAAAAAGTGAAATCCATTTTCGGCCGCGGCCTGTACGTGGTCGAAAACACTATGCGCGAAGCGAGCGTCGAATTGTCCGCTTTCAGCGGATATCTGAGGCGCAGAGCGCAGCGAAACCCCCTGTCTAAAAAGCCCGGTGGGCTTTTTAGAAAAGCCAAGAGAGGTCCTGCCCGCGGGCAGGACCTCTCTTTCGCTCAGTTGACGCGGTATTTTTCCAGCACCCTGCGGTCCACCTCCACGCCGATCCCTGGCGCGTCGGGGACGCTGACGCAGCCGTCCCGAAATTCGATTTTCCCGTCGATCAGGTCCAGCCGGAAGGGATGACTGGACTGATCGTATTCCACCATCGGCTCCACCGGCTTGCAGCAAAGCGGGGTGGGCACCAGCGACGCGATGAATTGCAGCGACGCGGCAAGCCCCACGCCGGAGCCCCACACATGGGGGATCAGCGCCGTGTTGTAGCTTTGCGTCAGCACGCCGAGCTTTCGGCACTCGGTAAAGCCGCCGGAGGAGCAGAGGTCCGGCTGGTAGATATCCAGCGCGCCCCGCTCCAGCCAGCGCCGGAAATTTTGCTTGCCGAACAGGCACTCCCCCGCCGCCAGCTTGGTCCCCGTCAGGTTCCGCAGCGCCACATAGCCCTCCAAATCCTCCGGCGGGAGCAGCTCCTCTAAAAATTCCAGACGGGCGTCCTCCAGCTCATACAGGATCTGCCGGGCGTTTCCCAGATTATAGGCGCAGTTGAAGTCGGCCATCAGCATGGTATCATAGCCCAATGCCTCCCGCACCGCCCGGATGTAGTGCACATCGTCCTCCACGCCAAAGCCCACCTTCAGCTTCATGCCGCGAAAGCCCTTTTCCTTGTAGGAGAGCGCTTCCTCCACTGCCGTCTCCGGATACTTTGCGCCCTGCACCCGGTAAAAGCCCGTGGCGTAGGCCGGGATTTTGTCCCGGTACTTGCCGCCCAGCAGACGGCAGACCGGCTGGCCCAGGGTTTTCCCGATGGCGTCCCAGATGGCGATATCAATGCCGCTTTGGGCATTGATGCAGATTCCCTGCTGGCCGATGGGGCGAACGCTGTTGTAAAGCGTTTCCCAAATCACATCCACGTCCAGAAGCTCCTGCCCGATCACATGGGGCTTGTAGCACTGCTCAATGAAGGACGCCGCCATAAACGGCTGCTGGCGGCCATGGCACAGACATTCGCCGAAGCCGCACACCCCGTCCATCGTCTCCACCTCCACGATGACCGAGTCCCGCTGATGCACCCACCCTTGCGAAAACTGGAACGGCTGGGCCAGCGGCGCACTGATGATGTGGACCCTCAAATCCTTGATCTTCATATCGCTCATCCCTTCTGCCTGATAAAATTTTATCTGGTCGGAGAGGCCGGGATCTGTCCGCTCTCCGTCAGAATTCTGCGGGTGGAGGCCAGATGGGCGCACATGGCATACCTCGCCAGCTCCGCGTCCCGGGCTTTCACGGCCTCCAGAATGTTGCGGTGAAAATGATGCTCCCGCTCGCAGCAGGACGCGGCGCGGGTCAGCAGAATCTGTTTGTACAAAAGGCCCGTATAGCCGTTGACCATGGCGGTGATGATGGGATTTTTGGCCGAGCGGATCAATCCCAGATGGAACGCAAAGTCGCTTTTATAATAGTCGTCCGTGCAGGACTCCCTGCCCTCCATATCCGCCACCAGACGCTCCAGCGCCTCCAGCTCCTCCTCCGTGACACGCTCCACCGCCAGCGCGCAGGCAAACACCTCCAACGCGCTGCGCACCTCCAGCAAATCTGCGTAGGTCCCGTCCTCCCGCTCAATGAGGTCCGTGAGGGACTGGGTAAACACCATCTTGCTCCCGTCCACCACCTGAACGCCCTTGCCGTGAATCCGTTTGACATAGCCCCGGGTCTCCAGGGAACGGACCGCCTCCCGCACGGTGCTGCGGCTGACGCCAAAGCGCTCTGACAAAGCCCCCTCGTTCAAAATAAACCCGGCGGCATCGTATTCCTTGCTTAAAATCATCTCGCGGATCTGCTCCTGTACCCGATCAATCAACATCATGTGCGCATGCCCCATTTCCTTGCCAATTTTATGGTTATATGATATCAGATATCATTGCGAAATTGCAAGAGGCAACGCAACATTTTCTTTTCGCATGGGATGTCCCGCAGACCGCCCGTTTGCAAAAAGCGGCGGGCAAAACATCGCGCGTGCCGGAGTCCGGCAAGGGAAAAGGACAGCGCTCCGTGGGCGCTGTCCTTTTCCCTCGACACCGGTACAAACCGTCTGCAAAAACAGCCGTGTTTTTCGGCGGACGCTAGTCGCCGAGCAGCCTGAGGTAGTGATTGGCCTCCCGCAGTACATGATCGGCCAGCAGCGGTAAGATCACAGAGCGGATTTCACACGTTTCAATGCCTTTGACCCCGGCCATCTTAAAATCGCGGAATTTTTTGGTTTCGGTCAATGCGCTTTCGGTGAGGGTGCGGTCCTGCGCAAGGCGGCTCTGCTTGAGCAGGTTGGCGTAATCCGCGGCAAAGGAATCCGCGGTATGGATGAGCTCGTTTTCCGACGGGTCCAGCAGCCCCCGAATAAACAGTGCATGTTCCATCATGATTTGATTCCAGAACTGCTCCAGCTCCCCCATTTCCTGCGGATCCAGATCTCCATCCGTCTCCAGACGGTACACATACTCCCGATACAGCTTCGCCTCGCGGATAATGTGTTCCAGAAGCAGCGGATAATTCATCGTGAACATCTGGCAGTTCAAAACGTGGGAAAGTATTTGCTCCTTGAGAGAGATCAAGGCGCCCAGAAGGCGAAGCGCGGTGCGGTTGAGCGTTTGCACCTGCCGCACCAGCTGGGGGCTGTGAGATGCCTGCATGCCGGGCCGCAGATTTTTCTCCTGCATGGTAATGTCCCGGTTGATGTCAATGCCTGTAAAGCGTTCCGTCTGCTGCTCGGCAACAAGGGTGAAGGGGGTAAAAAACTCGCCGGAGCGCAGCGCCTTTTGCCCCACGACCCCATCGCTTATGGCGACGGCGCGTGAGAGCAGCGCTTCAAACTCCTGCTTCAATTCTTCTGCCGCCTTCGTAAAGGCAGGCGTTGCGGGGGTGGACGCCGCCATGAGAAACAGGGCGTGTTCTTTCATGATGCGGGCAAAAAACAGATGCAGCTCCAGAGAATAGACGGCATACCATTCACTTGGATACATATACAATTTTCTCCATTTCCATAAACTGAACTATATCGCACCATCCTATGCGTCCGCGAAAAGCAATGTGCCGCCCGGGCAAACAGCGCTCTCGTTGCGAAGTATCGTCTCCGGTATGGAAAAAAGAAAAGACATCCTGTTGGATGTCTTTTCTTTCGTGGAGCGGCTGATGGGAGTCGAACCCACCTATGCAGCTTGGGAAGCTGCCGTTCTACCGATGAACTACAGCCGCGTCTGTTGGCTATTATAACAGAGCGCATTTCAAATTGCAAGACGAAAAATCTCATGTCGGCATGACGAGCCTCCATGGGGCATACAGTATAGCAATGCTGCAAAGGGGGATCACCATGAAAAAACTGATTGCGCTGCTGTGCGCCGTGCTGATGCTGGGGACGGGTGCCCGGGCCGTGGAGGTGGCGGCCCCTTCGGCCCTGCTGATGGAAAAAGACACCGGAACCATTCTTTTCGCCAAGGACGAGCACGCCAAACTGGAACCCGCCAGCGTCACCAAGGTCATGACCATTCTGCTGACCATGGAGGCCATCGACTCTGGACAACTGCGCTATGACACCATGGTCACCGCCTCCGCCCACGCCTGCTCCATGGGCGGCAGTCAGATCTGGCTGAAGGAAAACGAGCAGCTCAGCGTGAGCGACATGCTCAAGGCCGTGTGCGTGGTATCCGCCAATGACTGCGCGGTGGCGCTGGCGGAGCAGATCGCCGGGAGCGAGGACGCCTTCGTGGAGAAGATGAATGCGCGGGCCAAGGAGCTTGGCATGAACGACACCACCTTTTTGAATGCCACCGGCCTTCCCGCGGCGGGCCATGTCTCCTCTGCCCATGACATCGCCCTCATGAGCCGGGAGCTGACGTTGCACCACCCGGACGTTCGCCAGTATACCACCATCTGGATGGACACCCTGCGCGGCGGTACCTCCCAATTGGTCAACACCAACAAGCTCATTCGTTTCTACGAAGGCGCCACGGGCCTGAAAACCGGGTCCACCGACAACGCCCTCTACTGCTTCTCCGGCACGGCGGAGCGGGACGGCATGGAGCTGATCGCCGTCATCATGAAGGACATCACCTCCGCCCAGCGGTTTGAGGACGCCAAAGTCCTCCTCACCTATGGCTTTTCCAACTATGCCCTGAAAAAAATCACGCCGGAATCGCCCCTTGCCCCCGTCCCTGTGACGCTGGGCACGCAGTCCACCGTCCAACCGGTGCTGGGGGAGGGCAGCGCGCTGCTGCTGGAAAAGGCCAAGGCCGGGAATCTCCAGCAATCCGTCTCTCTGGTGGAATCCGTGAGCGCGCCGGTGGCCGTCGGGGACCGGCTGGGCACGCTGACCGTCACTGCCGGAGACGAAGTGGTCTCGGAGGTCCCGCTGCTATGCGGAGAAGCAGTCCCCCGAATCACCTACGGGCAGATGCTGCTGCGGCTGCTTCAGGGCGCATTTTTGTCAGATTAACCCAAAGCACGTCCTGCTTTTCTGTACCCATCCTCCCCGTTTTCCCTTGCTGTTGCGCCGCAAAACTGCTATACTTTTAGCAGAATCTCTCAGCATCTGGCGCGGCGTGTGCCGACGGAGCCCTCTCGCAGCCGCCGGGGCAGCGCACCGCCCACTGAAAGGAAAGGACGATGATACGATGTTGGACGTCAAATTGTTCGAAATGAAGGCTTTTTTGCCGATGCCTTACGAGGAGGCTCTCTCTCCCCGATTGAAGCTGGCTCATGAAAAGCTACAAAAGGGTTCGGGCGCCGGTGGGGAGTTTACCGGCTGGGTCCATCTGCCCCGGGAGTATGACAAGGAAGAGTTTGCCCGCATAGAGGCCGCCGCGTCCCGGATTCAGTCCCATTCCAAAGCGCTGGTGGTCATCGGGATCGGCGGGTCCTATCTGGGCGCCCGCGGCGTGATCGACTGCCTGTGCTCGCCCAATTACAACTTAAAGAAGAAGCAGACGCCCAATGTCTATTTCGTGGGCAACGGCCTCTCGTCAGACGCCTTGCAGGAGGTTTTGGATCTGGTTGCGGCGGAGGATTTCTCCGTCAACGTCATCTCCAAGTCCGGCACCACCACGGAGCCTGCGGTGGCCTTCCGCTTTTTCCGTGCAGCTCTGGAGCGCAAATACGGAAAAGAAGGCGCTCGCGCGCGCATTTACGCCACCACCGACAAGTCCCGGGGGGCGCTGAAATCTCTGGCGGACGCCGAGGGCTGGGAGACGTTTGTGGTGCCGGACGACGTGGGCGGGCGGTACTCCGTGCTGACCGCCGTGGGCCTTTTGCCCATCGCCGTGGCCGGTGTGGATATCCGCGCACTGATGGATGGCGCCGCCCAGATGATGGCGCTTTGCGCGGAAGCCTCCTACGAGTGTCCCGCGTGGCGCTACGCCGCCATCCGGTATGAGCTTTACCGCGCCGGCCGCTCCGTGGAGCTGTTGGCCTGCTATGACCCCGCCTTCCGCTTCATGAGCGAGTGGTGGAAGCAGCTCTACGGCGAGAGCGAGGGAAAAGAAGGCAAGGGCCTCTTCCCTGCCAGCGTGGATTTCACCGCGGACCTGCACTCCATGGGTCAGTACATTCAAGAAGGCAAGCGGCTGATGTTTGAGACCGTGGTGCGCCTTGGCCCCTCCGATTGCCGGCTGTGCGTCCCCATGGACACATCCGACGGCGACGGGCTGAACTTCCTTGCCGGGGAATCTCTGGACTTTATCCGGGATCGGGCCATGGAAGGCACGCTGCTGGCCCACACGGAGGGCGGCGTTCCCAACATCATTGTGGAAGCGGGCGGCAAAACCGCCGAAGCGCTGGGACAGCTGATCTACTTCTTCGAGTATGCCTGCGGCCTGTCCGGCTACCTGCTGGATGTAAACCCGTTCAACCAGCCCGGCGTGGAGGCCTATAAGAAAAATATGTTCGCGCTTTTGGGCAAGCCCGGCTATGAGGATCAAAAGGCCGTGCTGGAAGCAAAGCTGCACAAATAAGAAGCAGGCGGCGCTTTTGCGCCGCTTGCTTTGCTGCTTTCCCGCTTGTCAATGTTACATTATGAACAAAGTTTGAAGTTCCTTTTTTGCATTGTATTTTTTTACATTGTATGCTATTGTAAACATACAGCATCCCTCTTTTTTCCACGGCGACTTTGAAATAACAGGAGTGATTTACTATGGTCAGACTTATTATGGGCGTGAAAGGCTCCGGCAAGACCAAACAGCTCATCGAACTGATCAACAATGCGGCGAAGGACGAGCCCGGCAACGTGGTTTGCATTGAGGCCAACCGCAACATGACCTATGATATTCATTATCATATCCGTCTGATTGACGCGCAGGAATATAAGCTGGACAGCTATGACCTGTTCCGCGGCTTTATCAGCGGTCTGTATGCCGGCAACTACGACATTTCCCACGTGTTTATCGATAATCTCTGCAAAACCGTCAGTCAGGAAATTGGCAAGGACACAGAGACATTTTTGAACTGGCTGGACATGTTCGGCGAAAAGAACAACATCAAGTTCACCGTCACCATCAGTGCGGACACCGCCCTCGCCACCGACGGTATGCAAAAGTTCCTGTAAGCTTTTACTTGGGAATTTTTAAGACCTCCCAACGCTTATTGAAAGACAAAGACCCCCATCCATCGGATGGGGGCCTTTCTTTTTTTATGGCGTTTTGAAATTACTTCAGCGCCGCCGGGGCAAGCGCGGGCCGCAGGCCCTCAAGCTGGGAAAAGCACACCTGATCGACGCCGAAAAATGCCGCCAAACGTGTCCGCTGCGCCGCCGCTTCCCCGTTCATATACCAGATCACGGTGTTTTTTCCCTCTGCCGTTCCGGCGGAATAGGCGCAGGCATAGCGGCTGGAATAATAATCCTCCAGTCCTTTTTCCGCCGCCAGGCTCTGCGCCGCCGCGCCGGAGAGCGTGGCGGTGTTTTTGCCGCCCGTCCAGACGGAGGCGGTGGTAGTCAGCAGCAGGGAGAGCTTCTCCGGCTCCACTTCATCCCGCAGCTCTCCCAGCGCGAAGTAGACCTCCTCCAGCGGCTCCATCGGCGCGGCGGGAAATCCGCTCTCCGTTTTTTCCACGTAGCAAGCCGCCCGCAGGACCAAGCGGTCCGCCGACGCAGCAAGGGCCGCGTAGTCATACCCCTCCTCGCTCTTGCCCCGCCACACGGGGGCCTCCGCCGCCACATACAAAAGGCCGTCTCCCAGCTCCGTGCGCAGCGCGGAGACCAGAGCGGTCAAATCCTCTCTGTGGGCGTAAGTGACCTGCTCCAGATCCAGAAAAAGCCCGTCGTAGCCCTGCCCGCGCACCGTTTCGGAGAGCATTTTTGCCGTTTCGGCACTGTCGCAGCGCAGCGGGCTTTCCGTTCCGCCCACATACAGCAGCTGCTTGGCTCCACCGCTCTTTGCCGCCGCCCGGACAGCCGCCGTCTCTTCCGCCGGGGCCGTCCAGCTCAGCTGGGCCCTGCCCTGGTAGATGAGACGCCCCGCCGCCACCGCCACCGCCGCAAATCCGTCAAGCGTCGGCAGCTCCGCTGCCGAGGCGGCAATGCCCACATAGCCCGGCGCCGGGCTATGGAGCTTATCATACAGGCGCACCAGCATCACCGCCGCCTGCTCCCGGGTGGCGGTTCCCGCCGGGGTAAAGGCGGTGGCGGAGGTTCCACTCACCAGTCCCAGCTCGTAGGCCATGGCGATATAACCGCTGTTGGAGGTCACGTCCCGGAAGGGCATGGGCAGGTCCTGCACCAGTCCCGCCAAATTTCCGTACCCCAGTGCGCGAATCAGCATCACCGCCACTTCTTCCCGGGTGATGGGGTCCGCCGGGCGAAAGGCGCTGCTTTGCAGCGTCAGGGCGCCGTGGGCGTAAGCGCTCTCCACCGCGTCGGTATACCACGCGTTTGCGGGAACGTCATCATACACGCTTTCCCCCGTCTCTTCCGCCTCCCAGCCGAAGAAGCGGCACAGCGCCACCGCGAAGGCCGCCCGGGTCATCCGGTGTCCCAGCCCGAAGCGCGTAGGCGTCTCTCCCCGGAGAAAGCCAAGCTCGGCGCTGCGGCGGATGGACTCCGCCGCCCAGTGGGTCTGGGGGACGTCGCTAAAAGCGACGGCGGAAGCGGGAAGCGCCATGACGGAAGACAGCAGTGTGCATAAAAGCAAACAACTCAGTGCCTGTTTGAGTCGCCTTTTCATCATAATCTTGCCTCCTTTTGGCAATTCTTTTTCTTGTGCAGGAGGTATTGTAGCAAATTTGGGGCATTTCGTCAAACGCAGCGTGCCGAAAGCCGCCGGAATTCCGGAAAAGCGTCAGTTTTCCAGCACTTTTTTTCTTTACCTATTTGTGCTTTTCTGCTATACTAGGATAGTTATGATGAAATGATATGCATGTCATTTTATTGGGAAGGAGAGGCGTTCATGAAATTTCTGAAATGGAATATCGGCGCTCCGGCGGAGCAGGACGTGGCGCTCCTTCAAGGCGCGGGATATTCCTATCTTCTCTCCACGGTGCTGGCCGCAAGAGGCATTACCACCGTGGAAGGCGCGGCGGAGTTTTTGGACCGCGAGCGCAAGCTGACGATCTCCCCCATGCGGATGCGGGATATGGACAAGGCGGTCTCCCGCATTCAGCGGGCCATTGCCGACGGGGAAACCATCGCGGTTTTCGGCGACTACGACGTGGACGGCATCACCTCCACCGTGCTGGTGCGGGACTATCTCAAGCGCTGCGGGGCCAAGTGCCTGCGCTATATTCCACGTCGCATTGAGGACGGCTACGGCCTGAGTACCGACGCCATCCGCGCCCTCCACGACCAGGGCGCCACGCTGATGATCACGGTGGACTGCGGCATCACCGGCAACGAAGAGGTGGCCTTTGCCAACTCGCTGGGCATGGATGTGGTGGTCACGGACCACCACGAGTGCAAGGACCACTTGCCCGCCGCCGTGGCGGTGGTGGACCCCCACCGGGAGGATTGCCCCTACCCCTTCAAGCACCTGGCGGGCTGTGGCGTGGCTTTAAAGCTGGTGCTGGCGCTGGGCGGAGAAAACCGGGAGGACGCCCTGTTCGCCCGGTACTGCACGCTGGCGGCCATCGGCACCATTGCCGACGTCATGCGGATGGAGGGCGAAAACCGCACCATCGTCTCCTGTGGACTGGAGGCCCTTCCCCACACGGATTTCGTGGGCGTCCACGCGCTTTTGAAGGAGGCGGGGCTTCTTGGAAAGCCCATCACCTCCATTCAAATCGGATTTGTGCTCTCCCCCCGGATCAACGCCGCCGGCCGGATGGGCGCGGCAGACCTTGCCGCGGACCTGCTGGAAACGGATGATCCCGCCCGGGCGGAGGAGCTGGCGCGTAGACTGTGCGATCTCAACCGGGAGCGCCAAAACGTGGAGCAGGCCATCTGCGCCGACGCAACGGAGAAGATCGACCACCTCCGCAGCGAGGAGCGCAGCGCGCTGGTCCTCTCCAGCGAGCAGTGGCATCAGGGCGTGGTGGGCATTGTGGCCTCCCGCCTTTCGGAAAAATATTCCTGCCCCAGCTTCATGATCCATTTGAAAGACGGCGTGGGCAAGGGCTCCTGCCGCTCCTACGGCGGATTCAACCTTTTTGCCGCGCTGGAGTCCTGCAAAAATCTGCTCAGCGGCTTTGGCGGGCACGAGCTGGCGGCGGGCTTCACCATCCCGGCGGAGAATATCGACGCCTTCCGCATCCGGATGAACCGCTATGTGCGGGACACCTGCGGCGGGGAGCTGCCCATCTCTTCTCTGGAGGTGGACGCCCCCATCGCCTGCCCCGCAAGCCTCAGCTTGTCGGAGGTGGAGCAGCTCAGCCAGCTTGAGCCTTACGGCGCGGGCAATCCCCGGCCTGTGTTCGCCCTGCTGGGCGCCATGGTGGACGCCGTTCAGCCCGTTGGGCAGGGCCGCCACTTAAAGCTGCACCTGAGCAAGGGCTCCTGCCGCTTTGACGCCATCTTTTTCTCCGTGACGGAGGACGAGTGCGCCATTGCGGCGGGCAGCCGGGTGGATGTGGCCTTTTACTTGCAAGTCAACACCTTTCGCGGAAGCACCACCATTCAGCTGCAATTGATCGACATCCGTCCCTCCCTCACCCCCAGTCGGCACCAGGCGGAGGATCTGGCGCTGCTGGAGCGGCTGCTCTCGGGGGACGCCCTGACCGCACAGGAGGCCAGCCGCCTGCAAACCACCCGGGACCAGCTGGTCCCCTATTGGCGGGTGCTGGAGCGGTATCTCCACGCCGGCAAGCTGGAGGCGGACCGTCTGCCCTTTTTGCGGCAATTCGCCCGGGAGGCTGCGGCGGAAGGCGGCGGCAGCGAAAACTTTCTCCGCTCCGCGCTGGCACTGGAAATTTTTCAAGAACGGGGCCTTTTGGCTTTGTCGCGGCAGGGCGAGCGATTGAACCTGCATTTAAATTCCACGCAGGGAAAGGTGGACCTCACCGCCTGTCCCTATCTGGTCCGGCTCCGGGACGGAGCCGCCCATCGGAATTGAGGTGTCCCTTATGACTGTTCACGAGCAGTATGAACTGCTGGAAAAAACCATTCGCGGCTACAACCCTTCCGCGGATTTTGCCCAGATCCGCGCCGCCTTCGCCTTTGCGGAGAAGGCCCACGACGGGCAGACGCGGAAAAGCGGCGAGCCCTATATCATCCACCCTCTGGCCGTTGCGCAGATCGTTGCGGAGGAGCTGAAGCTGGACAGCGAGTCCATCGAGGCGGCGCTGCTCCACGACGTCATCGAGGATACGCCCGCCTCCCACGCGGATATCTCCAAGCTCTTTTCTCCCACCATCGCCTCTTTGGTGGAGGGCGTCAGCAAGCTGACCCGCATCCAGTACGCCACCAAGGAAGACGAGCAGATGGAAAATCTGCGCAAAATGCTCATTGCCATGAGCAAGGATATCCGGGTCATCCTCATCAAGGTCGCGGACCGGCTGCACAACATGCGGACCATGGAATACCAGTCCCCCGCCAAGCAGAAGCAAAAGTCTCTGGAAACCATGGAAATTTACGCCCCCATCTCCCACCGGCTGGGTATGCAGCGCATCAAGTGGGAGCTGGAGGACCTGTCGCTGAAGTATCTGGACCCCATCGGCTATCAGGAGATCGTCTCCAACCTGGACTCCAAACGTCAGGAATACGATTTCTTCATGCGCCGCACCCAGGAGCAGATCGACGAGCGGCTGGACCAGCTGGACATCCCCCACATTGTCTACGGGCGCATCAAGCACCCTTACAGCATTTACCGCAAGATGTTTAACCAGAACAAATCTCTGGATGAGATCTTCGATTTGTTTGCCTTCCGGGTCATCGTGGATACCGTGGGCGACTGTTACAACGTGCTGGGCGTGATCCACGATATTTTCAAGCCCATTCTTGGCCGCTTCAAGGACTATATCGGAACGCCCAAGCCCAACGGCTATCAGTCCCTGCACACCACCGTGATGGGCGGCGACGGCATTCCCTTCGAGGTGCAGATCCGCACCCGGGAAATGCACGAGATCGCCGAATACGGCGTGGCGGCCCACTGGAAGTATAAGCAGGGCGGGCAGGGCTCCGGCAGCGAGGGGCGCTACGAGTGGGTCCGCCGCCTGCTGGAAAATCAGGAGGGCGCGGACGCGGAGGACTTCATCCACTCTCTGAAAGTGGATATGTTCTCCGACGAAGTTTTTGTGTTTACGCCAAACGGCGACGTACAAAACCTGCCCGCAGGCGCCACGCCCATCGACTTTGCCTATGCCATCCACTCCGCCGTGGGCAACCGGATGGTGGGCGCCAAGGTCAACGGACGCATCGTCCCCTTCGAGCACGTGCTCAAAAACGGCGACATCGTGGAGATCATGACCTCCAAAAACGCCAAGGGCCCGGGCCGGGACTGGATGAAGATCGCCCGCAGCAGCGAAGCCCGCAGCAAAATTCGCCAGTGGTTCAAAAAGGAAAAGCGGGACGAGAACATTGTCAACGGGCGCTCCGCCTTTGAAGCGGAGCTGAAGCACTGCGGCATTCCCATGAAGGACGTCACCGCCCCCGAAAATCTGCCCGGCCTTTTGAAAAAAATCTCCTACGGGACGCTGGACGAACTGTACGCCGCCATCGGCTACGGCGGATTTACCGCCCAGAAGGCCGTCAGCCGGATGCAAAGCGAGTTGCAGCGCATTGCAAAGCAGCATCAGGTGGAAAAGCAGGTGCTGGAGGCCGTCGAGGCAAAAATAGAGGAAGCGCCCAAGGCGCCCCCCGCGCCCAAAGCGGTGAAAAGCGAACAGGGCATTATCGTCGAGGGGCTGGACAACTGCCTCGTCAAATTTTCAAAGTGCTGCACCCCGGTGCCCGGGGACGAGATCGTGGGCTTCATCACCCGTGGTTACGGCGTTTCCGTCCACCGGGCGGACTGCCCCAACGCTTCTCTCGAGCGGCGCACCGCCCCCGATCAGGCGGACCGCTGGATCAAGGTCTCCTGGGGGAGCGATACCAACGAGAGCTATCCCACCACGCTGGAAGTGGTCTGCAAGGACCGGCAGGGACTGCTGCTGGATATTTCCGCCGCCCTTTCCACCACCAACACCTTCGTTCTGGGAATCAATTCCCGCAGCACGGAGGATGATTTCGCCATTTTCCGTCTGGAGGTGCGCATGCGGGACAGTCAGCAGCTTTCCACGCTGATGAATCGGCTGCACCAGATTTCGGGCGTATTGAAGGTCGTCCGCCCTGCGGGCTGACGGGCTGTGCCCGCGTTTTTGAACAAGGTTTACGAAGGGAGTTCTTTGCTATGCGCGCTGTGGTTACCCGCGTCGCCGGCGCCCGTGTCACCATTGATGGCCGCGTGAACGGCCAAATCGACCGGGGCTTTCTGGTTTTGCTGGGAATCGGACCGGACGACACGCCCGAAACCGCCCGGCATCTGGCGGATAAAATCTGCAACCTCCGGGTCTTTGAGGACGAAAACGGGAAAATGAACCGGAGTCTCGAACAGGTGGAAGGCAGCTTGCTGGTGGTCTCCCAATTCACTTTATATGCCGATACCTCCTCCCGCCGCCCCGGCTTTACGGGCGCTGCCAAGCCGGATGTGGCCATCCCCCTTTACGAGGAATTCCTCTCCCACTGCCGGGAGCGGGGCTTTCCGGTGGAGCACGGGGAATTCGGCGCCGACATGCAGGTGGATTCCCGAAACGACGGCCCGGTGACCATCCTCTTTGACACCCAGCGCCCCTGAAGCCAACCATCTTTGAACGCTGCTTTTACGGAGGAGTCCATGGAAATTAAAACCTTACAGGTCGGTCCCATCGGGACCAACTGCTACCTTCTTTGCGATACGGCATCGGCCCGCTGCGCCATTATCGACCCCGGCGGAGACGCAGAGGCCGTGGCGGCGGCGGTCAAGGCCAGCGGCGCATCGCCCTGCGCCATTCTGCTCACTCACGGGCACTACGACCACACCGGCGCCGTGGCGGAGCTTTCCGCCCAGTGGCCGGAGGCGCCCGTTTATCTCAGCCGACGGGATCAAAGCGGGGACAATGCCCCGCCCCAGCTGTTTCCTCACATCCCCGGCGCAAAGGATTACGGGGAGGGCGCGTGCATCGCCGTGGGCACGCTGACGGTGACGGTGCTGGCAACCCCCGGCCACTCCGAGGGCAGCGTCACCCTCCGCTGCGGCGACGCGCTTTTTTGCGGAGACACGCTCTTTGCCGCCTCCTGCGGCCGGACGGACTTTCCCGGCGGCAGCATGGTAAAAATGCTGGACTCCCTGTACCGTCTGGGTTCGCTGGAGGGAGACTTCCGCGTCTATCCCGGCCATATGGAGCCTTCCACGCTGGAGCGGGAACGGCGGACAAACCCCTACCTGCTCCAAGCCATGGCGCAACACGGGGAATCGGTATGAAACTGCAATTAAATGGTCACGATGAGCGGTATGTGGTGGAGCAGAGCCTGCTGGCGCTGTTTCCCGGTGAACTGCCCGTTTACGAGCCCATCACGCCCGGGGACGACGCCTGGGCCGTTGTTTCTTTACAGGAAAGTGAAAACGCCTGCCACATCACGGTGGAGATGGCCTTTCACGGCAAAACCGCCGTTTCCCGCGAAACCTGCCCCCTTTCGGGGTCGGACTTTGACCGGGAGGGCCAGCGGCGGCACGCCATGGGCCGCTGCTTTTTCCTCGCGACCCGGGAAGTCACCAGCTTTTCGCCGCCTTGGGGAATGCTCACCGGCGTCCGCCCGGACAAGCCCGTGACGCGGGCCTTGGCGGAGGGGAAAACGGCGGAGCAGGCCCGGGCGATGCTGGAACGGGATTATTTTGTCGCGCCGGAGCGGGCGGCCCTTGCGCTGGAAACCGGCGCTGCGGCCCTGACCGCCGCGAAGGGGCTTGGCCCCCGGGACATCGCAGTGTATGTGGGAATTCCCTTCTGCCCCACCCGCTGCGCCTACTGCTCCTTCGTGAGTCAGTCCGTGGAGCGCAGCTTTTCTCAGGTCCCCCCCTATGTGGACTCCCTGATCCGCGAGATCCGTTCCGGCGGGGAGATGGTCCGGCGGCAGGGGCTGCGCGTGCGCGCCTTCTACATGGGCGGCGGCACCCCCACCACCCTCACGGCGGAGCAAATGGACCGGGTGCTGACGGCGTTTGAGGGAGCCTTTGACCGCTCTTTCTGCGACGAGATCACGGTGGAGGCCGGTCGACCGGACACCATCACGGCGGAAAAGCTGGCGGTGCTCAAGGCCCACGGCGTCACCCGGGTCTCCGTCAATCCCCAGACCATGGAGGACCATGTCCTGCGGGCCATCGGCCGCCGCCACACCGCAGGGGACATTGAAAAGGCGATGGGTCTGGTGGCAGGGTACGGCTTCCCCCATGTGAACATGGACCTCATCGCGGGGCTTCCGGAGGATTCTCCCGCCGGATTTCGCCGCTCGCTGGACCGCTGCCTCGCCTTTGGGACGGACAACATCACCATCCACACGCTGGCCCTGAAAAAGGGCAGCCGCATCCTGCTGGAGGGGCTGTCCGTTCCCGGACCGGAGGAAGTTGGGGAAATGCTGGCCTACGCCGAGCCGCTGCTCCGCGGGGGGCAGTACCTGCCCTACTATTTGTACCGGCAAAAATACATGTCGGGCAGCTTTGAAAACATCGGCTGGTGCCGCAACGGCGCGGAATGCTGGTATAACATCTATATCATGTCGGAGCTTTGCTCCATTTTGTCCTTCGGCGCGGGCGGTTCCACCAAAATGGTGGAGATGGGAACCAACCACATCGAGCGGGTATTCAACCTGAAATATCCCAAGGAATACACGGAGCGGCCGGAAAAGGGACTTGCCAACCAAGCCGCCTTCGCCGCCTTCTACGACGCCCTGCACTGATAAAATTTTTCCTTTGAAGGGAGTTTTCTGCCATGTCCTATTCTTTGAGTGAGATCAACGCGGCGATTGCCCGGGACGGCGCGGCCTTTGCCGCCGCCTGCGACGCGGATTTTGCGCAGAAGGTGCAAAGCGCTGCGGCGCAGATTGCCGATCACCGTGGGGAATCCCGGATCATCCTGCTCTCCGGCCCCTCCGGCTCCGGCAAAACCACCACCGCTCTGAAAATCGAAGAGCGGCTGGAGCGCATGGGCATTGTGACCCACACGGTCTCCATGGACAACTACTTCAACACCATCGACCCGGAGACCGCCCCCCGCAACCGGGAGGGCGCCATTGACTATGAGTCCCCCTTCTGTCTTGACGTGGACCTTTTGAACCGCCACTTTTCCATGCTGGACCGGGGCGAGACCATCCACGTCCCCAAGTATGAGTTCTCCCGCCAGATGCGCTCCGACATTTTGGCCCAGCCCATGCACCTCGGTCCCGACGATCTGGCGATCTTCGAGGGAATCCATGCCCTCAACGACATCATCGTGGGGAAGAACCCCCGGGCGTTCAAGCTGTACATCGCCGCCCGCAGCGACCTTTTGACGGACGACGGGCAGGTCCTCTTCCCCCACGCATGGCTGCGCCTGTGCCGCCGCATCGTGCGGGATTTCCAGTTCCGGGGCAGCGACGCCGAGTTTACCCTGAAGATGTGGGCCAATGTCTGCCGGGGTGAAAAACTGTATATCTCCCCCTATAAGGAAAACGCCCACCTCATGTTTGACTCCTCTCTGGCCTTTGAATATGCCGTCCTCAAGCCCATGGTGGTTCCCCTGCTTCAGGCGGTGCCCGTGGGGAAGTACGACGTGGTGGGCGATATGCTCAAGGCTTTCCAGCAGATTGAGGCCATGGACGCAAAATACGTGGCGCCGGAGTCTCTTGCAAGAGAGTTCATCGGCGGAAGCACCTACGACAACCATTAACCCCGAAGGAGCCGGGATTTCTCCGCTCCTTCCCCGCTATCAGGAGGTATTTATGAACGAAAAACTCTATGATCTTCTGGAAAAGGTACAAAGCACCGCCATCCAGGTAAGCGACACCGCGGTGGACGCCGCCTACGGCGTGCGGAAAAAGGCCGGGGAGCTGCTTAGCGTGGCAAAGCTGAATATTCGGGTGGCGGACCGCAAAGCGGCGGTGAACACCGCCTTCCGGGAATTGGGTGAAATGCTGTACGCAACGCACACCGGCACCCCCACCGATTCCGAGGACCTCCTTGCCAAGCTGGAGGAGGTGGACGCCCTGAAAGCGGAGATCGCCGCGCTGCAAACCCAGATCGGCAAGGAGGCCGCCGCCCACCTCTGCCCCACCTGCGGCGCCGTTATTCGGGAGGACGATCAGTTTTGCCGGGAATGCGGAGGGCCGCTATGACGGAGCAGGCCCCCTACCGCCAGTATCAGGAAAGCGCCGAAGCGCTGCGTGAAACGCTTTGCGGCTTTACGCCCAAGGTCCTGCTGATTTTGGGCTCGGGTCTTGGCGCTTTGGCGGATGAGGTAGAAAACCCCATCGCGGTGCCCTATGCCCAGATCCCCCACATGAAGTGCTCCACCGCCCCGGACCACAAGGGCCGCTTTGTTTTCGGCACGCTTTCGGGGCAGCGGGTGGCGGTGATGCAGGGCCGCCTCCACGCCTATGAGGGCTGGTCCTTCGCGGAGGTCAGCTACCCCGTGCGCCTTGCCCGGCTGCTGGGATCGGACACACTCTTTGTCACCAACGCCGCCGGCGCGGTGAACACCGCCTTTTCCGCAGGCGATTTGATGCTGCTCACGGACCACATCAAGCTCTTTGGCGAAAGCCCCCTGTGCGGACCCAATCTGGAGGAATTCGGCCCCCGCTTTCCGGATATGAGCCATATCTATACGCCCGCCCTGCAAAAGACCGCCAAAGAGGCGGCGGCGGAGCTGGGCATCCCGCTGCGCCAGGGCGTTTACATGTACTTCCCCGGCCCGCAGTACGAAACGCCTGCGGAGGTGCGCCTTGCCCGGACGCTGGGCGCCGACGCCGTGGGCATGTCCACCGTGCCGGAGGCCATTGTGGCCGCCCACTGCGGCATGGAGGTTCTGGGCCTCACCCTGTGCACCAACATGGCCGCGGGCGTTTTGGACCAGCCCCTCTCCGGGCAGGAGGTCATCGCCGCGGGAGAGGCGGCGGGGCCGAAATTTACCGCGCTGGTAAAAGCCTGCCTGCGGCGGGTATAATGCACGCCCTTACGCAATAGTTTAGTACGATCTCCTTTTAACCTTTCAATAAATTTGAGGTAATCGCTTCATGTCGAAACAAAAAAAGCAGTCCTTTTTAGGCGGCGCCGCCATTTTGGCGGCAGCTGTCGCCATTGTCAAGATCATCGGCGCCGTATACAAAATTCCCTTTGGCAACATCGTCGGCAGCAAGGGCCAAACCTATTTCAACGTGGCCTACAACATCTACAACGTGCTTTTGACCGTCTCCACCGCAGGCCTTCCGCTGGCAATCTCCAAGCTCACCAGTCAGGCCCATGCTCAGGGACGGGAAAACGAAAAACGCAAGATTTTCCGCACCGCTATCTGGCTCTTTTTCGTTCTGGGTCTGGTGGGCGCGCTGCTGATGTACTTCGGCGCGGCCCAGCTGGCCGACTTCATGAACGAACCCATGGGCTACTGGCCCATCCGCACGCTGGCCCCCGCCGTGTTCTGCGTGTGTTTGCTGGCCTGCATGCGGGGCTACACCCAAGGGCAGGGCAACATGACGCCCACCGCCGTCTCCCAGATTTTAGAGGCGCTGTGCAAGCTGGTGCTGGGCCTCACACTGGCATGGTACTTTGTAAAGGCCGGTCTGGGACTGGACATTGCCGCCGCAGGCGCCATTCTGGGCGTCACCGTAGGCACCATTATGTCCATGCTGTTCCTCATCTTCTACCTGCTGCGCCATCAGGACCGCAGCCACTGTCTGGACGTCCCCTCCAGCAGCGCCACGCTGATGAAGCAGGTGCTCACCATCGGCATTCCCATTACCCTCAGCAACTCCGCCATGAGCATTATCACTCTGGTGGACACGAAAATCGTTCTGGGGCGGCTGCGGGACATCCCCGCTCTGGCGGACTCCGCCGCCACGCTGTTCGGTCAATACCAATTCGGCATGAACCTCATCAACCTGCCCCCCTCCTTCGTCTATCCCGTTACCATGAGCCTCATCCCCTTCGCCGCGGCGGCCATCACCCGGCAGGACCACGCGGGTGCCGGGCGCATCGTGGCCTCCGCCTTCCGCCTCATCGCCCTGCTGGCCATTCCGGCAGGCGTGGGACTGAGCGTGCTGGGCGGTCCCATTCTGCTGATGCTGTATCCCTCCCAGCAGGTGGACGCGGCGGCGGCAGGCCCCCACATGCGCTGGCTGGGCATCGCCTGTATCTTCATCTGCGTCATGACCCTGACCAACGCCATTTTGCAGACCTATGGTAAGGAGCAGCTTCCCATTTTCACGGTCATTGCGGGCGGCGCCACCAAAATTATCATGAATTACATTCTGGTGGGGAATCCGGACATCAACATCCACGGCGCCCCCATTTCCACCCTGTGCTGCTATCTGGTCATCTGTGGGCTGAATCTGTTCTTTGTGTGGAAATACTCCCCGGAAAAGCCCCGCTACCTCCAGCTTTTTGCAAAGCCCATTCTCGCCTCCGCCCTGATGGGCGGCAGCGCCTGGGCGGTGTACGGCTTTGTGAACCGGGCGCTGCACGGCCACTCCGCCTATGGCGCCAACGCGCTGGCCACCATGGTCGGCATCGGCGTGGGCGTGGTGGTGTACGGGATTTTGGTCATTGTGCTGCAAATTTTGCGGGCAGAGGACGTTCGTTCTGTCCCTCACGGGGAGAAATTGATCCATCTTCTGCATTTAAAATGAAAAATCTTTGTATTTCAAGGGTCGAACGAACAAATTTTCTTGCAAAGGCGGACAATATATGGTAGATTTTCAATGTAAGTGCCGTTACGACTGGGCGGACTTGCTGGAGGTCATGGCGCTGCTGCGCGCCCCCGGCGGCTGCCCTTGGGACGCGGAGCAGACACACGATTCCATTCGGCGGAATTTTCTGGAAGAAACATACGAAGTGCTGGATGCGCTGGACCGGGACGACGAGGCCGCCATGTGCGAGGAGCTGGGCGACGTTTTGATGCAGGTTGCCTTCCACGCGCAGATCGAGCGTGAGCGGGGCCGCTTCACCATGGCGGACGTGGTGGACGGCGTGACAAAAAAGCTGGTATACCGCCACCCCCACGTGTTTAGCACGGTGGAGGCGGACACCAGCGAGCAGGTTCTGGCAAACTGGGAGGTCCTCAAGCGCACGGAGAAGGGCCAGCGTTCCACCGCCGACGCGGTGGAGGCCGTGCCCCACACACTGCCCGCTTTGTGGCGGGCGGAAAAAATTCAGAGCAAAACCGCCAAGGCCGGATTTGACTGGAATACTCCCGCCGGGGCTCTGGGCAAGCTGGAAGAAGAGGTCCGGGAGCTGCGCGAGGCCATGGAGTCCGGGGCGGACGCCGCCGCGCCCCACGGCATCCGGGAGGAGATCGGCGACGTGCTGTTTATATCGGCTAAAATCGCCCAGATGTCCGGACTGGACCCGGAGGATGCCCTGCACCGCTCCTGCGACAAATTTGACCGGCGCTTCCGCTTTGTGGAGCAAAACGCGGACAAGCCTTTGTCCGCCTGCAGCCAGGAGGCCCTGTGCTCCCTTTGGAACGCCGCCAAACAAGAAGAGTCTTAACACGCGATTCGCGTTAAGAATAATAAGAGATCCACAAACACAAATGATATAGGAGGATGTTACTCATGAACAAAGCTGAACTCATCAACGCCGTCGCCACCACCGCCGAAGTGTCCAAGAAGGATGCCGAGGCCGTCATCTCCGCCACTCTGGACGCCATCACCGGTGCCCTGAAGGAAGGCGACAAGGTCCAGCTGGTGGGCTTTGGCTCCTTTGAGGTCAAGAAGCGCGCCGCGCGTATCGGCCGCAACCCCAAGACCAAAGAATCCATTGAGATCCCCGCTTCCGTGGTCCCCGTATTCAAGGCCGGCAAGGCTCTCAAGGACAGCGTCAGCAAGTAAAGAGGGGCATAGCTTTCCTCTTGACCCCTGCCTCAGGCAGCTTTCGGGCCGCCGGGGCGGGGGTTTTTTAATTTTGGAGGTTTATCGATGCGATTGGACAAATATTTAAAGGTCTCCCGCCTCATCAAACGCCGGACCGTGGCCAACGAGGCTTGCGACAACGGGCTTGTCACGGTGAACGGAAAAGTTGCGCGGGCCTCCTGCGAGATCAAGGTGGGCGACCAGATCTCCCTGCGCTTCGGGGCCCGCATGGTGACTGTTGAAGTGGTTTCCGTGCAGGAAACGGCGCGGCAGGCCGACGCCGTCACACACTACCGGGAAATCGCCCAATAAGAGAACGGTCCACTTCTATCTCCCGCCCTTTTTGCATATTCTCTGGACAAGGGAGGGACGATGCAATGAATGATTTTAGCACCATGCCGCAAGACACCCACCGTCTGGAACTGGTTGGCCGCGAGCAGCTGAACATCTCCGGCGTGGAGGATGTGGAGCGCTTTGATGAAACCGGGATCGTGATGTCCACCGCCGCGGGGACGCTGGTCATCACCGGAGAGGACCTGCACATCGGGAAATTGTCTCTGGACGGCGGGGAACTTCACGTGGACGGTCGGATCGACTCCATTTCCTACGAAGATCAGCCTTCCGGCCGCGGCGGCTTTTTTAGCCGGCTGTTCCGGTAAGCGTCACCATGGAAAACCAGGTCTCTCACCAGCTTCTGGTGTTTGCGCAGTCCATTTTACTGGGCCTGAGCGCCGGATTGCTGTACGATCTGCTGCGCCCTTTTCGCCGCCGGCTTCCCCGCCTGACGGGCCTTCTGGATACGGTCTACTGCCTTGCTGTTGGAATTGGCGCCTTCTTGTTTCTCCTGCGCCGATCCAATGGGGAAATGCGAGGGTTTGTGCTGTTGGGTCTGCTGGGCGGCGCGGTCCTTTTCTTCTGTGCCTTTTCCGCGCTCTTGCAGCCGGTATGGATTTTTTGGACCGACACGCTGGCCTACCTGGTGCACATTCTGTCCCTTCCGGTGATAGGCGTTAAAAATTTTTGCAAAAAATTAATGCTGCGCGGAAAAAATCTCTTTTATTTTGCGTGCAAATGCTATACAATAAAGAAACATGGATGCGGACACGCATTTCGAGGAGGCGGCAGACGTGAAAAAACAAACAGGCAGCGCAAAGGCGCACCGGCGCGTCAAGACAGGTCTGCCCGCGCGCATACTGATCCTGCTGCTGCTGGTCGGCATCGGCTATCAGCTGTACGCTCTCCGCTCTCAGGTGGAAAGCGCCCAGGCAGACAGGGCGGCGCTGGCCGCGCAGGTAGAGACCAGGCAGCAGGAAAATGACGCGCTCTCCGCCGACATTGCACAGGGCAACACGTCGGAAAAGATGGAGGAAATTGCCCGGGATGAACTTGGTTTGGTCACACCGGGTGAATATGTGTTTTATGACGTCAGCAATTGATCGGTGTCGGGCGACGAGGGGGGCAGCCGCGCTCCCCCCGCTTGTGCCAGCGCCGATCTTTTCTTTTTAGAGAAATCCACTCGCTGAAAATCATCGGAAGGAGAAACAACGTACTATATGGAGCCGCAGGTTGGGAGTATTTTAGAAGGCAAGGTGACCACCATCACCAAGTTTGGCGCATTTGTCGCTCTGGAGGGCGGGAAATCCGGCTTGGTGCATATTTCGGAAATTGCCAATACCTTTGTCAACGACGTACATGATTTTTTGCAGGAGGGCCAGACGGTCAAGGTTCTGGTGCTCTCCGCGGAAAACGGAAAGATCAATCTTTCCGTAAAAAAAGCCCTGCCGCCCCAGGAACGTCCCGCTTTCCGCGGTCCCCGTCCTGTCGGCAGCGCAGCAGCTCCCCGGCCCGTTTCGCCCCGTCCGGCGCAGCCGCGGCCTTTTAACCGCGCGCCGCAGCCCATGGCGCCCATCGGCGATCAGACCTTTGAGGACAAGCTCAAGCAGTTCCTCTCCTCCTCCGAGGGAAAAATTTCGGACCTGAACCGCAACATCGACGGAAAACGAAGCGGCGGGCGCAGGAAAAAATAATCAGATCAAAGGCCGCCCTGTTGGGCGGCCTTTTTTTTGCGGCATAAAAAGGAGCCGCCCGGCGACGTGCGCCGTGCGGCCCAAGCGGGTGGGATTTTGGAAAGCTTCCTTAATGATCATAGCACTAACTTCCATGTTTTGTAAATAGGAGCTTTTGTCGAATCCACACTTTCCGCAAAAATCCCTCGCGCCTGCTTTTGTGAATTTTTTGTACAATTTATCAATTTTTTCTTTTCATATGTTTCCATATGTGTTATACTACACAAAAGAGAGGAAGCGCCTCTCTTCCACACGAAAGGAGCGATCTCGATGAAGTACACCTATGCTTGCAAGAAGATTTCCCTGAACGATTCCATTAAGGAGTACGCCGAGAAAAAGATCTCCAAATTGGAGCGCTATTTTCAGGAGGGGGCATCCACCGCATTCATCACGTTTTCCGTGGAGAAGGAGCACCTTTGTTCGGTGGAGCTCACGATTCGAAGCGGCGGTACGCTGTTTCGTGCGCAGACAGAGGCGCCGGATGGCGACATGCGCGGTGCGATTGACGCCGCGGTAGGCTATATCGAGCGCCAGATTCTCAAGAACAAGACCCGCTTGTCCAAGCGGCTGCGGACAGACGGCTTCCCTGTGCCGGTGGATGAATTTACGGTGACGGAAGAAAAGGAATTTGACATCGTGCGCACCAAGCACTTTGCGGTCAAGCCCATGAGTCCGGAAGAGGCCATTTTGCAGATGAATCTGCTGGACCACAGCTTTTTCGTCTTTCGCAACAGCGATGACGACAGTCTTTCCATCGTCTACCAGCGCAAGGCCGGCGGTTACGGTCTGATCGTCACGGACGACGCGGAAGCATAATTTTCAGGGAGGCCGCATTGCGGTCTCCCTTTTTTGGGCTTTTCCTTGTATTTTTACGTAAATTTTGTTATACTAATACAATATCACGAAATTTATCAGATTCGTCTTGTACTAAACTAAACAAAGGAACGTATTTTTTTCATGAAGATGATTTTCTTAGTGGACGGCGACAACAATATTGGAACCGGCCTCAAGGGCATTGAGCTGCTTTCCGATCAGGATTCCGTTTTGGTATTCTATCAGAAAACCGGCCTGGCCCTGTCCAAAATTCAAAAGCTCTGTGCCGGTACCAGTGCGGACGTCCAGTATGTGGAAAGCATTCGGGGCGGAAAAAACTCCATTGATTTCCAGATTATTACGGAGCTTGGCGTGCTGGTTGGAAAGCGGGAGGCGGACTACGCCTACGTCATCAGTCAGGACAAGGGCTATTCCGCCTCCATCGACGCGCTGCGCGCCCGGTATGCGGACGCCTTTCAGGAGGTGGCGCTGCGCGCCTCCATCGAGGACTGCCTCCACCTCTCTTTCGTTCGGCAATCCGCCAACCGCCGGGAGCTGTGCAACGCGCTGGTCAAGGAATACGGCGCGGCGCAGGGTGAAGCGCTTTACAACCACATGAAGGCTATTTTCCAATCTCCGGAAGTGGTGGAAGTAACGGTGGAAGCGGAAAAGAGCGCCGTCAAACCAACGCGCTCCCGCCGAAACGCCCGCCGCAAAAAGGCCCCGACCGCGGTAAAGCTCTCCGAATAACGCAAAGGACACACCGTAAGGTGTGTCCTTCAGCTTGTCGAAAAAGTCTCACAGAGTTTGCCAACGGGGCGGCAAAAAATTTGAAATCCGTTTTCGACCGCGGCCTGTACGTGGACGAAAACACTTTGCGCAAAGCGAGCGTCGAATCGTCCGCCGAAAGCGGACATATGAGGCGCAGAGCGGCGCGAATCCTTTTGTCGAAAAAGCCAACAGGCTTTTTCGACAGTCTCAAGGACACACCTTACGGTGTGTCCTTTTTCTTTTGCGTCAGCAAAAAGCCGCTGGTGATGGCCGTAAGGGGCGCCACCGTTACAAGGCCAAAAGAGCCGACAATGGTATGGACGATCTCTGCCGCCACATACTTATAGTTGAGGATGAAGGATACCGGCGTCCCCTGGGCCATGAACACCATCAAAAGCGCGATGTAACTGCCGGAATAGGCCAGCAGCAGCGTTGTGGTGGTGGAGCCGCAGGCCGCCCGCCCCACAGCAAAGCCGGAGGCAATCGCCTCCCGGGGACCGATGTCCGGTCGTTTCCGCACCACCTCGTACACCGCGGAGCAGATATCCACCGCCAAATCCATCACCGCGCCGGAGGAGCCCAGGAAAATGGACGCCATGAAAATGCGGGTGAGGTCCAGCGTCTGGTAGCCCGCGTAGAGCAGCCTCTCGCTGGACTCCATTACCGCGCCGTGGATGCGGAAGAGGTCGGTGAAGGCCACCCCCAGCGCCGCCGTCACGGCAATGCCCAGCGCCGCGCCCGAAGCGGCCGCCAGTAGCCGGCGGTCATAGCCGTAGATCAGGCTTAGGATCAGCACCGTCAGCACCAAAACCAGCACCAGCGCCACCCACACCGGGTTCCACCCCCGCAGCAGGCACGGCACCAGCACCTTCCACATCAGCAGCACCGTCACCACAAACGACAAGATCGCCCGCACGCCGGTGGCTCCGGCAAACGCCACCAGCAGCAGCAAAAAGAGTCCCGCCAGCAGCGCCTCCTTGTCCAGCCGGTAGTGATCGGTCATGGAGACTGTGGAGATGGTCTCGCCGCTGTGGCTTACCACCACGAAAGCGATATCCCCCGGGGCAAAGAGCTTATCCTGCGCCAGCGAGCCGTTCAGGCGGTTGACGGCAGTCACGGTCTGCCCCTCGAACTGCCCGCCCAGCAATCGGACGGTGCAGCGCTGCTCGCCGGTGCGGATCAGCCCCGTGTCCACCAGGTCGCTCTCGTCGGTATCCAGCACCTGCGCGCGGACCCGGTCCGCGTTTTGGTAAACCAGCGCGCCTTCATAGCCGGTGGGCAGCGCGATCAAAATTGCCAGTAAAATCAGGGATACCACCACCGGTCCCCACGTGCCGCCAAGGCGGTCGGATCGTGTTTTTTTCATGCTTCCTCCGAAATACGCGGGAGGAAGGGCCAGAAGCCCTTCCTCCCAGAATCAGGGTCCTTTACTTGACGGACAGCAGCGACGCCATCTTGGCGTAGATCTGGGTGTTGTCGTAATAGCCGCCGAAGGCGTCCTGCCCCACGCCGTCGGCAAACACCGCCACGGGCAAACCGGTGTGGGAATAGCTGGAGAAATCCACGCCGGACTTGTTGTTGAGGATGTGGGTAACGGTGACAGAGAAGGGGTTGTAGGTCCCGTAGAGCGCGTACTGCGCCTGGGTGTACTTGCCGGAGTCGAACTCCGTCATTGCCAGCGCGTAGGCCTCCTTCAGCCGCTGCGTCTCATAGGCCGTCAGCACCAGCTTATCCGTGGCAGCACCGGAGGTCTTGAGTCCAAACAGCGTTTCCACGTCCTTCATAGCCGTGGCAAAGGGGGTCTTGTTCTCCTTGTATTTGGCGACATACTGCTCGTCAAACTGGGCATAAGAAATTTTCTGGCTGGTGAGATTGGTCAGGTAGGTATCGTAATCGGTGCCGGCATAGCCGATGGTCAGACCGCCGGTTTCATGGTCGCCGGTGACCAGAATCAAGGTCTCGGCCGGGTGCTGCTTGGCAAAGTCCATAGCCACCTGCACGGCGTCGGCCAGCGCCACCGTATCCGCCACCGTGGACCCGGCATCGTTTGCGTGGCAGGCCCAGTCGATCTTGCCGCCCTCGCACATCATGAAAAAGCCCTTGTTGTTATTGAGCACCTCAATGCCCTTTTCCACGTAGTCCGCCAGCGCCCAGTCGCTCTCGCTCCGGTCCAGCTCGTAGTCCATGGCGTCGGAGTCCGCCAGATGCTCGTCGATGAGAATGACCTTTCCGTCCTTGGCGGTGGCTTTTTCGGCGTCGGCCTGGGTATAGCTGACCTGATAACCGGCTTCCTCGGCCAGCTTGTACAGGTCCTTCTGGTCTTTATTCGCGCCGGTGGGCTTTTTCAGCGCGCCGCCCGCGAAATACTCAAAGCCGGAGCTTACCATCTCCTGCCCGATCTCATAGTAGTCGTTGCGGCTGGCCTGATGGGCGTAGAAGGCCGCAGGGGTGGCGTGGTTGAGGTTGACAGAGGAGATCACGCCGACCTTCCAGCCCTTTTGCTTGTGCAGCTTCTCCGCAATGGTCTCGTAGCTCTTGGTGCCCGTCTCATCCACATTGATCATGCCGGAATACGTCTTGTACCCGGTGGCAATGGAGGTGGCGGTGGAGGCGGAGTCCGGCGCAAAGCTACAGGAATCGTAAGTAATGGCGGAGCCTGCCACATCGAAGTTCATGAAATTCAAATTCTTGGGGCCGTTCAGCACAGCGCCGCCCCGGGCCGAGCGGTCAATGCTGGGCTCGGCCTGCATGTAGTCGGCGTCCGACGCCGCGCCCAGATAGTCAGCGGCAGCTTGAAACTGGGGATAGCTCATGCCGTCTCCGATAAACAGGAACACATATTTGGGCGCTTTGGCGGCTGACTGCACCGTAGCGGCGCTGATCGTGGCGGAGGTCTCCACCGTTTGGACGGCAGGCTCCGCCGGAGCGGACGCGCAGGCCGTCAGTCCCAGCAGCATCGCTCCGGACAGCACGCCTGCAAGCAGTTGTTTCCTCATCATTGTTTCCTCTTCTCTCCAAATAATTTTTTCGTGGGTCTTGCTTTAGTATAGCCTGTGTTCCGGAAGAGAAAAAACCATGGTTTGGAAAAGCCTTTGTAAAATCTGGACACAAAAAAACAGCGGACCTTAAAAGTCCGCTGCTTTTGAACGCTTTAGTTGTCCCGGATGTCCACGGCGTGCATGTGGGCGATGAGATCCAGGAGCTTATTGGTATAACCCCACTCGTTGTCGTACCACGCGATGAGCTTCACAAAGTCATTGTCCAGCATGATGCCCGCCGTCTCATCAAAAATACAGGTCTCGGTAAAGCCCGTGAGATCGGAGGAAACCACCTGATCGCTGGTGCAGGTGATGATGCCCTTCATGCTGTTTTTCGCGGCATTCTGCATGGCCACGCATACGTCGTGATAGCTGGCGGGGTGGATGAGACGGGCGGTCAGGTCCACCACGGAGACATCGTTGGTGGGCACCCGGAAGCTCATGCCGGTCATGCGTCCCTGCATCTCCGGAATGACCAGTCCCACCGCCTTGGCGGCGCCGGTGGTGGAGGGGATGATATTTCCCAGAATGCTGCGGCCGGTGCGCCAGTCGCGGCCCGCCCGGGAGTCCACCGCCTTCTGTTTGGCGGTGGCGGAGTGGATGGTGGACATCAGCGCCTGCTGGATGCCAAAGGTATCGTTGATGACCTTGGTCATGGGCGCCAGGCAGTTGGTGGTGCAGGAGGCGTTGGAAACCACGTCCATATCCGTTGTATAGGATTTGTGATTGACGCCCATGACGAAGGTGGGCGTCTCGTCCTTGGCTGGGGCGGAGATGATTACCTTTTTGGCCCCGTTTTTCAGATGGACCGCGGCCTTTTCCATGGAATTGTACACGCCGGTGGATTCAATGATGTACTGGGCCTCGCAGTCATCCCAGGGGATCAGGGCTGCATCGTTTTCGCTGTAAACCCGAATTTTCTTTCCGTTGATGATCAGGTGCCGCTCGTCGTGTTCCACGATGGCATGGAAGGTGCGAAACACGGAGTCGTATTTTACCTGATAGACCATATAGTCGAGATCCGCATTCCGCAGATTGATTCCGCAGATTTGATAGCTGCTGCTGCCCCGCTCCACCATGCTGCGCAGAGCCACTCTTCCGATACGGCCAAACCCGTTAATACCCACTTTAATAGCCATACTCCTGTTACCTTCCATTTCCTGATTTTGCTGAAAGTTTCAGCCACTTTTTCTTATTGTAGCACCAATTGCGAAAAATGTAAATGTGCATTGCGCAACATTGCGCATGCATTTTCAATTTGTTTTTATAAACTTCTCCCTCTATTCTAATTGCTTTCGACATAATTCGACAAATTTCTTGTTTTTACCGCTGGTTTTTGCTATGCTATGCACATGCAGGCAGGGTTTTCCATGGTTTTGAAAGCCCCTCGCCGTAAATGATAGTCAAGACGCTTCCTGCGCCTGAAAGGAGCTTTTCATGGAGCCAGATCAAACCAACCTGGCATCCTTGTTTTCCGGTATTTCCGCGCAATTGCGAGGTGCGCTGAGCAACCTGCATTTAGCAGCCGCGCAGTTGATTCCCGCTGAAGCCCGGGAAAAAGATTCCGCCTTGGATGCCCGCGCCGCTCTGTTGGATCAAAGCTATTATCGACTTTTACGGCTCGTCAACAGCCTCTCCGCAGCTGCCTCTCTCTCCGGTGGCCGTCCCCTGACCCTTCAGGATTGGGATATTGCGGAGTTGGTGAGCGAGCAGTGCGAACGCGCCGCCTCTTTGGCAGCGCTGTGCGGACTGGAGCTGCGCTTTCTCTGTCCGATGGAACATCACATCTGTGCCGTAGACTCCGAAAAACTGGAACAGCTGCTCTATCACCTGCTCTCAAACGCCTTTAAATTTACGTCCTCCGGCGGTACCGTTACGGTGGAGCTGCGGCGCGCGCAGGAAAACATCCTCCTCTCCGTTGCCGATACGGGCTGTGGTATTTCGGAGGACCGTCTCTCCACCCTCTTTGACGGGTGCGCCCATGACGAACCTATGGACGCGGCCCCCCACGGACTGGGACTGGGGCTGTACCTCTGCTTGCAGATCGCCAAGGGGCACGACGGGCGTTTGATGGCGGAATCCCACCTTGGCAAGGGCAGCCGCTTTACCTTTTCTTTTCCGGATCGGCAAATCGGCACCAGTGTCTCGGACATTCGCATGGACTATTCCGGCGGATTCAACCGAACGCTGCTGTTCCTTGCAGACGCCATGCCCGCAAACGCATTTCTCCTGCGAAATGAAAGCTGAACGTGTGCCCGCGAGAATTCCTCGCGGGCAAATTTTTATTTCCTTTTCGCCGCAAATGTCGTACAATGGTAACACTTGCTTGTGAAAGGAGGCGCGTCTATGACTGCTAAACGCATCTATGTCGCCATGAGCGGCGGTGTGGACAGCGCCGGGGCTGCACTTTTACTGCGCCAGGCGGGATACGATATCTCCGGAGTCACTTTGCGGCTTCACCCCTTCAAGGATCGCCCCGGCCTGTGCGGATCGGCGGAGGACATTGAAACCGCCCGCTCTGTGGCGGCAGCAATTGGTATTCCGCATGCCGTGCTAGACCTTGGCACGCTGTTTCAGGCAGAGGTGATGGACCGCTTTGTCTCCGAATATGTCTGCGGCCACACGCCCAACCCCTGCATTGACTGCAACCGTTGCATCAAATTCGGCGCGCTGCTGGACTGGGCGCTCTTAAACGGCGCGGACGCCATTGCCACGGGGCATTATGCCAGAGTGTCCTTTGACTCCCGCTCCGGCCGCTGGCTGCTGCTGCGGGGCAAGGACCGGCGCAAGGATCAAAGCTATGTGCTCTACCAGCTGACCCAACATCAGCTCTCTCATCTGCTGCTGCCGGTGGGCGCCTATGAAAAGCCCGCCCTGCGGGCCTTGGCAGCGGAGGCGGGCCTGTCCAACGCCAACAAAGCCGACAGCCAGGACATCTGTTTCGTTCCTGATGGAGACTACGTGGCGTTTCTCCGGCGCAGCGGCGTCAAGCCGGTTCCCGGTGATTTCGTGGATCTTGCGGGGCACGTTTTGGGCCGCCACCAGGGGATGGAGTGTTACACCACCGGTCAGCGCAAGGGGCTTGGCATCAGCGCCGACGCCCCGCTGTACGTCGTGCGGAAGGACCCCGCTTCCGGTGCGGTGGTTCTGGGTCCGAACAGCGCGCTCTATACACGGGAATTGACGGCAGAGCGGGTCAATCTCATCTCCATTCCCGCATTGACCGCGCCGCTATACGTCACCGCCAAAACCAGATACAGCCAGCAGGAAGCCCCCGCTACGGTAGAGCCGCTGCCGGACGGACGCATTAAGGTTGTGTTCGACGAGCCGCAGCGGGCGATCACCGCCGGGCAGGCCGTGGTCCTTTATGACGGGGAAGCCGTGGTGGGCGGCGGAACGATTTGCGGCTAAAACGCAAAAGGGCGCCGCTTTCGCGGCGTCCTGTCCGTCTTATCGATCACTGATGGACCAGTAATCCTCAAAAATCAAATCATCGACATCAGCGGCAATGTTTTCACAGGGTCTCACGGTTCGTATCCTCCTTCGCATTTGGTTCCCTCCCAGTATATGCGGTGGGCCAGGAAAATTTGCACGAAATCATGCAACTATTAACTAAGTAAAAGGAATTTTCATTTTTTCGCAATCTTGTCTTGACATTTACCCCCCAACTGTGGTATTCTAATCATTGCCGACAGCTGCCGGTGTGGTGGAATAGGTAGACACAGGAGATTTAAAATCTCCCGGTAGCAATACTGTACCGGTTCGAGTCCGGTCACCGGCACCACAAAATAAAATATCGCGGAGTAGAGCAGTTGGTAGCTCGTCGGGCTCATAACCCGGAGGTCGTAGGTTCGAGTCCTGCCTCCGCAACCAGAAGAAAACCCCTGTAACTATTGCAGTTGCAGGGATTTCTTTTTGCCCATTTTCGGTTTTACCCTTCAATTTACCCTTTACAGATTGAATTTAGTTTTTGCGAAGTCGTCCATTCTGCTGGCGCTGTCCTGCTTCATTTCGTTGGTGAAGTGTCCATAGACATTAAGTGTAAAGGCTGCTGTAGCGTGTCCAAGGTTTCCTTGAACGGATTTTAGGTCGTCACCCGCCCTAATACTGTTTACCGCATAGGTATGCCTGAGATCGTGGAAACGAACGTCAGGACATCCTATTGCTGTCACAATGCGCTTAAACCGATTGAACACGGTATTGACATACAGGTGGCCACCTGTGTCTGTGGTGAATACCAGACCAGAGTTTTCCCATGCTGGACCACATTTTAGGCGCTGCTCTGTCTGCTGGACCTTGTACGCTTTTAACATACTCATAACGAACGGAGCCGGATTGATAGTCCGGCTTTTTCCATTTTTCGGCGGCGTGTAGTAATACTCACCGCCTTTTTCATGCCTTTTTCTAAGCTGCTTGTCTACTAAGATGCTGCCCTTCTCAAAGTCCACGCAATCCCACTTTAAGCCTGTTCGGGCCCAGTAGAAACAGCCGCTAAGGGCCCAGCAGAAACAGCCAATCTCAGCTCAAAAGAAAAAGCCATTACCAAAACCTTTCAGACTCCTTATACTGGATAGTGACCAAACAACCCAGTA